>DYFV01000079.1 GCA_020725025.1 Azoarcus sp.
TGAAATGGCTGCAGGGCGGCAGCAGCTTCGGCCGCGCGCCCAACTCGGGCTGGCGTAGCGCCCAGGAGGCCGGAGTCTCCGAGCAGTTCACCTTCGAGACACAGGTGGTGCTCAATGCCGGCGCGGAGTCGCAGACTGCCGACTATCTGTATGCCATCGACGCCTCCATCGAGGGCTACTGGAACGGCGCCTGGGGCCTGATGCGCAACTACGGCGAGCCGCGCACGGACCTCTTCGCCCTGCCCAACAACCCGCGCCCGGTCGCGAACAAGAACGCGGCGGCTTTCAACGGGGTGTGCCCGAAGGATGCGCCGGTGCGCACCTACGAGATCGCCGCGGTGCTCGCCAACGACGTCCTCACCAACCCGCTTGGCGTGACCATCGGCCAGTCGGATGCGGCCGGCAAGCACGTGGGTGGCCCGCTCAACACCAAGGGCGGCACGCTGGTGTTCAACCCGCGCGCGACGGAGATCCCGGCCGGCCAGGCGCTCGACGAGGAGGGCAACGTGGTCAGCTTCGGCGGGCACGCGGGGCCGCTGCACGACCCGACCGCGGTGATGTACGTCCGGACCTCCGACTTCGGTCGCGGCGGCAAGCTCAATGCCAACGCCCCGATCGAGCCGCTGGTGCTGCATGCGGCGGCGGGAGACTGCATCCAGATCACGCTGCAGAACCGGCTGCCCGAGGTGATGCCGGACCTGCCGTCGTACGTGCTGATGCAGCCGATCGTCATCCGCGACCGCAACGGCGCTCAGGGTACCACCAGCTTCAACAACAACCTGATGCGTCCGTCCAGCCACGTCGGCCTGCGTCCGCAGCTGCTCGAGTACGACATGACCCAGTCCGACGGCATGAACGTGGGGATCAACCCGGTGCAGACCGTTCCACCTCGGACGAAGGCCAACAAGGAGTACCCGTCGCGGGTCTACACCTACTACGCGGGCATCCTGGAGCGCGCGCACGACGCGCCGGTCACCGGCAATCTCGGGCGCAACCAGGAGTCGATCATCGCCACTCCGATCGAGCTCGGCGGGTTCAACCTGTTGCCGGCCGACCTGGTGAAGCAGGTGCAGAAGGGCATGACCGGAGCGATGGTGGTGCTGCCGCAAGGCGCCACCTGGGCCACGGACGCGACCATGCGCGCTGCGGCCACGGTGCAGGCTCCCGGCCAGGCGTCGTATCGCGACTTCATGCAGCAGTGGCAGAAGGGTCTCAACATGCGCTGGGCCGACGGACAGCCGGTAGAGAACATCGCGACCGAAGGCTTCGGCGTGCCGGCCGATCCGAAGGACAACTCGGGCATGGCGGTCAACTACCGGGCCGAACCCCTGTGGTTCCGCTTCGGCAAGGCGCCCGACGCCCCCTTCGGCCACGCCGACGGGCACGGCTTCGCCGATGTGCCCAACGCCCATATGGCCTACAGCAACGCGCTGGTGGGCGGCGATCCGGTGACCCCGGTGTTTACCGTCGGTCGCGGCCAGCCCTTCCGGGTCCATGTCGGCCAGGCCTCGGGCGGCAGCCGAGGCGGCACCTTCGGGTTGCACGGCCATGTGTGGCAGCGCGATCCCTACCTCGCCCAGAACGTGGATGCCGACGGCTTCCCGATGCAGGACCCGGGCGTGGGGTCGGTGAGGATCGGCCACAACCCGCTCGGGATGTGGTTGGGCGGGCAGGAGAGCATCCTGCCGGCCGGGCACTTCGACTTCGTGCTGAGCAGCGCCGGCGGCGCCAACGCGGTGCCGGGTGACTACCTGTACCGCGACGTCGCCTCTTTCGGCAACCTGTCCGGGCGCTGGGGGATCCTGCGGGTGCAGTGAGGGAGGCCGGGTAAGGCGCCCTCGGGCGCCGAACACCGGGGCAGCAAACAAGGGGAGGGCCATGCCCTCCCCTTGTCCATATGTTCGTCCATGCACCGGGTACGGAACCCGGATTGCTTACATCCGGGCCCGGACGATGGGCACACGGCATGGAGGACGGGCAATGCACACTGCATCGATTTGGCAAGGCACCGCGGGCGAGACCGTGTTTCCCCCGCTGCAGGGGCGGGTAGCGGCCGACGTGGCCATCATCGGGGGTGGCATCACCGGCGTCACGCTGGCCATGCTGCTCGCCGAGGCGGGCAGGTCGGTGGTGCTCGTCGAGGCGCGCCGCATCGGCGAGGGCTCGACCGGCAACTCCACCGGCAATCTTTACGAGGTGTTGAGCGAGCAGCTCTACACGATCGGCGAGCGCTGGGACCGCTCGGTCATGGGCGAGGTGGCCGATTCGCGCCGCGAGGCGATGGCGCTGGTGGAGCGTGTCGCGGGGCGGCTGGGCGACTGCGGCTTCTCGCGCTGCCCGCTGTATCTGTATGCGACCGCCCCCGCACAGATCGAGGTGGTGGAAAAGGAGTACGAGGCGGCACTCCAGCTGGGCCTGGCGGCGCGCCTGGAAGAAGGGGCGACGCCGGTGCCGAGCCTGCGCGCCCTGATCCTCGACAACCAGGCGCAGATCCACCCGCTCGCCTACGTGCAGCGCCTGGCGCAGCAGATCGCCTCGCCGCAGTGCCGCATCTTCGAGCAGTCTCCCGCGGTCGCCATCGACGAGAAGATGCACTCGGTGCATACCGCCCAGGGATCGATCCGTGCCCGCGACATCGTCCTGGCCACCCATACGCCGAAAGGGATCTACCTGGTGCAGGCGGAGATGGTCCCGCGGCGCGAGTACGGCATCGGGCTAAGGCTCGCCAGTGGCAACTACCCGGACGGAATCTTCTGGGGCATGGGCGACTACCGCCACTCGGTGCGTAGCCTGCGCGCGGGGAACGACCACTATCTGATCCTGGTGGGCGAGGACCACAAGACCGGCCAGCACGACGCCGCCGATGCCTTCGCGCGCCTCGAAGGCTTCGCGCGCCGCAAGTTCGACGTGGGGACGGTGGACTTCCGGTGGTCCGCGCAGCATTACCACCCGGCCGACGGGCTGCCCTACATCGGGGCGAGCCACGGATCGGAGGTGCACATCGCCACCGGCTTCGGCACCAATGGCCTTACCTGGGGCACGCTGGCGGCGACCGTCATCGCCGACCGCATCCTGGGCCGAGACAACCGCTGGGCCCATCTCTACCGCGCCAACCGCCTCCTCCCCATGAAGGCGGCCAAGGGGGCGCTGGAGGAGAACCTGTCGGTCGCCAAATCGTTCATCCGCGACTACACCACCCGTCCGCAGACGGCGCTGGACGGCATCCCGGTCGGCGGCGGCGCGCTCGTCGAGGTCGACGGGCAAAAACTCGCGGTCCATCGCGACGAATCGGGCACGCTCTCGGCGCTGTCGCCGGTCTGCACCCACATGAAGTGCATGGTCCACTGGAACGGCGCCGAACGGACCTGGGACTGCCCCTGCCACGGCAGCCGCTTCGACGTGGAGGGGCGGGTCATCGAGGGACCGGCCCTGGCGCCGCTGGCGCGCAAACCCCTCCCGGAATGAAGGTGGCCGCAATCGCGCCCAGGCAGTGACGCGGCCCTTGCCGGGCGGGCCCTGCCCGGAAAGCACGTCGAAACCCATTCTCCGTATCGTCCCGCGCTGTCGGGGCATCCTGTGGGGTGTCGCGGGCGCGATCGGACTGCGCGTGGTGCTGATCTTCTTTGCCCTGCAACGCCTGGAGCTGCCCTTCCTGAAGGTGGTCGGCGCGCTGCTCCTGCTGTGGATAGGCATCAAGCTGATGCAGCCGGAGGAGGAGGGCGGCCACGGCAACGTCGAGGGCTCGACCCATCTCCTGGGGACCATCAAGACCATCGTGATCGCCGACGCGGTGATGAGCCTCGACAACGTGGTCGCGTTCGGCACCTGGATCGCCCGGCGCACTCGGCCCACGGAAGAGCCGCTGGTCGAGCTGGCGGTGGAGAGCCCGGGCGACGCCTCGACGCCGGGCCAGTGAGGAGGCCGACGGAGAAGACCATGCTGAAGATACTCGTACCGGTCGACGGCTCGGAGCATGCCAACCTGGTGGTCGATCACCTGGCGAAGCTGCGCGAAAGCGAGGGCAGGCTGGACATCCATCTGCTCAACGTGCAGATCCCGATCGACGGCCATGCGCGGGCTTTCGTCACCCCCGAGCAACTCGACGACTACCACCGGGCGGAGGGGCTCGAGGCGCTCGCCGGCACACGGCGCCTGCTCGAGGCGGCCGGCCTGCCCTACACCCCACCACATCGCCGTCGGGCACGTGGCCGACACCATCCTCCGCTTGGCGAGCGAGCGCGGCTTCGACAAGATCGTGATGAGTACGCACGGGCACACGGGTCTCTTGCATCTGCTGCTGGGCTCGATCGCCGAGGAGGTCCTCAAGCGCTCGCGCATCCCGGTGACGCTGGTGAAGCCGCCGGCGGCGGGCTGACTCGCGGCCGGTAGCGGCTCCGCCCGGATGATCTCGATCAAAACGAATCGGTCGATTCGGGCTAGAATCCCCGCCAGTTGCCGTTGATCGCCGAACCGGACCCGCCCGAATCGATGCCACGCCGCAGTTTCCGTCAGCGCCTCACCGCCTGGATCGCGACCTTCGCGATCCTCCTCGGCGCGCTCGCCCCGGCGGTGAGCCAGGCGATGTCGGCCTTCGGCGAGGGCGGCGCCCGCTGGCTGGAAGTGTGCACCACCGCCGGCATGATCTGGATCGCGGTGGATGAAGACGGTGGAGAGCCGTCCCAGGGCGACTCCGGCCTGATGAGCGGGCATTGCCCCTACTGCTGCACCCACGCCGGATCCTTCGCCCTGCCGCCGTCGGTCGCGCCCGTCTTCGCGGTGGACGGGCCGCAGCTGCTGCAGCCCGTCCTATTCCACACCGCACCCCGCCCGCTCTTCGCCTGGGCCGTCGCCCACCCGCGCGCACCGCCGCTCGCCTCCTGACCTTCGCTCAGCACGCCCGCCCGCGTTTCGCGCGGCGCGCGTACCGCATCACGCGTTACAGGAGGCTTTCATGCCCTCGTCACGATCTGCCGCCCGCCTGGCCGTGCGCCTGACGGCGGCGCTGCTGCTGACACTTTCCCTCGCCGGATGCGACTCCGGATCGCCGGGCTTCAGGAACACCGACGTCACGGGCGCGAGCTACGGGCGCGATTTCCGGCTGCTCGACCCGGACGGGAACACCCGTACCCTGGCCGACTTCCGGGGCAAGGTGGTGATGATGTTCTTCGGCTTCACCCAGTGTCCGGACATCTGCCCCACGGCACTCTCCCGCGCCGCGGAGGTCCGGCGCCTGCTCGGCGAGCAGGCCGCGCACCTGCAGGTGATCTTCGTCACCGTGGACCCGGAGCGTGACCTGCCGGAGGTGCTCGGGAGCTACACCGCCGCCTTCGATCCCGCCTTCCTGGGGCTCTACACGACGGTCGAAGACACGCGGACGCTCGCCGACCATTTCCGGGTGTTCTACCGCAAGGTCCCGACCGGCAATTCCTACACCATGGACCATACCGCCACCAGCTACGTCTTCGATCCGCAAGGCCGGCTGCGGCTGGCCGTGTCGTACCAGAGCACGGCCGAATCCATCGCCGCCGACATGCTCGCCCTGCTGCAAGAACTCTGATCCATACTTCAAGGAGCAAACCATGAAACTCAAGTCTCTCGTCTCCCTCCTCGCCCTCGTCGTCTCGTCGGCCGCGCTTGCCGAGGTCGCGGTGAAGGATCCCTGGGTGCGGGCCACCGTGCCGCATCAGAAAGCGACCGGCGCCTTCATGCGGCTCACGGCCTCGGACGACGTGCGGGTCGTCGCGGCCCGCTCGCCGGTGGCCGGCGTGGTCGAGATCCACGAGATGGTGATGGAGGGCGAGGTGATGAAGATGCGGGCCCTGCCCGGCCTGGACCTGCCCGCCGGCAAGGAAGTCGAACTCAAGCCGGGCGGCTGGCACGTGATGCTGATCGACCTCAAGGGGCAGGTGAAGGAGGGCGACACCGTGCCGCTGACCCTGGAGGTCGAGGGCAAGGACGGCAAGCGCGAGACGATCGAGATCGCCGCACCGGTGCGTCCGCTCAAGACGAGCACCGGCGGGCACATGCCGAAGCACTGAGCCGGCAGCGCCGTGCCGGCGCAGTTCGCACCGGCACGGCGCCCGTTCGGCGCAAGGGGACCGAAATGAAGGACGATCCTGGAGCAAGCGCCAACCGATGTATCGCGCGCGGAGGCGAGATCTACGCGGCCGGGACCGAGGGACCGGCCTGGCGGGTGGTGGCTGGCACCGTCCGCCTCGACGAGGCTGGTCCCGAGGGCCGACAGTTCGCGGGGCTCGCCCTGCCGGGCGACGTGATCGGCGCGGAGACGCTGCTCTTCGGCCGCTACAGCTTCACCGCGCTGGCGCTCTCGGCCTGCGAGATCGAGCCGTGGCTCGCTGGCCACGAGCAACCGAGCGGCGAAACCCTGCTCGGCATGCTCGCCACCGCGGAGCGCCGCATGGCGCAGATCCTGTCGCTGCGCAGCGGCACCGCGGGGGAGCGGATACGGCGCCTGCTCGCGTTCATGAGCGCACGCGTCGCCGACGGCCGCCGCGCGGTCCGGTTGGCGCTGCCGCGGCTGCGTGACATCGCCGACATCACCGATCTGTCGGTGGAGACGGTGTCGCGCACCATCACCCACCTCGGGGCGGAAGGCTCGCTGGAGGTCTACGGCCGCTACCGCACGCGCCAGGTCAGCGCGGCGTCGCTGCGCCGGCCGAAGCCCTGAGCGCCGGTGCCGCCCTTCAGGCCGGCTTGCGCAGCAGGTCCACGCGCTGGGGATTGAGGAAGGTGGCGCCGTCGGGTGTCATGTGGGCCATGAACTTCTCCCGCACCGCGCCGTACAGCTCCGGCGAGAGCCGGTGGTCGGTGTGGGTGACGCGGATCATGCGCGCGTCGAACTGCTCGAAGTCGTCGAAGTGGCTGCGGGTGTCGAAGAAGAGCTGCTTCTCCAGCGCCAGGCGGCCGTCGTCCACCGCCTTGCACACCGCGGCGAAGGCCGCTTCGCGCACCAGTTTCTCGTCGTGGAACAGCCGCAGGATCTCGTTGAAGTCCCCCGCATAGACCGGCTCGGAGATCCACGCCAGGCCGCCCGGCTTGAGCACGCGGGCGATCTCGGTGAGCGCCCGGTCCATGTGCTCCATGGGAACGTGATGCAGCGACTTGAACATCAGCACGATGTCGAAGCTGGCGTCGTCGGCGGGAATCGCCTCGGCGCCGCCCCGGCGGAAGCGCACCTGGGGCAGGTCGGTGATCAGCAGGTTGCGGGCGTGCTGAATGTCGTCCACTTCCAGCGCCAGGACTTCCTTCACCCGCCCGGTCCCGGCCAGGGTGCGGGTCTTCTCGGCCTTGCCGCACCCGAGCTCCAGCACGCTGGCGCCGTCGAAGGGCAACTCGGCGAGCATCAGCTTCACTTCGTTGCACAGAGTGGTTCGGGTGGGGGCGGCGATCTTCATGGGGTGGTCCGGGCGGTGGAGCGGGGATCGAATATTAACAGATGCCGATATATGGCCCTGCCCAGTTCGGGTTGCGAGGGGAACGACGCATTTCAGTCCGTCGGCGACCGTCGGTATCATAAGGTATCGACTAGTTTGATACTTCTCGCTTATGACGATGCCGCTTGATGCCCTCGAACGCGACCCTTGGCATTTCGCCCGTCCGGAGCTTGCCGAGGCCTATCTGAAGGCCTTCGACCTGAAGCTGTCCTCGGCCCGCGGCCTGTTTGCGCGCCGGCGCATGGGAAAGACGGAGTTCCTGCGTCGAGACCTGCTGCCGGCGGCGGTCGAGCACGGCTACCTCGTGGCCTATACGAACCTATGGGACGATCGCTCCTCCCCCGATGCCGCGCTGGTGTCCGCGCTGGCGGAGGCGATCGAGCCGCACGGGGTGGGCGCGGTGTTCGCCAGGCTTCGCAGGCCGGTGAAGAAGCTCAAGGCGAGCGCAAAGATTCCCGGCGCAGCGGAGGGCTCGCTCGAGGCCGAGTTGGGCTCGGCGCCGCCCGACAGTGCCCTGAGCCTGCACGAGGTGCTCAAGCAGCTCGACAAGCAGAAGAAGCCGCTCCTGCTGGTGATCGACGAGGCACAGGTGCTCGCGCACGCGGCCCACAGCAACTTCGCCCATGCGCTTCGTGCCGCGCTCGACATTCGCAAGGACCGCATCAAGGTGATCTTCGCCGGCAGCTCGGAGACGACGCTCCGCGAGATGTTCGCGCGCGCGTCCGAGCCCTTCTACAACTGGGCCGCGCTCGAGCCCTTCCCGCTCCTGGGGGACGAGTTCGTGGCCTTCACCGTCCGGCTCATGAATACCATGGCCCGAAACCCGCTGACGCTCGAACAGGGCAAGCGCGCTTTCGACGAGCTGCATCGTACGCCCGAGTTCTTCAAGCGCTTCGTCGAGCGATACATGCTGTACCAGCCGCAGGGCGCCGAGGCCGCGCTGGCCCATACGAAAGCCTCCGTCTTCTCGGACGAACACTTCCTCAAGCAGTGGAACGAAATGAATCCGGCCGACCAGGGGATCCTCACGCTGCTCGCGCGCGGGGAAGTCGACCTGCATGGCGTGGCCAGCCTTGCGAAGCTGTCGCAGATCCTCGGCAAGCCCGCCACGAAGAACACCACGTCCCACGCGCTGCGGCGGCTGCAGGCGGACAACGTGGTGACCCGACTTGCCGTCGGCGACTATCGGATCGAGGACGAAGCTTTCGCCGAGTGGGTTCGCCGGCACACCGCGCCCGGACACTGAGCGTCGCGCCCTACGACTTCGGTGGTCACGCGGCTTGGGCGATCGGCGCATCCTGCCGCTGCTGGACCGCCGAAAGCGAAAAAGGGCTTGTCCTTTCGGACAAGCCCTCGAATTCCTTGGTGGGGGCACTAGGACTCGAACCTAGGACCTACTGATTAAGAGTCAGCTGCTCTACCAACTGAGCTATACCCCCGATCCTGCTGTTTCCTCCGGTTGAACCGGATTCGGCTCAAACGATGCGAGCCGCGGAAAGCAAAGAGGCGAGACTTTACCGGGGCGTATCGAGCCCGTCAAGAAGGGGCGCACCTGGGTTACCGATTCCGCGGCTGCAAGCGCCGCGTAAGGCGGCAGGGTCTATCATGGTCCCCTTCCGATCGCTCCGCCGGGGCGATGGCGCCATATACGAGACCCATGGATACATCGCTTCGAATGGGCATCGGCGAACTGGTCAACGGCTCTCCAGTTCCCACTTTCATCATCGATTGCGCGCATCGCGTCCGGTACTGGAACCGTGCCTGCGAACAAGTCTTGGGCATGGCGGCGGCCGATATCGTGGGGACTTCGGATCAATGGCGGCCGTTCTACCCCGAGCCGCGGCCGGTGATGGCCGACCTGGTCGTCTCCGGCGAAATCGACGCGCTGATCGGCACTTACTACGCGCGGAAATACCGTCCCTCGCGCAGCATCCCCGGCAGCTACGAGGCGGAGGATTTCTTTCCGCGGCTCGGCGAGGGCGGCACCTGGCTTTACTTCACCGCGGCGCCGCTCCACGACGACGACGGCCGCCTGATCGGCGCCATCGAGACGCTGCAGGACATCACCGAGCGCAAGCGCTCGGAGGACGCGCTGCGCCGCGAGCACGCACGCCTGAAGAGCATCATCGACCATTTTCCGGGCGGCATCACGCTGATGGACGAGCGGCTCCGGGTGGTCGAGCACAACGCGCAGTTTCGGCAGCTGCTCGGGTTTCCTCCCGAGCTGTTCCGTTCCGGGCCGCCGTCCCTGGAGGAGCTGGTGCGCTACAACGCGGAGCGCGGCGAATACGGGCCGGGCGACCCGGCACAGCATGTCGCGGGGGTGTTGTCCAAGGCTCGGCATCCTCAGCCGCACGCCTTCGAGCGCACCCGCCCCGACGGCACCGTGCTCGAGATCAAGGGCACGCCGCTGCCCCACGGCGGCTTCGTCACGACCTACACCGACGTTACCCGTGCCAAGGCGACCGAGCGTCAGCTGAAGTCCCTGCTCGACGAGCATCGCGCCATCTTCGACAACGCCCATGTGGGAATCGCCTACATCCAGGACCGCGTGATCCTGAAGTGCAACCAGCGCATGGCCGAGATCTTCGGTCACGCCGGTCCCGAAGCGCTCGTCGGGCGCAGGACCGACATCCTCTATCCGTCCGTTCAGGCCTGGCGCGAGCACGGCGTGGGCATCTACCGGGAGCTGGCGGAGAACGGCTGCTGCGAGAGCGAGGTGCTGATGCGCCGGCGCGACGGCGAGCCGGTGTGGTGCTACTGCCTGGGGCGGCCGCTGGATCCGCGCGCGCCGCAGGAAGGCTCGATCTGGGTCTATTCCGACATCACCGAGCAGAAGCGCCAGCAGAGCCAGCTCGAGCTCGCCCGCACGGTCTTCGACAACAGCACCGAGGCGCTTCTCGTGTGCGACGCCGACAACCGCATCATCAGCGTCAACCGGGCCTTCACCGGGATCACGGGCTACCCGGCGGCCGACGTGATCGGCCGCAATCCCCGCATACTGAAGTCCGACCGCCACGACGAGGCCTTCTATCGCGCGATGTGGGCGACGCTCCTCGCCGAGGACCGCTGGGAGGGGGAGATCTGGGACCGGCGCAAGAGCGGCGAGGTTTATCCGAAGTGGCTGTCGATCTCGGTGGTGCGCGACGCGGCCGGGGCGATCACCCATTACGTGGCCGCCTTCACCGACGTCACCCGGCGCAAGGAGGCGGAGGAGCGGGTGCAGTTCCTGGCGCACCACGACCCGCTGACGGGCCTGCCCAACCGGGTGGTGCTGCGCGAGCGTTTCGCCCAGGCGGTCGAGCACGCCCGGCATACCGGGACGCGCCTGGCGCTGCTGTTCCTGGATCTGGACCACTTCAAGCGCGTCAACGATTCGCTCGGTCACCCGATCGGCGACGCCATGCTGGTTGCGCTCGCCGACCGCCTGCGCCATGCCCTGTACGGCACCGACATGATCAGCCGCCAGGGCGGGGACGAGTTCGTGATCCTGCTCGAGAACATCGCGCGCGACGAGGAGATCGTCACCGCCGTGCGCAAGGTCCAGGACTGCCTGGAGACGCCCTTCGAGCTCGACGGCCACGTCCTCTGTGCCTCGTTCTCGATCGGCGTGGCGGTCTTTCCGGGGGACGGCAAGGACTTCGACATCCTGCTGCAGAAGGCCGACACGGCCATGTACCACGCCAAGGAAAGCGGCCGCAGCACCTTCAGCTACTTCGACGAGCGCATGAACGCGCAGGCGGCCGAACGCCTGGCGCTGCACAACCGGCTGCGGCGCGCCCTCGGCACCGACGAGCTCGGACTGGTCTTCCAGCCCCAGGTCAAGCTCCGCAGCGGGCGTCTCTACGGCGCCGAGGCCCTCCTGCGCTGGAACCCGTCCGACGGCCCGTCGATCGGTCCGGACCGCTTCATCCCGGTGGCCGAGGAGAGCGGCCTCATCCTGCCGCTGGGCGAATGGGTGATCCGCGAGGCCTTCGCCCAGGCCCGCCGCTGGCTGGACGCCGGTACGCCGCTGCAGGTGGGCATCAACGTGTCGGCGCTGCAGATCTATCGGGCCGATCTGGTCGCCACCCTCGCCTCCGCCCAGCGCGAAAGCGGCGTGCCACCCGAGCTCATCGAGATCGAGCTCACCGAGTCGATCCTGATGGAAGACGCGCCGACTGCGCGCGAGGTGCTCACGGCGCTGAAGGCGGCGGGCTACTCCCTGGCGATCGACGATTTCGGCACCGGGTACTCGAGCCTCGCCTATCTCAAGCGCTTTCCCCTGGACCGGCTGAAGATCGACCGCTCCTTCGTCACCGACCTGTGCCGCAACCCCGAGGACCAGGCCATCGCCCGGGCGGTGATCGAGATCGCTCGCGCGCTGAACCTGAAGGTCATCGCCGAGGGCGTGGAGCATGGGGAGCAGCTCACGCACCTGCGCCGCCACGGCTGCCACGAGGGGCAGGGCAACCTGATCGGCCCGCCGGTGCGGGCGGAGGCGTTCGATCTGCGGCGAGGTCCCCGGCCGCTCGCGGCTCATGCGGCGCGACGCATGAGCCGCGAACGCGGTACGACTCCGGACTGAGGCGGTCCTGAAGGTCTTTCAAATCGTTGCACTTCTTGCAGCAGGCCGTCGCGAAGCCTTGCCCTGACGACTGCGCCGTCCTTCGTCTCCGCCGATTTCACACCCCCGGTCGCCCGGCGCTCTCTCCTTTCGCCGCTGCGGGCACGCCGCCTGCAATCGCGCAGCACACGGGTGCCCTGTGCGATACGCCCGGGTTCGATCCATCCAGTACGGAGACAAATGCGATGAAGCGATTCGTGAAATTACCGTTCGCGCTCCTGCTCGCCCTCGGCCTCGGATTCGGCGGGCCGACCCTGGCGCAGGACGACGTGTTCGACGACACAGGGCTGTGGGAAACCTACGACCACGACTATTGGAACTCGGAGGTGTGGAGCGAGGACCGGTATGGGGTGTTCGACGAAGACTTCGAGTGGGGCACCGCGGGCGACGAGTTCGCCGGCTGGGCCGAGGACAACGACTGGTACACCTATGACGACGTGGGCGATGAGGGCTGGTTCGACGTCTGATCGGGTCCGCATCGCGCGGCCCGACTTCGATTCACCGATTTGGAGGACTCCTCGATGATGCGTTCCGCTTTCGTCGTCTCGTTCCTGGCGGTGACCGGTCTCATGACGCCGAGCGCCGGTGCCCAACAACAACCGGCGCAAGGTGCCACCCAGGGGAGCCAGACGGCCACCCAGGACATCCAGGGGGCCAGGGTAGAAGGCCCACGGGTTGTGATCGGCCGGGTAACCGACACCCGGCAGGTCAAGATCGAGGGCGCCACAGAGCCGCATCAGATGCTCAAGCTGGAGAACGACGCGGGCCAGACCCTGATCGTCGATCTCGGCTCCACGGCCAAGCACCCCAAGGCTGCCGCGGCCTTCGACAAGGGCGACCGGATCGTGGTGATCGGCCGCAACGCCCGCATCGGCGGCGAGCCGGTGCTCTTCGCGCGCTACGCCGGTCCGATCTACCAATTCGGTCGGACCGCGGCGCCCTAGGTCCGCAGCGCTGCCGCCGGAGGGTGCCTTGAAGCGGGCAGCCCTCGCCGGGCGGTCGAGTGCGCCCGCCGGTTAGCGGCGACGGCGCTGCGGCGGGCGGGCCGCCGGCGCACCGGGCACGCGGCCGGGCAGGTGGCGGTAGGTGATGCGGCCCTTGGTGAGGTCGTAGGCCGAAAGCTCCAGCGAGACTTCGTCGCCGGCGAGGATGCGGATGTGGTTCTTCTTCATCTTGCCGCCGGCGTAGGCGATGAGATTGTGTCCGTTTTCCAGCGTGACGCGGTAGCGGCCGTCGGGCAGCACTTCGGTGACGGCACCGTGCATTTCAATAAGGTCTTCCTTGGCCAAGGATGGTCTCCTGTCGGTTGTGCCGGCGCGGTCTCCCATGGGACAAGGCCGGACGTACATGCCTCCGCCCGGGCACGCGTGGTGCCAGATGAGCTCGACCCGGTCGTGGCGGGCGGAGCCGGCATGATCGGCGCTGCAAGCGCGGTGGGCCGAACGGGTGGATGGCGCGGTGGCGCGCCCCCCGGATGGTGGGCGCGAGCGGCGCGGAGCCGAAGCCCCCGTGCGCCGCGTGGCGGATGATCGCCCCCTCGGGCGCGATCGCGATATGAGTCCGGATACGGACTACGACCTTGATTATACCAGACCCCTGGAGCGCGACCTGTTTTCTCGAGATCGGTGAGCGATATCGCGATTGCCGCGCCGGGTGGTGATCGGAAATTGCTTCTCCTGGGTGCCGAGTCGCGCACGGCAGTGCACCCTGTCGCCCCCGACGGAACCGGGTGCCGCTCCGCGGTCGAACGGATGGGCCGGGCCCCGATGGGACGGGGCGCCGTCCCGCCCCCCACTTTCATCGAACGGCAGCGCCATGGAAGTCGAACGCCCGGAAGGCCTTGCAGCGAAGCGCCCGTCGGCTGCGGTCGACGTGCTCCTGCCCGCCTGCGACCGGCCGGTCGCCCTGGCCGCCTCGCTGGCGGGGCTCGCCGCGCAGCGGAGGCGTGACTTCCGGCTCGTCGTCGCCGACCAGTCGCCTGCGCCCCTGCGCGACCATCCGATGATGCGCACCCTGTGTGCGGTGATCGAATCGAGAGGCGGACAGGTGGCCTGGCACCATCGCCCGGTGCGGCGCGGCATCGCCGAGCAGCGGCAATTCCTGCTCGGTCAGTCGCGGGCCCCGGCCGTGCTCTTCGTGGATGACGACGTGTACCTCGAGCCCTGGGTGCTGGAGGCGCTGGTGGAGACCCTGGCGGCGGAGCGCTGCGGCTTCGTCGGCGCTTTCCCCACCGGCATGTCCTTCCTGGACGACGTCCGCCCCGAGCAGCAGCGGATCGAGTTCTGGGACGGGCCGGTGCGCCCCGAGGCGATCGAGCCCGGGTCGGCCGCCTGGGAGCGCTACCACCTGCATCGGGCCGCCAACCTGTTCCATGTCGCGCAGCGCCTGCGCATCGCCCGCCCGCGGACCTACAAGGTGGCGTGGGTCGGCGCCTGCGTCCTGTACGACCGGGCCAAGCTGGAGAGCGTGGGCGGCTTCGCTTTCTGGGATCGCCTGCCGCCCTGCCACTCCGGCGAGGACGTGGTGGTGCAGAACCTGCTCATGCGGCGGTACGGCGGCTGCGCCATCGTGCCCTCCGGGACCTACCACGCCGAGGTGCCCTCGGCCATCCTCAACGCGCAGGGCAAGGTGGACGGGCACGCGCTCGTGCTGCTTCCCGAGTTGCTGCGGGCGCTCGACATGGAGCCGGGCGGTGCCTGCGCCTGACGCCTTCCGGCCGGGCCTGCTGCAGCGCCTCGCCGAACCGCCGCGGCGGGTATGTGTGCTCAAGGCCTCGCGCATCGGCGACTTCCTGTGCGCGCTGCCGGCGATCGGGGCGCTGCGCGAAGCCTTGCCCGATGCGCGGCTCTCGCTGGTCACGCTGCCGCTGCTGCACCCGCTCGCGCAGCGTCTCGACTGCGTCGACGAGGTGGTCGACTTCCCCGGTTTCCCCGGCGTGGCCGAGCAATTCTTCGACGCCCGTCGTACCGCGGCCTTCTTCCTGCGGATGCAGGTGGAGGCCTTCGACCTCGCGATCCAGTTGCAGGGCTCCGGGGTCTACACCAACCCCTTCATCCTCATGCTCGGCGCTCGAGCGGCCGCCGGGTTCGTTCGCCCGGGCGACGGTCCCGGCCGGCTCGACGCGGCCCTGCCTCTGCCCGACGCCGGGCACGAGACCGAACGCATGGCCGCCCTGGCGCGCTTCCTCGGCGCACCGGTGCGCGACCCCAGACCCTGGTTTCCGATACGGGCGGAGGATCGGTGCGCGGCGGCCGTCCTGCTGGGCGAGGCGGCGCGGCCGCTCGTGGGGATACACCCCGGCGCGCGCGATGCGGTCCGGTGCTGGCCGGCGGCACGCTTCGCGCAGGTCGCGCGGGCGCTGACGGACGACTTCGGTGCCGGCCTGGTCGTCGTGGGCGAGCCGGACGACCCGCAGCCGGCCGAACTCGTCCGCCAGTTGGGCGGGCGCTGCGTCGACCTGGTGGGCCGAACGGGTCTCGCCACCCTCGGGGCCGTGATCGAACGCCTGGACCTGCTGCTCACCACCGACTCGGGGCCCGCGCACATCGGCTATGCCCTCGGTACCCCGGTGCTGGTCGCGTTCTCCCTGGAGCCGCAGCGCTACGCGCCGCCCGGGCCGCCCCACCGCATCGCGGCCGCACCGCCCGGCACGGTGGGTGCCGTCGCCGCGGCGCACGCTGCGGACGCGGTCGAAGCGGCTGCGGTATCGGGACTGGCGGGAGAGATGTTGTCCGAACGATTGCGCCGGGGGCACGCAGGCGGGGCGGGGCCGGACGCGCGGGCAGGGGGCAAAAGAAAATAGCCGGACCGAAGTCCGGCTATCCCCTGTGTTCCTTGGTAGGCCGTGCAGGATTCGAACCTGCGACCAACGGATTAAAAGTCCGCTGCTCTACCAGCTGAGCTAACGACCCGTTTCGGAAAGAGCCGTGATTTTAGGCAAGAGGGACCGGTACCGTCAAGCCGTCACGCTTCTGATTGTTACTGGTAGGGAGTCGGATCCGGTATGCCGGCCGCCTCGAAGCCCGCGCGGCGCAGCCGGCAGGCGTCGCACACGCCGCAGGCGCGGCCCGACTCGTCGGCCTGATAGCACGAGACCGTCTGGGCGTAATCGACGCCCAGCGCCGTGCCACGGCGGATGATGTCGGCCTTGGAGAGCTCGATGAGCGGCGCGTGGACCGTGATGCGGTTTCCTTCTACGCCCGCCTTGGTGGCGAGATTCGCAAGCGTCTCGAAGGCGCGGATGAACTCTGGGCGGCAGTCGGGGTAGCCGGAGTAGTCGACCGCGTTCACCCCCACGAAGATGTCCCGCGCGCCCAGCACCTCCGCCCAGGCCAGGGCGAGGGAGAGCATCACCGTGTTGCGCGCCGGGACGTAGGTGACCGGGATGCCCTCGCCGGTACCCTCGACGGGGACGGGGATGGCCGGGTCGGTGAGCGCCGAGCCGCCGAACTGTCCGAGGCCGACGCGGGCGAGGCGGTGCTCGGCGGCGCCCAGGCTCTCGGCCACGCGCCGCGAAGCGGTGAGCTCGGCGGCGTGGCGCTGACCGTAGGCCACCGACAGGGCGTAGCACTCGAAGCCCATGTCGCGGGCGATGGCGAGGCAGGTGGCGGAATCGAGGCCGCCGGACAGCAGGACGACGGCACGCTTCGGATCGGTCACGGCGATGGCTCCAGGTTGGCGGTCGAGGGGGTCAGCGCCCCCGGGCGTCGCTCCACAGGATCTTGTGCAGCTGGAGCTGGAAGCGGACGGGGAGACGGTCTTCCATGATCCACTCCGCCAGCTGCGCGGGGTCGAGGCGGCCCTGCACCGGCGAGAAGAGCACCGTGCAGCGTTCGGCAAGCCGGTGCTCGGCCACCCGCTCGCGAGCCCATTCGTAGTCGGCGCGGTCGGCCAGCACGATCTTCACCTCGTCGTTCGCGTCCAGCTGCGCGAGGTTCTCCCAGCGGTTCTTCGCGACCTCGCCCGAGCCGGGCGCCTTGAGGTCCATGATGCAGGACACGCGCGGGTCCACCGCCGCGATGTCGAGCGCGCCGCTGGTCTCCAGCGATACCGAGTAGCCGGCGTCGCACAGCGCGGTGAGCAGCGCGAGGCAGCCCTTCTGGGCGAGCGGCTCGCCGCCGGTCACGCACACGTGGTGCAAACGGCGTGCCGCGACGTCGTCGAGAATGGCGCCGAGACTGCGGGTCTCGCCGCCCTGAAAGGCGTACTCGGTGTCGCACCAGACGCAGCGCAGCGGGCAGCCGGTCAGGCGCACGAAAACCGTGGGCAGGCCTACGCGGGTCGACTCGCCCTGGACGGAGGAAAAGATCTCGGACACCCGCAGCTTCGTACCGCGGGTGTCCTGCTGCGTCATGGACATCGGGTTACTGGCGCAGCCCCAGGCGCTGACGTGCGACCTGCGCCGCGGAACTCTCCGGGTAGCGTTCCACCACCTTCTTCAAGGTGTCCTGCGCGGACTTGGCGTCACCCAGCGCCTGCTGGCTGTTCGCGAGGCCCAGCATGGCGTCGGGCGCGGCCGGGTCCTCCGGCCAGTTCGTCAGCACGGTGTTGAAGTAGTTGGTCGCCATCGCCACCTCCTTCGCCTGCAGGGCGGCGTTGCCGGCCCAGAAATGGGCGCTCGGCAGGAAGGTGCTGCGCTGATACTGCTTGATGAACTGCTCGAAGCCGTCGAGCGCCTCCTTGTACTTGCCTTCCTTGAGGAGGCCGAGGGCCGTCTCGTAGTCGCGCGACTCGGCCGCAGGGTCGGCGGGCGGGGCGGTCTCGGCGACGGGTTTCGTCTCGAGCGAGCGGATACGGTTGTCGAGATCTACGTAGAAGTCGCGCTGGCGCTGCTTGAGCGACTCCACCTCGTAAAGGAGGACCTCGACCTGGCCGCGCAGGCGAGCGATCTCGCTGCGCAGCATCTCGTTCTGGTTGGCCAGATCCAGCTGGCCTCGGGCCGATGCCTCCAGCCGCTCGCGCAGGCTTGCGACTTCCTGGCGCAACTCGCTCGCCTGGCGTCGCGCTTCGTCATCGCTGAACAGGGCCGCGCGGCTGGGCCCCGCGAACGACAGCGCCACGAGCGCCGCCAGCGGCAGGAGGCATCGTTTCATATCAGAACTCGCCCGAATAGAGCATGTCGCCCCGACGGTTCTGGGCGAAGCACGCTTCGGTTTGCTCGGCGCAGCGCGGCTTTTCCTCGCCCAGGCTGACCGACTCGATCTGGCCTTCCTTGGCACCGAGCAAAACCAGCGCCTGGCGCACGGCGTCGGCACGCTTCTGGCCCAGGGCCAGGTTGTACTCGCGGCTGCCGCGCTCGTCGGTGTTGCCCTGGATCAGCATGCGCATCTGGGGGTTCGCGACCAGGAACTTGGCATGCGCTTCGACCAGCGGCTTGGCTTCGGGCTTGATCACGAACTGATCGAAGTCGAAGTAGACGCTGCGCTTCGACAGGATGTTGTTCGGATCGGTGAGGGCGGCGATGCCCGAGCCGGCCATGCTCGGAGCGGTCACCGTGGCGACGCCAGCGCCGGAACCGGCAGCGCGGTCCTCGACCTTGGCGGCGGTCTGCTCGGGGCCGCCGGTGCTGCCGCAGGCAGCGAGCAACACGGACAGCAGGGCAGGGATTGCAAGCTTCTTCATGGAATTTTCCTTGTAATTTGGACGGACAGCAGCGTTACTGCCTCGGCAGCGGGCCCCAGGAGGGCTCGCGTACGTCGGCGGCCTGCACCGATAGGCGTTGCTTCACCCGGCCGTCGGACGAAACGGCAGCGAGAACTCCGCGGCCACCGCTGACGGTGGCGTAGAGGATCATGCGGCCGTTGGGAGCGAAGCTGGGCGACTCGTCACGCGCCGAGTCGGTGAGGATCGTTGTCTGGCGGGAGGAGAGGTCCATCACCGCCACCTGGAAGCGCCCGTCGTTGCGGGTCACGTAGGCAAGGCTGCGTCCGTCCGGCGAGGGGCGCGGAGTAACGTTGTAGCCGCCTTCGAAGGTCACGCGCTGAGGCGCGCCGCCACCAGAAGGAATACGGTAGATCTGCGGGCTGCCGCCGCGATCGGAAGTGAAGTAGATCCATTCGCCGTCGGGCGACCACGCAGGCTCGGTATCGATGCCCGAGGAGCTGGCGAGCCGCTGCACGCCCGAGCCGTCGGCGTTGAGCACGTACATCTGCGACTGGCCGTCCTTGGTCAGCACCACTGCCAGGCGCTTGCCGTCGGGCGCCCAGGCCGGCGCGGAGTTCGATCCCTTGAAGTTGGCCACCACGTGGCGCTGGCCGGTGGCGAGCGTGTGGACGTAGACCACCGGCTTCTTGGCCTCGAAGGATACGTAGGCGAGGCGCTGGCCGTCCGGCGCCCACGCCGGCGAGATGATCGGCTCGCGCGAGGCGAGCGCGGTCTGGGCATTCATCCCGTCGGCGTCGGCGATCTGCAGCTCGTAGCGGTCCTTGCCGCTCTTCACCACGTAGGCGATGCGGGTCGAGAAGTAGCCGGGCTGTCCGGTGAGCTTCTCGTAGACGAAGTCGGCGATGCGATGACCGGTGGCGCGGTTCTGGGCCGGTGCCATGCGCAGTGCGAGCGCGCCCAGTTCGGTCTGTTTCTGGGTGTCGAAGAGCCGGAAGCGCACCTCGTAGCGGCCGTCGGCCTGGGGCACAACCGTGCCGGTGAGGACGGCGTCGGCGCCGCGCGCGCGAAGCGAGGGCAGGTCGGGCACGGTACGCTCGGGCAGCGCGGTGAGTCCGAGGTCGACGAGGCTGAAGAGTCCGCTGCGCTCCAGGTCGGCGCGCACCACGTCGCTCACGCCGCGGGGCAGCGCGCCCTCGTTCTCGAAGACGGGGATGATTACGGGAATGCGAGCGGCGCCGGCGCCCGTGATCTCGATGGAAAGCTGCGCGTGGGCAGCCCAGGAGAACGCGGCGAGCGCGGCGGCAAGCAGCAGGCGAAGGGCGTAAACGGTTCTGATCATGATCCCAAGGGCGGCAATTATAGCGAATGGATTAAGTCCAGGCTTGCAGGCGAGGGCCGCCACGGGAACCGGTCGACGATATCACGTATTCAGTCCTCCAGCGGCTTGAACCTCAGTTCGAGGGTACGCTCGAAAAGTTCCGGTGCCGTGGGCAGCGGCAGCGGGCTGGACCGCCGGATGGCCCGCTCGATGGCATCGTCCAGGGCAGGAATGCCCGAGGAGCGCTTCAGGCGCACGTTGATCACGGTCCCGTCCGGCAACTGGTCCACCATGAACACCGCTTCCGGATTGCCCTGCAGGCCGGGCGGGCGCACGAGATTGCCGCGAACCTTGGTGCGGATCGCGTTCGTATAGGCGTCGCCCGCCGCCTGCATGCGTGCGGCGGCGGCGCGTGCGGCGTCGTCGCGCATCATCCGCGCGAGCTGGGCGCGTTCGGCCTCCTCGGCCAGACGCTGCGCCATGTAGTCGTCGCGCGGTGGCTCGACGGGCTTCGGCTCCGGCTTCGGGGCGGGTTTGGGCTCCGGCTTCGGTTCCGGCTTCGGCGCGGGTTTCGGCTCCGGTTTCGGTTCCGGTTTCGGCTCCGGTTTCGGTTCCGGTTTCGGCGCGGGCTTGGGCTCCGGCTTTGGCTCGGGCTTCGGCTGCGGTTTCGGCGGCTCGGGCTTCGGTTTCGGCGGCTCGGGCTTCGGTTTCGGCGGCTCGGGCTTGGGCGGCGGTTTCTTCGCCTCCGGCGCCTTCACCGCGATGTCGGGCTTGGGCGCGGGCTTGGGCGGCTCGGGTTTCGGCTCGGGCTTGGGTACCGGTTTCGGCTCCGGTTTGGGAGGTTCCGGTTTCGGCTCGGGCTTGGGCGGCTCGGGTTTGGGCTCGGGCTTGGGCGGAGGCGGCGCCGGGCGCGCGGGCGGCGCGGCGACGAGCTCGACTTCCATCGCCCCCGGCGGGCTGCTCTGCCAGCGCACGCCGAGCACCAGAAAGGCCACGATGCCCAGGTGCACCGCGATGGTGAGCACCAGCGAGAGCCATTTGCCGGGCGTCTTCCGGCTGAAGTTCGGCGCTGCCTGGTTCATCGTCCGCTGGATCCGGTCTGCGTCTGCAGTCCGACCTTGTGGATGCCGGCCTGACGCAGGCCGTTGAGGGTGTCCATCACCTTCTCGTAGGCTACCCGCCGGTCGGCGGCGATCACCACCGGCTGGTCGGGGTTGGCGGCAGTGGCCGCCTTCAGCTCGCGCAGGAGCTCGGTGCTCGACACCGCCCGCTCGGGCGAGCCGCTGGTGGCGCGCAGGGCGAGCGAACCGTCCTGCTTGACCTCGACCACCATCGCTTCGGCGGGCGGCAACGGCACCCGGTCGACGGTGGGCAGCTCCACGTTGCCGGTCTGGATCATCGGCGCGGTCACCATGAAGATGACGAGCAGCACCAGCATCACGTCGATGTAGGGCACGACGTTGATCTGGTTCATGAGGCGGCGCTGGCGCATGGCTTCGTTCCCTGCCGGCTCAGCGCAGGTGGCGCTGCAGGATGTTGGTGAACTCTTCCATGAAGCTTTCCAGGCGGATGCCGATGCGGTCGATGTCGTGGGCGAAGCGGTTGTAGGCCACGACCGCCGGAATCGCCGCGAAGAGACCGATGGCCGTCGCCACCAGCGCCTCGGCGATGCCGGGGGCGACCTGGGCGAGGGTGGCCGAGCTCACGTTGGACAGGCCGCGGAATGCGTTCATGATCCCCCAGACCGTTCCCAGCAGGCCGATGTAGGGCGATACCGAGCCCACCGAGGCGAGGAAGGCGAGGTGCGCCTCCAGGTCGTCCACCTCGCGCTGGTAGGTGGCGCGCATGGCACGCCGCGCACCGTCGATGACCGCGCCGTGGTCGTGGCTCTTGGCGCGCAGCTTGGTGAACTCGCGGTAGCCCGACTCGAACACGCGTTCCATGCCGCCCGATTCATGGCGCGTCGCGGTGGCGGTCTGGAAGAGGGCGTTGAGGTCCCCGCCGCTCCAGAAATCGCGCTCGAAGGAGTCGGTCTTGACGCGCGCGGAGCGGATCTGGAACCACTTGCGGAAAATCCAGTACCAGGATACGAGCGACAGGGCCGCGAGCAGGCCCATGACGAGCTGGACGAGAACGCTCGCCTGACTGATCAGGCTGATGATGGAGAGATCTTCGGTGACGGTCATGCTGCGTTGAGTTTTTCAAGTTGGGCACGCAGGTCGGCCGGCAGCGGTGCCGGGCGCTTCCTGTCGAGGTTCACGCACGCGATCGTGAAGCGGGCGTCGAAGAGCAGCGTGTCCGCCCGCAGGATCTTCTGCCCGAACACGATGCTCGCTCCGCCCACCTGGCCGATGCGGGTCTCGACCACTAACGCATCATCGAGCGCGGCGGGTGACACGTAATCGGCATTCATCGCGCGCACGACGAAGGCGAGGCCCTGTTCCGTGCGCAGCTTCTGCTGCTCGAAGCCGATCGAGCGCAGCCACTCGGTGCGCGCTCGCTCGCAGTAGCAGAGATAGTTGGCGTAATAGACGACACCGGCGGCGTCTGTGTCCTCGTAGTACACACGGATCGGTAACGAGAATGCGGGGGGTGCAGTGGGAATGACGGATTGACGGGCGGATGGCATCGCAGCATTCTAGCCGAGGCGCAGCCGCGCGTCGCATCGAGGCCTATCCGGAGTTTTGCAAAAGGTAAGGCCGGCATGGCCGCTCCCGGGCCCATTCCGGGGGGGGGCGCTCGAACCGGTATGCCCGCCGAAATGTTATCCTTCGAACGCATACCAGGTCATCGGTCACCGGCCTTGTCCGGAAAGGCAGTAGCGTGGCTCCCCCGATTTTCGGCAAAAAATCCCTCACCGGCGTCCCGTCCCCCCGCGGTGCGGCAGGCGGTGCTGCGTCCGGCGCGAACAAGCCGGAACGCACCGAGCTGTCGACCCTCGACTTCACCGGCGGCGACGTCAACCGTGCGCTCGCGCAGTGCGCGGGAATGGTCGAGGTCCAGGAGGTGGGCGAGGGTATCGGTGCGGCCTACGAGGAGGCGGCCGTGCTCTATGCCAACGGCAACGATGCCGATGCCGAGAAGGTACTCGAGGCGGTGCTCGACGATTCGAGCCGGGTCGCGGGCGAGGGGCTGTGGATGATGCTCCTCGATCTTTACCAGCTCACCGGACAGCGCCAGCGTTTCGAGACGCGGGTGCTGGACTACGCGACCCGCTTCGAGCGCTCGCCGCCGCCTTGGCGCGATGCCTCCGGCAAGTCCGAGAAGCGCAAATCCGACGTGGCGCCGCTGGTCAATCTCGCCGGCAGCCTCTCGGGACAGGCCGCCAACCAGTTCCAGCAGATCGTCATCATCGGCAAGAAGAGCGGCGCCATACGCATCGACCTGGGACGGCTGCGCTCGGTGGACGCGGTGGGCTGTACGCTGCTGCGCGACGTGTTGAAGCAGCTTGCCGCCGAGCGGGTGAAGGTGACGCTGCAGAACTGCGGACAGCTCGCCACCATGCTCGCCGGACAGATCCGCCCCGGCCAGGCCGAAGGGCGCGACGTGTGGCTGCTGCTGCTGGAGATGCTCCAGCAGACGGGCCAGCACGAGCGCTTCGAGGAGGTCGCCGTGGATTACGCGGTCACCTTCGAGGAGTCGCCCCCTTCCTGGGAGCCGCCGGCGCAGCAGGCGGCCGCGGTCGCCTCGGACGGTGTGCTGGCCATGGCCGCGAAGATGGGCGACGGCTTCAGCCTGGAAGGCGACATCACCGGGGCCAACAATGAATGCCTGCGCAAGCTTGCGGCGTTCGCCGCCGGCCGGCAGATGGTCGACGTCGACTGCAGCCGGCTGCGGCGGCTCGACTTCGTGTGCGCGGGCACGCTCTTCAACGTCCTCGCCAGCCTCCAGGCGCAGGGCAAGCTCATTTCGCTGACGAACGTTAACCCTGAATCCGTGTTCGCTTAGCCGGAAATCCAGCCTAACGCATTGATGCAATTG
>DYFV01000080.1 GCA_020725025.1 Azoarcus sp.
CCCTCTCTGCAAGCCCCTCCGGGCTTTTGCACACTGTTCAGAACACTACCAGCGACAGGCGCCGTACGACGGGGTTCGGGCGCGCGTGTATCCATCCATTTCCCGGGAGAACCCGCAATGAGCGAAGCGCTATCGACCAAGACCTGCACCCCTTGCCGCGGCGGCATTCCGCCGCTCGAACGCAGCGAAGCCGAGCGCCTGCTGCAGAGCGTGCCGAAATGGGCGCTCAGGGACGACGGTGCGCGTATCGAGCGCGCATTCGAGTTCGGCAACTTCAAGGAGGCGCTCGACTTCGTGGACCGGGTCGGCGCGCTCGCCGAGGCGGAGGGGCATCACCCGGACATCAGCTTCGGCTGGGGCTGGGTCCGGGTCTCGTGGCAGACCAAGAAGATCCTCGGCCTGCACGAGAACGACTTCATCATGGCGGCCAAGACCGACGAGCTTTACGGCAAGGCCCTGTAGGAGCGACGGGACGGCCGGTCAACGCGCGTCGCGGGTCATCGCATGCACGGTATCGCGCAGGCTGGTCCGCGCTTCGCCCTCGGCCTTCTCGGTGAGCTTGTGCTCGACCGCGAACACCGCCGCCTCCACCCGCGAGACCATGTTGAGCTTGGCGAGGATGTGGCGCACGTGGAGCTTCACGGTGTCGTGGGTGATTGACAGCGCCTTGGCGATCGCCTTGTTGCTCATGCCGCGCGCCACGTGCTCGAGAATCTGCCGCTCGCGCTCGGTGAGCTGGGCGAGCGAGCTCTTCTTCTCCTTCTGCGGTCCGTCCTGGAGCACGGCCGCGAGCTTGCCCGCCATGGCCGGCGCGACGACCAGCTCGCCGCGCGCAGCGCGCCGGATGGCGTCGATGACGTCCGCCGGCTCCATGTCCTTGAGCAGGTAGCCGCGTACGCCAAGGCGCAGGGCATTGGCCATGTCTTCCTTGGCATCGCTCATGGTGAGGATGACCACCGGGATCTCCACGCCCTCCTCCTGCAGCTCGCGCACCACGTCGAGCCCGCTCGTGGCGCCCATGCGCAGGTCGATGATGGCCAGGTCGGGCTTGTGTTCCCGGATCGCCTCGACCGCCTCGTCCGGCTTGCCCACCGTGGTCAGCACCTGCATCCCGGCGCGCGCCTCCAGCAGCTCGCACAAACCGCGCCGACAGAGGCTGTGGTCGTCCACCAGGACCAATCGGATCGTCTCGCTCATCCCTCTCTCCTCACGAAATCGTCGCTTCGCCCGGCACGAACACGCGCACCCGCGCGCCGCCTTCGGGGAGGCTCTCCAGCGCCACGCGCCCGCCGAAGCGTTGCGCCCGATCGCGCATGATGCGCAGTCCCCAGGAACCCGCCCCGGTGACCTCGCCCTGCGCCGGCGCGGCATCGAGACCGCGCCCATTATCCTCCACAACCACTTCGATGCCCTCGGGCACCCGGTCCACCGCCAGGCGCACGCGGGTCGCACAGGCGTGCTTGCGTATGTTGGCGAGCGCCTCCTGGACGATGAAGAAGAGCTGCACCTCGGAGTCGCCCGCGAGCTTGATGTCGGGGATGCGCTCGTCGAACTCGAGCTCGATGCCGCTCGACTCGCGGAAGCGGTCCACCACCTCGCGCAGCTCGCACTCCAGGCCGCGCCCGTCGGCGCCTTCCGAAAAGTGGGTGATGAGCGCACGCACCCCGCGATGGGCACGCTTCAGCTCGTCGTCGAGCTCCCGGCAGTAGCGCTTGCAGCGCTCGCCGTCCCGGGCGGCGACGGCGTCCTCCAGCAGCGGCAGGCGCATGCGCGCGAAGGCGAGCGTCTGCGCCAGCGAGTCGTGGATGTCGGCCGCCATCAGCTGCCGCTCGTGCACCAGCCAGGCGCGGGAGTTCTCGCGCTCGAGCATGCTGTTCTCGAGGGTGAGCCCCAGGAGCTGGCCGATCGGTTTGAGCAGGATCTCGATCTGGGAGTGGGTGTCCTCGGGCCGTTCGAAGAAGAGGTTGAACACCCCGACCGGCTCGTCCTTGTACTCGAGGGGCACGGCGATCACGTAACCGAACTGCCCGTCGGGCTGATCGGCCGAGACCAGCCGGTAACAGGTCCCGGCATCGGAGGAGATGCGGATGTCGTCGTCCCGCACCGCCGCCCCGCACACGCCGCAGACGCCCACGACCAGCTCGGTGCGCAGGAACTCCTCGGAGACGCCCACCGCTGCCACCAGCCGCAGAAACTCGCCGTCGGGCGTGAGCGCGCGGATCACGCCGCCCTGTGCTCCGGCGAGCCCCACCACCATGTTCAGGAAGCTGTCGAGCCCCGCAATGCTGCCGGGCCATTCGTCGTCCGGGCGATGCCGTCCGGGCGGCATGGGACAGGCTGCGACCGGCGGGTCGACGGGCTGCACACCCGCGCCCCGGCCCGGGCAGCCGGAACAGAAAAGCGTCATCTCGTCTCCACCGATCCCTCTGCCGGGTCGAACCCGGCGACGCCGCGCGCCGCCGACCGCCCTTCCGGGGACCTTAAATAAGTTTTCGCTAACATTCTGGCCGCAAACCGGGGGCCGTGCAAGAACAAAATCCCCTTTCCTGGACAGGGTCAAGACCCCGCGCAGGGCGCGCCATCGATGCAAGGCAACTACCCATAGAGGTAACACCGCCTCCCGCTCGGGGTAATAGACACTGCGGCGGCGCAAAACGCCTAATGACGTCACCGTTTCCACGCTTCGTCTCCCACCCGACGCCCCGACTCCGATGGCCTCACGACCGCTCCACGATCCGATCCGACGACCGCTCGCCGCCGCCGCGACCGAGGTCAAGACCACCACCTGCTACATGTGCGCCTGCCGCTGCGGCATCCGCGTGCATCTGGCCAACGGCGAGGTGCGCTACATCGAGGGCAACCCCGACCATCCGCTGAACAAGGGCGTGATCTGCGCCAAGGGCTCCTCGGGCATCATGAAGCAGTACTCGCCCGCGCGGCTCACCCAGCCCCTGCGCCGCAAGGCAGGCGCCGAGCGCGGCAGCGGCGAGTTCGAGGCGATCAGCTGGGACGAGGCCTTCTCCATCCTGGAGAAGCGGCTCGCCCATCTGCGCGCCACCGACCCGAAGAAGTTCGCGCTCTTCACCGGCCGCGACCAGATGCAGGCGCTCACCGGCCTCTTCGCGCGCCAGTTCGGCACGCCGAACTACGCGGCCCACGGCGGCTTCTGCTCGGTGAACATGGCCGCCGGCATGATCTACACCATCGGCGGCTCGTTCTGGGAGTTCGGCGGACCGGACCTCGAACGCGCGCGGCTCTTCGTGATGATCGGCACCGCCGAGGACCATCACTCCAATCCGATGAAGAGCGCGCTCAGCGAGTTCAAGCGCAACGGCGGGCGCTTCATCGCGATCAACCCGGTGCGCACCGGCTACGCGGCGATCGCCGACGAGTGGGTGCCGATCCGCCCCGGCACCGACGGCGCGCTCTTCCTCGCCCTGATCCACGAGCTGCTCGCCCGCGGCCTCTACGACCGCGACTTCCTGGTGCGCTACACCAACGCCGGGCAGCTGGTGAACGTCGACACCACGAGCGAGGACTTCGGCCTCTTCGTGCGCGAGCCGGTCGCCGGCCAGGAGACGGCCCACAGCCCGCAGGAGCAGCTGTGGTGGGACCGCCACACCAACCGCGCGGTACCCACCCACACCGAGGGCGCGGACCCCTGCCTGCTGGGGAGCTTCCGGCTCGCCGACGGCACCACGGTGAAACCGGCCTTCCAGCTCCTGCAGGAGCGCGTGGCCGAGTCCACGCCCGAGTGGGCCGCGGAGATCACCGGCATTCCGGCCGCCACCATCCGCCGCATCGCCCACGAGATGGGCATCACCGCCCGCGACCAGAAGATCGAGCTCCCCATCGCGTGGACCGACTCCTGGGGCAGGACCCACGACACGGTGACCGGCAACCCGGTCGCCTTCCACGCCATGCGCGGGCTCGCCGCCCACTCCAACGGCTTCCAGACCATCCGCGCGCTGGCCATCCTGATGAGCGTGCTCGGCACCATCGACCGCCCGGGCGGCTTCCGCCACAAGGTGCCCTTCCCGCGCCCGATCCCGCCCTGCGCCCGCACACCGAAGACGCCCCACGCGGTCAAGCCCGACACGCCGCTGGACGGCATGCCGCTCGGCTGGCCCGCCGAGCCCGACGACCTCTTCGTCGATGGCGAGGGCGAGCCTGTGCGCATCGACAAGGCCTTCTCCTGGGAGTACCCGCTGGCGGTCCACGGGATGATGCACAACGTCATCACCAACGCCTGGCGCGGCGATCCCTATCGCATCGACACCCTGCTGCTGTTCATGGCCAACATGGCGTGGAACTCCACGATGAACACGGCCGAGGTGAGGAAGATGCTCACCGACAAGGACGAGTCGGGCGAGTACCGGATTCCCTTCCTGGTGGTGTGCGACGCCTTCCACTCGGAGACCACCGCCTTCGCCGACCTGGTGCTGCCCGACACCACCTACCTCGAGCGCTACGACGTGATGTCCATCCTCGACCGGCCGATCTCGGAGTTCGACGGCCCGGTCGACTCGGTGCGCGTGCCCATCATCGACCCCCCGCCGGGCTGCAAGCCCTTCCAGGAGGTGATCATCGAGCTGGCCTCGCGGCTGAAATTCCCCGCCTTCACCAACAAGGACGGCAGCCGCAAGTACCGCGACTACCCGGACTTCATCGTCAATTTCGAGACCGAGCCCGGCTCGGGCATCGGCTTCCTGTCCGGCTGGCGTGGCAAGGACGGCGAGAAGAGCATGCGCGGCGAGCCCAACCCGAAGCAGTGGGAGATGTACGCCGCCAACAACTGCGTGCATCACTACGAGCTGCCGCGCGCCTGGCAGTACATGCGCAACTGGAATCGGGGCTACCTGGAGTGGTCGCAGCAGAACCGCATCCAGCGCTATGCCGAGCCCATCCTCATCCATATCTACTCCGAGGTCCTGATGGGCTTCCGGCAGGCGGCCCAGGACAAGGGCCCCTACCGCCGCCCGCCGGAGCGGCTCAGGAAGCGCGTGGAGACCTTCTTCGACCCGCTGCCCTTCTGGTACGCGCCGCTGGAGACCCAGGTGTCCGATCTCGACGCCTACCCGCTCTCCGCGCTCACCCAGCGGCCGATGGCGATGTACCACTCCTGGGATTCGCAGAACGCCTGGCTGCGCCAGATCCACGCCCACAACCTGCTCTACGTGAACGCGGAGACGGCGCGCCGCGAGGGCATCGCCGACGGCGACTGGATCTGGGTCGAGTCGCGCTGGGGCAAGGTGCGCTGCATCGCGCGCCACTCCGAGGCGGTGGAGCCCGGGACGGTGTGGACCTGGAACGCCATCGGCAAGGCGGCCGGCGCCTGGAGCCTCACCCCGGACGCCAACGAGTCGCGCATCGGCTTCCTGCTCAACCACCTCATCTCCGAGGAACTGCCCGGCGACCACGGTCCGATCTCCAACTCGGACCCGATCACCGGCCAGGCCGCCTGGTACGACGTGCGCGTGCGCATCCGCAAGGCCGACGCCGGAGAGCCGGCGCACAGCCTGCCCCAGTTCGAGCCCATGCCGGCCTACCCCGGCATGAAGCCGGCCAAGGACGGCCTCGCCTACTTCGGCGGCAAGGGCCAATTCAAGTGACGGACGACCAATGACCCAACTCGCCCTCGTCATCGACCTCAACGTCTGCGTCGGCTGCCACGCCTGCGTCACCAACTGCAAGGAGTGGAACACCTCCGGCGCGGCGGGCCCGCTGTTCGACGCCAATCCCTACGGCGCCGACCCGACCGGCACCTTCTTCAACCGGGTGCAGACCTTCGAGGTCGGATCCTTCCCGAACACCGAGACGGTGCACTTCCCGAAGTCGTGCATGCATTGCGAGGACGCGCCCTGCGTGCCGGTCTGCCCGACGGGCGCCTCGTACAAGCGCGCCGAGGACGGCATCGTCCTCGTCGACTACGACAAGTGCATCGGCTGCAAATACTGCTCCTGGGCCTGCCCCTACGGCGCGCGCGAGTTCGACGAGAACCAGAAGGTGATGAAGAAGTGCACCCTGTGCGTCGACCGCATCTACGACCAGACGCTTCCCGAGGCGGAACGCAAGCCGGCCTGCGTGCGCGCCTGCCCGGCCAACGCCCGCCTCTTCGGCGACATCCACGACCCCTCCTCGGAGGTGTCGGTCGCCATCCGCGAGCGCGGCGGCTACCAACTGCTGCCGGAGTGGGGCACCCACCCCGCCAATCACTATCTGCCGCGCCGCAAGACCGCGCGCCCGATACACCCGGAAGACATCGAGCGGGCCGGCAATCCCCTCGAGATCGACCGTGCCGCGCCCAAGCCCGCGCTCGAAGAACCCTCGCTCGACGACGTCACCTCCTGGTAAGGAAGCCGCCGCGCATGAAACCCGCCTTCTCCGTCATCTTCCTCACCACCCTGATCGGCGCCGGTCAGGGGCTTTTCCTCGCGCTCTTCGCGGTCGAGTTGAATGCCGTCTTCGCGCGGCACGCCGCACCGGACCCGCGGCTCTCCGCCGCCGGCGGCATCGTGGCCCTGCTACTGTGCGCCGCGGGGCTGTTCGCCTCCTTTTTCCACCTCGGCCGCCCGGAGCGCGCCTGGCGTGCCGCCACCCAGTGGCGCACCTCCTGGCTGTCGCGCGAGGTGATCGCGCTGCCCGCCTTCATGGGGGTGCTGGCGCTCTACACCCTCGTCCATTTCGCCGACGCCAATCCGATCCTGGCGACGCTCGCCGGCGGCGCGGAGCTGCGGTTTTCCACCCTGCTGGGGCTCCTCGGCGTGGTGCTCGCCTTCGCCCTCTTCGTGTGCACCGGCATGATCTACGCGAGCCTGCGCTTCCTGCGCGAATGGCACAGCCCGCTCACGGTGGTGAACTTCATCCTGCTGGGCAGCGCCTCGGGCTTCACCCTGGCGGCCGGGCTGGCCGCCGCGCTCGATCCCGCCCGCAGCGGCATGCTGGTCGCCTGGGCGGCGGTGCTGACCCTCGCCGCGCTGGCGAGCCACGCCGCGACGCGGGTGCGCAACGCCCGGCTCGCGCCCCGTTCGAGCCTGCAGACGGCGATCGGCATCCGCCATCCCCGCATCGTGCAGAAGACCCAGGGCGCGATGGGCGGCTCCTTCAACACCCGCGAGTTCTTCCACGGCAAGCCCGCGGAGTTCGTATCGCGCATCGGACAGATCACCATCGTCGCGGTCTTCCTGGTGCCGCTGCTGCTTCTCGTCGCCGGCGGCATGGGGCTGCCCGGCGCAGTGCCACTGGCCTTCCTGGTCCAGTTCGCGGGTCTGCTCGCCGAGCGCTGGCTCTTCTTCGCCACCGCCCGCCACCCGCAGAACCTCTACTACCAGTGCGTATCGTGACCGCTCGCTCGTGCCCGGCGGCGGGGCGCAGCGCCGTGCTCCTCGTCGGCGCCCTGCTCGCCCTGGCCGCCGCCCCGGCGATGGCCGCCGACGCCGCCGCCGTGTCCGCCATGCCCTGGTGGGGCTGGCCCCTGGCGCTCTTCGTGGTGTGCTTCCTGCTGGGCATCGTGGCGGTGCCGGCGGGGGTGGGCGGGGGCGTGCTCTTCGTGCCGATCGTGGCCGGATTCTTTCCCTTCCATCTCGACTTCGTGCGCGGCGCCGGCCTCCTGGTGGCGCTCGCGAGCGCGCTCGCCGCGGGGCCGGCCCTCCTGCGAAGCGGGCTGGCCAACCTGCGCCTGGCGCTGCCGCTCGCACTCATCGGCTCGGCCAGCTCCACCCTGGGCGCCATGATGGGCCTCGCCCTGCCGGCCGACACGGTGCAGACCGCGCTGGGTCTCACCATCCTCGGGATCGTGGGGGTCATGGCCACCGCGAAGAAGTCCGAATTCCCGCAGGTGGCCGCACCCGACCGCTGGGGCGTGCTGCTCGGAATGCGCGGCAGCTTTGCCGACGCCGCCTCCGGGCGCGAGATCGACTGGCAGGTGCACCGCACCCCGGTCGGCCTGGGTCTCTTCTTCATCATCGGCTTCCTTGCCGGCATGTTCGGCATGGGTGCGGGCTGGGCCAACGTCCCCGCCCTCAACCTCGTCATGGGCGCGCCCCTCAAGATCGCCGCGGGCAGCTCGAGCTTCATCCTGTCGCTGGTGGACTCCTCGGCCGCCTGGATCTACCTCAACAAGGGCGCGGTGCTCCCCATCATCGCGGTGCCGGCGGTGGTCGGCATGATGCTCGGCGCGCGCATCGGCGCCCGGCTGCTCACCGTGCTGAAGGCCTCGGTCGTGCGCCGGCTGGTCATCGGGCTGCTGCTCTTCGCCGGCCTGCGCGCCCTGCTCAAGGGGCTCGGCATCTGGGCCTGAGCCCCGCTACCTACCCTCGCCCCGGACTTTCGCCATGAACGCTCCCTCTCCGGTACCACTCACCGCCACCCCGCCCGCGGAGCAGCTGCGCTACGCCGCCTGGCTCGAAGCCACCGGCCGCGGCGGGCTGGCGCTGCTCGTCGTCGGCTACTTCGCCTACGTCACGGGCCTGCTCGCGCCGCTGGTTCCGCTCGATACCCTGCCCGGGCTGTGGAACCAGTCCGCCTCCGACTTCATGGCCCAAACCGGCAGCCCTCAGGGCTGGGGATGGCTCCCGCTCCTCGCCAAGGGCGACATTCTCAACCTGCTCGGCATCGCCGTCCTCGCCGGCGGCTCGATCGGCTGCCTGCTCGCGGTCATGCCGCTTTACGCCCGCCAGGGTGCGCGGGTATACGTCGTGGTGTGCGGCCTGCAGATCCTGGTTCTGATGGCGGCCGCCTCGGGTCTACTCACCGCGGGACATTGACGTGACGCCTGTTTTCCAGCGACTGCTGCTCGCTACCGAGCACACCGATTTCGACGCCGGCGCCGAGCGCGTCGCGCTCGCCATGGCGGGTCACTGCCGCTTGCCGCTCGCCGTGATCCTGCCCCTCGTCTCGAATCCCGAGTACGAGGCGGTGGCGCCGCAACTCGCGGCGCGCGCCGAGCACGAGGCGATGGTCAAGCTCGCCGAGCTCCAGGCGCAGGCCGATGCGGCGGGCGTCGCGCTGGAGCTGCGCGTGCGCCGGGGCGAGGAGCCCTGGCAGGAGATCGTGGCCGAGGCCCGCGGGCAGCGCGCCGACCTCCTCGTCACGCGGCGCCGCGGCCGGCGCGGATTCCTCGCCAACCTGCTGGTGGGCGACATGGTATCCAAGGTGGCCGGCCATGCGCCCTGCCACGTGCTGATGGTGCCGCGGGCCGCTGCGATGTGGCAGCGGGGCATCCTCGCCGCGATCGACGGCTCCCCGACGGCCGAGCGGGTGGCGGATACCGCCAGCGCGGTCGCCGCGCAGTGCTCCCTCCCTCTCACCTTCGTGCGGGTAGCGCGGACGGACGAGCATCCCCAGGCCGAGACGGCCCTCGACGCGGCCGTGGCGCGGGCAGCGGCCTGCGGCGTGACCGCCTCGGCCCAGGTCGCCGAAGGCAAGGTGCACGAGGCCGTCATCGCGACCCTCGCACGGGTTCAGGCAGACCTGCTGGTCGTCGGCCTGCACGGCGAGGGGGCGATCGAGCACGCGACGCTCGGCAGCCATGCGCGCAGGATGATCGCGCTCGCCGAAACCCCCGTCTTGATCGTGCGCCCCTAGCGGCGCTTCAGTCCACGTAGCGCTTCACCGCGCGGCGCCGGCCTGGAACGGATTTCTGGATGACGACGCCGCGCACCGGCGACAGGTCGGGAATCGGCACGCCAGGACCGGCAGGATCGAGGGTCGCCAGCATCCAGCCCTCCCCTTCCCGCCGCAGCTGGCGGAACAGCCACTCGCCCTCCCATTGCGCGACCACGTAGGAGCCGTCGAGGGCGAGCCCCTCGGGCTCGACGATGATGATGTCGCCGTGGGCGAACTCGGGCTGCATGTCGTCGCCCAGGACGCGCAGCGCGAAGGGTTCTGCGGCGCTGCAGTCGTGCGCCGGGGCTTGGGCGGCAGGTGAGATGGGTACGATACGGCGCTGGGCGTCCATGTCCACGAGCGATCTCCCGGCAGGCTGGCGGAAGTCGGAGCGACTGCGCCTGTCAGCAGGCGCCTCCCCCGGGAAGGGGAAGGAAGAAGGGCTGCGCCGATCGGCGCAGCGGGGTTTCCGAAGCCTTACTTCTTCCGCAGGTAGAACACGAAGGCCCCACCTTCCTGCGAGCTCTCCACCAGCGGATTGCCGGTCTGGTTCGAGAACGCCTGCATGTCCTTGACCGAGCCGCTGTCGGTGGCGAGCACCTTGAGCACCTGCCCGGAGGCCATGTCGTTGAGGGACTTCTTGGTCTTGACGATGGGCAGCGGGCAGGACAGGCCGCGGGCGTCGAGTTCACGGTCGAATTGCATGTTTTGTCTCCGTCGTTGAAGTCTGTGGCCGGCTCGAGGGCGGCCTTGCGGCGGGCGCGACGCGCCTGCCATCCAGCACTGTCATTAATCCGGATCGCGAAACAGCCGTCTATTACCGCAGAGAGTGACTCCACGTTACCCGCATGGGTAATTCAGCCCTTCGGCGAAACCGTGCAGGATTTCCCCACCGTTCCGGAACCCGGGACGGAGCGACTCACGCAGCCACGGCGAAGCGTCTTCGCCGGCGCCCCGCGTCGGCGGTTTCGCATTTCCCGCGGCGACGATTACCCGCACATCCGCACGGAGGTCCGATGAATCCCTCACGCAGAGAAGCACTCAAGGCGGTCGGCGGTGCCGGCCTGTTATCCGCCCTGGTGGCATTGGGCCTCGTGAAGCCCGGCGACGCACGCGCGGCCGCAGCCTGGAACGACAAGGCGTTTTCCGCCAAAGGCTTCGCCGACGCACTCAAGGAGCTCGGCGCAGGCGAACCCACCACCAGCACCGACATCCTCATCACCGCTCCCGATATCGCAGAGAACGGCGCCGTGGTGCCGGTCGGAGCGGTTTCGAAGATTCCCAACACGACCCAGATCGCCTACCTGATCGAAAAGAACCCCTACGCGATCGCGGCCATCTTCGACATTCCTGCCGGCACGCTGCCGGAGGTCCAGACCCGGGTGAAGATGGGCCAGACCTCCTCGGTCATGGTGCTGGTGAAGGCCGATGGCAAGTACTACGCGGCCGAGAAAGAGGTCAAGGTCACCGTCGGCGGCTGCGGCGGCTGAGCGCACAACACCAGAGGAGAGACGAGACATGGGAAATCCGATGAAGATTCGCGCGGCGCTGCAGGGCGACACGGTAGACGTGCGCGTGCTGATGGCCCACGACATGGAAACCGGCGCACGCAAGGACTCCAGCGGCAAGCCGATCCCGGCCCATTTCATCCAGACGGTCACCGCGACCCACAACGGGCGCACCGTCTTCTCGGCGCAATGGGGCACCGCGATCGCGAAGAACCCCTTCCTGCAGTTCAAGTTCAAGGGCGCCGCCAAAGGCGACAAGCTGCAGATCGCCTGGACCGACAACAAGAACGACAACCGCACCGACGAGACCACGATCGCCTGATTCCACAAGTCGGCAAGGTCTGCGCACGACAGGCCAGTCCGCACGACCGGGGCACCGGTCCATCTTCAGGAGGAGACAATGAGTATTCGACCGATGCTGGCCGCGCTGGCCGGGTCGCTCTTCGCCGGCACGGCGCTGGCACAGAGCGCAGTAAGCGAGGAGTTCCAGAAGTTTCGCGACGTGATGGAAGAGGACAACCCCGCCGAGCTCTTCGAGATGCGCGGCGAGGAGTACTGGAAGACGCCCAACGGCCCCAAGAAGGCCTCCCTCGAACAGTGTGACCTGGGGCTCGGCCCGGGCGTGGTGAAGGGCGCCTACGTGCAGATGCCGCGCTATTTCGCCGACGTGGACCAGGTCATGGACGCCGAGCGGCGCGTCGTGCATTGCATGGTGACGCTGCAGGGCATCCCCTACGAGGAGGTGGTCAAGCAGCCCTTCAGCAACGACAAGGGCACACCCGACCACGTGGCCGTGGTCACTTACGTGGCCGCCCAGTCGCGCGGGATGAAGATCGCCGCGCCGCAAGGGCATCCCAAGGAGCGCGAGATCTACCGGATCGGCAAGGAAATCTTCCAGTTCCGCGCCGGCCCCTACGATTTCGCCTGCTCCACCTGTCACGGCGCCGACGGCAAGCGCATCCGCATGCAGGACCTGCCCAACCTGACCAAGCCCGAGGGCGCGGCCAAGGGCGTCATCGGCTGGCCGGGCTACCGCATGACCGGCGGCTTCATGCTCACCTCCCAGTGGCGCATGAACGACTGCTTCCGCCAGCAGCGCTTCCCCGAGCCGAAGTATCTCTCCGACACCGTCACCGCCATCCTCAGCTACATGACGGTCAACGCCAGCGGCCAGCTCTATCGCGGCCCCGGCATCAAGCGATAAGGGAGACCACGATGACGATCCGGATCAAGACTTCCGCGGTCCTGCTCGCGCTGATGACGGGACTGCCGGCCACCGCCGCGCTCGCCGACGAGGACGACCGTGCCAAGGCGCTCTCCATGGTCAAGCGCGACTTTCGCGCCAAGGGCATCGCCGGCCTCGACCGGCTGGAGGAGGACGGCCTGCAGGCGCTGTGCAACCGCACCGGGAACAACCCGCCGCGCGATATCGCGGCGCGGCTCGAGCAGGACCAGCTCGCGGGTGTGCAGGTGCCCGCGAGCGGCAGCCTGATGGGTGACTGGAAGGCCGGCGAGAAGCTCGCGCAGAGCGGAAAAGGCTTCACCTGGAAGGACAAGCCGGGCCTGCCGGTGGGCGGCAACTGCTACAACTGCCACCGGATCTCGCCCAACGAGAGCTCCTTCGGCACTGTCGGTCCCAGCCTCTACCAGTTCGGCAAGCTGCGCGGCAACGGGCCGGAGGTCCAGCAGTACGTCTACCAGAAGATCTACAACGCCAAGGCCTTCAACCTGTGCTCGGAGATGCCGCGCTTCGGCCACATCGGCGCGCTGGACCCCGAGCAGATCCGTAACCTGGTGGCGCTGCTGCTCGACCCCGCTTCGCCGGTGAACAGCAAGTAGCGTACGGCGATGTCCATCAACCGCAGGGAATTCCTGCAGCTACTGGCGGCGGCCGCGGCAGGCGGCCTGCCGCTGTCGCGGGCCCTCGCCGCCTCGGGCGGCGACGCCTTCTACGAGCTGCCGCGCTTCGGCAACGTGCACCTGCTGCACTTCACCGACTGCCATGCGCAGCTGATGCCGGTGTACTTCCGCGAGCCGAACGTGAACATCGGCGTCGGGGAGGCCCTGGGCAAGGCGCCGCACCTCGTCGGCGAGGCGCTGCTCAAGGCCTTCGGCTACAAGCCGAACTCGCTCGAGGCGCATGCCTTCACCCACCTCGACTTCGCCGCGGCGGCGAAGCGTTTCGGGACGGTAGGCGGCTTCGCGCACCTGGCCACCCTGGTGAAGCGCCTGCGCGCGAGCCGGCCGGGGGCACTGCTCCTCGACGGCGGCGACACCTGGCAGGGCTCGGGCCTGTCCCTGTGGACCAATGGCCAGGACATGGTGGACGCCTGCCGGCTCCTGGGCGTCGACATCATGGCCGGTCACTGGGAGTTCACCCTGGGGGCGGATCGTGTGACCGAGATCGTGGGGGGCGACTTCAAGGACCGGGTGGATTTCGTCGCCCAGAACGTGAAGACGCTGGACTTCGGCGATCCGGTCTTCCCCGCCTACAGCCTGCGCGAGATGAACGGCGTGCCGGTGGCGGTGATCGGCCAGGCCTTCCCCTACACCCCGATCGCCAACCCGCGCTACATGGTGCCGGACTGGACCTTCGGCATCCAGGAGGAGAATCTGCAGCAGACCATCGCCGAGGCGCGCGCCAAGGGCGCCAAGGTGGTGGTGCTGCTCTCCCACAACGGCATGGATGTGGATCTCAAGCTCGCGAGCCGGGTCACCGGCCTCGACGCGATTCTCGGCGGCCATACCCACGACGGCGTGCCGGCGCCGGTGAAGGTGAAGAACGCCGGCGGCGTCACGCTGGTCACCAACGCCGGCTCCAACGGCAAGTTCCTGGGCGTGCTCGACTTCGACGTGAAGAACGGCCGCGTGGCGGACTTCCGCTACCGGCTGCTTCCCATCTTCTCCAACCTGCTTCCGGCCGACGCCGAAATGGCGGCGCACATCGAGAAGGCCCGGGCGCCTTACGCCGAGCGGCTGGCGGAGCCCCTGGCGGTGAGCGAGGGGCTGCTCTACCGGCGCGGCAACTTCAACGGCGCCTTCGACCAGATGATCCTCGACGCGCTGATGGAAGTGCGCGGCGCCGAGATCGCCTTCTCGCCCGGCTTCCGATGGGGCACCACCCTCCTCCCGGGCCAGACGATCACCCGCGAGCACGTGATGGACCAGACCGCCATCACCTATCCGTGGACCACCCTCACCGAGATGACCGGCGAGACGATCAAGACGATCCTGGAAGACGTGTGCGACAACCTCTTCAACCCCGACCCCTACCAGCAGCAGGGCGGGGACATGGTGCGCGTGGGCGGCCTCACCTACACCTGCGCGCCCAACGAGAAGATGGGCAAGCGCATCCAGGACCTGCGCCTCGCCGGCAAGCCGCTCGAGGCGGGCCGGACCTACCGCGTGGCCGGCTGGGCCTCGGTCGCCGAGGCCACCCGGGACTCGGGCGCCCCGCCGGTATGGGAGGTGGTCGAGACCTATCTGAAGGCGAAGGGCACCATCGCACCGCCGAAGCTCAACCTGCCGACGCTGAAGGGCGTCTCCGGCAATCCGGGGCTCGCCGCATGAGCCGCCCGACCGCAATCCACCGAGGAGCCATCGCCATGAAGCTCGCCACCAGCGCCGCCCTGCTCGCCGCGGCCCTCGCCACACCCGCGTTCGCCGACGCGCCGCTCACCGCGTCCTACCAGACGTTGTCCACCGCCGCCGCGATGACTGTCGCACTGACTGCTCTGGCCGAATGCCAGCGCCAGGGCTACGTGGTCGCCGTGGCGGTGCTCGACCGTGCCGGGACACCGCTCGTCATGGTGCGGGACAATCTTGCCGGGCCGCACACCCCGACCACGGCGATCGGCAAGGCGTGGACCGCGGTGAGCTTCCGGACGAGCTCGGGCGACATGGGCGCCATGACCGAGGCCGGCAAGCCGGCATCGGGCATCCGGGCGATCCCCAACGTGGTCGCGGTGGGTGGCGGACAGATCATCCGCGGCAAGGGGGTGTTGCTGGGCGCGGTCGGCGTCTCGGGCGCGCCGTCGGGCACGCTGGACGACGCCTGTGGCAGCGCGGGGATCGCGGCGATTCAGGACGGGTTGGAGCTGGAGTGAGCCCTCGTGCCCTCCGCCGCAGGCGGTGACTACTCCTCCCCCTTGAAAAGGAGGGAGGAGAAAACCCACGCGGGCTCAGCCTGCGTAGCCTGGATGGAGCCCCAGCGGAATCCGGGAACAGCGCCCTCGCAGCCGAGCGCCGCTGCAGGATGCCGTCGCGCTGTCCGGGCTACGCGGGAGCGCCGGACGATGCCGGCCACGCCTCCAGAAACTCCTTCCAGTGCGGCGCCCCGATCCTCTCGAGCGCCTCCCGCACCACCTTCACCTCCGCCGCGAAACCGGCCGCATCCAGCTGACCACGCATACGCTGGAAGCCGAGATACACCAGGTAGGTGTTCACCACGTCCGTCTCGCAGTAGTCCCGGATCTCGGCCGCCTTGCCCTCCTGCCAGGCGCGCCACACTGCCGAGCCGTCCATCCCCAGCTTGCCGGGAAAGCCCATCAGCTTCGCAAGCTCGTCGAGGGGCGCGTTGGCCCGCGGCTGGTACAAGGCGAGCAGGTCCATCAGGTCCAGATGGCGGGCGTGATAGCGGCTCAGGTAGTTGTTCCACTTGAAGTCCCGGGAGTCGCCGTAGTCGCCGTCCCCCTGGTCCCAGTAGCGCGGGGCCGACACGCCGTGGATCAGGCCGCGGTAGTGGAGCACGGGAAGGTCGAAGCCGCCGCCGTTCCAGGAGACGAGCTGGGGCGTGTAGCGCTCGATGCCGTCGAAGAAGCGCTGGATGATCTGGCCCTCGCCGCTGTCGGGCTCGGAGAGCGAGAAGACGCGGAAACTGCTGGCGTCACGCATCACGCAGGAGATCGTCACCACCCGCTGCAGGTGATGCTGGAGAAAGTCCGTGCCGTTGGCGGCGCGGCGCTGCTGGAAGGCGAACTCCGCCACCTCGAAGTCCGGCAGATCGGCGGGCAGTCCGTTGAGACTGCGGATGCCGGCGACGTCGGGGATGGTCTCGATGTCGAAGACGAGGACCGGCATCACTTCTGCTTCCACCCGCCCGGGCCCTGCACCCACCAGCCGGGCTGGGCCCGGTCGATCCAGCGCTGGGCGAAGGTCCGGCGCACCTCGTCCTCCCACTCGGGGTGGCTGTTGGCGCGCGCGATCTCGCGGTACAGCGCGGCGCGGTCGGCATTCTCGGCGGCCACGAGGGCGTTCGCCTGTCCGCGCTGGGCGAGCGGAATGCTCGATGCGTCGCGAAGGGCCACGTTGCCGTTCGCGGTGAACCCCACCGCACCCGAGGCGTAGAGCGGCGCGAGCTGGGCGTGGCGTTGCTGCATCGACTGCTTGAGCGCGGCGATCGCCGGCGTGTCGATCTCGAGGTTGCCCTGGGCCCCGACCACGCCGGCCAGCGCGAGCATGAGGACGGCGAGCAGGTAGCGGATGGCCTTCATTTGCTTTCTCCTTCCGGCTGTGTCTGCACGGGCGGAGTGGTGCCCTGCCGCAGCTGCCAGACCTCGTCGATGATGCGGTCGGCGGCCTTTTCGGCAGCCGCCGCGGGGAAATAGATGTTGATGGTGACGCAGGCGCTCATCCCCGCGGCGAGCGCCGCGGCGAGCGCCAGTCTCGCGACCGGCAGCATGCTTGCTCCTCGATGGGACGCCGGCCGAAAGGCCGGGCATCCGTTTATTGGACGACCGGTGCCGTATTGGTGGAGATCACCCGCTGCAGGCGATCGACGAGCTCGTTCCAATCGACGCGCCGATTGTAGCCGATGACATTCAGGGCCGGGATGCCGCCGCCGCGCACGAGGTAGAAGCCGCCGCCCGCGGCGTCGGCGAGTCCGCTCATGTAGCACACCCCACCCTCGAGCACGCAGGAGAGCCCCAGCTCGCTGTAGCCGAAGGTGTCGAAGATGCCGAGGAAGGTGCGCTGCAGCGCCGCCGCCGCGCCGGCGCCGCCGAGCGCCGAGATGTTCTCCACGGCGCGCTGGCTGATGCGCTTCTTGTAGCGGCCGGGGCTGCTGGCGACCCAGGCGTCGAAGCGCACCGGCCGCCAGCGCACCAGCTCCAGCCCGCGCACGTCGGCGTCGATGTAGCCGGTGACGCTGCCGAAGGAGAAGGTGTCGGTGAGCTGGGCGAGATCGAGGCGGCGCGCCTCCACGTCGGCGAAGGCGTGGGCCGCGACGCCGAAAGGCTCGAGCACGCGCAGACGCGTTGCCTGCACGTAGCCGTCGAAGACCGAGATCACCAGCGCGCCGTCCAGGGCGATCTCGCCCGGCGCCACCCGCAGGCTGGGCAGCGAGGCGGCAAGCACGCCGGACATCTCCGGCAGCCCCACCGCCTCGGTGAGCCGCTTCATGGAGATCGGTTCCACCACCATGCCGCCGGTACCCGACCAGCCGTGCGGACCGCGGGCGAGCTCGACGCGGTCGAGCACGAGCGCCCCGTCGAGGACCGGAATCTCCACCCGGTCGACCGCCACCCGCTCGCCATGCAGTCGTGCCACCAGCTCGAAGGGCCCGAGCGCGAGCTTCTGCCAGTGCCCGCCCCCCACCGACAGGCGCGCCTCGGTCGGCGCGTCCGCCCGCCAGGCGAGGCGCCCGCTCAACGGGCCGAAGCCGAGCGCGCCGCTCGCGAGGCCACCCGCCGCCTCGTCGAAGGCGGCATCGAGCGCGACCGGCTCGCCGCCCTCGAGCTCGATGCCGGCGCTCATGCGTCCGCTGAACTGCAGCGCGTCCGCCCGGGCCGGCATCAGGATCGGCGCGAGGTAGCGCGGCCCGACGACGGCGAGGTCGGCCTCGGCCACCGAGAGCGCGGCACCGACGAGGCGCCCTGCGGACAGATCGTAGCGTCCCCGGGCGGCGATGCTGCGCACGCCTTCCAGGTTCAGCGTGGCCCGGTCCACCGCGAGCATCCCGCCGTCGACGCTGCCCGCCGCGTCCAGCACCGGGCCGGCGGTGAGATAGAGCGGATGGAGGTAGGCCTCGCCGGCGGTCCATGCGACCTGCCCCTGCCAGCGCCAGCCCTCGCCTTGTGGCGTCGCCGTCAGGTCGAGCTCGAGAGCGACGCCCTCCGCAGCCCGCAAGCCGTCTTCGCTGGCGAAAGCGGCATCGGCCAGCCGCCCGGAAAGCGTGATGCGCCCACCCGGCGCGTACTCCGCCACCCCGTCGAAGCGCCCGCTCGTCTGCCAGCCGGCGAGCGCGGGCATCCATTGCACGAGATGCGACACGCCCACCGCGGAGAAGGACACGCGCACTCGGCCGTCCGGCGCGGCCTCGGCGCGGATGCGCTCGCCGCCGGGCGTGACGAGGGTCAGCCGGCCGCTGCGGCGCGCCGGATCGAGCTCGGCCTCCACCGCGGCCTGCCCCAGCAGCCCCGGCGCCTCGAGCTTGCCGCCGCGGCAGCGGAGCTCGCCGCCGGCCAGACGGAAATCCGCACAGTGGAGGGAGAGGTTCTCCCAGCTGCGCTCGCCCACGGCAAGACGCCCGATGGCGAGACGCGCCGGGCCGCCCTCGGCGCCGAGCGCGACACGCAGGCCGTCGATGACGAAGGCGGGATGCTCGACACGCCCGAGTTCGAGCTCCAGGCTGGGCGTGGCGAGCACGCCCCCACCGGCCGCGAGACCCAGCGCCAGGAGGAGGCTGCGGGCGATGGCCGGGCGGTCAGCCCGGGAAGACTCCGGTGGACAGGTAGCGGTCGCCACGGTCGCACACGATGGAGACGATGACCGCGTTCTCCAGCTGAGCTGCCACGCGCATGGCCACATGCATCGCGCCCCCCGAAGAGATGCCGGCGAAGATGCCCTCCTCCCGCGCAAGCCGGCGGGTCATCTCCTCGGCGTCGGCCTGGCTCACGTACTCCAGGGCGTCGACCCGGGGCTTCTCGTAGATCTTCGGCAGATAGGCCTCGGGCCACTTGCGGATCCCCGGGATCTGCGAGCCTTCCTCCGGCTGGCAGCCGATGATGCGGATGGCCGGGTTCTGCTCCTTGAAGAAGCGCGAGCAGCCCATGATGGTACCGGTGGTGCCCATGCTGCTCACGAAGTGGGTGATGCGCCCGCCGGTCTGCTCCCAGATCTCGGGGCCGGTGCCCTCGTAGTGGGCGAGCGGATTGTCCGGGTTGGCGAACTGGTCGAGGATGATGCCCTTGCCCTCGTCGCGCATGCGCTCGGCCACGTCCCGCGCCATCTCCATGCCGCCCTCGCGGGCGGTGAGCACCAGCTCCGCGCCGAAGGCGCGCATGGTCTGGCGCCGCTCCACGCTCTGGTTCTCGGGCATGACGAGGATCATGCGGTAGCCGCGCATCGCCGCCGCCATGGCCAGCGCGATGCCGGTGTTGCCGCTGGTGGCCTCGATCAGGGTGTCGCCGGGCTTGATGTCGCCGCGGGCCTCGGCGTGCACGATCATCGACACCGCCGGCCGGTCCTTGACGGAGCCGGCCGGGTTGTTGCCTTCCAGCTTGGCCAGGATGACGTTGTTGCGTCCGGCGTTGATGCGCTTCAGGCGCACCAGGGGGGTATGCCCGACGTAGTCCTCGAGAGTCTTGTAGTCCATGAGCCCAGTGATTCCTGTCCGCGGCGGCGGGTTCGGCGAATAACGGCCGTTCACACTACCACGGCCGACAAGCCGGGTGCCGTTGCAGCCCGCCCGACGCCGTTCGTATCAGCGCCGCCCGATCCCGTAGTACTCGATCCCGTAGCGGCGCATCACCGCCGGGTCGTACATGTTGCGCCCGTCGAAGACCACCGGCTGGCGCAGCACCCCGGCGATGCGCTCGAAGTCGGGGCTGCGGAACTCCTTCCACTCGGTCACGATCACGAGCGCGTCGGCGTCGGGGAGCGCTTCCATGGGGCGCTCCACGTAGGCCAGCCGCGGCTCCTCGCCGAAGATGCGGCGCGCCTCGTTCATCGCCACCGGGTCGTAGGCCACCACGGTCGCGCCGCGGCGGAAGAGCTCCTCGATCACCACGCGGCTTGGCGCATCGCGCATGTCGTCGGTATCCGGCTTGAAGGCGAGGCCCCACAGGGCGAAGCGCCGGCCGGAGAGGTCCTCGCCGAAGCGGGCGACGATCTTGTCCACCAGACGCCGCTTCTGGGCGCCGTTGGCCTCCTCGACCGCCTTGAGGATCAGCAGATCGTGCCCGCGGTCGTGTCCGGTCCGCACCAGTGCCTTCACGTCCTTGGGAAAGCAGGAGCCGCCGTAGCCGCAGCCTGCGTACAGGAAGTGCCAGCCGATGCGGGGATCGGAACCGATGCCCTGGCGCACCAGCTCGATGTCCGCGCCCAGGGTCTCGGCGAGGTTGGCGAGCTCGTTCATGAAGCTGATGCGGGTGGCGAGCATCGCGTTGGCGGCGTACTTGGTGAGCTCGGCGCTCTTCACGTCCATCACCAGCAGCTTCTCGTGGTTGCGCTGGAAGGGGCCGTAGAGCTCGCGCATCAGCTCGATGGCGCGCTCGTCCTCGGCGCCGACGATGATGCGGTCCGGCCGCATGAAATCGTCCACCGCCGCGCCCTCCTTGAGGAACTCGGGGTTCGACACCACGCTGAAGGCGAGCTGGGCGCCGCGCGCCTCGAGCTCCTCGGCGATCGCCGCGCGCACCTGATCACCCGTGCCCACCGGCACGGTGGACTTGTCCACCACCACCCGGTAGCCGTCCATGTAGCGCCCGATGTTGCGCGCCGCCGCCAGCACGTACTTGAGGTCGGCGGAACCGTCCTCGTCGGGCGGGGTGCCCACCGCGATGAACTGCACCGTGCCGAACCGCGCCGCCCGCTCCGGATCGGTGGTGAAGGAGAGCCGCCCGGCCGCGACGTTGCGCCGCACGATGTCGAGCAGCCCCGGCTCGTGGATGGGAATCCCCCCCTCCTCCAGGACGCGGATCTTGTTCGCGTCCAGGTCCAGGCACAGCACATCGTTGCCCACGTCCGCCAGGCATGCGCCGCTGACGAGTCCGACGTATCCGGTTCCGACTACGGTGATCTTCATGAGAGCCCTCTATTCGCCCCGAAGGGGCGCTGACTTTCTCCCTCCCCTTGAAGGGGAAGGGACCTACCAATTTGCGTCTGCGCGTACTCCACGCCGCCCTCAAGGCGCCAGATCGTACTCCTCCGTCCTTCTCGGCGGATACGTCTCCCAGCCTCCGCAGGCCGGGCAGCGCCAGTGGAACTGGCGGGCCTTGAAGCCGCAGGCGGCGCAGCGGTAGCGGGCGACGCGGCGGGTGTGACCGTGGATGAGCTGCTTGATGAGCTCGATGTCCCCGCGCTGCTCGGCCGGGGCCTTGAGGAGCGCGGCCTCGAGGAGCTTGTCCAGCCCCAGCAGCGTCGGGTTGCGGCGCAGCTCCTCGCGCACCAGATCGTAGGCCGCGCGCGCGCCGTCCTTTTCCAGCTCCCAGTGGAAGACCTCGTCCAGCAGGTCGAGGGAGGAATGCCGCTCGAGCCACGAGCGCAGCAGGGTCTGGCCCTGCTCGATACGGCCGAGGTGCCGGTGCGCATCCATGATGCGCTCGGCGGCGAGGGAGAGATAGACCGGGTCCTGGCTCTCGACCCGCTTCCAGGCCTCGATCGCATCCTCGTGACGCCCTTCGGCGACCAGGAGATCGCCCAGGATGAGGCTCGCGCGCACGCATCCGCGGTTGATGCGCATCGCTTCCTCGATGTGGCGGCGTGCCTCGTCGAGCCTGGAGCTCGCCAGGGCGGAGGTGGCGAGCTCGCAGTGGAAGTTGGCCACTTCCTTGCGCCACAGCACGCTTTCGTGATCGGGGAGCTCCTTGGCGATCTCGATCGCCTTGGCCCAGTCCTTCTCCTGCTGGTAGATCTCCAGCAGGTAGCGCAGCGCGACCTCGTTGGGGTGCGAGTCCCGCAGCTTCAGGAAGACGGCCTCGGCACGGTCCAGCAGCCCCGCCTTGAGATAGTCCTGGCCCAGCTCGGCGAGTGCCTGGAGGCGCTGCTCCTGGGACAGATCCTCGCGATCGACCAGGTTCTGGTGCATGCGGATGGCGCGGTCGGTCTCGCCGCGGCGGCGGAAGAGGCTCCCGAGGGCGAAATGCAGCTCGACCGTCTGCGGGTCGATCTTGACCGCTTCGATGAAGGCGTCGATCGCCTTGTCCTGCTGCTCGTTGAGCAGGAAGTTCAGTCCATTGAGGTATGAGCGCGGGAGCGCCCGCGACTCGTGCACCACCTGCCGGATGTCGATACGCGCGGCGAGCCAGCCCAGCGCGAAGAACAGCGGCAGGGCGAGCAGCCACCAGAATTCGATTTCCATCGTGTTCAGAAGGTCTCGGGCGCCTGCGCCTCCGGCGAGGCGGGTACCACGGCGGTAGACGCCGGCCGCTCGCGCTCGACGCGGGCGAGCTGGCGGCGCAGGCGACCGATCTCACGGCGCTGGCGCAGGAGCGAGCCGAAGGTCGCGGTGATCCCGAGTAGCGCCCCGGCGGCGAAGGTGACCAGAATCACGAACACCAGCGGCAGCTGCCATTCGGCCCCGAAGAAGAAATTGAGCTGCACCAGGTGATCGTTCTTCACTGCGAAACCGAACAGGAAGAAGAACAGCAGGAGCCGCAGGATCCACATGACGATGCGCATGGGTCGGCATTATCCCTGAGGGATGAGCAAAAAAGAAGGCGGCTCGCGCCGCCTTCCGTTTACTTCGCATTGCAGATCCGCTCACCCGCCGATGTCGACGCGCTCGCGCAGCTCCTTGCCGGCCTTGAAATGGGGCACGTACTTCTCCGGTACGTGCACCTTGTCGCCCGACTTGGGATTGCGTCCGACGCGCGGCGGCCGGTAGTTCAGCGCGAAGCTGCCGAAGCCGCGGATCTCGATGCGATCGCCGCGCGCGAGCGCGTCGGACATCGCATCGAGCACCATCTTGACCGCGTAATCGGCGTCCTTGGCGACGAGCTGCGGGAAACGGGCCGCAAGCCTCGCGATCAGCTCCGATTTGGTCATGGCGAGCGGCTTACTTGTTCTGCTCGTTGAGCTTCGCCTTCAGCAGTGCGCCCAGGTTGGTGGTGCCGCTGGCCGCCGAGCTCTCGGAAGCGAGCTTCTGCATCGCCTCGCTCTGCTCGGCCTGGTCCTTGGCACGGATCGACAGGTTGATCGAACGGGTCTTGCGATCCACGTTGATGATCAGCGCCTCGATTTCCTGGCCTTCCTTCAGGACGGCGGTCAGGTCGTCGACCCGATGGGCCGCCGCCTCGGAGGCACGCAGATAGCCCTCGACCTCGTCGTTGAGCGCGATCACCGCACCGCGCGCCTCGACCGACTTCACGGTGCCCTTCACGAGGCTGTTCTTCTCGTGGGTGGCGATGAAGTTGGTGAAGGGGTCGCCTTCCAGCTGCTTCACGCCCAGCGAGATGCGCTCGCGCTCGACGTCGATGGCCAGCACCACGGCTTCCACCTCGTCGCCCTTCTTGAAGCGGCGCACGGCTTCCTCGCCCGACTCGCTCCACGACAGGTCGGACAGGTGCACCAGGCCGTCGATGCCGCCTTCCAGGCCGATGAACACGCCGAAGTCGGTGATCGACTTGATCTGGCCGCGGACCTTGTCGCCCTTCTTGTGGTTGATCGCGAAATCGTCCCACGGGTTGGACATGCACTGCTTCATGCCCAGCGAGATGCGGCGGCGGTCCTCGTCGATCTCGAGGATCATCACCTCGACCTCGTCGC
>DYFV01000081.1 GCA_020725025.1 Azoarcus sp.
CACCCCTCTCTGCAAGCCCCTCCGGGCTTTTGCACACTGTTCAGAACACTACCTTTTTTGTTCCGCGAATGTCGTCTCCACCTGCGTTCTTGTTCATTGCCGATCGCGGTCCGGCAATGGGAGCGGACATGGTAAGGAGGTCCCGGCGAAAGAATGTTGCGGCATTCGGGGGGATTTCCCCGTTGAGCGAAAGATCATTTCCCGTTGGCCGGCGTTTTCGCGAAAAGCTTGCGGAGGCTGTTGGTGCGCTGCAGCAAACGGCCGATTCAAGGGGGCGCCATTCGTCGGTCGCGCCTGCGGACAAAATTTCGCCCTCGGGCCCGATTGTGAAAAGTTATTCCCCGAACGGGCGTCTTCCGGCCCGATTCAGGAAAAACTTTGCCGCGGCTTCTCCTTACGATGTCCGCTCGTCGTTCGCTGCCGCGAACACATCATGGACAACCAAGAGGAGACAACGTCGGCAGCGCGGCTCCCGGGCGTCACGAGCGCCCGGCGGTGTCGCGCCTCTCGGCGGATCACAAGACCATGTCGATGACCCTGCCCCCCGTCACCCTCGACGACAAGTACACCCTGACTTCCGGCCGCGCCTACATGACCGGCATCCAGGCGCTGGTGCGCCTGCCGATGATGCAGCGCCTGCGCGACGAGGCGGCCGGCCTCAACACCGCCGGCTTCGTCACCGGCTACCGCGGCTCGCCGCTCGGCAACGTCGACCAGGAGTTCTGGAAGGCGAAGCGCTTCCTGGAGCCGATGCATGTCCGCTTCCAGCCGGGCCTGAACGAGGACCTCGCCGCCACCGCGGTGTGGGGCACCCAGCAGGTCACGCTGGACCCGAACGCGAGCTACGACGGCGTCTTCTCCATCTGGTACGGCAAGGGGCCGGGCGTCGACCGCAGCGGCGATGTGTTCCGCCATGCCAACGCGGCCGGCACCTCGAAGCACGGCGGCGTGCTGGTGATCGCCGGCGACGACCACGCGGCGAAGTCCTCCACCCTGCCGCACCAGACCGAGCACGTCTTCAAGGCGATGATGATGCCGGTGCTCGCCCCGGCCGGCATCCAGGAGTATCTGGAATACGGCCTGCACGGTTTCGCGCTGTCCCGCTACTCCGGCTGCTGGGTGGCCTTCAAGGCGCTCACCGACACGGTGGAGACCTCGGCCTCGGTGGATGTGGACCCGTTCGCGGTGACGACCGTCATCCCGAGCGAGGAGGAGTTCCCGCTGCCTCCCGACGGGCTCAACCTGCGCTGGCCCGACCCCCCGCTGGTGCAGGAGAAGCGCCTGCTGCATCACAAGCTCTACGCGGCGCTCGCCTACTGCCGCGCCAACAACCTGAACCGCACCGTGATCGATAGCCCGAACCCACGGCTCGGCATCATCTCCAGCGGCAAGAGCTACCTGGACGTGCGCCAGGCGCTCGACGACCTCGGCATCGACGAGGCGACCGCCGCCGCCATCGGGCTGCGCGTCTACAAGGTGGGCATGGTGTGGCCCCTCGAGGCGGAGGGCGTGCGCCGCTTCGCCGAGGGCCTGGACGAGATCCTCGTGATCGAGGAGAAGCGCCAGTTCCTCGAGTACCAGTTGAAGGAAGAACTCTACAACTGGAACGAGTCGGTGCGTCCGCGGGTGATCGGCAAGTTCGACGAGAAGGGCGAGTGGGCCCTGCCGCACGCCGACTGGCTGCTGCCGGCGGCAGGCGAGCTCACCCCGGCAATGGTCGCCCGGGTGATCGCCGCACGCATCGCGCGCTTCCACACCTCCGACCGCATCAAGGCGCGGCTCGCCTTCCTCGAGGCCAAGGAGGCTGCGCTCGCCCAGCCGAGGCACAGTATCGCCCGCGTGCCCCACTACTGCTCGGGCTGTCCGCACAACACCTCCACCAAGGTGCCCGAAGGCTCGCGCGCCATCGCCGGCATCGGCTGCCACTACATGGCGACCTGGCTCTCGCCCGAGTCCACCCAGACCTTCTGCCAGATGGGCGGCGAGGGCGTGCCCTGGGTCGGCCAGTCGCCCTTCACCACGACGCCCCACGTCTTCGCCAACCTCGGCGACGGCACCTACATGCACTCGGGCATCCTCGCCATCCGCGCGGCGGTGGCGGCGAAGGTGAACATCACCTACAAGATCCTCTACAACGACGCCGTCGCGATGACCGGCGGGCAGCCCCACGACGGCACGCTGTCGGTGCCCATCATCGCCCGCCAGCTGCTCGCGGAGGGCGTGGGCAACGTGATCGTCGTCAACGACGGCACTGCGCGCGCCTACGGTCCGGCCGATCTGCCGCACGGGGTTCCCATCCGCCATCGCGACGAGCTCGACGCGGTGCAGCGGGAGCTGCGCGAAGTGCCGGGCGTGACCGCGCTGATCTACGACCAGACCTGCGCCGCCGAGAAGCGCCGTCGCCGCAAGCGTGGCAAGTTCGCCGACCCGGCCAAGCGCGTGGTGATCAACGACCACGTCTGCGAGGGCTGCGGCGACTGCAGCGACAAGTCGAACTGCATGTCGGTGACCTCCGTGGAGACCGAGCTCGGCCGCAAGCGCGAGATCGACCAGTCCGCCTGCAACAAGGACTTCTCCTGCCTCAAGGGCTTCTGCCCGAGCTTCGTCACCGTCGAGGGCGGCAAGCTCAGGAAGGGGAAGGCGGCCGGGGCGGGCGGCGCGCCGGACGAGCTTCCCGAGCCGGTGCTGCCGTCGTCCGCTGCGCCGTGGGGCATCCTTATCACCGGCGTGGGCGGCACCGGTGTGGTGACCATCGGGGCGCTGCTGGGCATGGCCGCGCACCTTGAGGGCAAGGGCGTGTCGGTGCTCGACATGGCCGGCCTCGCCCAGAAGGGCGGGGCGGTGTGGTCCCACGTGCGCATCGCCGACCGGCCGGAGCAGCTCCATGCCGCGCGCATCGCGGCCGGCGAGGCGAACGCGGTGATCGGCTGCGACCTGGTGGTCGCCGCCGGCGACGAGTCCCTCGCGAAGATGTGCAACGGGCTCACGCGGGTGGTGGTCAACAGCGACCAGACCATGACGAGCGAGTTCGTCCGCGGCTTCGCCGCCCAGGCGCGCACCGGCGACCTCGGCAGGCACCCTGACCCGCAGTTCCCGGGGAATGCCATGGCGCAGCAGATCATGGAGGCGGTCGGGGTGGAAAACGCCGACTTCCTCGACGCGACCCGGCTCGCCACGGCGCTCCTGGGCGACTCGATCGCCACCAACCTATTCATGCTGGGCTACGCCTGGCAGCGCGGCCTGGTGCCGCTCTCGAAGGACGCCATCCTGCGCGCGATCGAGATCAACGGCGCCGCGGTGGACGCCAACAAGGCCGCCTTCGCGTGGGGCCGGCGGGCCGCGGTCGATCCCCAGGCGGTGGCGAAGGCCGCGCGCCCCCAGCAGGGCACGCCGGCGCACCGCAAGCTGTCGGCGAGCGTCGACGAGGTGATCGCGCGGCGCAAGGCCCATCTCGCCGCCTGGCAGGACGCGGCCTACGCCGAGCGCTACGGGGCGCTCGTCGAGCGGGTGCGCGCGGCCGAGGCCCGGGTGGCGCCGGGCACGACGTTGCTGACCGAGGCAGTGGCGCGCGGCTACGCGAAGCTGCTCGCCTACAAGGACGAGTACGAAGTGGCGCGCCTCTATACCGAGAGCGACTTCCTCGCCCGCATCGACGAGCAGTTCGAGGGCGACTACAAGCTGGTCTTCCACCTCGCGCCGCCCACCCTGGCGGACAAGGACGCCGACGGCAAGCTCGTGAAGAAGGCCTACGGCCCGTGGATGCTCAAGGCAATGCGGGTGCTGGCGAAGTGCCGGGGGCTGCGCGGGAGCGTGCTCGATCCCTTCGCCCGCAGCGCCGACCGCAAGCTCGACCGCGCGCTCATCGCCGAGTACGAGGCGGCCGTCGAGGAAATCCTTGCCCGCCTCACCCGGTCCAATCTCGAGACGGCGGTGGCGCTCGCCGCGCTGCCCGAGCAGATCCGCGGCTTCGGCCACGTGCGCGAGCGCCACGTGGAGCACGTGCGGATGCGTCGTGCGGCGCTGATCGCGGCGCTTCGCGGCGAGTCCGCGCCGGCCGCCGTCTCGGCCGCGCCGCGCAAGGTCGTCCCGGTGCTCGCCGCATAAGAACCGCTTTACCCCGCGGACCGGCTGTCCGCCCGTGCCACAAGCGCGGGCGGACGAAGGCTCGCATCCCTGAAGACAAACAAGGAGACACAGCCATGGCAGTATTTTCCACGGTCGACTTCGCCGACCACGAGCAGGTGGTATTCGCGAGCGACGACAAGAGCGGTTTGAAGGCGATCATCGCCGTCCACAACTCCAACCTCGGCCCCGCCCTCGGCGGCTGCCGCATGTGGCCGTACGCCAGCGAGGAGGAGGCGTTGCGCGACGTGCTGCGCCTGTCACGCGGCATGACCTACAAGTCGGCGATGGCCAACCTCAAGCTGGGCGGCGGCAAGTCGGTGGTGATCGGCAACCCGCGCACCGGCAAGACGCCCGAACTGCTCGCCGCGCTCGCCCGTGCCGTGGACAAGCTCAACGGGCGCTACATCGCGGCCGAGGATTCGGGCACCAGCGTCGAGGACATGAAGTTCATGGCGCAATACACGCCGCACGTGGCGGGTGTGAAGGACAAGCCGACCGACGGGGGCACGCGCAGCGGAGATCCTTCGCCCGCCACCGCCTACGGCACCTTCGTGGGGATCCAGGCGGCGGTGAAGGAGCGGCTGGGGCGCGATTCGCTCGAAGGGCTGAAGGTGGCGGTGCAGGGCGTGGGCCATGTCGGCCTCGACCTCGCGCGCCAGTTGAAGGAAGCCGGGGCCAGGCTGTGGATCACCGACATCCACCGCGAGGCCATCCTGCACGCGGCGCGCGAGCTCGACGCAACGGTGGTCGCTCCCGACGCCATATTCGGCCTGGACGTGGATGTTTTCGCCCCGTGCGCCCTCGGTGCGGTGATCAATGACCACACCGTGCCCCAGCTCAAGGCGAAGATCGTCGCCGGCGCGGCCAACAACCAGCTCGCCGAGCCGCGCCACGGCATGGAGCTCATGCGCCGCGGCATCCTCTATGCGCCCGACTACGTCATCAACGCCGGCGGCATCATCGACGTGTACTACGAGCGGGTGGGCTACGACCACGCGGCGGTGAAGCGCCACATCGAGGGCATCCACGACAACCTGATGGAGGTCTTCGTGCGCGCGCGCAAGGAGGAGCGGCCCACCGGCGAGGTGGCCGACGCGATCGCGGAGGAGCGGTTCAGGCGCTGATGCCGGCGGCGCATCACCCCGCCTGGGCGATCTCTTCCAGGATCGCCTCGCCGTAGGCCTCCAGCTTTCGGTCGCCCACCCCCGAGATGTGGGCGAGCTCGGCGAGGGTTGTGGGGCGACTGAGCGCGATCTCGCGCAGGGTGGCGTCCTGGAAGATGACGTAGGCCGGCACGTTGCGTGCCTTGGCGGTCGCCGTGCGCCAGGCGCGCAGGCGATCGAACACGGTCGTCGGAATGCCGCCGGGAATGTCCAGCCGCGCAGCGCTGCGTCGACTGCGCGATCGGGCCCGCTCGGGCGCGAGGCGCACGTGGAACTCCGCCTCGCCCCGCAGCAGCGGGCGGGCAAGCTCGGTGAGGGTGAGGGCGTTGTAGCGTTCGTGGTCGACCGCCACGAACTCGCGCGCGACGAGCTGGCGGAAGATTGCTCGCCAGCGCTTGTCGTCCAGATCCGTGCCGATACCGAAGGTGGTGAGCTGGTCGTGGCAGCGCTCGCGCACCTTGTCGGTGGCATTGCCCCGCAGCACGTCGATCAGATGCCCCACCCCGTAGCGCTGCCCGGTCCGGAACACGCAGGACAGCGCCTTGCGTGCCGCCTCGGTGGCGTCCCAGGTGACGGGCGGCGACAGGCAGTTGTCGCAGTTGCCGCAGGGCGGCGCCTCTTCGCCGAAGTAGGCGAGCAGATGCTGGCGGCGGCAGGTGGTGGCCTCGACGAGCCCAACGAGCACGTCCAGGCGGTGGCGGGCGAGGCGCTTGAACTCGTCGCTCGCCTCCGACTCGTCGATCATGCGCCGCTGCTGCACCACGTCCTGCGCACCCCAGGTCATCCAGGCGTGGGCAGGCAGCCCGTCGCGGCCGGCCCGGCCGGTCTCCTGGTAGTAGCCTTCGATCGAGCGCGGCAGGTCCAGATGCGCCACGAAGCGCACGTCGGGCTTGTCGATGCCCATGCCGAAGGCGATGGTCGCCACCATGACGAGGCCGTCCTCGCGCAGGAAGCGGGTCTGGTGCTCGGCGCGTACCTCCTGGGCGAGGCCTGCGTGGTAGGGCAGGGCGTTGATGCCCTGCTCCTGCAGCCAGGCCGCGGTTTCTTCCACCTTGCGCCGCGACAGGCAGTACACGATGCCCGCCTCGCGCGGGAACTCCTCGCGGATGAAGGCGAGGAGCTGGCGGCGCGGGTCGTCCTTCTCCACGATGGTGTAGCGGATGTTGGGCCGGTCGAAGCTGGCCACGAAGCGGCGGGCCGATTCGAGCCTGAGGCGCTGGGCGATCTCCTCGCGGGTCTGCCGGTCCGCGGTCGCGGTCAGCGCGATGCGCGGCACCGACGGGTAGCGCTCGGGCAGGATGGAGAGCTGCAGGTATTCGGGGCGGAAGTCGTGGCCCCATTGAGAGACGCAGTGCGCCTCGTCGATGGCGAACAGCGCGAGGCGCCGCGTGTCGCGCAGGTGGTCCAGCTGATCCAGGAAGCGCGGCGTCATCAGTCGCTCGGGCGCGACGTAGAGTAGGTCGAGGCGCCCGGCGTAGAGGTCGCGCTCCACCGCGCGGGCGGCCTCCGCGTCGAGGCTGGAGTTGAGGAAGGCGGCCGCCACCCCGGCCTCGACGAGCGCGCTCACCTGATCGTGCATCAGCGCGATGAGCGGCGAGACCACGATCGCCGTGCCCTCGCGCAGCAGCGCGGGCACCTGGTAGCACAGCGACTTGCCGCCGCCGGTGGGCATGAGCACCAGCGCGTCGCCGCCAGCCGCGACATGCTCCACGATGGCCTGCTGCTCGCCGCGGAAGGTCGTGTAGCCGAAGACGTGCTCGAGCACGTGCAGCGCGGAAGGGGCGGGAGCGGTGGCGGACATCGGGGGAATTCTAACGGAGGCGGCTGCCGCGCGTGTCGACTGCGAGTGTGCCGGATTCACGCGACAACTCGCGCGTCATGGCGCATACTCGCCGTTGCGCAGTGGAGCGCCTCGCCAGAAGGAGCGCGATCATGCACGTGACCGACACGTCTAAGCTGTATGCCTCTCATCCGCATCTCGCCCGTATCGACAAGATGTGGGGGACGGCCCAGTGCCGTGACTACATCACCCAGCTGCTTACGGATACCCGAAACGGAGAGCGCCGCGGCTTCGATCCGGACCACGCCTCGACGATCCTCAAGCTGCTGTTCGAGCACGACCGGGCTTTTCCCGAGCACGACCGGGATCACAACGGCGCCTGGTGGCTCAACGAGCTGGCGCGGCGAGAGGAATAGCAGGCGGCGGCTGGCTGCCCGGCTGCCCTTCAGCGGCGGATGCGCTCGATGAGCGCAGTGGTCGAGCGCTCGTGGGCGAACGGAATCGAATGCACCGTCCCGCCCCAGCTTCGCACTTCGTCCGCGCCGACGATGCGATCGGTCGACCAGTCGCCGCCTTTCACCAGTATCTCGGGGCGCGCCTCCAGGATGCGCGCGAGGGGCGTGTCTTCGTCGAACCAGGTGACGAGGTCGACGCATTCCAGCGCCGCCATCACCGCCAGCCGGTCCTCGAGCGGATTCATCGGGCGGTCGTCGCCCTTGCCGAGCCTTCGCACCGAGGCATCGGTGTTGAGCGCCACGACCATGGCCGCTCCCAGCGCGCGCGCCTGGGCAAGATAGGTCACGTGCCCGCGGTGCAGGATGTCGAAGCACCCGTTGGTGAACACCAGCGGGCGCGGCAGCGCGGCGGCGCGGGTTGCCAGCGATTCGGGCGGGCAGATCTTGGATTCGAAGCCGGGGCGGGGATAGTCCATCTCTTTGGATCAGCGGCAAGCCGGGAAAAAGGAAAAGGTTAGCGGACCCGCGCCTGCAAGGCGAGCCGTGGACGGGGCGTGGTGTCAGGGCACGGGCACGGGGGTGTCCGCGCCGTGCTCGACCGCGTCGACCGGCGGTGCCAGATCGGCGTCGAGGGCGGCCAGGTGGCGCGCCGATTTGGCGCATTGCTCGGCGGCGCGGCGCAGCAGGCTCGCCTGGCGCAGGCGCTCCTGCATGGTCCGCAGCGGCAGCGTGGCGGCGGCGCCGGCGACCAGCAGGGCTTCCTTGAGGCGCGCGTAGTCGTCCTCGGCTTCGCGCAGCCGCAGATCCATCGCCGCCGGGCTGAAATCCGGCCTGGCAGGGTCGATCGCAGCGGTGAGGTTGTTCACCGCGGTGGCGAAGGCGCCGTAGGCGTTGTCGAGCTCCGGGGCGGGCATGGGGCCGAGGGCGGCGGCGACCTCGGTCGCCAGGCGGGCCGTCTCGACCGCGTTCTCCTGGTACTGCAGCACCCGCAGGCTCCGCGCCAGGCGGTCCACCAGCGCGGGGGGGAGGGTGTCCGAGCTCACGCGATGGGAAAACGCCCCGATGGCCGCCGCGAGCGAGGTCACGGTGTCGTGCAGGCGCCCCACGGCGGGCTCGTCGGGCGGCGCGGCGGCGGCGCGGGCGAGGCACTCGCCCACCAGCGTCTGGGTACGACCGAGCTCCATGCGCACCGCCCGCACGGCGAGGTCCGGCACGCCGAGCGTGGTGGCATCCAGGTGCTGCGGCCGCGCGATCTCTTCCTCACGGCTCCTGAAGCGGGCGGCGAGCGTGCGCAGCAGCCATGGTGCCGCCGGCACCATCAGGAGCACGCCCATCACGTTGAAGGTGGAATGGAACAGCGCGATCATCAGGGCGGGGCTCGCCGGCTGCTCGAACCATTCGCGCACCCAGCCGAGGAAGGCCACGAGCAGCGGCAGCAGCAGGAGCGCCACGGCGCCGGTGACCAGGTTGAAGAAGACGTGGGAGGCGGCCAGCCGGCGCGCGTTCGAGGTGGCGCCCAGCGCGGACAGCATCGCGGTGGACGTGGTTCCGATGTTGGTGCCGATCACCATGGCGCAGGCCGCCTCGATGGACATCAGGCCGCCTTGCGCCGCGGTGATGACGATCGCGATGGCGGCGCCCGAGGCCTGCATGAGCACGGTGAGCAGGGTGCCGATGCCCACCAGCACCGCCCAGCCGGCAATGCCGGGCAGGATGAAGTCCTCCAGGTTCACGTTCTGGCCGAAGGCCGAGAAGGTGTCCTTCAGCACGTCGATCCCGAGGAAGAGTACGCCGAAGCCGGCCAGCGCCTGGCCGAGGGCGCGCGGGCGCAGGCCGCGCATCGCGAGGGTGAGCAGTGCGCCGACGCCGATGAAAGGCAGTGCGAAAGCGTCTATCTTGAATGAGAAGCCGAGCGTCGCCACGAGCCACGCGTTCATGGTGGTGCCGACGTTGGAGCCGAAGATCACCCACACCGCGTGGCGCAGGGAGAGGATGCCGGCATTGACGAAGCCGATGCTCGCCACCGTTACGGCGCTGGACGACTGGACGAGCGTGGTGATGAGGATCCCGGCGGCGAGGCCGCGCAAGGGGGTGGAGGTCCACCGGTCGAGCAGGTCTTCGAGCGCGCGGCCGGCGGCGAGCTTCAGGCCGTCGGTGAGCATCTTCATGCCGAGCAGGAACAGGCCGAGTCCGCCCAGCAGGCCGCCGATGACGGTGAAAGCGGAAGGGGCGGGTAGATCCAGGGCTGCGCTCCGGGGGAGTTCGTGGCGAGTCGACGGCGGACGTCGGGTCGTGACGGCCCGATCTTAGCGCAGCTTCGCGCACCCCATGCGGCATGGAGCGGGGCGTGTGGGCTGAGAGTGGCGTCGCCTAGCACATATTGCGCCACAGCATATTGATCTTTCTCAAACAGAGGTATTGCGGTCGGCGAATTTGCTATGGCATGATGGGTTCAACCATGCGGCAACCCGCCATGACGGCGCGCTGCGCCGGTGCGATCGCTGCTCCGCCAATTCGGTTCGGCCGGGGCGTGTTCCTTTCCCGCGCGGCGTTCGCGTCGATTCGTGACGGACGAAACTGCACTCGAAAGGGGATGGACATGATCCTTGCCGTTCGCCTCGCAGCGCCCGCCCTCCTGCTTGCCCTGTCTTCGGGCGTTTCCGCGCAGAGCCGTCATAACCTGCAGCCGCCCGTCACCGACATCGGCGAGCAGATCTATGACCTGCACACGCTCATGCTGGTGATCTGCGTGGTCATCTTCATCGCGGTGTTCGGGGTCATGTTCTGGGCGATCCTGCACCACCGGAAGTCGCGCGGCGCCGTGGCGGCCACCTTCCACGAGAACACCTCGGTGGAGATCGCGTGGACCATCATCCCGGTGCTCATCCTGCTCGGGATGGCGTGGCCCGCCACCAAGACGGTGCTCGCGATGAAGGACACCACCGAGCCCGACATCACGATCAAGGCCACCGGGTACCAGTGGAAGTGGGGCTACGACTACCTGCAGGGTGAGGGCGAGGGCATACGCTTCGTCTCGACCCTAGCGACGCCGCGCGCCCAGATCGCGGGCCGTGCCGAGAAGGGGCCGCACTACCTGCTCGAGGTCGATCGGCCGCTGGTCGTGCCGGTCGGCAAGCGCATACGCATCCTCACGACCGCCAACGATGTCATCCACGCCTGGTGGATCCCCGCCTTCGGCGTGAAGCAGGACGCCATCCCCGGCTTCATTCGCGATACCTGGTTCCGTGCCGAGAAGGAGGGCGTCTACCGGGGCAGCTGCGCCGAGCTGTGCGGACGCGACCATGCCTTCATGCCCATCGAGGTGCACGTGGTCTCCGCCGAGGCCTACTCGAAGTGGGTGGCGGAACAGCTTGCCGAGCGCGCAGCCGGGCTCGAAGACGACAAGCGGGAGTGGGCGCTCGCCGAGCTGGTGGAACGCGGCGCCGAGGTTTTCGCAGCGAACTGCGCAGCCTGCCATCAGTCGGATGGCAAAGGACTGCCGCCGGCCTTTCCTCCGCTCGACGGTTCGAAAGTCGTGCTGGGCGAGCAGGCCGAGCAGATCCGGCTGGTGCTGAACGGCAAGGCCGGGACGGCGATGGCGGCCTTCGGCGGCATGCTTTCCGATGCCGATCTGGCGGCGGTGATCACCTATACGCGCAACGCCTGGGGCAACAGCACCGGCGAGGCGGTCCAGCCGGCCGTGGTGGCGCAGGCGCGCGGCGACTGAGCGGAGCGGGGCGGCGCACGGCCGTCCGCAGGGTTGGGGACGGAACCGATCGGTTCCAAGGGCGAGGACCGGTTGCGGCGCACGGTACGCTGCAACCCGTACCAAGGGAGGCAGCATGGCGGCGGTAACCCCCGAGCACTTGCACGACCATCATGCACCCGGCGGGCTGATGCGCTGGGTCACCACCACCAATCACAAGGACATCGGCACCCTGTACCTGATCTTCAGTTTCGTCATGTTCCTGTCGGGGGGCGTGATGGCGCTGACGATCCGTGCCGAGCTGTTCCAGCCCGGGCTGCAGATCGTGGAGCCGGATCTGTTCAACCAGCTCACCACCATGCACGGCCTGGTGATGGTGTTCGGCGCGATCATGCCGGCCTTCGTGGGCTTCGCCAACTGGCAGATCCCGCTCATGATCGGCGCACCCGACATGGCCTTCGCGCGCATGAACAACTGGAGCTTCTGGCTCCTGCCGCCGGCGGCGATCCTGCTCATCGGCTCCTTCTTCGTGCCGGGCGGGGCCACTGCGGCGGGGTGGACCCTCTATGCGCCGCTCTCGGTGCAGATGGGGATGGGCATGGACATGGCGATCTTCGCCATCCACATCATGGGCATCAGCTCCATCATGGGGGCGATCAACATCGTCGTCACCATCCTCAACATGCGCGCCCCGGGCATGACCCTGATGCGCATGCCGCTATTCTGCTGGACCTGGCTCATCACCGCCTACCTCCTCATCGCGGTGATGCCGGTGCTCGCCGGCGCGGTGACCATGATCCTCACCGACCGCCATTTCGGCACGAGCTTCTTCAATGCCGCGGGCGGCGGCGACCCGGTCATGTACCAGCACATCTTCTGGTTCTTCGGCCATCCCGAGGTCTACATCATGATCCTGCCGGCCTTCGGGATCGTCAGCCAGATCATTCCCGCCTTCTCGCGCAAGCCCCTCTTCGGCTACGCGTCGATGGTGTACGCCACCGCCTCGATCGCCATCCTGTCCTTCACGGTGTGGGCGCACCACATGTTCACCACCGGCATGCCGGTGGCCGCGCAGCTGTACTTCATGTACGCCACCATGCTGATTGCGGTGCCGACCGGCGTGAAGGTCTTCAACTGGGTGGCAACCATGTGGCGCGGGTCGCTCACTTTCGAGACCCCGATGCTATGGGCGGTGGGCTTCATCCTGGTGTTCACCATCGGCGGCTTCACCGGTCTCATCCTGTCGATCGCGCCTATCGACATCCAGGTACAGGACACCTATTACGTGGTGGCCCACTTCCACTACGTGCTGGTGGCAGGCAGCCTCTTCGCGCTCTTCGGCGGCGCCTACTACTGGCTGCCCAAATGGACCGGCCACATGCCCGACGAGCGGCTGGGCAAGCTCCATTTCTGGCTCTCGCTGATCTTCTTCAACATCACCTTCTTCCCGATGCACTTCCTGGGGCTCGCCGGGATGCCGCGCCGGATTCCGGACTACGCGCTGCAGTTCGCCGACTACAACGCGCTCTCCTCGATCAGCTCGTTTGGTTTCGGCCTGTCGCAACTCCTGTTCATCGCCGTGGTGGTGAAGTGCGTGCGCGGCGGCGAGAAGGCCTCCGCACGTGCCTGGGACGGCGCCGAGGGGCTGGAATGGACGGTGCCGTCGCCGGCGCCGCATCACACCTTCGACGAGGCGCCGGTGCTGCGATGAACGCCGCGCGCAAGCCCTCGCGCCGCGCCACGAACCTGCGCATTGCCCTGTTGCTGGCGGCGGTCGCGCTGGCGTTCTATCTCGCGGTGATCTTCCGCATCGGGGTGTTCGGATCATGACCGACCAGGCCGCCGAGAACCGCAGACTGCTCGTGCGCCTGGTCGTGGCGGCGGCGGTGATGTTCGGCTTCGGCTTCCTGCTCGTGCCCTTCTACGAAAAGATCTGCGAGGTGACCGGCATCAACGAGCTGCTGCGGCCCGATCGCGTCGAGAACACCCAGGTGGATGCCTCGCGGCTCGTCACCGTGCAGTTCGACGCCAATGTGCACGATCTGCCGTGGCAGTTCCGGCCGCTGCAGGGCGCGATCAAGGTGCATCCGGGCGAGATGGTGATGGTGATGTACGAGGTCTCGAACACGCGGGACGAGCCGATCACCGGTCAGGCGGTGCCGAGCTACGGGCCACAGCTCGCGGGCCAGTTCATCCGCAAGATGGACTGCTTCTGCTTCACCCGCCAGACGCTGGCGCCGGGCGAGACGCGCACCATGCCCGTGGCCTTCGTGATCGACGCGGCGCTGCCCACGGACGTGGCGGTGATCACCTTGTCCTACACCTTCTTCGAGATCGCGGGGCGGCGCGTGGTGAGCGAGCCGGAAACCCGTCCGCGGCCAGCGGAGGTGCGGACTTGACCGATGCCGGGCGCGACGGCGAGCCGCGCCGGGGTGGATTCTGGGCCACGGTCAAGGCGGTGCTGTGGGCCTTCTTCGGGGTGCGCCGCCGCCGCGATTACCAGGAGGACGCGGCCTCGCTCGACCCGAAGGCGGTGATCGTGGCCGGGCTGGTGGGCGGCGTGCTGTTCGTGCTGGTGCTGGTGATGGTGGTGCGCCTGGTGGTTGGTAACGCCTGAACAGGGAGATGACGATGACGACCCACACGCTCGAGCGGTACTTCGTCCCCGAGCCGTCGAAGTACCCCATCTTCGGCTCGATCGCGCTGCTGCTGTTCGCAGCCGGCGCCGTAATGTGGCTGAACCGCGTTGGGGCAGGGCCGTGGGTCTTCTTCGCCGGCGTGGCCACCCTCATCTACATGCTCTTCGGCTGGTTCGGCCAAGTGGTGCGCGAGTCCGAAAGCGGCAAGTACGGCCGCCGGGTCGACCGCGCCTTCCGCTGGTCGATGGGCTGGTTCATCTTCTCCGAGGTGATGTTCTTCGCCGCCTTCTTCGGCGCGCTCTTCTACGTGCGCGTGCTCACCATCCCGTCGCTCGCAACCGGGGAGAACGAGGCGCTGCTCTGGCAGGGTTTCACCAGCACCTGGCCGACCGCCGGCCCCTACATCGAAGAGGCCTTCACGCCCATGGGGGCCTGGGGCATTCCGGCGCTCAACACGCTGATCCTGCTCACCTCCGGGGTCACCATCACCTGGGCGCACTACGGCCTGCTGCGGGAGAACCGCCGGCAGCTCAAGCTCGGGCTGTTGCTCACCATCCTACTGGGGGCAATCTTCCTCGGCTTCCAGATCTACGAGTACGTGCACGCCTACTCGGATCTGAATCTGCGCCTGGATACCGGCATCTACGGCTCCACCTTCTTCATGCTCACCGGCTTCCACGGGCTGCATGTGACCATAGGCGCGATCATGCTCACGGTGATGCTGTTCCGGGTCATGGCCGGCCACTTCACGCCGGACCACCACTTCGCGTTCGAAGCCACCGCCTGGTACTGGCACTTCGTGGACGTGGTCTGGCTGATGCTCTTCGTGGTGGTGTACTGGCTGTAGGGCTAGAGGCGCTGGGTGATGAAGCCGGTCGCGTATCCCGCCATGAGCAGCAGGAACAGGGTGAGCGAAAGCCCTACCCGCAGCGCCAGCGCCCGCGCGGTGCGCTCGCGGCTGCCCCGGTCGCGCAGCAGGAAGACCAGCGCCGAGGCGAGACTGCCCACGATCAGCACCAGAAAGACGATCACGACGATGCGCATGGCGGCCCTCCACGGCAAGTACGGCTCCCCGGTCGAGTGTAGTCCGATCGCGGCGGGGCGTCAGCCGTGATGCGGATGCGGCTGCATCCGGTGCCGCTCCTGGCCGGCCTCGCCGTCGTGCTGGCCACGGTGCAGTTGGGCAATTGGCAGGTCGGCCGAGCTCTCGAGAAGGCGGCCCTGCAGGCGAAGTTCGACTCGGCCGCCGCCAGCCGATCGGTGCCGCTGGGGCTTGCGCCGCCCGAGGAGTGGCAGAGCGTCGAGTTGCGCGGCAGTTGGCATCCCGGGCATGGGATTTTCATCGACAACCGGGTGCACGAACGGCGAGTCGGCTATCACGTGGTGATGCCCTTCGAGCTCTCCGCCGGCAGGGGGTGGGTGTTGGTCAATCGCGGCTGGGTCGCGGGCAGCGCCGATCGCTCGCGAGTGCCGGAGGTGGCCGCGCCCTCGGGCGAAGTCACGATTGCCGGTCGCGTGCGCCGTCCCGCGGAGAAACCCTTCACCCTCGCCGATGAGCCCGCGCGCGGGAAGGTGTGGCAGGTGCTCGATGTGGAGCTTTACCGGTCGCGTACCGGCCTGCCGGTGGCGGACTACGTGGTGCAGCAGACGGGCGGGAGCGAGGACGGGCTGGTGCGCGAGTGGCCGCGGCCGGACGCGGGTGTCGACCGTCACCGCGGCTACGCGCTGCAGTGGTACGCGCTGGCTGTCCTGGCCGGAGGACTCACCGGGTGGTACGTCTTGAACGGACTTCGGAGGAATCGACGTGACGTCGACAAGCCTGGACCAGGCGGCGAATGAGGCCGTCTTCGGTAATCCCGAGGTGGATGGGCGCCGCCGCCGTCGCGGCAGGCTTACGCTCGCGCTCCTCGCGCTGGTGTGCGTGGCACCGGTGCTCGCCTCCTATCTGGCGTACTACGTGTGGCCGCCGGGGGGACGGGTCAATCATGGCGCGCTGCTGACCCCGGCGCCTTTGCCTGAGGCGGTGCTCCCCGGGATGGCGGGGCAGCCGGCGCTCGACCGGGAGGATCTCAGAGGGCATTGGACGCTCCTCTACGTGGGGACGGGCGCTTGCGGTGGACCGTGCGAGGCGGCGCTCTACACGATGCGTCAGGCGCGGCTCGCCCAGGCGGACGAGATGGAGCGGGTGGAGCGGGTCTGGCTCGTCACCGACGCCGAGCGACCCCCGGCGTCCGTGCTCGAGCGACACGACGGGCTGCGCGTGGCGCAAGCGGCAGATGCCTGGCTTGCGCAACTGCCCGGCGCGACGGCGGGCGCCCACATCTTCCTGGTCGACCCCCTCGGCAACGTCATGATGCGTTTCCCCGATCCGGCCGATCCGAAGGGGGTGCTGCGCGATCTCCAGCGCCTTCTCAAGTACTCCCCGCTGGGGCGCGGGTGAGGCGATGGCGCTCTATCGTCGCCTTATCCTCGTCGCCCTCGCGCTCACCGCCGTCGTGGTGGTGTTCGGCGCCTACGTGCGGCTCGCCGATGCCGGCCTCGGCTGCCCGGACTGGCCCGGCTGCTACGGCCGCATCACACCGCACCACGCCTCGGAGGCGATCCAGGAGGCGCACGCCGCCGATCCGAATGGGCCGGTGAGCCTGCCCAAGGCCTGGAAGGAGATGATTCACCGCTATCTGGCGGCCAGCCTCGGGCTCCTCATCATCGCCATCGCCCTGCAGGCCTGGCGGCACCGTTCGGAGCCCGGCGTCGCCCCGCGGGCGGCCGCGGCGCTCGTCGGGCTGGTCGTCTTCCAGGGGCTCCTCGGAAAATGGACCGTGACCCTGCTGCTCAAACCCGCCATCGTCACCGCGCACCTCATCGGCGGGCTCACCACCCTGGCGTTGCTCGCCTGGCTCGCCCTGCGCGCCCACGGCGCCCCGCGCACGGCCCCGGGGCGCGGGCTGGCGCTCGCGGCGCGGGCGTGCTTCGTGCTGCTCGCCGCCCAGATCGTGCTGGGCGGGTGGACCAGCACCAACTACGCGGCGCTCGCCTGTCCGGACTTCCCCGCCTGCCACGGCAGCCTGTGGCCCGAGGCGGACTACGCAAACGCCTTCCACGTGGTGCGCGAGCTGGGCATGACGGCCCAGGGCGAGTTGCTGCCCCTTGCCGCCCTGACCGCCATCCACTGGTCCCATCGCGTCGGCGCGGTGGTGGCGGGTGGCGCCTTGCTCCTGCTCGCGTGGATGCTCTCCCGCCGGACGCGGACCTGCGGCATGGGTCTCGCCCTGTTCGCCGCGGTGAGCCTGCAGGCGGGCCTGGGCATCGCCAACGTGGTGCTCGGCCTGCCGCTCGCCCTGGCGGTGGCTCACAACGCGGGGGCGGCCCTGCTGGTGGGCGTGATGGTCTGGATCAACGACAGCCTGAGCGGCGCCCCGGTGCCCCGCCCGGCGACCAGGAGAGGACATGCTTCCCATGAGAAGTCTTTCGCTTGAGCGCGGCGGCGCCACGAGGCGGCGCCTGCATGCCTTCTATGTCCAGACGAAGCCGCGGGTGAACAGCCTCATCGTGTTCTGCGCGGTGATCGGCATGTTCCTCGCGGTGCCCGCCGGGCTCCCCGATCCGGCGGTGGTCTTCGCGGCCACCCTCGGCATCGCCTGCGTCTCGGGGGCGGCCGCCGCGGTAAACTGCCTGATCGAGAGCCAGATCGACGCACGCATGACCCGGACCCGGGCGCGCCCGCTGCCCCGCGGCGAGATCACGGCGGGGGAGACGCTGTGCTTCGCGGGCCTCCTGGGCGGCGCCGGGCTTGCGGTCCTGCATCACTGGGTGAATCCGCTGACCATGTGGCTCACGCTGGCCACCTTCCTGGGCTATGCGGTGGTCTATACCGTGTTCCTCAAGCCGCGCACCCCGCAGAACATCGTGATCGGGGGTGCGGCGGGGGCGATGCCGCCCGTGCTGGGCTGGGCGGCGGTCACCGGCGAGGTGAGCGGCCACGCGCTGCTCCTCTTCCTCATCATCTTCGCGTGGACGCCGCCCCATTTCTGGTCGCTGGCGCTCTACCGCACCGCGGACTATGCGCGGGCGGGCCTGCCCATGCTGCCGGTCACCCACGGGCCCGAGTTCACCCGGCTTTCGGTGCTCCTGTATACGTGCATCCTGTTCGGCGTGACCCTGCTGCCGTTCGCCACGCGAATGAGCGGCTGGCTCTACCTCGCCGCCGCGGTCGTGCTGGGGGCCGGTTTCCTGCGCCACGCCTGGCGGCAGTACGCCTCCTACAGCGATGCCCGGGCCCGGCGGACCTTCCGCTACTCCATCCTGTATCTCTTCTTGCTCTTTGCGGCGCTCCTGGCCGATCATTACCTGAGATTCTGACCCTTCGGCCTTTCCTGCATGCTTCGTTCCCTGATCCTCGCGGCGGCGCTTGCGCTCGCCGCCTGCTCTCCGCCGCCGGACGTCCCGGCCTTCCGCAACACCGACATCACCGGCGCCGACTACGGAAAGAGCTTGGCGCTCACCGATCACAACGGGCAGCCGCGCACGCTCCAGGATTTTCGCGGGAAGGTTGTGACGGTGTTTTTCGGCTACACCCAGTGCCCGGACGTCTGCCCCACGAGCCTGGCCACCATGAGCGAGGTGATGGAGCGGCTCGGCCCCGACGCCGATCGCGTGCAGGTGATCTTCGTCACCGTGGACCCCGAGCGGGACACCCAGGCGCTGCTGGCCGAGTACATGCCGGCCTTCGATCCGCGATTCCTGGGCCTTTACGGCGACGCAGCCCAGACCGCGCAGGTGGCGAAAGACTTCAAGGTCTTCTACCGGAAGAGCGGCGACACCGGCGGCACGAACTACACCGTGGACCACACCGCCGGCACCTACGTCTTCGACACCGAGGGGCGGCTGCGCCTGCACGTGCGCCACGGCGAAAGCGCGGAGAACATCGCGGCCGACATCAAGGCGCTGCTGGCGCAGGGCTGAAAAAATCCGGGGGCAGACCGCCCGTCGGCAGTCCGCCCCCGCTAGTGTCTTACCGGGTGCGCCGCCCCTTCAATCCGGGGCCCGCTCCGCGTCTTCGCCCTCAGGCCGCTGCGGTCAGGAGCCCCCGCATCTTCTGCATCGCCTTCGCCTCGATCTGGCGGATGCGCTCGGCCGACACGCCGTATTCGGCGGCCAGCTCGTGCAGGGTGGCGCTGTCGCCTTCGGTGAGCCAGCGCCGTTTCACGATGGCGCGGCTGCGCTCGTCCAGGCTCTCCAGCGCGTTGCGCAGGCCGTCGTCCTGCAGGCGTGCGAGCTGGGCGTGCTCGAGCACCTCGGACGGCTCCGCGTGCGGGTCGGGCAGGTAGGCGATGGGTGCGAAGCGCTCGTCCTCGTCGTCGCTGCCGCCCTCGAGCGGCAGGTCGCGGCCGGTGAGCCGCGTCTCCATCTCCACGACTTCCTCGGGCTTCACCCCGAGCTGCTGGGCGACCGCCTGCACCTCGTCCCGGGAGAGGGTGTTGGTGTCGTGCTTGAGGCCGCGCAGGTTGAAGAAGAGCTTGCGCTGGGCCTTGGTGGTGGCCACCTTCACCAGCCGCCAGTTGCGGATGATGTATTCGTGAATCTCCGCCTTGATCCAGTGGATGGCGAACGAGACCAGGCGCACGCCGCGGCCCGGGTCGAAGCGCTTGACCGCCTTCATGAGCCCGATGTTGCCCTCCTGGATCAGGTCAGCATGGGGCAGCCCGTAGCCCAGGTAACCGCGCGCGATGGCCACCACCAGCCGCAGGTGGGACATCACCAGCCGGCGGGCGGCGTCCAGATCGCCTTCGTCGCGCAGACGGGTCGCCAGGTCCATCTCCTCCTGCTCCGAAAGCAGCGGGATGCGATTCACCGTCTGGATGTACTGATCGATGCTGCCGACCGCAGTGGGAATCGGGAAAGACAGGGCTTGACTCATGTGCGATGGTCCTCCTTGCCGGCGATTTTAGCACTCGCGCGTTAGGAGTGCTAACGGCGCATGGAGTTCCGCGGAAGGCTCGCCCAGCCTTGCGGGCAGGCCCGCTGCCATGCCGTCCGGATCGCTCCCTTCGCCGTTCGCGCTCCTTCCGCCTACGCCATTATGACCTCCTCCGGCGGGGGTTGTTGCGCTCGATGGAGACGTCGGGCAGGGCTACGGGCGGTCGGCGAGGCGCGATACCGGGAGTGCGCTGCAGCATTCCTGCGGCTGTTGCATCGATGCAACAACTTCACACGAAAAGCGCTTCCCGGGGCTCGCCGTGCTTGCGAGAGTCATCGGGGCGTTTGCACAATCGTCTCAACTTCTCGTTGGAGAGGTAAGTCGGGCCGGGGCGAAATGCCCGGGCCGGAACTTAAATTAGAGGAGAAATACATGCAGAAGAAACTGATTGCCCTGGCCGTCGCTGGCCTGGTTTCCGCTCCGGCTTTCGCGCAATCCAACGTGACCATCTACGGTGTGGCCGACGCCGGCATCGCTGTCGGCTCGCACGGCGACAACGACTTCCGCGGCCTGCTGAGCGGCGTGCTGTCGGGCAGCCGCATCGGCTTCCGTGGCACCGAGGACCTGGGCAACGGCCTGAGCGCCGTGTTCCAGCTCGAGCAGGGCTTCGACATCGGCAACGGTACGGTGTCCCCGAACGTGGCGACCACCAACACCAACAATACCGTTGGTAACCGCAATGACCGTGACTCCGCCTTCTCGCGCCAAGCCTGGGTCGGCCTGAAGGGCGCCTTCGGCACCGTCGGTCTCGGCCGCCAGTACGCCCCGGGCTTCGGCCAGCAGTACGACGCCATCGCCTCCGCAGCGATCAGCCCGCAGTCGAACCTGTCGGTCGGCGCCGGCCTGACCATCACCCCGAACAGCCCCGCCCGCTGGGATAACTCGGTGACCTACGGGAATGCCTTCGGTGCCGTCAAGGTCAATGCGATCTACTCGGCTCAAGCAAGTGAGCAGGCCACCAGCCCCGACAACGACAACGCCTGGGGCGTGGGCGCCGAATACGCGGCCGGTGGCCTGCGAGTCGGCGGTGTCTACCACTTCCTGAAGGACGGCACCAACGCGGGTGACAACACCCGCGAATGGCTGCTCGGCGCGAGCTACAACTTCGGCATGCTGACCCTTGCCGGTTCGTATCAGGTCGGTAGCGACGTAGGCGGAGGTGGCGTGGGCGGCGACAACGACGTCCGCCTGTGGCAAGTCGGCGCGATCGTCCCCGTCGGCGCCGCAGGCAACGTGCACGTCGCCTACGGCCGCGTGAAGATCGAGGACGATCTCAACACCGCCCTCGTGCCGGCCGTCGAGGACAACGAGGCCAACAGCTGGACCGTGGCCTACACCCACGCCCTGTCCAAGCGCACCACCGGCTACGTCGGCTACAACCGCGCCAGCAACGACAGCAACTTCCAGACCTTCGGCGTGGTCGGTGCTCCCACCCCCGCCACCGCTGCTAACAACGGCGAGGACTCCAGCGTCTTCGCCCTCGGCGTGCGCCACACCTTCTGATCGTCGCCTGACGATTCGATCTGAAGCCGGGGTCCCGCAGGCGGCCTGACCGCCCTGCCGGATTCCGGCGCCGATCGAAGCAATGCCCGCCATCGCAAGATGGCGGGCATTGTGCTTTCTGGCCGGGCAAGGACGTTTCGGGGCCGTGAGGCCAGGGGATCGGATCTTGCCTTTTGTCTTCGGGACAGGCCGCCGGATGCCGGACCCCGCCTTTCTTGGTTGCGCCCAGCGACGTGATTGCGCGCCGGGATCCCGTCGAGCGCGGCCGGACCGCCCGTCGAGCGGATTTTCGTCGGCGGTCAGCAGCATGGCGGTTCTCTGAAGGCTCGATGCAGCGATGACGCGGTCGGCGGGATCGCGCTGCACACCGTCCAAGGTCGTTGCCGGCGATGTGATTCGCGCGTCTACGGGAATCTCGCCCCCCTGCGCCGAGTCGTTCAGCGCGCGACGTTTCGACGGGGCGTGAAAGCACGATTCGTTTCCGCCGGGCGTGCATTGCGCACTCCCGGTCCGTCCCCGGTTTCTTGCGGCAAGCGCGGTGTTCACGAGCTTGTTGCGCTGATGCAACAGCTTCGTACAAAAGTTCTTTGCGGGCCTCGACGTGCTTATGCGTGTAACGAGCCGTTTGCACAATCGCCTCGGCTTCTCATCGGAGAGGTCAGTCGGGCCGGGGCGAAATGCCCGGGCCGGTACTTAGACTAGAGGAGAAATTCATGCAGAAGAAACTGATCGCCCTGGCCGTCGCCGCCTTGGTTTCCGCTCCGGCTTTCGCGCAGTCCAACGTGACCATCTACGGGGTGGCCGACGCCGGCATCGCGATCGGCTCGCACGGCGGCAACGATCTCCGCGGCCTGAACAGCGGTGTTCTGTCGGGAAGCCGCATCGGCTTCCGCGGCGCCGAGGACCTTGGCAACGGCCTGAAGGCCGTGTTCCAGCTCGAGCAGGGTTTCGACATCGGCAACGGTACGGTGTCCCCGAATGTGGCGACCACCAACACCAACAATGCCGTTGGTAGCCGCAATGACCGTGACTCCGCCTTCTCGCGCCAAGCCTGGGTCGGCCTGAAGGGCGCCTTCGGCACCGTCGGTCTCGGTCGTCAGTATGCGCCGGGCTATGGCCTGCAGTACGACGCTCTCGGTTCCTCGAGCATCAGCCCGCAGTCGATTCTGTCGGCGAACAGCGGCCTGTCCATTACCCCGAACACCCCCGCGCGTTGGGACAATTCGGTGACCTATGGCAACGCCTTCGGCCCCGTCAAGGTCAACGCGATCTATGCGGCCCGTACTTCCGAGACCGCCACGAACCCCGAGAACGACGATTCCTGGGGTGTGGGTGCCGAATACGCCGCGGCCGGACTCCGCGTGGGCGGCGCCTATCACTTCCAGAAGCAGGCCGGGAATGAAAACCAGAAGGAATGGCTGCTCGGCGCGAGCTACAACTTCGGAATGCTGACCGTGGCCGGCTCCTACCAGGATGGTGCCGATGTCGGCGGGGCCGACAGCGACGTCAAGGTGTGGCAACTGGGCGTGATCGTGCCGGTCGGGGCCGCCGGCAATGTTCACGTCGCGTATGGTCGGGCAGATGTCGAAGTCAGCGGCATTCCCGACGACGAACCGAAGAGCTGGACCGTGGCCTACACGCATGCCCTGTCGAAGCGGACGACGGCATATGTCGGCTACAACCGTTCCGACAACGACAACACCAGCGCTTTCCGCGTGTCCGGCCTCAACGCGCCTGCCGGCGAAACCGGCAAGAACGCCAACCTCTTTGCCGCCGGCGTTCGCCACACCTTCTGATCGTCGTCCGACGATTCGATTCGACGCCGGGCAGTTGCGGGCCGCATGGCTGGCCTGCCGACCCCCGGCGCTGATCGAGAGAATGCCCGTCATCGTAAGATGGCGGGCATTGTGCTTTCGGGGCGGGCAATGGGATCAAAGGGGGCGACGGGCCTTGCCTTTCGCCTGGGCGACAGCGGCAGGATGCCGGCACGCGCATCCCGTCCGGAAAGCTCGGAACGCAAGTCGAGCGGTTTTTCATCGGCGGTCGTCAGCATGGCGCTTCTCTGAACGGCGGACGCCGAACGCGCGGCCGGCCATGGTGTCGTACATACACCTCGAGCCCGACTCTCGAGGACGATTACCGACTTCAATCGCGACGACGGAGGGACTTGCTGCCCAGGTTTCGGGACCCCGGAAACGGCGGCGTCGATCGACCCGGCCGTTCTTGCCGTCGGGCCGAAAATCCTGCTTGCTCTGCGATGGTGGCCGGACAGTTCCGCGGCTGTCGGGACGTTCGAGGTGCTTGTCTTGCACAGCTTCCCCACACCACTCCCGTGACGGTTTCCAGCGGGGCGGAGGGGGAGCGATCTGGCGATGCCGAAAGGCAGGAGGACACCATGAACG
>DYFV01000082.1 GCA_020725025.1 Azoarcus sp.
CTAGGGAGGAGACCGCCCGGTCACCAGATGGACCATGACGTGGGTAACCCGCCCGAATACCTCTTTGGAGGTATCGGGGGTATTCGATAAGTTATTGATTCGTTTGCGATCACCTTCGCCGGGAAAGACCCTACCGGCGTTCCGGGGAAAAGGGGGTATCACCTGAAAGCCGACCAGAGGCGGAGGCGGAAATGCGGGGAACGTTGATGAAGCGGCTGAAGGAGCGGCTCGCGGGGCGGGCCATCCTGCTGATCCTGGTGCTCGCCTTCCTCACCGTCACGCTCATCAGTGCCGGGGGCATCACCACCTCGGTGGTGGTGGCCGAGTCGGTGCAGGGCAGCGGCAGCGCGATCAACGTGGCGGGAAGCCTGCGCCGGCTCGCCCACCGCGCCGCCGGCCTGTCGGTGGCGAGTGCCCAGGGGGCCGCGGTGACCGCGGCCGAGCTGGAGGATGCGTTCGGCCTGTTCGAGTCGGCCCTGCGCCACCCGTCCCTCACCAAGATGCGTGCGCGCCAGTCGGGGGGCATCTTCGACGCGGTCTTCCGCGGCGTGGAAGCGGGCTGGTTCGACCAGCTCAAGCCGCGCCTGCGCGCCGCCGCCCGCCAGCCCGGCGAGGTGGCGGCGGTGCTGGCGGAGACGGACGCCTTCGTCGAGCAGATCAACACCCTGGTGGCGGTGCTCGAGCACGACGCCGAGGGGCGGATCAGCCAACTCCGCGACATCCTGGCGCTCGCCCTGGGACTCACCCTCCTCGTGGTGGCGATCTCGCTCTTCGTGCTGCACAAGCGGGTGTTCACGCCCCTCGCCGATCTGCGCACCGGGGCCGCCCGTATCGCCCGCGGCGACTTCTCCGCGCACACCACCTTCACCGGGCGCGACGAGCTGGGCCAGGTGGGCGAGGCCTTCAACGCCATGGCCGACGAGCTCTCCCGCGCCTACGGCGAGCTCGAGCGGCGGGTGGAGGAGAAGACCGCCGACCTCACCCGCACGAACCGCTCGCTGGAGCTCCTCTACCACGTGATCGCGCGGCTCTACCACGCCCCCGCGAACCCCGAGACCTACGCCGAGACCCTGCGCGACATCGAGCGCACCCTGGGGCTAAAGGGCAGCTTCGCCTGCGTCGAGGCCAAGCACGGCGGACCGGCGCGGGTGCTGTCCTCGACCCTCGGGGGCTGCGCCAACCGCACCATGAGCGAGGAGGAATGCCGCAACTGCCCGGGCAGGGAGGCGCCGTGGACCTATCGCCACGAGGGCGAGCTGGAGGTGCTGCAGGTACCGCTGCGCGACAACGAGCGCCTCTACGGCATGCTGCGGCTGGCGCTGCCGGAGGGCCAGCGGCTGCGGGAGTGGCAGGCGGTGCTGCTGGAGGCCGTCTCCCGCCACATGGGCATCGCGCTCGGGATCTCCCACCAGAGCGAGCGCGACCGGCTGCTGGCGCTGCAGGAGGAGCGCTCCACCATCGCCCGCGAGCTGCACGACTCCCTCGCCCAGTCGCTCTCCTACATGAAGATCCAGGTGAGCCTGCTCGGGCCGGTGCTGGCCGACCCCGCGCGTCATGGGGAAGCGCAGGCCATCCTCGGCGACCTGCGCGAAGGCATCAACTCCGCCTACCGCCAGCTGCGGGAGCTGCTGACGACCTTCCGGCTGCGCATGGAGGGCGACTTCGCGCGCCTGCTCGGCAACACCGTGGAGGAGTTCTCCGACCGCTCTGGCGTGCCCATCGACCTCGACCTGCACCTCGCCGAGGTCGAGCTGAGCCCCAACGAGGAGATCCATGTGCTGCACATCATCCGCGAGGCGCTCTCCAACGCCACCCGCCATGCGGAAGCCACGCGAATCCACGTCGGGCTCTTCGCCCGCGCCGGCGGCGAGGTCGCCCTGGTCGTGGAGGACAACGGCAAGGGCATAGCCGGCGCCGGAAACGGCGAGCCGCACCACTACGGCCTCACCATCATGGAAGAGCGCGCGCGCGGCCTCGGCGGCGAGTTCGCGATCGCGCCGCGCCCGGGCGGCGGCACCCGCGTCGTCGTCCGGTTCCAGCCGGGGCGCGGGAACGTCGCATCACCCGCAAACGCCATTTCGAACGAGACGCCATGACCGATACCCGCCAGAGCGTCGTCATCGTCGACGACCACCCCCTGTTCCGCAAAGGGCTCACCCAGCTGCTCGCCACCATCGAGGGCTTCACCCTGGTGGGCGAAGCCGCCGACGGACGCGAGGGCCTCGCCCTCATCCTGCGCGCCCGCCCCGACCTGCTGCTCCTCGACCTCAACATGCGCGACATGTCGGGACTGGAGGTGCTGCGCGCGATCAAGCAGGCCGATCTCGATACGCGGGTGGTGATGGTGACCGTCTCGGACGACGCCGACGACCTGGTCGCGGCGCTGCGCGCCGGCGCCGACGGCTACCTCCTGAAGGACATGGAGCCGGAGCAGATGGTCGACGCGCTGCGCGCCGCCGCCGCCGGCCGCATCGTGGTCTCCGACGCCCTCACCCACCTGATGGCCGCGGCCCTGCGCCAGGATCCGCGCCCCGAAAGCGTCTCCGCCGCCGGCCTCACCGAGCAGGAGCTGCGCATCCTGGAGCGCATCGCAGGCGGGCTCTCCAACAAACTCATCGCCCGCGAGCTCGACATCGCCGAGGGCACGGTGAAGGTGCACGTCAAGCACGTGCTGCGCAAGCTCAACCTGCGCTCGCGGGTGGAGGCCGCGGTGTGGGCGGTGGAGCACCTGCGCGGGGAGCGGTGAGCGCTCCGATCGTTCGCGGCGTCCGCCGCTCCTACTCGGCCACTGGGGCCACGGCGGCCAGATGTTCCGGCACCGCCAGCCAGCGCGCGAGCAGGCGGTAGATGTCGAGATCGAAGCTTCTTGCCGGGGAGTTGGCGAGCAGGGCCTCCAGGCCTTCCGGGCTGTCGGCGCTGCCCAGGTGACACCAGCGGTCGAGCAGGTGGAAGGCCACCAGGCCGGAATGGGGCGAGCGCTCCTCGATCACCACCGCGCCCGGCCACGGCCAGGCCCGCACGTTGACCGCGCCGAGCGCGCCCACGAGCCGGGCGTCGTGGGCCTCGATGCTCTCCCTGCCGGCGCACACGCCGGCGCAGCGCTTCAGGTGGTAGGCGGAGCAGGCGCCGTTGCCGCTCTCGAGGCCCAGGCGGCGCGGGCAAAGACGGTAGGCCTGGGCGAGCTCGCGCAGCACGTTGTCGGCCTCCTTCCTGTGGCGGAAAGTGCCGTGCACCTCGCCCCAGCCGGCCGGGTCGGTGCCGCCGATCACCACGCGCTGGAAGAGCGGCGGACGCTTCCTGCCGGGGACGAGGCGCAGCGCGAACACCTCCTCGGCGGGCGGGAGCATGCGGTTGTGCAGCGGGCGCTGGGCGCGGACGAGCTGGGCTTCGAGGAGCTGGGCGGCGAGCTCGCCCGCCGTCTCCTGCCAATCCACGCGCCGCACCTTTTTCGCGAGCTCGGCGTCCTTGCCCTTGCGCCCGCTCGCGGCCAGCTGCTCGGTGACCCGCGCGCGCAGGCTCGCGCCCTTGCCGATGAAGAGGGGGAGCGCTCCGTCCCCGTACAGCCAATACACCCCGGGCGCGTCGGGCAGCCCCTCCAGCGCCCCTTCCGGCAGGCCGGGCGGACGGGTGGGCGCCTTCATCGCGCGCTCGCAGGCGCGGGCGAGGGTCTCGGGGGGGAAGGCGTCCTGCGCCAGGCGGGCGAACTGCCACAGGGCGTCCACGTCGCCCATGGCGCGGTGGCGCGCCTCGCAGACGAGGCCGTGACGCTCGATCAGGGCGTCGAGGCCGTGGCGGTGGTGCTCGGGATAGAGCGCGCGCGAGAGCTTCACGGTGCACAGCACCTCGGCCTCGAAGTCCTCGCCCATACGGGCGAACTCGTTGCGGATGAAGCCGTAGTCGAAGCGCGCGTTGTGGGCGACGAACACCGCGTCGGCGAGGAGCGCGCGCAGCTGCGCCGCGACCGCGGGAAAGGGCGGCGCATCGGCCACCATATCGTCGGTGATGCCGATCAGATCCTGGATCAGGCGCGGAATGGGGCAGCCGGGATTGACCAGCGTCTCCCAGCGCGCGACGACGGCGCCGTGCTCGACGCGAAGCACGGCGATCTCGGTGATGCGGTCGGTGACCGGATTGGCGCCGGTCGTCTCGACGTCGATCAGGACCAGCCGCTCAGGCAGCGACATGCGCGCGCTCCCCGCCGGCGGTCCGGCACCCGCCGCGCGCCGCTCTCGGCGGCCGCGGCGAAGCAGGCTCAGTGGTTGCTGTCGTAGTAATAGGGCTTCACCGGCACCTTGGAGGCCTGGTAGCGCTGCTGCGTGTCGGCGTCCTGGGGCTTGTCCCACCACAGCGCGCGCCCCTTCTTCTGCTCGTCGGCGGCCTGCGGGTTCTTTTCCATCCATTCCCGCATGAAGCGGGTGTGATCCGATTCGTACATCGCCACGGTCGATTCCTCCCCGAAAGGCCGCAATTGTAAGGCGCACCCGCCGCTCGCGCCAACGCCCGGGCGGTGCTCAGCCCCCCGAAGGCGCCTCGTCGGGCGCGCGGGGCGCCTGGCCGCAGAAGCTTCCGAGGATGTCCACGACCTCATCCCGCGGCAGGCCGCGCACGATGAAGACGAGGCGGCTCCTGCGGTCGTTGCACGGGGGCGTATCCGGCCACGCCGGCAGGCTGGTGGGCGGGTAGGCGACGTGCTGCACACACTGCACGACCCGCGGCAGCGGATCGCCGACGACGTCGAGCAAGCCCTTGATGCGCAGGATGCGGGCGCCGTAGACCTGCAGGATGAGCCCCAGCCCGTCGGAGACGGCGAGCCAGTCGAGGGGGGCGTCGAAGGTGAGGACGTAGCTGGTGACGCCGCCGTCGTGGCGGGCGGGCGCGTTCGGGGGCGCCGCGACCGGTTTCGCTCCGGGCTTGCGCCAGGCCGGCGCGCGGGCAGCCTGAGCCCGCACCCGCTCCTCCCCCAGCCAGGCGGCGACGTCCGGGATCTTGCCCGCGGGGTGGTAGAGCCCGCAGCCCGCGATCGCGTCCGCCGTGATCTCCCCGCGGAACACCTCGATCTGCGCCGCGCCGGGATTGAGCGCCGCGAGCCGTTCGGAAAGCGCCGTGCGGACCTCGGGCGTCGCGAGGTCGCACTTGGTGAGCAGCAGCCGGTCGGCCATCGCCACCTGCCGTACCGCCTCGCGGTGCTCGGCGAGCTGGGACTCGGCGTGGGTGGCGTCCACCGCGGTGATCACCCCCTCGCACCGGTAGCGCTCGGCGATGAAGGGCTCCTCCATCAGGGTGTGGATCACGGGAGCGGGATCGGCGAGCCCGGTGGTTTCGATCAGCACCCGGTCGATCGGCCGGATCTCCCGGCGCAGGGCGCGCATGAAGAGGCTCTTCAGGGCCCGCACCAGGTCGCCCTGAACGCTGCAGCAGATGCAGCCCGAGTCGAGCACGACGAGGGTCTCGTCGATCTTGTCCACCAGGTGGTGGTCCACCGCCACCTGGCCCAGCTCGTTGATGAGCACCGCGGCCCGCGCCATGGCGGGATCGGAGAGGAGATGGTTCAGCAGCGTGGTCTTGCCCGCGCCGAGGAAGCCCGTGAGGATGGTGACCGGAATGCGCCGGTCCGCCTGCGCGTCGTTCATGGAAACGGATGAAGCCGGGTCAGGTGGTGCGGCCGTCGCTCTTCACGCGGCCGATGCGCACCACCTCGGGTACACGGCGGATGCCGCGCATCACGTGGGCGAGATGCATGCGGTCGCGCACCTGCAGCACCAGGTTCAGCGCGGTGTAGACGCCCTGCTCGTTGTCCATGCTCACATTCTGGATGTTGCAGTCTTCCTCGGCGATGGCGCTCGCCACGCGGGCGAGCACGCCGCGGGCGTTCTTGGTGAGCACGCGGATGGTCACGTCGAAGAGCCGGTCCTCGCCCACTTCCCATTCGACGTCCACCCAGCGCCCGCGGTCGCCTCGCAGCTTGGCCACCGCCGCGCAGTCGTGGAGGTGGACTTCCAGCCCCTGGCCCTTGCGGATGGTGCCGATGATCGGGTCGCCCGGGATCGGCTGGCAGCAGCGCGCGAGCTGGACCGCGATGCCCTCGCTGCCACGGATGAGGATGGCGCCGGCGGGCTTGGGCTTGATGACGTTGGGCCGGCCCGATTCGTGGTCCTGGGCCTGGGCCAGGCGCCGCGCGACGATGACCGGGAGGCGTTTGCCCAGGCCGATGTCGGCGAACACCTCCTTCTTGCTGCGCACGCCGCGGTCGCGCAGGAAGCGGTCCCAGGCGAAGGCGCTGATCTGCCCCAGGGTGAGCCCGTGGGGACGCAGCGCCTGGTTCAGCAGCCGCTCGCCCAGCGCCACCGACTCCTCCTGCTGGGCGTTCTTGAGGAAGTGCCGGATCTGGGCGCGCGCCTTGCCGGTGCGCACGTAGGAGAGCCAGGCGGGGTTCGGGTTGGCGTGGGCGGCGGTGATGACCTCGACCTGGTCGCCGTTGCGCAGCTCGGTGCGCAGCGGCATCAGGTCGCCGTTGATGCGGCAGGCCACGCAGCGGTTGCCGATGTCGGTGTGCACCGCGTAGGCGAAGTCGACCGGCGTGGAACCCTTGGGCAGCGAGAGGATCTTGCCCAGCGGAGTGAACACGTACACCTCGCCCGGGAAGAGGTCGATCTTCACGTGCTCGAGGAATTCGGCCGCGCCGCCCGAGGTCGATTGCAGCTCCAGCAGCGACTGCAGCCAGGAGTGGGTCTTCTGCTGCAGCTCGGTGAGAGTCTTCTCGTCTTCCTTGTACAGCCAGTGAGAGGCCACGCCGCTCTCGGCGATGTGGTGCATCTCGGCGGTGCGCACCTGCACCTCGACCGGCGTGCCGTAGGGCCCGATCAGGGTGGTGTGCAGCGACTGGTAGCCGTTCGCCTTGGGGATGGCGATGTAGTCCTTGAACTTGCCGGGCACCGGCTTGTACATCGAGTGCAGCGCGCCCAAGGCGAGGTAGCAGCTCGGCACGTCGCGCACGATCACGCGGAAGCCGTAGATGTCGAGCACCTGCGAGAAGGACAGGCCCTTCTCCACCATCTTGCGGTAGATGCCGAAGAGGTGCTTCTCGCGGCCCTTGACGTCGGCCGAGATGCCCCACTGGGGCAGGCGCTCCTCGATCGCGGTCAGCACCTTGCTCACCACCTCCCGCCGGTTGCCGCGGGCGGCCTTGATCGCGCGCGAGAGCACCTTGTAGCGCAGCGGGAACTTGTGCTCGAAGGCGAGCTCCTGCAGCTCCCGGTAGAGGTTGTTCAGGCCCAGCCGGTTGGCGATCGGGGCGTAGATCTCCAGCGTCTCGTTGGCGATGCGGCGCCGCTTGGCCGGGCGCACGCAGTGCAGCGTGCGCATGTTGTGCAGGCGGTCGGCGAGCTTGATGAGGATCACCCGCAGATCGCTCGCCATGGCGAGCAGCATCTTGCGGAAGTTCTCCGCCTGGGCCTCCTCCTGGGAGCGGAACTCGATCCTGTCGAGCTTGGAAAGGCCATCCACCAGCTCCGCCGCGGTCTTGCCGAAGCGCTCGGCGATCTCCTGCTTGGAGATGTGGGTGTCCTCCATCACGTCGTGGAGGAGCGCGGCGATCAGGGCCTGGGGATCGAGGTGCCAGTCGGCGACGATGTCGGTGACGGCGACCGGGTGCGAGATGTAGGGGTCGCCGCTGATGCGGAACTGCCCGGCATGGGCATCAGCGGAGAAGTGGTAGGCCGCCTCCACCCGTTCGATGTCGTCCGGGCGGAGGTAGGTGGCGAGCTTGTCCTTGAGCTCGGCGAAGTCCGGGGAGAGCGTGCAGCAGTCGGCCGCGTCGAAAGGCTCTCGGGCGGAGGTCGAGGCTGGTACCGCGGGGGCATCCATGGCGCACGCTCGCTCCGCCTGGCCGGCCTCAGGCCTGCCCGCGGTTGAGGATCTCGAGACCGACCTTGCCGGCGGCGATTTCACGCAGCGCGAGCACGGTCGGCTTGTCCTTGTCGCCCTTCTCGATTTCCACCTGGGGCGCGGCGCCCACCGTGATCTGGCGGGCGCGATAGGTCGCCGCCAGCGTCAGCTGGAATCGGTTGGGGATCCTCTTGAGGCAATCTTCAATGGTGATACGGGCCATCGTTCAGTCCTGTTCCAGATATTCGAAATAGTGCGGGTGACGGACGCGCTGCTTCGCGTAGCGCAGGCGCACCGCCCGCACCACGGCGACGAGATCGTCCAGCGCCGTCGCCAGTTCCTCGTTGAGTATAACGTAGTCGAACTCCCCGACATGGCGCATCTCGCCCCGCGCCCCCAGTAGCCGCCGGGCGATCACCTCGTCGCTGTCCGTACCGCGCCCCCGCAGCCGTGCCTCCAGCTCCTCCAGGGAAGGCGGCAGGATGAACACGCCGACCGCATCCGGGAAAGCCCGCCGCACCTGCTGCGCGCCCTGCCAGTCGATCTCGAGCAGGATGTCGCGCCCGGCATTCATCTGCTCCCGTATCCATACCTTCGAGGTGGCGTAGTAGTTGCCATGCACCTCGGCCCACTCCAGGAACTCGCCGGCATCGCGGAGCGCCCGGAAGGTCCCGACATCCACGAAGTGGTAATCGCGCCCGTCCTCCTCGCCCGGCCGCCGCTCCCGCGTAGTGTAGGAGACCGACAGCTGGACCTGCGCATCCCGCTGAAGCAGCCCGCGCACCAAAGTGGTCTTCCCCGCCCCTGATGGAGCGGTAACGATGATCAGGGTTCCGGGCATCTGCGTTCACGACCGGCGCTCGCCGGACCGCCTCCATGCTTCGAGGGCCTACCGTGCAGCGAGTTCAGCACGGCAGCCTGACGATTACCGGTTATCCCCGATGGATTACCGGCAGCTGCGTAAGTGACACCCCACCGGGAATACGGATCGCCCCCTGCCTGTTCGTCGCGTGGGGGATCCCTGCATTTGCGGTGAGCAGGGGTTCGATTGTGCCAGTCCGCGGCCCGTATTACCAAGATCGACGGGCTTCCGGGCCGTGCCCGCGGCCCATCCGGCCTTTTCGCCCCGCTTCGGCAACGTCGGAATTCTTGACATTCGTCTGCTGTCCGATTTTGATCTTTGCCGCACGCACGCCGTACACAAAGGCGTGCCGCCGTTGGACGAGCTAGCACGAAACCTGCTTGAAGGACGATGGAAGACGCTGTGGCAACGACCGGACCCGAAGCGTGACGCAGCGATGCATCGCCAGGAGACCGATGATGATGGGCTATGCTGGACCCGATCTGCGCGTCGACCTCGCTCTGCGGGAATTCATCGGCAAGGTCATCCGCTATCTCCAGCAGGGCGGCGACCATGCAAACGCCAAGATGAACATGATCGAGCGGGGAGTCCCCCCCGACGTCCAACGGCGCGTGCTCAGCGGAAATGCGGTACCCCGTTGAGGCCTGGACTCGCGGAACCGCTCTGATGCGAATGGGGGAGAGGGTCGCCGCCGCACGGCCCCGGATCGTTGCCCGAATCCGCGCGGGGTCACGCAGGAGACGAGCGGCGCGTGCGGCGGCGATTCTTCTGCCCTAAGGGCAACCCTTGCGCTGATTGCGGAATGCGAGCCCGAGGAGCCCGATTCCCAGCAGAGCGAGCGTGGCCGGTTCCGGGACCGCCTGCAGGAAGCCGCGGATCTCGCCCCCGGGGAAGCGCTCGCTATGAATGTTGAGGTAGGCCTCGCCTGCGTCGAGCCCAGCCGCCAGCGCAGCCTCCGCCGCAGCCACCGTCCCCCCGGCGAGCTCGATGAAGCCCGGATTGAAGCTCGACGCCGAAGTGAGATCGAAGGTCCGGCTGTAGGAGCCCGCCGTCACGCCTTCGGGAAAGCCCGGGAAGCTCGGTACCGGCGTGGCCGGAGCTGCGGTGCCGGGTGCCGCCACGCAGCAGTGGATGTGCGCGGCAGTGGTGGGCGCGAGGAGATCCGTGAAGTCCGCCGAGACCCGGAGCGTGTGCAGCGCCGGGTCGTAGACCACCGTGGCGAACCCCGTCCCCGGCGACTCGTTGGGCGGCGCTTCGGCTGCGCCGGTAAGGCTCGCGGTATACGTGACGGGTGCGGCATGGGCAGCGCCGCAAAGCGTGATCGTCGTCAGCAGGCCTGCAAGCGACCGGTTCATGGGGTCTCCTCCTCACCCGACGCGCGCGCCCTTGCCGGGCGTCCGTACGTTTCTCCCTTGCCCGGACTCAGCCAGCTTTGTGCCAGAGCGGCCGAAACGTCCGCCCGGCGGACCATTGCAGCCATATCAGCAATCCGTCACGTTCTGATAATGTAAAGGAGGGCGACAGCGGGGACCTGCCGCGCCTCGAATCGCGCGCGGTTGGCCTATGTTGATACGGGGAAACCTGGCGCAGGGAGGTTCGACGCAATGGAATTCAGGGACTACTACCAGGTGCTGGGTGTGGAGCGCGGCGCCGGCGCCGACGAGATCAAGCGCGCCTACCGCAAGCTCGCACGGAAGTACCATCCGGACGTGAGCAAGGCACCCGACGCCGAACAGCAGATGAAGGCGGTGAACGAGGCCTATGCGGTGCTTTCCGACCCGGAAAAGCGCGCCGCCTACGATCAGGTCGGGCGGGGCTTCCATGCCGGCCAGGATTTCCGTCCGCCGCCCGACTGGGACGCCGGCTTCGAGTTCAGCTTCGGCGGACCGGGCGGGCCGGGCGGGCAGGCGGGCGAGTTCAGCGACTTCTTCGAGAGCCTCTTCGGCGCCATGGGCCGCGGCCCGCGGGCCGGCGGCTTCCGCCGCCACGGCGAGGACCACCACGCCAAGATCGTGATCGACCTGGAGGACTCGCTCCGCGGCGCGACCCGCGGCGTGAGCCTGCGCGTACCGGTCATGGACGAGCAGGGCCGGGTCATGGTGCGCGAGCGCACTCTGGATGTGAAGATTCCGCGAGGGATCGCCGAAGGACAGCAGATCCGCCTCGCCGGCCAGGGCAGCCCGGGCCTGGGCGGCGGACCACCGGGCGACCTCTACCTGGAGGTGCGCTTCCGCCCCCATCCGCGCTACCGGGTGGACGGCCGCGACATCCTGGTCACCGTCCCGGTGGCGCCGTGGGAGCTCGCGCTCGGCGCGCCCGTCCGGGTCGATACCCCCGGTGGGCCGGTCGAGGTCAAGGTCCCGCCCGGCTCGCAGACCGGCCGCAAGCTGCGCCTGAAGGGCCGCGGCATTCCGGGCGCCACGCCGGGCGACCTCTACCTCGAGCTGCAGGTGGTGCTGCCGCCGGCCGACAGCGACAAGGCCCGCCGACTCTATGAAACGATGGCGCGCGAGCTCGCCTTCGATCCGCGCCGCTCAACGGGAGGCTGAGACATGCCGCAAGGGGAAATCGTCACCGGCCTGGTACTGGAGGAGGCTTCGCTCACCGTGGAGGAAGTCGCCCGCGCCTGCGGCGCCGACGCGCAGTGGGTGGCGGAGCACGTCGAGGCCGGCATCCTCACCTGCACGGCCCGCGAGCCCGCGCCCCGCTTCGCCAGCCGCGACCTTCAGCGCGCGCGCCGAGTGCTGGAACTGGAACGCGTCTTCGAGGCGGATCCGGAGCTCGCCGCCATGGTGGCCGACCTGATCGACGAGGTCGATCGCCTGCGGGCGCGCCTGCGCCGGGCGGGGCTGTCGGTCGACTGAGAACGTGACGCCCTGCGGGAGCCAGGGCGCCTCGTCACTCCCAGGTATGCCGGCAATGCCGGCAGCGGTAGCCCTCGCGGGTGAAAGGCAGCGGGATCTGGAAGAGATGCACGCCCAGGAGCGCGAGGCGCCAGCTGGCGGTGTCGGTCTCCACCGCGCTCGAGCCGCAGCGCGGGCAGTGCAGCGGCTCGCGGTCTTCGGCCGGCAGCTCGAAATCCCCCGCGTCGAGCTCGCGCAGGACCTGCGCCGCGCTCGCGACGAAGCGTTCCGGCACCTGCACCTTCACCCCGCCGATGGCGTTCGACATCATCCAGTTGGCCGAGATGTAGTACTCGTCGGCCACCACGGCCGGAATGCCCTCGGCCTCGAGACGCCCGCGCGCCAGATGCGCCTTGATGGCGTCCGGATAGCTTGCGATGGTGACCAGATCGCCGTGTCCGCGCATGGATCGTGCTCCTCCACTGATCCCATTATGGTCGCTACCGTCGTCGCGCGCGAGGCAAGGGCGGCCGCGGGCGGGTAACATGTGGCGCTCACCGGATCCGTCCCGCGGCACCGTATGCTCTCCATCGCCTTCTCCAACCGCTACGAGGTCCTGCTCGAGCTCCTCCTCGCCCATCTGGAGCAGGAGCAGCGCGGGCCCTTCGGCGTGCGCGAGGTGATCGTGCCCAGCGCGGCGCTGCGCCGCAGCGTCGAGCTGGCGGTGGCCGAGCGCGAAGGGGTGGCGGCCAACCTGCGCTTCTCCTTCCTCGCGCAGTGGCTGTGGGGCCGGATCCGCAGCTTCGTCCCGTCCGTGTCGGAAGCCTCGCCCTTCGCGCCGGCCCTGCTCGCCTGGCGCATCCACGGGCTGCTCGCCGAGGACGGGCGCTACGCGGACCATCCGCGGCTGGCGGGCTACCTCGCCGGCGCCGACGCGCCGATGCGCTTCGAGCTCGCGCAGCGCATCGCGCGCCTCTTCGACAACTACCTCACCTACCGACCGGCCTGGCTCGCAAGCTGGTCGGAAAACCGCCCGATTCCCGGGCTCGACGCGGACGCCCGTGCCGACGAGGCATGGCAGGCAGCTCTTTGGCGCGACATCATGGCGGCGGTGGGCATCGGCACCGAGCACCCGGCGAGCGCCTTCTTCCGCTCGGTCGAGGCCGCGGGCGCCCAGGGCGCCTCGGCGCTGCCCCCGAGCCTGCAGGTCTTCTGCCTGCCCGCCCTGCCGCCGCTCTACCTCGACATGCTGCGCCGGCTCGCGCGCTGGGTGGACGTGCGCCTCTACGTGCTCAATCCCTGCCGCGAGTACTGGTTCGAGATCGTCGAGCCGCGCCGGCTCGCCTGGCTCGCGAGCCGCCAGCAGGCGCTCTTCCACGAGGTCGGCAACCGCCTGCTGGCGAGCTGGGGAAGGCAGACCCAGGCCCACGTGGACCTCCTCTTCGAGGGCGAGAACGCCCCCGTGGTGGAAGAAGGCATCTTCGTCGCGGCCAGTGGCAAGACCCTGCTCGCCCGGCTGCAGGACGCGATCCTCGACCTGGTGGACCCGACGCCGGGCGGCATCCCGCTCGCGGAGCACGACCGCAGCCTGGAAGTGCACGTGTGCCACTCCCTCACCCGCGAGCTGGAGGTGCTGCACGACCGGCTGCTCGAGCTCTTCGCCGGCGAGGATCCGCCGCAGCCGTGCGAGATCCTCGTCGTCACCCCGGACCTGGAGGCGGCGGCACCGCTCATCGACGCGGTGTTCGGCACCACCCCGCCGGCGCGGCGCATCCCCTTCGTCGTCACCGGCCTCGGTCAGACGCGGGTGAATCCGGTGGCCCGGGTGCTGCGAGACGCCCTCGCGCTGGCCGCCGGGCGCTTTCCCGCGAGCGGCGTGTTCGAGCTGCTGCAGCAGGCGCCGGTCGCCGAGCGCTTCGACCTGGGCGCGGACGAGCTCGAGCGGGTGCACGAGTGGCTGCGGGCGGCCGGCGTGCGCTGGGCGCTGGACGCCCACCACCGCGCCCGCCTGGGCCTGCCCGAGGACGGGCGCCACAGCCTCGCCGCGGGGCTGGACCGGCTCTTCCTCGCCTGGGCCTGGGGCGAGGAGGGCGAAGCCTGCTTCGCCGGGCGCCTCGGCGCCGGCAATCCGGAAGGCGGCGAGGCGCTCGCCCTGGGCCGGCTGTGGCGCTACGTGAAGACCCTCGCCGCGCTGGAAGCCGCCTGCCGGCGCACCCAGGACGCCGACGGCTGGCGCGCCTGCTTCCTCGGGCTCCTGGAGGCCCTGGTGCCGGCCACGCCGGCCTGGGCCGACGACCTGCGCACCGTTCGCGCGGCGATCGAGGCGCTCCACGGCGAGATGTCGGCCGGGGGCCCCGGGCTCGCCGTCGCTCCGGCGGTGGCCCAGGCGGCGCTGGCGGCCGCCCTGGACGACCCGGCCCGCGGCGGGGTGCCCGGCGGCGCGGTGACCTTCTCCGCCATGGCCAGCCTGCGCGGCCTGCCCTACCGGGTGGTGTGCGCGATCGGCCTGGGCGACGGCGCCTTCCCCAGCACCGAGCGTCCCGCCGAGTTCGACCTGATGGCGCGGCGGCCGGCGCGCGGCGACCGCCAGCGACGCCACGACGAGCGCAACGTCTTCCTCGACCTGGTGCTCGCCGCGCGCGAGCGCCTACATTTGTCCTACAGCGGGCGCAGCCAGCGGGACAACAGCGAGAAGCCGCCCTCGGTGCTGGTGGACGAGCTCCTCGACTACGCCGCCCGGGCGACCGCCCGCGACCCGCGCGACGGGGCCTCTCTCGCCGACGCGCGCGAGCGCCTCACGGTGGTACACCCCCTGCAGGCCTTCTCCCCCGCCTACTTCGATCCCGCGAGCCGCCCCGACCCGCGGCTCGCGAGCTTCAACGGCGAGTGGTGCGAGGCGCTGCGCGCGCGGCTGCAGGCCGCGGCCGACGCCGCCGTGCGCAGCCGACCGGCCGCCGCGTTCTTCGACGACGAGGAGGACGGCGAGACCGACGCCGGCCCCTTCTTCGCCGCCCCGCTCCCGCCGCCCGCGGCCGAGTGGCACCGCGTCGAGCTCGCACGCCTGGCGCGCTTCTTCCGCAATCCCGCGCGCTTCCTGCTGGAGCAGCGCCTGGGCGTCTCCCTGCCCGAAGGCGACGAGGAGCTCCAGGACGACGAGCCCTTCCTGCCCGACTTCGCCGGCCGCCAGGCCCTCGCCGAGCGCCTGCTGCCGCGCCTTCTCGAAGGGGTGGACGAGGCGACGCTCGCCGAGCTCGCGGCGGCCGGCGGCGAGTACCCCGCCGGGCCTCTCGGCACCCGCATGCTGGAGCGCGAGACGGCGGTGCTGAAGCGCTACGCGCAAGACCTCGCGGCGGCGCTCGACCCGTCCCCGCTGCCGCCGCTCGCCCAGACCCTCGACTTCGAGCTGTCGGGCGAGCCCTGGTCCCTGGAGATCGCCTTCGGCGACCTGCGCCCGGCCGGCCTCGTGCGCCACCGCTACGACGACGTACGGGCGGCCGACTACCTCGCCGGCTGGATCGCCCACCTGGCCCTGTGCGCCGCCGCCCCGGAGGGCGTCGCCCCCGCCACCGAGTGGCATTCCCGCGACGGCGTGTTCCGCCTGCTGCCCTGCCACGACGCCCGCGAGCGCCTCGGCGAGCTCCTCGCCCTCTACCGGGAGGGCCTCGTGCGCCCGCTGCACTTCTTCCCCCGCTCGGCCTGGCGCTACGTCGCCGAGGACGACGAATGGGCCGCCCGCAAGCGCTGGAACGGCGGCGGCCGCCCGGAGTGGGGCGAGAAGAACGACCCCGCCATCCGCCTCGTCTTCCGGGGGCTCCCGGATCCGCTCGACGAGGCGTTCTTCGAGCTCGCCGGGCGCGTGCTACGCCCGCTCAAGGCCCATCTGGACGACCCGAGGCTGTGACATGAGCGCGCCCGTCCCCCAGGACCTCGACGTCTTCGCCTGCCCGCTGGACGGCATCCGCCTCATCGAGGCCTCCGCCGGCACCGGCAAGACCTGGAACATCTGCGGCCTCTACCTGCGGCTGCTGCTCGAGCGCGGGCTCGAGGTCCAGCAGGTGCTGGTGGTGACCTTCACCCGTGCCGCCACCGCGGAGCTGAAAACCCGCATCCGAGAGCGCATCGTCGCCACCCTGGCCTACCTCGACGGCGGCGCCTCGGGGCCCGACCCCTTCGTGCCCGACCTGGTCGCGGCCCTCGAGGCCCACGGCCTGGACCGCGCCGGCATCCGCGCACGGCTGGAGCCGGCGCTGCAGGCCTTCGACGAGGCCGCCATCTTCACCATCCACGGCTGGTGCCAGCGGGCGCTGGCGGACACGCCTTTCGCCGCGGGGCTGCCCTTCGCCCTGGAGCTGGAGGAGGACGACCTGGAGCTGCGCCTGGAGGCCACCCGCGACTTCTGGCGCCGCCACGTGGCCGCCGACAGCTGCCCGGCCGAGCTCGGCGAGCTCCTTGCAGCGGAGGGCGACAGCCCCGAGACCTGGGCGGAGCTGCTGCGCGCCCGGCTCGCCCGCCCCATGGCCGAGGTGCGCTGGCCCGACGCCGTGCCGGAGGGCGAGGGCGAGGCCGAGCTCGCCGCGCTGGCGGCCGCCTTCGAGCACGCCCGCACCCTCTGGCGCACCGACGGCACCGCGGCCACCCGCGCGGTGCTGGATGGCTGCCCGAACCTCAAGGCCAACATCTACAAGCCGGAGGGCATCGCGCTGGCGGCGCGGAGCTGGACCGCCTGGCTCGCCGGCGGCGAAGCGCTCGCGGCGATCGACCTGAAGGAGGGCAAGCACGAGCTCCTGTCCGCCACGAAACTCGTCGACGGCACCAAGAAGGGCTGCACCACGCCGACCCACCCCTTCTTCGACGCGGCCGCCGAGCTGCTGCGGCTGCATGCGCAGGTGCTCTCCCGGCTCGCCGCGGCACGCCTCGCGCTCATCCGCCGCTTCCTCGAGGAGACGACGGCCGAGCTGCGCCGGCTGAAGCGCGAGCGCCGCCGCATCGCCTTCGACGACATCCTCTCCAACGTCCACCAGGCGCTCGCCGGCGGCGAGCGGCCCTGGCTCGCCGGGGCGCTGCACGGTCGCTACCCGGCGGCGCTCATCGACGAGTTCCAGGACACCGATCCGCTGCAATTCGACCTCTTCCGCCGCATCTACGCCGACGGCGGGCGCCGCGGCAGCCTCTTCCTGGTGGGCGACCCCAAGCAGGCGATCTACAGCTTCCGCAACGCCGACCTCTTCACCTATCTCGACGCCCGCAGCCACGCCGACGCGCACTACACCCTGCGCCACAACCAGCGCTCCTCGGGTGCGCTGATCGCCGCCTGCAACGCGCTCTTCGGCGCCAACCCGCAGGCCTTCGTGCTGCCCGGGCTCGACTATGTGGCGGTCGAGGAAGGTGCGAAGCCGCGCGCGCCCTTCCGCGACGACACCGAGTCCGCCGGGCCCGCGGCGCTGCGGGTGTGGCGCATCGCGCCCGGGCCGGAGGGCCTGCCGCTGCGCGCCGAGGCGATGCGGCGCGCGGCCACCGCCACCGCCGCCGAGATCGCGCGGCTCGTCGCCGAAGGCGCCACGGGGCGTATCGCCATCGGCGAGCGCCCCCTCATGCCGGGCGACATCGCGGTGCTGGTGAAGAGCCACGCCCAGGGCGCGCGCATGCGCGAGGCGCTCGCCGCACTCGGGGTGGCGAGCGTGGAACTCTCCCAGGCGAGCATCTTCCACAGCGTCGACGCGGAGGAGCTGGAGCGGGTGCTGCTCGCCGTCGCCGAGCCCGCCCGCCAGCCCCTGGTGCTGGCCGCGCTGGCCACCGCCGCCATGGGCCGCGACGCGGCCGCGCTGGACGCGCTCGCGGCCGACGAGGACGCGCTCCTCGCCGTCATCGACCGCTTCGCCGCCCTGCGCGAGACCTGGCTCGCCCGCGGCTTCGGCGTGATGCTACGCCAGTGGATCGCGCAGGAAGGGGTGAGCGCGCGCCTGCTCGCCCGCGAGGACGGCGAGCGCCGGCTCACCAACCTGCTGCACCTGGCCGAATGCCTGCACGAGGCGGCCCGCAGCCTCCCCGCTCCCGATGCCCTGCTGCGCTGGTTCGCCGGCCGCCGACGGGAGGGCGGCAGCGGCGAGGCGGCCCAGCTGCGCCTGGAGTCCGACCGCAACCTGGTGCAGATCGTCACCATCCATCGCGCCAAGGGCCTGGAGTACGGGGTGGTGTTCTGCCCCTTCCTGTTCGACGGCAACGCCGGCCGCAGCGACTCGGGCGCCGCCCTGAGCTACCACGACGAGGGCGCCGGCGCCCGCCCGGTGCTCGACTTCCGCCCCGAGTCGCGCGAGGACACCACGATCCGCGCCAACATGCGCCGCGAGCGCGACGCCGAGCTGCTGCGGCTCGTCTACGTCGCCCTCACCCGCGCGGTGCATCGCTGCTACCTGGTCGCCGGCTGCTACCAGCAGAAGGCGGGCGGACGGCTGGCCACCACCGAGAGCGAGCGCTCGCTGCTGAACTGGCTGGTGGCCGGCGCCGGCATGGGCCACGCCGAGTGGCGCGAGCACCGGCTGGGCGAGGCGGCGATCGACGCCGCCTGGGCCGCGATTTGCGCCCGGGCGGCGCCCCACCTCGCCATCGCGGACCTGCCCGACGGCACCGGCCGGCCGATCGCCCTGCCCGCCGGCGAGCCGGCCGCGCTGGCCGCCCGCACCCCGCCCGCGCGCCTGCCGGCCGCCTGGCACATCGGCAGCTTCAGCGCCTTGAGCCACGCGGTGGCCGAGGCCCGCGACACGCTGGCCGAGGAGCGCAGCGCCCGCGATCACGACGCGCGGGTGCTGCCGCCGCCCCTTCGCACGGAGCCGCCCGCACTCGCCCCGGACGACATCCTGCTCTTCCCCCGCGGCGCGCTCGCGGGCGACTGCATCCACGCGGTCTTCGAGCGCATCGACTTCACCGACCCACGCGGCTGGGACGAGGCGATCCGCGCGGCGCTCGCCGAGCATCCCCAGCGCGCCGACGCGCTGGCCACCCCGGCTCAGCAGGCGCGCATGCTCCGGCGCATGGTGGAGGCGGTGCTGGCCACCGAGCTGCCCGAAGGCGTCGTGCTCGGCCGCGTGCCGCCCGCGCGCCGCCTGGTGGAGCTGGGCTTCCACCTGCCCGCCCCGTCCCTCGACCCGGCCGCGCTCAACGACTGGCTCGCCGCCCACGGCTACCCGGTGCCGCGCCTGGGCTTCGCGCCGCTCGCGGGCTACCTCAAGGGCTTCATCGACCTCGTCTTCGAGCACGACGGACGCTTCTACCTCCTCGACTGGAAGTCGAACCATCTCGGTGCGGATGCCGCCGACTACGGTCCGACCCAGGTGGAGGCGGCCATGGCCGCCCACGGCTACCATCTGCAGCACCTCCTCTACACGGTGGCGCTGCACCGCCACCTCGGCCGCACCCTGCCCGGCTACGATTACGCGCGCCACTTCGGCGGCAGCCTCTATCTCTTCGTGCGTGGGGTGCGGCCGGGGTGGCAGGCCGACGGCGCGCCCGCAGGGGTGTATTTCCATCGCCCGCCCGCCGCCACCCTGGCGAGCCTGGACGCACTGCTCGCCGCCCCACCGGCCAGATCCAGGAGACGCAAGTGAAGCCCGACCAGCACCCGGCCGCCGATCTCGCCCAGGGCTTCGTCGAGCACGCCCTCGGCTGGGCGCGGGCGGCCGGCGCGCCGGCCGAGAGCCTCGCCGCGCTGGAGACGGCCGCACTGCGTCTGGCGCTCGCCACCGCCGACGGGCACGTATGCGTAGCCCTCGACGCCATCGGCGACGACGAGCCCGCCGAGCGTCTGCGCGACCGGCTGCTGGCGAGCGGCGTGGTGGGCCGGCCCGGCGCAAGCGCGCCCTGCCCGCTGGTGCTGGACCGGGCCGACCGGCTCTACCTGCGCCGGCACTTCGAGTGGGAACGGCGACTCGCCGCCGCCCTGGTGCGGCGCATGACGCCCGCGCCCGCCGACGGCGCGGAAGCACGAGCCGCGGCGCTGCTGGCGCGGCTCTTCCCGCCACGCGCGGCCGACGACGCGCGCCCGGACTGGCAGAAGCTCGCCGCCGCGCTCGCCCTCGACAACCGGCTCACCGTGGTGAGCGGCGGCCCGGGCACCGGCAAGACCACCACCGTGGCGGCGCTGCTCGCCTGCCTGCTCGCGCTGCGCCCGGAGGCGCGGGTCGCGCTGGCCGCGCCCACCGGCAAGGCCGCCGCGCGCATGCTCGACGCCTTGCGCGCACGCGCCGGCGCCCTGCCCGCCGAGCTGCAGGCGCGCCTGCCCCAGACCTCCTACACCCTGCATCGCCTCCTGGGCGTCACCTCCCAGCCGGGCCGCTTCCGCCACCACGCCGGCAACCCGCTGGCGGTGGACGTGCTGGTGGTGGACGAGGCGTCCATGCTCGACCTCGCCCTCGCCACGCGCCTCCTCGACGCCCTGCCGCCGGAGGCGCGGGTGATCCTGCTCGGCGACAAGGACCAGCTCGCCGCGGTGGAAGCCGGCGCGGTCTTCGCCGAGCTCTCCGCCGACCCGAGCCTGCCACCCGCACGGATCCAGCAGCTCGCCGCCCTCACCGGCATCCCGGCCGAACGCATCGCCCCGCCGCCGCCGCGCGCCGCCACTCCGCTCGCCGGCGCGGTGGTGTGGTTCTCCGAGAGCCACCGCTTCGCTGCCGGCTCGGGCATCGGCCGGCTCGCCGCCGGCATCAACGCCGGGGCGGGCGAGGAGACGCTGGCCTGGCTGCGGGAGGGTGCGGACGGCTCGGTGGCCTGGCTCGACGACCCCGGCCACGCCCCCTCCGAGGCGGTGTGGGCGCGCATCGAGGCGGGCTACGCGCCCTATCTCGCGGCGCTTCGGGCCTACCGCGACGATCCCGCCCCGGTGTTCGAGGCCTTCGAGCGCTTCCGCCTGCTGTGCGCGGTGCACGAGTCGCCGCGCGGGCTGGAGGCGGTCAACGCGCGGCTCTCCCGCGAGCTGCGCGCCGCCCTGGCCCACCCGCAGGACCCCGGCAGCCGCTCGCCCTGGTACCCCGGGCGGCCGGTGATCGTGCTGCGCAACGACTACCTGCTGCGGCTCTTCAACGGCGACGTGGGTATCTGCCTGCCGGATGCGGCGGGGACGCTGCGCGTCGTGTTCCCATCCGACGGCGGCGGCTGGCGGGCGATCGCGCCGGTGCGCCTGCCCCGCCACGACAGCGCCTGGGCGATGACGGTGCACAAGAGCCAGGGCTCGGAGTTCGCCTCGGTGCTGATGCTGCTGCCGGCCACGCCGCTGCGGGTGATGACTCGCGAGCTGCTCTACACCGGCGTGACCCGCGCCGCCCGCGAGGTGGTGGTGGCCGGCTCCGCCGCGGTCTTCACCGCCGCCTGCGACAACCCGACTCGGCGCGACAGCGGGCTGGTGGCGCGCATGGGCGACATCGCCGACGGCAGATCGTGAAGCCTGGGACGATGTCCGATTCCGTCCGCCATTGGTCACACGGAGGCATTTCTGCCTTTACAAACCGGATTTAGGATGGCGAAACCGACAACTGCAAGGAGTCCCGAAATGTCCGCATCGGCCGCCGCCAAGACCGCCCTCGTCATCATCGACGTGCAGCAGTCCTTCCCCCGCATGCCCTACTGGCGGGAGGACGACCTGCCCGCCTTCCGCGACGCGCTGCTGCGGCTCGACGCCGGCAGCCGGGCGCGCGGCGTGCCGGTGATCCACGTCTTCCATGTGAGCCGCGGCCCCTTCGCCGAGGACTCGGGCCTCGTCCGCGCCCTCGACTGGCTGCCCGGCGAGCCGGCCGCGGTGTTCCACAAGCACACCCACAACGCCTTCACCGACACCGGGCTCGACCTGTGGCTGCGCCGGCACGGCGTCGAGCGGCTGATCGTCTCCGGCATCCGCACCGAGCAGTGCTGCGAGACCACCGCCCGGGTGGGCTCGGACATCGGCTACGCGGTGGATTTCGTCACCGAGGCGACGCTCACCTTCCCGATGACCCATCCGGTGAGCGGCCGCGAGTACGTGCCCGGCGAGATCAAGGCCCACACCGAGCTCGTGCTCGCCGGCCGCTTCGCGCGCATCGCGACGGTGGACGAAGCACTCGCCGCCCTGGAGTGAGCCGATGACGATGCGTCCGCGCGACCTCGCGCTCGCCCTGCTGGTGGTGCTGGTGTGGGGTGTGAACTTCGTGGTGATCAAGGCGGGCGTGGCCGAGGTGCCGCCGCTCCTGCTCGGGGCGCTGCGCTTCGTCGCCGCGGCCTTTCCCGCGGTGCTGTTGTTCGCCCGCCCGCGCCTGCCCCTGCGGCTCTACCTCGCCTACGGGCTCACCATCTCGGTCGGGCAGTTCGCCTTCCTGTTCACCGCGATCCACGTGGGCATGCCCTCCGGCCTCGCCTCCCTGGTGCTGCAGTCGCAGGCCTTCTTCACCATGGTGTTCGCCGCCTTCTGGCTGCAGGAGGCGTGGCGGCCGAGCCAGCTCGCCGGGCTGGCTCTCGCCGGCGTCGGGCTCGCCCTGATCGGCTCGGCCCACGGCCTGGCGATGCCCCTCACCGGCTTCCTGCTCACCCTGCTCGCGGCGGCCATGTGGGCCGCGGGCAACATCGTCACCCGCGAGGTGGGCCGCCACGGGCCGGTGGACCTGCAGGCCTTCGTGGTGTGGGCGAGCCTGGTGCCGCCCCTGCCCTTCTTCGCCCTGTCGCTGCTCCTCGAGGGGCCCGCCGCGATCGGCGCGGCACTCGCGGACTTCGGCCTGCAGGCGGCCGCGGCGGTCGCCTACCTGGCGTGGGGTGCTACCCTCCTCGGCTACGGGCTGTGGAGCCGCTTGCTCGCCCGCTATCCGGCCAACCAGGTGGCGCCCTTCTCGCTGCTCGTACCCCTGGTGGGGCTCACCGCCGGCTGGGTGGTGTACGGCGAGTCGCTCCAGCCGGTGCATTTCGCCGGCGGCGCGCTGCTCATGGCCGGCCTGGGGGTAAACCTCTTCGGCACCCGCTTGATGGCCCGCCTGCGGGGCGCGACGTGAGCCTCTCGGTCTGGCTCGTGCTCACGCCCAATGTGCTGCTGCTCGACTACGCCGGTCCGGCCGAGGCCTTGCGCATGGCGGCCGGGATGGACGTCGGGCTCACGCTGCACACCTGCGCCCCGGTACCGCGGCTGAGCACCTCGGTCGGCGTCGAGCTCGCCGGGCTGGAACCGCTGCCCGAGCGGCTCCCGCCGGACAGCCTCGTCGTCGTCGCCGGCGTGGCGTGCGAGGCGGAGGACTACGCGCGGCCCGAGGCGCAGCAGGTGATCGACTGGCTGCGCCGCGCACCGCAGGCGGACACGCGGATCGCGAGCGTGTGCTCCGGTGCGCTGCTCCTCGCGCGGGCAGGCCTGCTAGACGGGCGCCGCTGCACCACCCATCACAGCCTGACCGGCACCCTGCGCGCCCTCGCGCCCGCAGCGCGGGTGGAGGAGGACCGCGTCTTCGTCGAGGACGGCCCGGTGCTCACCAGCGCGGGGATCACCACGGGCATCGACCTCGCGCTCTATCTGGTCGAGCGCCACTTCGGCGGCGCCCTCGCCGCCCGGGTGGCGCGACGCCTGGTGGTGTTCCTGCGCCGCGGCGGCGACGATCCGCAGCTGCCGCCCGAGCTCGCCTGGCGCAACCACCTGCATCCGGCGGTGCACCGCGCACAGGATGCGATCGCGAGCGACCCGGCGCGGCGCTGGTCGGCCGCGGAGCTCGCCGCCCAGGCCCATGTGAGCCCGCGCCACCTCGCCCGCCTTTTCGCGCGCCACGCCGGCGTGAGCATCACCGAGTACCAGCAGCGGATGCGTCTGGCCCAGGCGCGGCCGCTGCTCGCCGACCGCAACCTGTCCCTCGAGCGGGTCGCCGAGCTCTCCGGCTTCGGATCGGCGCGCGATCTGCGCCGGGTGTGGGCGCGCTACGAAGCGGGGTCGCCGCGGGCGCAGGGCCAGGCTGCCCCGACTCGCTCGTTACGCAGTTTAGTTGTGTGCGTCAAGTTGTGCAAAAGGGTTGATCAGGTATTCGGTTGATTCC
>DYFV01000083.1 GCA_020725025.1 Azoarcus sp.
CGCGAGATCGAGTTCATCGCCCAGGTGTTCCAGCTGATCCGCGGCGGCCGCGACACCGCCCTGCAGATCCGCCCCACCGTCAAGGTGCTCGCGCTGCTCGCCGAGCGGGGCATCCTGACCGCCGAGGCGGTGCGCGAGCTCACCGAAGCCTACGACTTCCTGCGCCGCCTCGAGCACCGCCTGCAGTACCTGGACGACGCCCAGACCCACGACCTGCCCAACAGCGAGGAGGACCGCGAGCGTATCGCCCGCGCCATGAACTTCCCGAGCTATGCCGCCCTCGTCGAGCAACTCGACCGCCACCGCTGGGCGGTGAGCCGCCACTTCGAGGACGTGTTCGGCGATCGCAACGGCGGCGACGAGCATCCGCTCGCCGGCTTGTGGCGAGCGGCCGAGGAAGAAGGGCACGCCGCCCCGGTCCTCGCCGGACTGGGCTACCGCGACCCCGAGACGGCCGCGCGCCGGCTCGCCGCCATCCACGCCGGCCCGCGCTACCAGCAGCTGCCCAACCACATCCGCACCCGCTTCGACGCGCTGATGCCGCAGGTGGTGGAGGCGGCGGCGGCGACGCCGGGCCCCGACGAGACGCTCGCTCGCTGCCTGGACCTCCTGGAGACGATCAGCCGCCGCGGCGCCTACCTCGCCCTGCTGCAGCAGTATCCCCAGGCACTGCGGCGCGTGGCCGACCTGATGGGTGCCTCCCAGTGGGCCGCCCAGTACCTCACGCGCCACCCGATTCTCCTGGACGAACTGCTCGACGACCGCAGTCTCGACGCTCTGCCCGACTGGGCCGCAGTGGGCCGCGAGCTCGCCGCCACCCTCGACGCGCTGGAGCCCGACATGGAGCGCCAGATGGACGTGATGCGCGAACAGCACCACGCCCGCGTCTTCCGCCTGCTCACCCAGGACATCGCCGGACTGCTCACGGTCGAGAAGCTCGCCGACCACCTTTCGGCGCTCGCCGACCTGATGCTCGAGCTCACCCTGCCGCTCGTATGGCGCAAGATCAAGATCCGTCACCGGGAGGTTCCGCGCTTCGCGGTGATCGCCTACGGCAAGCTCGGCGGCAAGGAGCTCGGCTACGCCTCCGACCTGGACATCGTGTTCCTGTACGACGACGATGCGCCGGAGGCGGCCGAGGTCTACTCCCGGCTCGCGCAACGGGTGAATACCTGGCTCTCCAGCCGCACCGCGGCCGGTATCCTGTTCGAGACCGACCTGCGCCTGCGGCCCAACGGCGACGCCGGGCTCATCGCCACCTCGGTCGAGTCCTTTCGGAAGTACCAGCTCGAGTCGGCCTGGGTGTGGGAGCACCAGGCGCTCACCCGCGCCCGTTTCGCTGCCGGCGACCGCGCCCTGGGCGAGGCCTTCGAACGCATCCGCTGTGAAGTGCTGCGCCAGCCGCGCGATCTCGCCAAGTTGCGCGAAGACGTGCTCGCCATGCGGCGCAAGATGCGCGACGCCCACTCCGGGAAGAGCGAGCTCTTCGACCTCAAGCACGACTCGGGCGGGCTGGTGGACGTGGAGTTCCTGATCCAGTACCTGGTGCTCGGCCACTCCCACGCGCACTGCGAACTCACCGGCAACCTCGGCAACATCGCGCTGCTGCGCATCGCGGGCGAGCTGGATCTCATCCCCGCCGAGCTCGCCGCCCGCTGCGGCGACAGCTACCGCCTGTTCCGCCGGCTGCAGCATCGCCAGCGGCTGAACGGGCAGCCCTCGCGGGTGTCGCCGGACGAGGTGGCGGCCGCGCGCGAACCGGTACGTGCCCTGTGGGCGCTCGTGTTCGGTGAGGAGCAGGCGTAACCGGTGCAGGATGTAACGCCGTCGCGCATGACGGCAGGCTGGCTGCGGGACTACAATCGGCGCGCCCCCGTTAGCGGGGTCTGTGTAGCCCATCCTACCCGTCCGCCATGAGCCAGGAAATCGAACTCAAGCTGAGTCTCCCGCGCAAGGCCCTGCCCGCGCTACGCCGCCATCCCCTGTTCGCGGGGGCCGCCAAGCAGGGCAACGCGGTCACGCTGGAGAACGCCTACTACGACACGCCCGAGCTCGAGCTCAAGGCGCGCAAGATCGCCCTGCGCACGCGCCGGCAGGGGCGGATCCGGCTGCAGACGGTGAAATGCGCGGCCGAGTCGGTGGGCGGCCTCACCCGGCGCCCCGAGTGGGAGCAGCGCTACGACGGCGCCTTCGACTTCTCGGCGGTGGACGCCCCCAAGGTGCGCAAGCTCCTTCAGCGCCATGCCGGGGCGCTGGTGCCGGTCTTCTCCACCCGTTTTCGCCGGGAGACGCGGCTCCACGCCCCGTCGGACGGCGTGCGCATCCTCATGATGCTCGACACCGGCGAAGTGCGCGCCGGCGAGAAGACCGCGCCGATCTGCGAGCTCGAGCTGGAGCTCGCCGAGGGCGAGCCGCTCGACCTGCTGCTGCTCGCCTGCCAGCTCGCGGCCGATCTGCCGCTCCTGCCCGACGACGTGAGCAAGGCCGAGCGCGGCTACCGCCTCCACCTGGGCACGCCGCTCGAACCGCTGCGTGCCGCGGACTCGCACATCGAGCCGGGCCAGACAACACTCGAGGCCTTCCGCAGCCTCGCCGGAGACTGCCTGCGCCAGTGGCAGGCCAACGCGGTCGGCGCGGCCGAGAGCGAAGCCCCGGAGTTCATCCACCAGCTGCGCGTCGCCCTGCGCCGGCTGCGCTCGCTGCTGCGCGTTTTCGCACCGGCGCTGCCGTCGGAGTTCGTCGCCGACTGGAACGAGCGCCTGCGCGAGAACGCGGACGACTTCGGCGAGGCCCGCGACCTCGACGTGCTCTACGAGGAGATTCTCGCTCCGGTGGCCGCAGCCGACACCCACGAGGACAGCGCGATCGCGCGGCTGGTCGAGAAGGTCGATGCGGCGCGGGCAACCGCACGCGCCGAAGCGCGGCTCAAGCTCGATCCGGCGGCGCAGGGGCGGCTCCTGATCGGTTTCACCGCGGCGCTCCATGCGCTGCCCGAGCATGCCGGCGAGACCGAGGCACTTCCGGCCTTCGCGCGCCACCAGCTCGACCGGCTGCGCAAGCGCATGCGCCGGCGCCACGAGGCGGCGGCCGATCTCGTCCCCGCCCGGCTGCACGCGCTGCGCATCGCCGGCAAACGTCTGCGCTACGCGGTGGAGTTCTTCGCCCCGCTGATGCCGGCCAAGTCCGGTGCCCGTTATCTCGAGGGGCTGACCCGGGTACAGAATGCGCTAGGCTTCGTGAACGACGTGGACGTGGCGCGCACGCGCCTCCTGGCATGGGCCGGAGACGATTCCGAGCTGCGGGCCGCCGCGGCATTCGTCCTGGGCTGGCACGGGCCGAGGTATGCGCGGCTCGCCCGGCGCGCCCTGCGCGAGCTCGAGCCGCTGCTTTCCGGCAAGACGCCGTGGGGACGCTGACGCCCCCTTCACGGGCATGCAATGCCGGGCAGGTAGGCTGCGCCGCTTTCTTTCCCGGGAGATCGCAGATGGATCTGTTGTTGTGGCGTCATGCCGAAGCGGTCGAAGGCAGTCCCGACCACGCCCGCGAGCTCACCCAGCGCGGCGTGAAGCAGGCCCGTCGCGTGGCCGAATGGCTGCACGAACACCGCCCCAAGAAACTGCGCGTGCTGGCGAGCCCCACCGTGCGCACCCGCCAGACGGTGTCGGCTTTCACCGAGGACTTCGAACTCGCCCCCGCCCTGGGCCCCGAGGGCAACGTCGCCGACCTGGTCGCGGCGACCGGCTGGCCGGATTCGGGCGGCGCCTGCCTGGTGGTCGGGCACCAGCCGGCCTTGGGGCGGCTCGCCGCCCTCCTCCTGTCGGGCGCGGAGGCCGACTGGACGATCAAGAAAGGCGCGCTGTGGTGGTTCACAAACCGCGTGCGCGACGGCGAGACGCAAACCATCCTGCGCGTGGTGATGCCGCCCGATCTGGTCTAGGCGCCCTTCCGACGCGAGGCACTTCCATCCTCCCGGGCGGTCACAGGATGGCGAGTGCATCGCTGCGTGCGGGACGGTATCCGGTGAGGATCCCGGGCTAGGGGTAAACCGATACGCCAGGGCGTCGCGCTTGCCGTAAGATGCGTTTTCTCAGATAAAACGCAAAATGTTCCAGCGCTTCCTGCCCACCCACGACAGTCTCAAGCAGAGCCGGCTGCTCAGCTGGTTGGGGCCGCGCATTCACGATCCCTCCCTGTGGCACATCAATCGCCGCTCGGTGGCCAAGGGCGCTGCGATAGGGGCGTTCTTCGGCCTGCTCGTACCGGTGGCGCAGATCCCCGCCGCCGCCCTGATGGCGCTCTTCCTGCGGGCCAACCTGTGGGTCGCCGCGGTGTGCACCCTGGTGAGCAATCCCTTCACCTACGGACCGATCTACTACTTCGCCTACCGGCTCGGCGCGCGCGTCATGGGAGCGCCGGATGGCGCGGACGGCTCGGCGGTCGCCCAGGCGCCGGATGCGGCGCTCCAATGGCTCGCAGGGATGTGGAACTGGGTGACCGGGATCGGACGCCCGCTCGCGCTCGGAATGCTGCTGCTCGCGGTCACCGGCGCGGTGTTCGGCTACTGGGGCGCGCAGATGTTCTGGCGGCTCAGGGTGCTCTCCAAACGCCGCCGGCTGCGCCACGCCCGCACGGCACGCAGCGCCGCCTGAACAGCGAGATTGCATTTTGCAATGCACAAAAACCGGATTCGCGCCTACACTGTATCACCAGCTACGAAACCGTCCTTTCCATGAATACGAAGATCACGAACGGAATGGTGCGCGACATCGACGGGGTGCGTCGCGTGTTTTACGACGGATACTGGATCAAGGCCTACGAGCCTCCGGCCGACACCCTGCGCGCGAAGCGGCAGCTCATCGAAGCCCTCACGCGGAGGCTCTTCAACCACGTCGAGCACGGCATCAACATCCCCGGAAAACGGCTCGACGAGGCCCGTCAGGCATACGAGGCGGAGACCGATCCGCAGCGGCGGCGGGTCAAGGGCGCGATGCTGGCAGGGGCGCTTTTCAACCGCGCCACCGACATCTTCACCAAGCTCATGGAGCTCCAGGAACTGGGCATCGAGATCGACTCCGACAACGCCCTGATGCGCGAGTGCGGCTTCTGTCTGCAGGAGGCGCTGGACCTCGGAAAGCTCGTGCTGCATCGCAGCGGCGACGAGGGTATCGACGAACTTTGGGGCGAGCCCTTCCGCGCCTTCTCGATCCCGGTGGAAGCCTTCTACGACAGCCGCTACATCAAGATCGCGCAAGCCCTGCGGGACATCGACCGTATCGCCCAGGTGATGGCGACGACCTTCACCGACAACCGCCTATTCCCGGACGTAGCCGAGCCGGTGCTGAGACTCGCCGAAGCCGCCAAGGTGAAGTGCGAGACGCTCCGCACCGACCCGGTGATCTTCGATGTCTGGGCCGACTTCGTGGTCGCCGCAGAGAATCTCGCGGCGGTGGGGCCCCGGCTGGCGAGCGCTGCCGCGCCCGAGGATCTGCAGCTCGCCGCCGACGGTCTGCGCATACTCGAGCAGGGCAAGGATCTCATCAGCTACATTACGCGGGCGCGGGTGCCGATGCCCAAGAGCACCCGCGAATACTTCGATCGCTGTGCCGCCTACGAGGCCGCCGCCCGCGCGCGCTTCCAGCCGCGCGTGCAGTCGGTCTGTTGACCATCCCTGCTCCCGCCGTCATCCCATGAAACGCACCGACCTCGAGAAACTCAACGGGCTCAAGATCCGCAGCCGCATGAAAGGCGCCTCCACTCCGCCCCGCTTCGGCGCGGCCTCGTCGGGGGCGAGTCAGGACAAGGCGGTGAATTCCCTGGTCGAGAAGCTGCTGGGGAAGGTGGGCGGCAAGCCGAAGGAGGGGTGAGGCTGCCGCCTTACGGGGCCTGGGCCGGATGGCAGCACCCGGCGCCTGTCGAGCACCCGCATCACTCGATGATCCCGCCTCCCAGGCACACCTTCGACTCGTAGACCACCACGCTCTGCCCCGGCGTCAGCGCCCACTGGGGCTGGGCGAAGACGATCTCGGCGCGCTCGGGCGTCACCGACTCGATTTCGCACGGCATGTCGGGCGTACGGTAGCGCGGCTTGGCGGTGTAGACCCAGTGGGTGTGCGGGTCGCGGCCGGCGATCCAGTTGAGGTCGATCGCGGTCAGGCGGTCCTTCAGGAGCGCCGGATGCTCGTGGCCCTGCACCACGTAGAGCACGTTGGCCTTCACGTCCTTGCCGGCCACGTACCAGGCCTCGTGCTCGCCCGCCTCGTCCTGTCGGCCCTTGATGCCGCCGATGTGAAGGCCCTTGCGCTGGCCGATGGTGTGGTACATGAGCCCCTGGTGCTCGCCCAGCACGCGGCCGTCGTCGAGACTGCGGATCTCGCCCGGACGGGTGGGCAGGTAGCGCATCAGGAACTCGCGGAAGGGCCGCTCGCCGATGAAGCAGATGCCGGTCGAGTCCTTCTTTTCGGCCACGTGCAGCCCGGCCTCCGCGGCGATCTTGCGCACCTCGCGCTTGTAGAGCCCCCCCAGCGGGAAGATCGTCCTGGCGAGCTGGGCCTGGGTGAGACGGTACAGGAAGTAGCTCTGGTCCTTGGTACCGTCCTCGGCCTTGAGCAGTTGGAACTCGGTGCGCCCGTCGTTCTGCCACTCGCGCACCCCGGCATAGTGCCCGGTGGCGATGCGCTCGGCACCCAGCGCAAGCGCGTGGTCGAGGAAGCAGCGGAACTTGATCTCGGAGTTGCACAGCACGTCCGGGTTGGGCGTGCGACCCGCCTCGTACTCGCGCAGGAAATCTGCGAACACGCGCTCCTTGTACTCCCGCGAGAAGTTCACCACCTCGAGGTCGACGCCGATCACGTCGCACACGGAGGCGACGTCGACCAGGTCCTGCCGGCTCGAGCAGTACTCGTCGTCGTCGTCGTCCTCCCAGTTCTTCATGAAGAGGCCCGTCACCGCGTAGCCCTGGCGCTTGAGCAGCAGCGCGGCCACCGCGGAGTCGACGCCGCCGGACATGCCGACGACCACCCTCATTCCGTTCGGATCGGTGTTACTGGACATTCGGTCCTTCTCCATTCAACCATTCTGCGAGCGGCAGGATCACCGCCGGTTCGCCATGATCCACGAACCAGCTGTCGACCGCAAAGCGTGCCCCCGGCTGCCCTGGCGGAACGGGTACCGGCGGCGGGGCGCGCGGAATGTCGTCGAGCACGCCCGGGCAGTCGCACAGCGCGAGGAGATACGGCACGTGGTCGGGCACGGGCATGGCCGCCGGCTCGGCCGGTCGCGGTTGCGGCTCGATCTCCTCGATCGCGGCCGAGTAGTGCTGAAACAAAAGACGGGTGCGGCGCGCCGGCTCGAGTACGCGGTGAAAGCGCAGCCCGCCGCGCGCCGCGATGAGCTCGAGCAGCCGCGTGGTGGTGGCCGAGTGGTCGATGCAGTCCATGCGCCCTTCGACCCCCTGGTCGAGGAAGTTCCCGGCCCGGTCGGCGGCGATGGGGGTCTGCCTGCCGGCCTCGCGATAGAGCAGTCCCACGGCCTTCGCGATCGCCTCCCGCTCCCCGGCCGCATCGCCTGCGCCGTCGAGCAGGCCGAGCGCCTCGTCGACGGGCGCCGAGGCGAAATGCACCGCGGCGCTGTCCGCGCAGCCGTAGTTGAAGCACACCGTCACGTCGGCCTGCACGGCGCCGATCCACAGCGCCGCCAGCCACGCCGGCCAGCGGGCGCGCATCACGGCGCGTCGTAGTGGCGGATGAGCTCGAGCGGATAGCGCCGACCGACGATCCAGTCGTCCACGCAGCGGAGCACGAGTGGGCTGCGATGGCGCTCCCGCGACGCCTCGAGCTCTGCGCGCGTGAGCCACAGGGCCCGAACGATGCCCGTGTCGAGGCTCGCCCCGGGCACTTGTTCGCCGGCCCGGCCCGCGAAGGCGAAGCGCAGATAGGTGATGTCGCCCTGCGGGCGCGGCCACTGGTAGATCCCCACCAGCGACTCCGGGACGAAGCGGTGCGCCGTCTCCTCGAAGGCCTCGCGCGCGGCGGCAGCGACCAGGGATTCGCCGTCCTCGAGGTGCCCGGCGGGCTGATTGAGGCGCAGCCCTTCGGCCGTCTCCTCTTCCACCACCAGAAAACGCCCGTCGCGCTCGATCACCGCCGCAACCGTGACGTTAGGCTTCCACGCTCTTTCCATTGTCATGCATCGCAACAAAAACGCCCCATTCTAACTCGGACGGCGGATCAGTGTGCCGCTCAACCGCTGATGCGACAAGTGCATATTCACCGGTAGAGTTCCTTGTGCGCTGCGGTTAACCCAGGTTTACGGCGCTAACGGCAGGTAAGTAGAATTGAAAGGTTTTTGCTCGCGCAGCCCGACGACCGGCCCATCGCAGCTTCCGCGGTGACCCGGACGGTGCTGCACGCGGCATCGCGCGGCCGGGCCGGCCGGGGGGTTCGGCTCAGTCATTCGTAAGCCTAGGTCGAGACCTCTATGCAAATAAAGATCAGAAAAGGCCTGGATCTACCTATCAGCGGTTCTCCCGAGCAGAGCGTACACCCCGCTCGGGCCGTTGACCACGTCGCCGTGCTGGGCGTGGACTACGTGGATCTCAAGCCCACCATGCTCGTCGCGGAGGGAGACAGGGTCAGGTTGGGGCAGGCCCTGTTCGAGCACAAGAAGCTTCCCGGGGTGCGCTTCACCGCTCCCGGCAGCGGGCAGGTGGTGGCCATCCACCGCGGCGCCCGCCGCGTGCTGCAATCGGTGGTGATCCGCCTGGACGAGCGCGAAGAGGAGGAGACCTTCGCATCGTACGGCGCGGCACAGCTGGCTGGCCTGCGGCCGGAGCAGGTGGTGGAGAACCTCCTCGCCTCGGGCCTGTGGACGGCGCTGCGCACGCGCCCCTACAGCAAGGTGCCCGACCCAACCAGCCGCCCGTCGGCGATCTTCGTCACCGCCATGGACACCAACCCCCTGGCGGCCGACCCGGCGCCGCTCATCGCCGCCGACGCCCAGTCCTTCGGCCACGGCCTGACGGTGCTGTCGCACCTCACCGACGGCCGGCTGTGGGTGTGCAAGGCGCCCGGCGCCGAGCTCGGCCTGGCGCCGAACCTGGAGCGCGTGCAGGTGGCGAGCTTCGAAGGGCCGCATCCGGCGGGACTTCCCGGCACCCACATCCACTTCCTGGACCCGGTGGACACGGCCAAGACCGTGTGGCACCTCAACTACCAGGACGTCATCGCCATCGGCAAGCTCTTCACCACCGGCCGGCTGTGGGTCGAGCGCGTGGTGGCGCTCGGCGGCCCCCAGGTCAAGAACCCGCGTCTCCTGCGCACCCGGCTCGGCGCCTCGATCGAGGAGCTGCTCGAAGGCGAGCTTCGCGACGGGGACAACCGCGCCATTTCCGGCCCGGTGTGGTCCGGCCGGCGCGCCGCGAACTGGTCGTCCTACCTCGGCCGCCATCACCTGCAGGTGTGCGTGCTCGAGGAAGGCGTCGAGCGCGAGTTCATGGGCTGGCTCGCCCCCGGGCGCAACAAGTTCTCCAAGATCAACGTGCTGATCTCCAGCCTCTTCCGCGGCCGGGGCGAGAAGTTCCATTTCACCACCAGCCAGAACGGCAGCCCGCGGGCGATGGTTCCCATCGGCAACTTCGAGGAGGTGATGCCGCTGGACCTCCTGCCCACCCAGCTCCTGCGCGCGATGGTGGTGGGCGACACCGACATGGCCCAGAAGCTCGGATGCCTGGAACTGGACGAGGAGGACCTGGCGCTGTGTTCCTTCGTCTGTGTCGGCAAGTATGAATACGGCCAGGTGCTGCGCAAGAGCCTGAGCCAGATCGAGAGGGAAGGCTGATGGGTATCCGGGCATTCCTCGAGCGGTTGGAGCCCCTGTTCACCAAGGGCGGCCGCTTCGAGAAGTACTACGCGGTCTACGAGATGGTGGATACCTTCCTGTATTCGCCGGCGGACACCACGCGCAACGCGCCGCACGTGCGCGACGCGCTCGACCTGAAGCGCCTCATGAGCTACGTGGTGGTGGCGCTCATCCCGTGCATCCTGTGGAGCTGGTACAACACCGGTTACCAGGCGAACCTCGCGCTCGCCGAGATCGGCGCGGCCAAGGCCGACTGGCGCGGCGCGCTGCTCGCCGCGTTCGGGATCGGCTTCAACCCGCAGAACGTGTTCGCCAACATCGCCCACGGCTTCCTGCACTTCCTCCCGATCTATCTTGTCACCCTGATCGCGGGCGGCGTATGGGAGGTGCTGTTCGCCACGGTGCGCAACCACGAGGTGAACGAGGGCTTCCTGGTCACCTCCATGCTCTACACGCTGATTCTGCCACCCGACATGCCGCTGTGGATGGTGGCGCTCGGGATCAGCTTCGGCGTGGTGCTGGGCAAGGAGGTGTTCGGCGGCACCGGCAAGAACTTCCTCAACCCGGCGCTCACCGGGCGCGCCTTCCTCTTCTTCGCCTACCCGGCGGAGATGTCGGGTGACGGCGTGTGGGTGGCGGTGGACGGCTACTCGAGCGCGACGCCCCTCGGCGTAGGCGCCACCGGCGGCATGGAAGGCATCCTCGCCGCCGGCTACACCTGGTGGGAAGCCTTCATCGGCCTGATCCCCGGCTCGCTCGGCGAGACCTCCACGCTCGCCTGCCTGATCGGTGCGGCCTTCCTCATCTACACCCGGGTCGCCTCGTGGCGGATCATCTTCGGGGTGTTCTTCGGCATGGTGGGCACCGCGCTCCTCTTCAACGCGATCGGCAGCGACACCAACCCGATGATGGCCATGCCCTGGCACTGGCACCTGGTGCTGGGGGGCTTCGCCTTCGGCATGGTGTACATGGCCACCGACCCGGTGTCGGCTTCGATGACCAACGCCGGGCGCTGGGCATTCGGGATCCTGATCGGCTTCATGTGCGTGATGATCCGGGTGATCAACCCGGCCTTCCCCGAGGGCATGATGCTTGCGATCCTCTTCGCCAACATCTTCGCCCCGCTCATCGACTACGTGGTCATCCAGCTCAACATCCGACGGAGGCAGCGCCGCCATGTCCGTGTCTGATCAACATAGCCTGGCCTCTCCCCCGCCCCTCGCCTCGGAGTCCGGCCGGCGCACCGTGATGGTGGCGCTGGCCGTGTGCCTGGTGTGCTCGGTGCTCGTCGCCGGCGCCGCCGTGGCCCTCAAACCGGTGCAGACCGCCAACCAGGAGGCCGACCGGCGGCGCAACATCGTCGAGGTGGCCGACCTGATGGAACCCGGCCTCACCGTGAACGAGGCCTACGCAAAGGTGGACGTGGAGCTCATCGATCTGTCCACCGGGGAGACCGTCAAGGACATCGACGTGAGCACTTTCGACATCTCCAAGGCCGCCAAGGACCCGGAGCTGTCGAAGCCGCTCCCGCCGGGCCAGGACCCCGCGCAGATCAAGCGCAAGCCTGTGTACATGCCGGTGTACAAGGTCAAGAGCGCCGACGGCCAGCTCGAGACGCTGATCCTGCCGGTGTATGGCTACGGCCTGTGGTCCACGTTGTACGGGTTCCTCGCGCTGGAGGGCGACCTGCGCACCGTCGAGGGGCTCAAGTTCTACCAGCACGCCGAGACCCCGGGCCTGGGCGGCGAGGTGGACAACCCGAAGTGGCGCGCCCTGTGGCAGGGCAAGGTGGTCTTCGACGAGCAGTGGCGGCCCGTGGTCGAACTGGTCAAGGGCGGCGTCCAGGCGACGACGCCCGGCGCCGAACACAAGATCGACTCGCTCGCCGGCGCCACCCTCACCGCCCGCGGCGTCGAGAACCTGTTGAACTTCTGGCTGAGCGAACAGGGCTATGGGCCCTATCTCGCGCGCCTGCGTCAAGAGCGGAGCTGAGCACCATGGCGAACGAAACGCGCAAGATCCTCCTCACGCCGGTCGTCGACAACAATCCGGTGATCCTGCAGGTGCTGGGCATCTGCTCGGCGCTGGCGGTGACCTCCAAGCTGTCCACCGCGCTCACCATGAGCATCGCGCTCACCCTGGTGACCGCCTTCTCCAACGCGGCGATCAGCGCCATCCGCAACCAGATCCCGAGCAGCATCCGCATCATCGTGCAGATGACCATCATCGCCTCCCTGGTGATCGTGGTCGACCAGATCCTCAAGGCCTACGCCTACGGGATCAGCAAGGAGCTGTCGGTGTTCGTCGGCCTCATCATCACCAACTGCATCGTGATGGGCCGCGCGGAAGCCTACGCGATGAAGAACCCGCCCTGGCCGAGCTTCCTCGACGGGCTGGGCAACGGCCTGGGCTACAGCGCGCTGCTGATGACCGTCGGCACCGTCCGCGAGCTCTTCGGCTCCGGCTCGCTCTTCGGCGTGCCCGTCCTGCTGACCCAGAAGGACGGCGGCTGGTACATCCCGAACGGCCTGCTGCTCCTGCCGCCCAGCGCCTTCTTCGTCATCGGCCTCATCATCTGGGCGGTGCGCAGCTGGAAGAAGAACCAGGTCGAGAAGCCCGAGTACCAGATCCATCAGGTCCATCGCACCGAGGTGATCTAATGACGCACTACATCAATCTCTTCATCACCTCGGTCTTCATCGAGAACCTCGCGCTCTCGTTCTTCCTGGGGATGTGCACCTTCCTCGCCGTCTCCAAGAAGATCGAGACGGCGATCGGCCTGGGTGTGGCGGTGATGTTCGTGCAGACGCTCACCGTGCCGGTGAACAACCTCCTCTTCCAGTACGTGCTGCGCGACGGCGCGCTCGCCTGGGCGGGGCTGCCGGACGTGAACCTGTCCTTCCTCGGCCTCATCAGCTACATCGGCGTCATCGCCGCGCTGGTGCAGGTGGTGGAGATGTTCCTCGACCGCTACGTGCCCGCCCTCTACAACGCGCTGGGCATCTTCCTGCCGCTCATCACGGTGAACTGCGCCATCCTGGGCGGCACGCTCTTCATGGTGGAGCGCGACTACACCTTCGGCGAGAGCGTCACCTACGGCATCGGCTCGGGCTTCGGCTGGGCGCTGGCGATCACCGTGATGGCCGGCGTGCGCGAGAAGCTCAAGTACTCCGACGTCCCCGAGGGCCTGCAGGGCCTGGGGATCGCCTTCATCACGGCGGGCCTGATGGCGATGGGCTTCATGGCCTTCTCCGGCGTCCAGCTCTGACGGTGAGGAACCACACATGATCGAAATCATTCTGGGCGTGGTGTTCTTCACCGGCATCGTCCTCGCGCTCGTGTATCTCATCCTCGGCGCGCGCTCCAAGCTGGTGGCGAGCGGCAACGTGAAGATCACGGTCAATGGCGAGCGCGTGGTCGAGGCACCGGTAGGCACCAAGCTCCTCGGAGCCCTCGCCGACAACAAGCTCTTCGTGGGCTCGGCCTGCGGCGGCGGCGGCACCTGCGGCCAGTGCCGGGTGAAGGTGTTCGAAGGCGGCGGCGCGATCCTGCCCACCGAGACCAGCCACATCAACAAGCGCGAGGCCCGCGAGGGCTGCCGCCTGTCGTGCCAGGTCGCGGTCAAGCAGGACATGAAGATCGAGGTCCCCGAGGAGGTGTTCGGGGTGAAGAAGTGGCAGTGCACGGTGCGCTCCAACGACAACGTGGCGACTTTCATCAAGGAGCTGGTGCTGGAGCTTCCCGAAGGCGAGCATGTGGATTTCCGCGCCGGCGGCTACATCCAGATCGAGTGCCCGCCCCACGTGCGCAACTTCAAGGACTTCGACATCGCCGAGCGCTTCCGCGACGACTGGGACCGCTTCAGCGTGTGGCAGTACGTCTCCAAGGTGGACGAGGAGGTAGTGCGCGCCTACTCGATGGCGAACTACCCGGAAGAACGCGGCATCATCATGCTCAACGTGCGCATCGCCACGCCGCCTCCGCGCGCCGAAGGCGTGCCGCCGGGCAAGATGTCGTCCTACATCTTCGGCCTGAAGCCGGGCGACAAGGTCACGATCTCCGGCCCCTTCGGCGAGTTCTTCGCGCGGGACACGGACGCCGAGATGGTCTTCATCGGGGGCGGCGCGGGCATGGCGCCGATGCGCTCGCACATCTTCGACCAGCTGCGCCGCATCAAGACCAAGCGCAAGATCTCCTTCTGGTACGGCGCACGCTCCAAGCGCGAGATGTTCTACGTCGAGGATTTCGACATGCTCGCGCGGGAGAACCCGAACTTCGAGTGGCATGTGGCGCTGTCGGACGCGCTGCCCGAGGACAACTGGACCGGCTACACCGGCTTCATCCACAACGTGCTCTACGAGCAGTACCTGAAGAACCATCCGGCGCCGGAAGACTGCGAGTTCTACATGTGCGGCCCCCCGGTGATGAACGCGGCGGTCATCAAGATGCTGCTGGACCTGGGCGTCGAGCGCGAGAACATCATGCTCGACGATTTCGGCGGCTGACGGCCCCGCTCCGCAACCTACCACCCCACGGCGGCGCGGCGCGCCGCCGGCAGGAGGCACCATGACGATCTTTCTCGTCACCTTCCTCTTCATGGGCATCGCCGTGCTGGCGATGGCCATCGGCGTCATGGCCGGCCGCAAGCCCATCGGCGGCAGCTGCGGCGGGCTCTCGAAGATCGGCCTCGAATGCGACGGCGGCTGCGAGAAGCCCTGCCCGAAGCGGCTCGCCCGCCTGCAGGCCGAGCAGGAAGCGGCCGAGGCCGAGGAAGCCGACCTGTCCGCCCCGCCTTCCCGCTAGCCCCTATCCCCTAGCCCCTAGGAGCCCCCATGCTGCGTTCCCTGCTCGTCAAGGACTACATGACCGCCGACCCGCTCGCGCTGGCGCCCGAGACGGACGTGCTCGATGCCATCCACCAGTTGATCCGCCACGAGCTCCCCGGCGCGCCGGTGGTCGATCACCTCGGCACGGTGCTCGGCTACCTGTCCGAGAAGGATTGCCTCAAGGTGGCGCTGTCGGCCTCCTACCACGAACAGCGCGGGGGGCGCGTGAGCGAGTTCATGAGCCCGTCGGTGATCACCATCGACGCCGAAGCCAGCCTCACCGACGCGGCGGAGCTGTTCCTCGCCCACCCCTACCGCTGCTTCCCCGTCGTCACCGAGAGCCGGCTGGTCGGCCAGCTCTCCCGGCGCGACGTGCTGAAGGCGCTCGAAACCGTCTGGTAAGGCGCCCGCAGTCGCACGTACTTTGCGCTAGAATCATCGGCTCGATCCGCCCCCTGCAGCGGACATTTCGCATCCCTTTCAAAGCTGGAGATTTCCATCATGTCGATGGCTGACCGCGACGGTTTCATCTGGTACGACGGCGAGCTCGTGCCGTGGCGCGACGCGACCACACACGTGCTGACCCATTCCCTGCACTACGGCCTGGCCGTATTCGAGGGGGTGCGCGCGTACAAGACCGTCAATGGCACCGCCATCTTCCGTCTCGCCGAGCATACGCAGCGCCTGATCAACTCCGGCAAGATCTACATGATGAACATCCCGTGGTCGAAGGATGAGCTCATGAAGGCGCAGCTCGACGTGGTGCGGGCCAACAAGCTCGAGTCCTGCTACCTGCGTCCCATCGCCTTCTATGGCTCGGAGAAGATGGGAATTTCGACCCGCGGCGCGACCGTGCACGTGGCCATCGCCGCCTGGCCGTGGGGCGCCTACCTGGGCGAGGAAGGGCTGGAGAAGGGCATCCGCGTGAAGACCTCGTCCTTCGCCCGCCAGCATGTGAACGTCACCATGCCGCGGGCCAAGGTGGCCAGCACCTACGCCAACTCCATCCTCGCCAACCTGGAAGTCACCCAGGAGGGCTACGACGAGGCGCTGCTGCTCGACACCCAGGGCTTCGTGGCGGAAGGTGCCGGCGAGAACCTCTTCGTCATCAAGGACGGCAAGATCTACGAACCGGAGATCGCCTCGGCGCTCACCGGCATCACCCGCGACTCGGTGATCAACATCGCCCGCGAGTTCGGTCTCGAGGTCCAGTCGCGCCGCCTCACCCGCGACGACATCTACATCGCCGACGAAGCCTTCTTCACCGGAACCGCAGCCGAGGTCACCCCGATCCGCGAGCTGGACAACCGTGTGATCGGCGAAGGCCGCCGCGGCCCGATCACCGAAAAGATCCAGGCGCGCTTCTTCGACATCGTGAACGGCCGCGCGCCCGAGTACGAACGCTGGCTCGCCTACGTGTAAGGATCGATCATGACCGAGAACCGCAACAAGGCCGAACCGATCGGCGTCACCGCCCAGGACCTGCCCCTGCACTGCCCGCCCGACGACGCGCCGCTGTGGGCGCGCCATCCCCGTGTCTTTCTCGACGTGGTGAAAACCGGCGAGGCGACCTGCCCGTACTGCAGCGCCCATTACGTCCTGACCGGCGAGCGGCCCAAGGGCCATCACTGAGCCGAAAGGCGTGCAACCGCGGGGGGCGAAATCGCCCCCTCGTGCTTTCAGGAGCGAGCGTTTCACTTGAGCAAACCGATCTTCACTTCGGCCGCCGACGTCGAGGCGGCGTTCTACGAAGCTCTGGCCAAGGGCGACCTGGACGGGATGATGGCGCTATGGTCGGAAGACGACGAAGTCGTGTGCGTCCATCCGGACAGCGCACGCGTGGTGGGCCTGTCGGCGGTGCGCGAGTCGTGGCGCCAGCTCTTCGCCGGAGGGACGCGGCTGCGGGTGCGCATCTCCCAGCAGGTGGTGAGTGCCAACATGCTGCTCACCGTTCATAACGTGCTCGAGCACGTGGCCGTGGAAGGCGAGGACCGGCTCTACCCGCCCATGATCGCCACCAACGTCTACGCCCGGGGCGCGCTGGGCTGGCGCATGGTCATGCACCACGCCTCCGCGACTCCCGAGGCGGCCCCCGTCGGCGGGCAGGATGCCCCGCGCGTGGTGCACTGATCCGGACCCGGCGCCGCCCGCGGACTTCCGCCCGCCCTGGTGGCTGCCGGGCGGGCATGCCCAGACCATCTGGCCGCTCGCCCGCCGCGGCGAGTTGCCACCCTACCGCCGCGAACGGGTGGAAACCCCCGACGGCGACTTCATCGACCTCGATTGGCTGGCGGGACCGCCCGGCGCCCCGCTCCTCGTCCTCTTCCACGGCCTGGAAGGCTCGAGCGCCTCGCACTACGCGCGCAGCCTCATGCGCGCCGTGCAGGCCGCGGGCTGGCGCGGCGTCGTCCCGCACTTCCGCGGCTGCTCCGGCGAACCGAACCGCCTCGCGCGCGCCTATCACTCCGGCGACAGCGCAGAGATCGACTGGATCCTCCGGCGGCTCGCCGTCGCCGCGGGTCCGGCCCCGCTCTTCGCTGTCGGCGTGTCCCTGGGGGGCAATGCCCTGCTGAAATGGCTGGGAGAGCGCGAGCACGCGGCCGCCGCGCTGCTTGCCGGCGCCGCGGCGGTGTGCCCGCCGCTGGATCTCGCCGTCTCGGGCCACGCGCTCGCGCGCGGCTTCAATCGCCTCTACACCCGTCACTTCCTCGCCACCCTGAGACGCAAGGCGCTGGCCAAGCTCGCCGAGCATCCGGATCTCTTCGACGCCGCGCGCCTCCGTGTCGCGGCCACCCTGTACGACTTCGACGATCTCTACACCGGGCCGGTGCACGGCTTCGCCGGCGCCGACGACTACTGGCGGCGCGCTTCGTCCAGGCCGTGGCTGCGGGCGGTGCGCGTACCGACCCTGCTCGTCGCCGCCGCCAACGACCCCTTCGTGCCTGCCGCCGCGCTACCGCTGCCATCGGAGCTGTCGCCGCAGGTACGCTTCGAGTGCCCCACAGGGGGCGGCCACGTGGGCTTCCTGGCCGGCTCCTGCCCCGGCCACATCGACTGGCTGCCGGCCCGCCTGCTGCACCACTTCGTCCGGCTCGCCGGCGGATGAGGTCTGCCGCGCCGCAGCAAGCAGGCGGCGCATCTGCGATAATTGGCGATCTTCGAACCGAGCAAGGACACCGATGAGCACGCCTGCCTACCCCCTGCCCGCCCCCGAGATCTTCAAGGCCTACGACATCCGCGGCATCGTGGACCGCACGCTCACGCCCGAGGCGGTCCGCGCCATCGGCCATGCGCTGGGCTCCGAGGCGCGCGCGCGCGGCCAGGGCGCCATCGCGGTCGGGCGCGACGGACGGCTGTCGGGCCCGGAGCTGGCCGGCGCACTCGCCGACGGCATTCGCGCCGCGGGGGTGGACGTGGTCGACATCGGCTGCGTGCCCACCCCGCTCACCTACTTCGCTGCCTACCAGCTGGGCACCGACTCCTGCGTGAGCGTGACCGGCAGCCACAACCCGCCCGACTACAACGGCCTGAAGATGGTGCTGGGCGGCCAGACGCTCTACGGCGAGCTGATCCAGGACCTGCGCCGCCGCATCGCGGAGAACGATCTGGCGCACGGCGCCGGTGCACTGCGCCAGGCGGATGTGACGGGCGCCTATCTCGAGCGGGTGACCTCCGACGTCAAGCTCGCCCGTCCGATGAAGATCGTGGTCGATTGCGGCAACGGCGTGGCCGGTGCGGTCGCCCCGGAGCTCTTCCGCCGCCTCGGCTGCGAGCTGGTCGAGCTCTTCTGCGAGGTGGACGGCACCTTCCCGAACCACCATCCGGATCCGTCCAAGCCGGAAAACCTGGCCGACGTGATCCGCGCGCTGCGCGACACCGACGCGGAGCTGGGACTGGCCTTCGACGGCGACGGCGACCGCCTCGGCGTGGTCACCAAGGACGGCACGGTGATCTACCCCGACCGTCAGCTCATGCTCTTCGCGGCGGACGTGCTCTCGCGCGTGCCCGGCGGCGAGGTCATCTACGACGTGAAGTGCACCCGCAACCTGGCCGGCTGGATCCGCGAGCACGGCGGCGTGCCCACCATGTGGAACACCGGCCACGCCCTGGTGAAGGCCAAGCTCAAGGAGACGGGCGCCCCGCTCGCCGGCGAGATGAGCGGCCACGTGTTCTTCAAGGAGCGCTGGTTCGGCTTCGACGACGGCCTCTACGCCGGCGCGCGCCTGCTGGAGATCCTGTCGCGCCACGCCGACCCTAGCGCGGTGCTGAACGGCCTGCCGGACGCGGTGAGCACCCCCGAGCTCAACCTCAAGATGGCCGAAGGCGAGCCCTTCGCCCTGGTCCAGCGGCTGCGCGAGCGCGCGAGCTTCCCTGCCGCGCAGCAGGTGGTGACCATCGACGGCGTGCGCGTGGAGTACGCCGACGGCTTCGGACTCGCCCGTCCGTCCAACACCACCCCGGTGGTCGTGCTGCGCTTCGAGGCCGACGACGAGGCGGCCCTGGCGCGCATCCAGGCGGATTTCCGGCGGGCGATCGAAGAGGTCTGGCCGGGGGTGGCTTTGCCCTTCTGAAAGAGGCGGAGCCAGGCAGGTTGCTGAAAGCCGGGCCGCATAAGGCAGCCGGTCCGGTAGCGGCAGGTCGGCAAGACCTCGCTCTACCGGTGTAGCCTTTCGGCCCCGCGGCCGGCGAGCCAATCCCGCACCGCCAGCCCCGTCCCGAACTCCCAGGCCTTGAGCTTTCCCGGCTCGATCAGCCGGTACTCCGCGAGCTCCTCGTTCAGCACGATCTCGCCCACCGCGCGCACGTGGTAGGCGATCACCACCTCGTTGGCGGGGAAGAAGGGATAGACGCCGATGAGCGTCGCGGACCGGGAAACGAGCGCCGTCTCCTCGGCCACCTCGCGCACGACCGCGTCCTCGGGCGCCTCGCCGCTTTCCAGGAAGCCCGTGATCAGGGCGAACTTGCCCTCCGCCCACTTGCGGTTGCGGGCAAGCAGGATCCTGCCCTCGCGGTCCTCGCACTGGACGAGCGCCGCCACGACCGGCAGCGGGTTGCCCCAGGCGACGAAGCCACAGTCTTCTCCGCGGCAGACGGCGCGTACGCGCCCGGCGAGCTCCTCGTTGCCGAGGCCGGCACCGCAGCGCGGACAGAAGCGCCAGGCCGGCCCGCTCACGGCGCGGTGGCCTCGTCCTGGGGCGCCCATTCCACCCGGTTGCGTCCGTGCGCCTTCGCGGCGTAGAGCGCGCGATCGGCACGGGCGACGAGGGTGGAGAAGGACTCCCCTCCGTCGAACTCCGCCACGCCGAAGCTCGCGCTCAGGGCACCGGCCCCCGGGAAAGGCTGGTCCTGGATCATGCGGCGCATCTTCTCGGCGAGCGCCAGCGCTTCGGGCAGGGCCGTACAGGGTGCGAGCAGCAGGAACTCCTCGCCACCCCAGCGCGCCAGGGTGTCCGAGGCGCGCACGTTGGGAAGGAGGCGGCGAGCGACCTCACGCAGCACCTCGTCGCCGGTCTCGTGTCCGAAGCGGTCGTTCACCGTCTTGAACCAGTCCACGTCGAACAGCACCACGCTCAAGGGATGGCGATGCCGCCGTGCGCGGGCACGTTCGTTGGCGGCGGCCTCCTCCATCCGGCGGCGGTTGGAGAGGCCGGTCAGGCGGTCGGTCGAGGCGGCCCTCTCGAGATCGGCGTTCACCTCCTGAAGCCGGCGATTGGTGCTCTCCAGCTCCATTCGCGCCCGTTCCAGCGCCGCCTCCGCCTGCTTGCGCGCGGTGATGTCGTTGAAGGCCGCGATCACCGCCGCCTCCCCGCCGAACTCGCCCTGCATGGCCGAAACCAGGGCCCAGATCGGCCGCCCGTCGCCGCGCCGCAGCTGCACCTCGAAGTCGTTCACCGAACCGTGCTGGTTGAGCCGCTGCTGCAGCCGCAGCAGATCCTCCTTGCGGGGAAAGAAATGCCCCATCGGCAGCCCGTCGATCTCCTGGGCGCCGCAACCCGAGAGCGCGAGCGCCTTCTGGTTGGCGAACTGGATCTGGCCGGTCTCCACCGAGGAGACGAGGATCGCGGTAGGGGCGAGCTCCAGAATCTGGCGCAGCCGCGCCTCGCTGTCGCGCAACAGCGCCTCGGCCCGGTGGCGGTCGGTGACGTCGGACACCGTGCGGACGAAGCCCCCGTCGGGCAACGGCACGTGCTTGCCCTCGTAGGCGCGGCCGTGATGGACGAAGGTGTGGCGGAAAGGCTCGCGCATCCGGGCTCGCATCAGGGCACGCTCGTACAGTTCGTCGGGCAGACCGTTCTCGTCCGCCCAGCGGCGCAGGACCGCTGCGTAGAGCGGCCGGCTGTTGAGGAACTCGGGCTCGAAGCCGGTGATCTCGACGTAGCGCGGATTGCAGCGCGTAAGCCGCAGCTCGTCGTCCACCATGAGCACCGCCTCGGCCATGTTGTCGAGGGTGGTGCGCATGACCGTTTCGTCCTGACGCCGCTCGGCGAGATCCGCCGCGAGGATCCGGTTCGCCCGCCACAGCGCGCCGGCGAGCGCCGCGAGCGCGAGGAGCGCCAGCACGGCGGCACCCCCGCTCCAGTCCGCGCCTGCCCCGTCCGCGGCATGCGCCAGGTCGGCCGCCGACAGCGCGCACATCGCCCCAGCGGCCCGCCGCGGCAGGCGCCGGATGGGACGAGGCTCACGCAGCGGGAACGGCATCAGCGCGGCGAAGACGCGGACGCGGGACGCGGCCGGCCCACGCGGCGAGGGTGCAGCGCGGGCCGGATCGATCGGCCCATCGTCAGGCGGGCCGGGCGGCTCACAGGCGCGCTTCGAGCCAGGGGCGCACGCTGGCGAGGGCCTCGGGCAGACGCGAGGGGTCGCTGCCGCCGGCCTGGGCCATGTCCGGACGACCGCCCCCCTTTCCACCCACCTGCTGCGCGACCATGTTCACCAGCTCGCCGGCCTTCACCTTGCCGGTGAGATCGGACGTCACGCCGGCGATGAGGCTCACCTTGTTGCCTTCGCCCACCGAGGCGAGCACGATGGCCGCCGACTTGAGCTTGTCCTTGAGCTGGTCGAGCGTCTCGCGCAAGGTCGCGGCATCGGCACCGGCCACCGTCGCCGCGAGCACCTTCGCGCCGCTGACGCTGACCGCCTGGGCCGCGAGATCGCCGCCCTGGCTCGCCGCCAGCTTCGACTTGAAGCGCGCCACTTCCTTCTCCAGCGCGCGCACGTTCTCCATGAGCTGCGCCACCCGCTCGCAGACCTCGTCCGGCTGCACCTTGAGGAGGGCCGAGAGGCCCTGGACGCGGGATTCCTGCTCCTGGGCGTAGCGCAGTGCCACGTCGCCGGTGACCGCCTCGATACGCCGCACCCCGGCCGCCACGCCGCCTTCCGAGACGATCTTGAAGAGGCCGATGTCGCCGGTGCGCGCGACGTGGGTGCCGCCGCAGAGCTCCCGCGTGCTCCCGATGTCGAGCACGCGGACTTCGTCGCCGTACTTCTCGCCGAAGAGCATCATTGCGCCGAGCTTCTGCGCCTCCTCGAGGGGCACGACCCGCGCGCAGGTCTCGCTGTTCGTCAGGATCTCGGCGTTAACGAGGTCCTCGACCTCGCGGATCTCCTCGGCCGTGAGCGGCGCGTTGTGGGCGAAGTCGAAGCGCGTCTTGTCGGGATCGACCAGCGAGCCCTTCTGCTGCACGTGGCTGCCAAGCACCTGGCGCAGGGCCTTGTGCATGAGGTGGGTGACCGAGTGGTTGCGCTGGGTACGCGCGCGCGAGGCGGCGTCGACACGAGCGCTCACCTCCTGCCCGAGCGCGAGGCTGCCGGTCTTCACCACCCCGTGATGGCCGAACACCGCCGCCTGGATCTTCTGGGTGTCCTCCACCGCGAAGATGCCCGCCCCCCGCAGCTCACCGCGGTCGCCGACCTGGCCGCCGGACTCGGCGTAGAAGGGGGTGTTGTCGAGCACCACCACGCCCATCTCGCCCTCGAGGAGCTCGGAGACCGGGGTACCGTCCCGATACAGCGCGACCACCTTGGCGCGGGTCTCGAGCGACTCGTAGCCGTGGAAGGCGGTGGTGGGCCCCTCGTACTCGAGGTTCATCGCCATCTTGAACTTGCCCGCGGCGCGAGCCTGGGCCTTCTGGCGCGCCATCGCGGCATCGAAGCCCACCGCGTCGACGGTCATGCCGCGCTCGCGGCACACGTCGGCGGTGAGGTCCAGCGGGAAGCCGTAGGTGTCGTGCAGCTTGAAAGCGGTCTCGCCGTCGAGCTCCTTGGCGCCGTGCTCGGTGAGCCGCGCGAGCTCGGCCTCGAGGATGGCCATGCCGTGCTCGATGGTGGCGAAGAAGCGCTCCTCTTCCTGGCGCAGCACTTCGGTCACGCGCTGCTGCTCGGATACGAGCTCGGGGTAGGCACCTCCCATCTCGGCCACCAGGTCCGGCACCATGCGGTGGAAGAAGGCGGCGCGCGCACCCAGCTTGTAGCCGTGGCGGATGGCGCGGCGGATGATCCGGCGCAGCACGTAGCCGCGGCCCTCGTTGCCCGGGATCACTCCATCGGCGATCAGGAAGGAACAGGCGCGGATGTGGTCGGCGAGCACCCGCAGGCTCGGCAGCCCCAGGTCGTCGCACTTCGTCTCGCGGGCCGCCGCCTGGATCAGGCGCTGGAAGAGGTCGATCTGGTAGTTGCTGTGCACGAACTGCAGCACCGCCGAGATGCGCTCGAGGCCCATGCCGGTATCCACGCTGGGCTTGGGCAGCGGGTGCATCACGCCCTGCTCGTCGCGGTTGAACTGCATGAACACGTTGTTCCAGATCT
>DYFV01000084.1 GCA_020725025.1 Azoarcus sp.
GAATCAACCGAATACCTGATCAACCCTTTTGCACAACTTGACGCACACAACTCCGCCCGGTGACTTCGCTCACCGCGCCGGGATCACAAGCCGGCGCGGCAAGTCATTGTTTCGCAGCAGTTCTCCCCCCGCAAGCCCGCGCCCGCGCGCACCGCACATGCTCATTGGGAGCCGCCCGGCGGCACCCCGGCCGCAGCCGCCGGGCGCCTGCGGCCTGTGCTCGCATGGGGTATGCCTGCAGGGTCGCGGTCGCTCCCCCGTCCGGTAACAACCTGTTACATCGTCGACCTTGCCGACCGACGAAGTGCCGGGCGGGGTCCGGTCCTAGGCGCCGCCGATGCCTTCGATCACCTTGCCCGTCCCACCGCAGTTCGGGCACTGCTCACCCTGCAAGCGGCCGCTGCCGCCACACTTCGGACACACGTTCTCGCCCGTCCCGGGCGTGCCGGGCGGCGCCTGGTCGCCGGGGTTCATGTCGGTTTCGGGTCTCGGATCGGGTGCGCTCCCCCGGCCGGAGCCTTGTTGGCGGTTATCGCTCATGACGGGCCTCCTGTGGCTTCGTCCGGCGTTGACGAAGGCGTCCGGGGCGGGTTCCTGGCGGAAATCGGCGTTCCCGGCGTTGCGATGCATCATGAATCGCGGTTCCGTTGAGATACATCAATGCCCCCGCTCGGAGTTCCCGCTAGCCTTCAAAGGGTAGTACGCCGGTTATAGACAGGAGTTGCACCCATGGGTCTCGTGAGCAGCTGGACCGAAGCGACTTACCGCCGCATGACGCTGATGCAGCGCATGATCGAGCGCCTCAATGTCGATACGACCAAAGTCGTAAGCGACAACTTCGGCATGACCTTCCGGACCATCGTCGGACGCTGTCGCGGCTGTCGCGACGAGGAAGCCTGTACGCGCTGGCTCGACGGCAAGGAAGCCAACAGCGACCCGTCGCGCTTCTGCCCCAACGAGAAGACCTTCCGGCTTTATCAGGCGAACTGAGCACACCGGGCCGACCGCCGAAGCTCGCCTCGCACCACGGCCCCTGACGCCCGCCCGCCCCGCTTGCTAAGATGCGCGTTGCCGCCGTTTGCGCGGCACCAGCAGCCTGCGGGGTGATTCCATGTTCTACGGCATTACCGACCTGACCACTTTCGTCCTCGGTACGATCTTCATCGTCCTGCTGCCCGGACCGAACTCGCTCTACGTGATGTCGGTGGCCTCGCGCTGGGGCGTCAAGGCCGGCTACCGGGGCGCTTTCGGCATCTTCGCGGGCGACGCCATTCTGATGCTGCTCGCCGCGACCGGCACGGCCTCGCTCCTGCGCGCCACCCCCGAGCTCTTCATGGTGATCAAGTATGCCGGCGCGGCCTACCTCGCCTGGATCGGCCTGGGCCTCCTGCGGGGCGCGATTGCGAGCTGGCGCAGCGGCGCCGGAACCGCATCGGCGCCCACGCCCGCCGATGCGGCGCACCCCTTCCGGAGCGCGCTCGTCATCAGTCTGATGAATCCGAAGGCGATCCTCTTCTTCGTCTCCTTCTTCATCCAGTTCGTCGATCCGGCCTACGCGCATCCGGGGCTGTCCTTCCTGATCCTCGGGGCGGTCGTGCAGGTGTGCAGCGCACTCTATCTCTCCGCCCTGATCTTCGGCGGCGCCTACCTGGCCGAGCAGTTCCGCCGCCGGCGCCGGCTCGCCGCCACCGCCACCGGCGGCGTGGGCGGGCTCTTCATCGGCTTCGGGGCGAAGCTCGCGACGGCGACCCTGAACTGATCGCGCCGTTCGAGGCGGGAGAGGCGGCAGGAACAGCCGGTGAAGTCCATACGGGCCCTGGAGCGCGGACTCGACGTCCTGCGCCTGCTTAGACAGGACCAGGGGCAGTCGCTGCAGCAGCTCCACGACGCGAGCGACCTGCCGAAGCCGACGCTGCTGCGCATCCTGCACACCCTGGAGCAGGCCGGCCTCGCGTGGCGGGCGATCGGTGACGGGCAGTGGCGCCGCGGGGTATCGCTTCCGAGCGCGCCGCCGCCCCAGGCGGCCCTGCGGCTGGCGGAGATCGCCGCGCCGCACCTGACCGCGCTGCAGCGCAAGGCGGTATGGCCGTCCGACCTGCTCGTCTACCGGGACCACGCGATGGAGCTCGCCGAGAGCTCGCGGCGGCTCTCGGGCCTGTCGATGAATCCCCGCTACCACCTCGGCTACCGGGTCGATCTCTTCCTGTCGGCCCCCGGCCGTGCCTGGCTCGCGTTCTGCTCGCCCGCTCAGCGCGAGGAGGTCATGGCGCACTACCGTGCCCACCCGCCGACCAATCCCCGCAGCGCGGTCGTCTTCAAGCGGGAGATCGAGGCGATCCTGGAGGAGACGCGCCACCAGGGCTATGCCGTGCGGGATCCCCTTTTCGGCGGCGGCGAGGAGGACATCAGCGAGTTCGACGACGGTTTCGACGCCATCGCGGTGCCGGTCCTCTCCGGGGAGGAGATCCACGGCTGCATCAACCTCGTGTGGCCGCGCCGCTACGAGCTTCGGGCGAAGGTCGTCGAGGCGCATCTCGCCGACATGCGGGCCACGGCGCGCGCGATCGCCGAGGCGATCGACGCCTGACCGATCGCCCCGACTCAGCGGGGCGGCGCCTCGCGCAGGTGCCGCCTGACGGCTTCCAGATTCCTGTGGATGCGCGGATCCTGGGGCAGGCGCGAGGCGGCGGCTTCCAGCTCGCGCGCGGCCTCTGCCCAGCGCTGCCGCTCGCCGGCGACCAGCCCGAGCGCGAAATGCAGCTCGCCCGGATTCCCGGACGCAGCGAGCCCGTCCCGCAGCAGCGCGGCCGCCTCGCCGTGGCGGCCGGCGCCGACGAGGAGCCGGGCGAGACCGAGCCGCGCGACATTGCGCGTGGGATCCTGGGCGATCGCCCGACGGTAGTGCACGGCCGCCTGCCCGGGATCGCCCGTCACGAGGTGGAAAGCCGCGAGATTGAGCTGGGCCGCCGGCATGTCCGCCATGGCGCGCTGAGCCTCCACGTATTCGGCAAGGGCACGCCGGCGCGGCTCGCGCATCGAGCCCGGGATGGCGTCGTCGGCCAGGTCGGCGAGGCCGCGCGCCGCCGTGATCCGCACCGCCCGCCGGGCATCGTCCAGGAGCGGGACGAGCCCCGCGAGCCGCTCCGGCGCCGGCCGGGATGCGAGCGCCGCCGCCGCGGCGACGCGCACCACCGGATCGGCGTCGGCGAGCGCAGCCGGCGGCACCGGAACACCCGCCGCGCCGAGAATCTCGACCGCGCTCGCGCGCACGATGGCCGGCTGGCCGCTCTCCGCGGCGAGGGTGGCGAGCTTCGGCACCGCCTCCGGCCGGCCGGCGCGCGCCGCCGCGAAGACTTCGCCGTAGTGCTCGGGGCGCACCCGCTCGCCGTGACGACTGCGGATCGCGGCTTCCGCCCACTCGGGCGTACGGTCGGCGTGGCAGCCCTGGCAGGCGTTCGGCGTGCCGATGCGGCGCGTGAGGTCGGGGCGCGGCACGCGGATCGCATGGTCGCGGCGCTCGTGGACCACCATGTAGTTGCGGCCGGGCATGTGGCACTCGACGCAGCGGCTGCCGGCCCCGCCCTCGGCGTGGAAGTGGTGTGTCGCCGCGTCGTAGCGGGCGGGCACGAGGCCCGGAAAGCGGGCGGGCGGCGACTCGTTGTGGCAGGAGACGCACAGCGCGTCGCCCTCGGCGCGCAGCTTGCCGCCGTGGGGCTCGTGGCAGTCGCTGCAGGCGACGCCCGCCTGGTACATGCGGCTCTGGCGGTAGGAGCCGTACTCGAAGACCTCCTCCAACTGCTGGCCGTCGGCGTGGTAGAGATCGGCGCGGAGGTTGTCCGGGATGAAGTCGTCGAGGAAGGGCCGGCCCGGCTCGGTGCGCTCCGCGAGCCGGGTGCGGCGCGCGTGGCAGGCGGCGCACTGGTCGACCTGGGCGGGTCCTTGGCCGAGGGCGCGATTGGGCGTCGGCTCGGGCTTCGCCCCGGACGCCGCGCCGGCCGCGATCCGGCGCGCGCTCTCGGCATGGGCGCGACCCGGCCCGTGGCAGGCCTGGCAGCCGACGGTCGGCACCGCCCAGGTGGTGGCGTAGCGGTCGCCGGCCTCGTCGTAGCCCTTGGCGTAGGCGGTCGTGTGGCACTCGCCGCACATCAGGTTCCAGTTCTGGTAGCGCCCGCTCCAATGCAGCGGCGAGCCGGGCGGGACGGGCTCCGCGGGATAGAGCGAGAACCAGCGCCGCGCCCGCAGGTCCCAGGCGACGGTGAGCGCCTGGAGGCGGCCGCCCGGCAGCGGCACGAGGTACTGCTGCAAGGGGTAAACGCCGAAGGTGTGGCTCACCGGCAGTTCGGCCGCCTTCCCGTCGGCCCCGGCCGCGACGACCCGGAACGCATCGCCGCGCCTGAGGAAGCGGACCGTCTCGCCTTCCCGGGCGAACTCCCCGCCGTCGAAGTCGCCGAGCACTTTGTCCGCCGTGGCGGGCTGCATCGCCTGCCGGTGCTTGGAGCCGTCCCAGCGCCGCGCCGCCTCGGCGTGGCAGGCGCGGCATTCCGTCTCGTCGACGTGGTCCGGGCGCACCCCGGCCTGGGGCGGAGCTCCCTGCGCCGCGAAGGCCGCGAGTCCGGCGAGGAGCGCCAGGACGCGCCGCGGCATGGTCAGTGCTCCGCCACCTTCTTGCGCGGGGCGAGGGCCGCCTCGTGGGCCAGATCCTCGTAGTACCTGGCGCCGTTGCTGTAGCCGGGGCGGGCGGCGAGACCCTCGATCTCCAGCGTACCGGTCTCCGCCACGTACTGCCGCCAGGCGGCGAGCATCTCCTTCAGCTTCTCGGGGCGTGCCGCGGCGAGGTCGCGGCTCTCGACGGGGTCGGCGGCGAGGTCGTAGAGCTCCCAATCCCCGGTGCCCCACGGTTCGTTGGCGTAGACCAGCTTCCAGTCGCCCTTGCGCAGGGCCTTGCGCCCGCCGAGCTCCCAGCCGGTGACGTGCTCGCCGTCGTGGACCACCTGGGCCTTGCCGCTCAGGTAGGGCAGCATGGACTTGCCCCGCAGCGGCAGCACCTCGCGCCCGTCGTAGCGCGTGCCGGGATGGCGGGTGCCCGCCAGCTCGTAGATCGTGGGGGCGACGTCCATGACGTGGGCGAACTCGCGCTTGACCGTGCCGCCGGCCACACCCGGTCCCCAGGCGATGGCCGGCACCCGGATGCCGCCCTCGTACATCATGGACTTGTAGAGCTTGAACGGCGTCGAGCCGACCTGCGCCCAGCCCGGCCCGTACTCGATGAAGGAGCCCGGGCGGCCGATGTTGGGGGTGCTGTTGTCCATGTCGCGGTGGATCCACTCCCGGGTGCGGGCGACGTCGTAGACCGAGTTGCCGTCGGCGCCGTTGTCGGAGAGGAAGAAGACGAAGGTGTCGGCGAGCTCGCCGGTTCGCTCGAGATGGGCCAGCACCCGGCCGATCTGCCGGTCCATGTTGTCCACCATCGCCGCGTACACCGCCATCCGGCGCGCCTCGGAGATCTTCTGCGCCTCGGAGAGCGCTTCCCACTTCGGCCAGCCCGGATGGCCCTCGTAGACCGGCGTGTCGGGCGCGATCAGGCCCAGCTGCTTCATGCGCTCCAGCCGCTCGCGGCGCAGCGCGTCGTAACCCGCCTTGTAGCGGCCCTCGTAGCGGGCGATGTCCGGTTCCGGCGCATGCAGGGGCCAGTGCGGCGCGGTGAACGCGAGGTAGGCGAAGAAGGGCTTGCCGCTCGCGGCGTCGGCCTTCAGGTACTCGATCAGCTTGTCCGCGAAGGCCTCGGACGAGTAGAAGCCCTCGCGCGGGATGTCGATCGCCTTGCCGTTCTCCCGATAGATCGCCTTGGGCGGCTTCGCCGGATCGACGGCGACGATGCCCGACTGGTCGCCCCAATGGCTCGCCCCGCCCATCGTCATCGCGTAGGAGCGCTCGAAGCCGCGGGCCGCGGGGCTGTACTGCTCGGGCACGCCCAGATGCCACTTGCCCGCCATCAGCGTGCGGTAGCCCGCGTCCTTCAGCACCTGGGCCATCGGCACCACACGGTCGTTGAGGTAGCCCTCGTAGCCGGGCTTGCCGCGCTGCTCGGGCAGCATCAGCTCGGCCATGTCGCCGAAGCCGACCAGGTGATTGTCGTTGCCCGACATCAGCATCGCCCGGGTGGGCGAGCAGAAGGGGGAGGCGTAGAAGCTCGTGAGCTTCGCGCCCTCGTCCGCCAGCCGGTCGAGGTTGGGGGTGGCGATCTCGGCGCCGAAGCTGCCGAGATCCGAGTAGCCGAGATCGTCGGCGACGATGAGCAGGATGTTGGGGCGCTTCGCCGGCTCGGCCGCACCGGCCGCGCCCTGCAGGGCGGCGAGGGCGAAGACGGACAGGCAGAGCCTGGCGAATAGCCGTGGGACGGTGGTCATCGATTGTCTCCTCGAGTTCTTGTATGCGGAAGGACCGCAGGACGATCTTTCCACTTAATCTCGAGATTTTCTCGAAACACCGAAGGCGTTCCATCTGGTGGAACATCTGCAGTTTCCGCCGCTCCGACCCTGAGCAACCGGATCGAGGGAGGCGCCCATGGCACGCAAGGAACCCGAGCAGACCGCCGCCCCCTTCGTCCAGCCCGACGCTTCCCTGGGCGAGCTGCGCGAGGCAGCCACCCACTGCACCGGCTGCGACCTCTACAAGAACGCGACGCAGACCGTGTTCGGCGAAGGTCCGGACGACGCCACGGTGATGCTGGTGGGCGAGCAGCCGGGCGACGCCGAGGACCGCAGCGGCCACCCCTTCGTCGGCCCGGCCGGGCAGCTGCTGGACAGGGCGCTGGTGGACGCGGGCATCGACCGCAGCCGGGTCTACGTCACCAACGCGGTGAAGCACTTCAAGTGGACCGTGGTGCGCGGCCGGCGGCGGCTGCACGCCACGCCCAAGACCGTCGAGATCCGCGCCTGCGCGCCCTGGCTGCGGGCCGAGATCGATCGGGTGCGGCCGCGGCTCATCATCCTCCTGGGCGCGACCGCCGCGAAATCGGTCCTGGGGCCGAGCTTTCGCGTCACGCTGCATCGCGGCGAGCCGATGCCCTCGGAGCTCGCCGAGCGGGTGGTGGCGACGGTGCATCCTTCGTCGCTGCTGCGCATTCCGGATTCGGAGGCGCGCGAGCGGGCCTACGGGGAACTGGTGAAGGATTTGCGAAAGGCGGCGGCGGGGCTGGAGGGGTAGAGCGATCGAGGCCTGACGAACCGCTGCCGGGTTGTGCGATGGAGTGGCGTCCTCGTAGCACTCGATGGAGTGCAACGGAATCCGGGAACGGTGTGGATCGCCGCACCGTCCCCCCGGAGTCCGCTGGGGCACCCTCCGGGCTACGGGTGGGGCGCAGCACAAAAAAAGCGGCCGGCCCGCCATCGCGGGGCGACCGCAACACCATGAACCGCTCGCGTCGAGGGCTACAGCGCCATGATCACCGACTTCGACTCGGTATACAGATCGAGCACCGCGCGCCCCATCTCGCGGCCGATGCCCGACTGCTTGTAGCCGCCGAAGGGCATCGCGTTGTCGAGGATGTTGTGGCAGTTCACCCACACGGTGCCGGCCTTGATCCTGGGGATCAGGCGGTGCACCCGCGACAGGTCGTTGGACCAGATGCTCGCGGCGAGCCCGTAGGGGGTGTCGTTGGCGCGGCGGGCGACCTCGTCCAGGTCCTCGTAGGGCATGGCCACCACCACCGGGCCGAAGATCTCCTCGCGCACCACCTTCATGTCGTCGCGGGTGTCCACCAGCACCGTGGGCTGCACGAAGTAGCCGCCGCCCGCGCCCACCCGGGCGGGCTCGCCGCCGGCCGCGGCGCGGGCGCCCTCCTCGTAGCCGCTGCGGATGTAGCCCAGCACGCGCTGCTGCTGCACGGCGGAGACCAGCGGGCCGACCTGGGTCGCGGGATCGATGCCGGGCCCCAGCTTCATGCCGGCGGCGATGCCGGCGAGGCCCTCGACCACCTCGTCGAAGCGGCTCTTGTGGACGAAGAGGCGCGAGCCGGCGGTGCACACCTGACCCTGGTTGAAGAAGATCGCCTGGGCCGCGCCCGCCGCGGCCGCGGCGGGGTCGGCGTCGTCGAGCACGATCACCGGGCTCTTGCCGCCCAGCTCCAGGGAGACGCGGGTCATGTTGTCGAGGGCGGCCTTGCCCACCAGCTTGCCGATCTCGGTGGAGCCGGTGAAGGCGACCTTCTCGATGCCCTTGTGCCCGGCCAGCGCCGCGCCGGCGGTGTGGCCGTGGCCGGTGACGACGTTGAAGACGCCCGCCGGATAGCCCGCCTCCTTGGCGAGCTCGGCGAAGCGCAGGGCGGTGAGCGGCGTCTCCTCGGCGGGCTTGAGCACCATGGTGCAGCCCGAGGCGAGGGCCGGTGCCACCTTCCAGGCGGCCATGAGCAGCGGGAAGTTCCACGGGATGATGGCACCGACCACGCCCACCGGCTCCCGGCGGGTGAAGCCGAAGAGCTCCCGGTCGCGCATCAGCGGCACCGACACGTCCATGGTGGCGCCTTCGATCTTGGTCGCCCAGCCCGCCATGTAGCGCAGGAAGTCCACCACCAGGGCGACGTCCACCAGGCGCGCCATGACCACCGGCTTGCCGTTGTCCAGGGCCTCGATCTCGGCGAGCTCCTGGGCGTTGGCCTCGATCAGGTCGGCGAACCTGAGGAGCAGGCGCTCCCGGTCCACCGGGCGCATCTTCGGCCAGTCGCCGGACTCGAAGGCGCGCCGGGCGGCCGCCACGGCGCGGTCGATGTCCTCGGCGCCGCCCGCAGGCACGCGGGTGAACGCGGCACCGGTGGCCGGATCGATCACCTCCAGCGTCCCGCCGTCGACGGCCTCGCACCATTCGCCGCCGATCAGCATGCGCCGGGGACGGGCGAGGAAGCGCCGGGTGGCGTCGGAAATGTGTTGGTCGGAATAGGGTTCCATGCTGCTGTCTCCTGTCGTGTTGTCTCTTTGATAGGGTCCGGACGCGTCGGACCCGTCAATCGTCGTTGCCCGACGCGCCGATGACGCCGGCGCGGGCGGCCGCCGTGGCACAGGCCTGCTCGACGGCGACAACATCGAGGTCGAGCTGGCGCGCGAGGCGCTTCAACAGGCGACGCTCGAGGCGCGCCAGGGCGCCGTCGGCATAGGCCACCTCCCACAGCAGGGTGAGGATCTCCTGGCGCTCGGCGGGGTTGAAGCCGACGCGCACCGCCTCGGCGAACTCCCAGTCGTCGAGCACCTCCGCGTAGCGCTCGTCGGCCACCTGCACGAGCTGGCGGGCGGTCTCCTCCTGGAGCCGGAAGTGCTCGCGCAGGCGCCGCGTCACGGCGGCGTGCTCCTCGGGCGTGGCCTGGTGATCGACGTACATCGCCTCCAGCAGCAGCGCGGCCACCGCGATGTGGCGGCGCTCGAAGGGGCCGGTTTCGGCGGCCTCGGCCGCGAGCTCGCCGCGCAACAGTGCGATCAGACGGGTCAGCATGTTCTCGGTTCTCCTTGTCAGTTGCCGGTGGCCATGCGCTCGACGCCCAGCTGGCCCGCCAGCACCAGGGTGCCGTCGGCGGCAAGCGCCACGGCGGCGAGGTTCTGGCGGTCATCGCGCACCCGGGCCTCGAAGCGCTCGCGTCCGCGCAGCACCACGCCGCCGGTGCCGACCACCACCAGGCTGCCGTCGGCCGTCACGACCGCGCCGGTGAGGGACTGGCCGTCCGCGTGCTCGAAGACCTGCCAGGAATCCCCGCCGTCGCGGCTCGTCAGCACCCGCCCGCTCATGCCCAGCAGCACCACCTCGCCGCCGGGGCCTTCGAGGCCGCTCCAGAGCGAGCCGGACACGCCGGTGTCGAGCTTCACCCAGGTCGCGCCGCCGTCGGTGGAGCGGAAGGCGAGGCCGGTCTCGGCGGCGGCGAAGAGCGCGCCGCTGCGGGTGGCGAAGATGTGGTTGAGATGCAGGTCGGCGTCATAGCCCTCCCCTACCGCCATGGGCGTCCAGGAACGGCCGCCGTCGCCGGTGCGCCAGGCGCTGCCGTAGGCGCCGACCGCGAAGCCCTCGTCGGGCGACACGAAGTGCACCGACAGGAGCACCGGCTTTTCGGGCAGCTCCTGCTGCAGCGTCCAGGTAACGCCGCCGTCGACGGTGGCGAGCACCACGCCGCCGTGGCCCACGGCCCAGCCCCGCTGCGCATCGATGAAGTGGGCCGCGGTGAGCAGCCCGCTCACCGGCACCGCCGCCTGCTGCCAGCTGCGGCCGCCGTCGCTGGAGCGCACCACCGTGCCGTAGTCGCCCAGCGCCACCAGGGCGTCGCCGGCGCGCACCAGGGCCGTGAGCGGGACTTTCGCCGCGAGGCGTGCCTGCATCGCCGGCACCTGGGTGGAATCGCCCGCCCTCGCTGCGGGCAGGCCCGCCACGCAGGCGGCCAGGACGAGGCCGGCGAGGCCCAGGGATGGAAGGGTCTTCTTCATTGCCTGCTCCTCAATGGGCCATCAGCGGCGCCCGCACCGGGCGACGCCGCGGAATCAGCATGTCGATGGTCACCGCCAGCGCCGGCAGGAGCGTGATCGCCATGATCATGTTCATCATGAACATGAAGGTGAGCAGCATCCCCATGTCGGCCTGGAACTTGAGCGCCGAGAAGGACCAGGTGGCCACCCCGATGGACAGGGTCACCGCGGTGAACACCGTGGCCACGCCGATCTCGCGCAGGGCCTGCTTGAAGGCGGTGACGATGTCCTCGCCGTGGGCCATGTGCATCTGCAGGCGGTTGTAGATGTAGAAGGCGTAATCGACGCCGATCCCGACCGCGAGCACCATCACCGGCAGGGTGGCCACGGTGAGTCCGATGTCCAGCTCCTTCATGAACCAGTAACCGAGAAAGGTGGCCAGCGTGAGCGGCAGGCAGCAGGCCAGCATGGCGCGCCAGTCGCGATACACCGCGAACACCAGCGCCAGGATCGTGGCATAGACGTAGAGCATCATCGGCAGCTCCGAGTGCTCGACGATCTCGTTGGTCGCGGCCTGCACCCCGGCGTTGCCGCTGGCGAGCCGCACCGTGACGCCCTCGAAGGGCCAGGTCTCGCGGAAGCGCTTCACCGCCGCCACCACCTCCTCGATGGTCGAGGCCTTGTGGTCGGCGAGGTAGAGGTTCACCGGCAGCAGGGTGCAGTCGGCGTTGAAGAGCCGCATGCCCTCCGGCACCTGGCGCACCGCCTCCCCCAGGGTGAGCTCGTCCTGGGGCAGCGCCGCCCATTTCGGATTGCCCTCGTTCACCCCCGAGGCGGCGAGCTTGGTCATGGTGGGGAGGGACTGGGCCGAGAGCACGCCCGGCACGTTGGCGAGATACCAGGTGAGGCGGTCCACGTGGCTCATCACGTCGTGGCGATAGCAGCCGTCGGCAGGCGTCTCCACCACCACCGTGAGGAGATCCAGGCCCAGGCTGTAGCGGGCCACCACCGCCTCCACGTCCTGGTTGTAGCGGGAGTCGTCGTGGAGCTCCGGCGCGCCCGGCAGCACGTGGCCGACGTGCCGCCCCTGGCTCTGCCACACCGCCACGCCCATGAGCAGCGCGCAGGCGAGCGTGCCGATGGCGGCATTGCGCGGGCTCGCGATGTGCACCCCGAGGGTGGCCATCATGCGGTTGCGCAAATGCTCGACCTTGCCCGCGCGCAGCACGAAGCGCTCGTCGAAGCGGAAGTAGCTCGCGAGCACCGGCAGCATGACGAGGTTGGTGACGATCTTGTAGGCCACACCCACCGAGGCGGTGATGGCGAGCTCGCGGATCATCGGGATGGGTACCAGCACCAGGGTGGCGAAGCCGACGAAGGCGGTGATGAGCGCGAGGGTGCCGGGCACCAGCAGGCCGGTGAAGCTGCGGCTCGCCGCGGTGTAGCCGTCGGCGCCGTTGATGACTTCCTTGGCGATGTAGTTCACCTGCTGGATGCCGTGGGACACCCCGATGGCGAACACCAGGAAGGGCACCAGGATGGCGAGCGGGTCGAGTCCGAAGCCCAGCAGCGTGATGGTGCCGAACTGCCACACCACCGACACCAGCGAGCAGGCGAGCGGCAGGAAGGTGAGCACCCAGGAGCGGGTGTACCAGTAGACCGCGGCGGTGGTGAGCAGGAAGGCGAGCGCGAAGAACTCGATGACGCTGGTGGCCCCCTCCGAGATGTCCCCCATCTGCTTGGCGAAGCCGATGATGCGGATGCGCACGTCGCCGTCCGAGAAGGCTTCGCGGACCTCCTTCTCCAGGCGCTGGCTGAACTCGAAGTAGTCGAGCCGCTCGCCCGTCTGCGGGTCGGGGTCGGAGAGCTCGGCCACGACCATGGCCGAGGACGAGTCGTTCGCCACCAGCGAGCCGATGAAACCGCCGACGATGGTGCGTTCGCGGATGGCGGCGATGTTGTCGGGGGTGAGCGCCTTCACCGTCACGTCGCCGCCGATCACGTCCTCCGCCTTCATGCCCTCCTCGGTGATCTGCACCGCGCGGGTGTTGGGAGTCCACAGGGAGGTGACGGTGCGCCGGTCGATGCCCTTCATGAAGAAGAGCGCCTGGGTGACGTCGTACAGCCGGGTGAGCGCCTTCTCGTTCCAGATGTCGCCGCGGGTCGCCTCCACGGTGACGATGATGCGGTTCGCGCCGAACAGCACGTCCCGGTACTGGTTGAAGGTCTGGACGTATTCGTGGTCCTGGGGCAGCTGCTTGTCGAAGCCGGCGCTCATGTGCAGCCGGGCGGCGAACACCGCCATCACCGCGGTAAAGGCGGCGAGTGCGAGCAGGATGGCCATGCGGTGCCTGAAGCAGAAGCGCTGCAGGGCCAGCACGAGTTTCTCGATCATGTCGGGGATTCCGTCTCCGCCGGGGCCGGGTCTGCGCCCGGTCCCGGCGCTTTGCTTCAGAACGAGTACGAGACGCTCGCGGCGAGGAAGTCGCGGTCACGCATCAGGTTGTTGGCACCACCGCCGTGGAAATTCACCCACTGCAGCGCGCCCTTCCAGCGGTCGCGGTAATTGGCGAACAGCGACAGGGTGAGCGCCTTGCGCCCCTCCACGAAGGGGATGGTGTTGGGGCTGGTGCCCGACACGTCGTGGTACCAGTCGATCTGGGGCGTGAGCGTGACGCCGCTGCCGAAGGCGTTGGGGTAGTTCAGGCCCATCTCGAAGACATAGCCCCAGGAGGTCTCGTCCGGCAGCGAGTAGTCGGGCAGGAAGTAGGGAATGCGCCCGCTGGTGTCCAGGCCCGGGTAGTGGGTCACCGCGGCTTCCGCGAGGATGAAGCCATCGGACGAGCCCACCGCCTTCGCCAGCCCGCCCAGGGGGTCGTTGTGGGAGAAGGTATAGAAGCCGGTCAGATGCAGCTGATACTTCTCCTCCTCCACGAAGCCCGGGTGGCTGCCCACGTCGTAGACGCTGTTCTCGTCGAAGGCGCCGGCGAGGGAGCCGAAGGGCACGGTGGGGTCCACGCCCACGCTGTCGTTCGGCCGGTAGGAGAGCTCGGCCCCCACCGCCACGTTGAAGAGCTTGGTGTTGGCCGAGATCGCGTAGAGGTCCTTGTCCTCGCCGTAGGCGACGAAATAGCCGGTGACCGCGCCGGTACTGGTGCCGGTGAAGCCCAGGAAGGGCAGCTTGTCGTGGTAACGCTGGTAGGTGGCGGCGAACTCGGTGTCGATCGCGTCCGCGTAGTAGCGCAGGTTCACCCCGTACTGCCCGCCCCGCTTCGGTTCCTCGGTGCCGAGATAGGGCACGGCGGTGCCGTTGGCCACCATCTGCGCGTCGCTGAGGCCGGACTGGTCGCCGCAGGGCAGCGGCAGGCCGAAGTCGTTGCATACCGAGGTCGGCAGGTAGGCCACCCGCCGGCCCTTGCCGAGCACGTCGGCCACCGAGAAGAAGGTGCCCGAGGGGTCGAACTTGAAGGCGTTCCAGGCGAACTGGTAGTAGGCCTCGAGACCGAGGCCTTCCGCCAGGCCGAAGGAGCCCGAGAGCATGGGCGCCGGGATGAAGATCTCCTTCAGCTGGGTGCCCGGCACGTGGAACTTCTGCAGGTCGATGGCGTTGATCTGGTTCACCCCGCCCAGGATGAAGATGTCCTCGCCCCAGGAGATCACCTGGTTGCCGAGCTTGACCTTGCCGAACTGGTCGCCGATGGCGAAGCTCTTCGCCACCCAGGCGTCGAGCAGGGTCACCTCGCCCTCGGCCTCGCTGGCCACGTCGGTGCGGCGGGTGTCTGAGGCCTTGAAGTCGTGGAACCAGGTCAGGCGCACCAGCGAGCTCCATCCGCCCGGGTACTTCAGCGCCAGGTCGTGGGTCCCCTTGATGACCGCCGAGACGATGTCGCCCTTGTCGTAGTTGAGGTTGCCGTCGTCGAAGTTGGTGTAGTTGAAGTCGGCATTGGCATAGCCGCCGGCGCCCTGCTTCGCCTGCAGCTCGTTGTTGGTGCCGTTGTTGCAGCCGCCGCTGTCGTTGCCGAGGGTCTTGCAGCCCGCCGACTGGGTGCGGCTCATCATGCCGAAGGACACGGTGCTGTCGAAGCTGCCCGACAGCCCCTCCTCGGAGCCGAAGCGGAAGGCGTGGCTCGCGGGCGAGAACAGGGTGGCGGCCACGGCCAGGGCCAGGGTGGAGGGCGCCAGGGCGAACGCCGCCCGACGATGCGCAATCGTCTTCATGTAGTTATCTCCTGGATGCGGTCGGTCGGAATCAGCGCTCGCCGCGGCGGCGCATCTGGTCGGGACTGAAGGTGGCGGCGTTGATGCGGCCGTCCTTGGCGGCGGTCAGATCGATCACCTCGCCTTCGGCGGTCCAGTTGTCGGTCACGTAGCGGCGCGCGACCAGGTCGTACATCTGGGTCTCGTAGGTGATGCAGGCGCCCACGTCCGGCGCGGCCCACAGGCTGCCCTCCTGCACGCGCCACAGGTTGCCCTTGGCGTCGTACATGTCCACCTGCAGCAGTGCCCAGGAGTCCTCGTCGAAGTGGAACACGCGCTTGGCGAAGGAGTGGCGCTTGTCGCCCTTCACCGTCGCCTCGACCACCCACACCCGGTGCGGCTCGTAGCGCATGACGTCGCGGTTCACGTACTCGGGCCCGAGCATGTCCTTGAACTTGTTGCTCTTGTCGATGAGCTTGTAGGAGTTGTAGGGGACGTACATCTCCTTCTTGCCCACCAGCTTGTAGTCGTAGCGGTCCAGCGCGCCGGTGAACATGTTGATCTGGTCGACGAAGTACAGGTTGTCGAAGCCGGCGATCGGGTTGTCGTAGGCGAAGGTGGGCGAGCGGCGCACCCGGCGCTGGCCGGGGAAGTAGATCCAGGCGTCCTGCGGCTTGTCGATGTAGGCGTGGATCAGGTAGCCCTCGCCGGCACGGGAGGCGGGCGAGAGCACGCCGTAGAGCAGCCTGCTCTCCACCCCGCCGACGTCGGCCGGACCGGTGACCTCGGGATCGTTGAAGGGATACAGCTCGAAGGCCCACTGCTTGTTCTCGACGTAGGAGCCGTCCTTGTCCGGCATCAGCGCGGAGATCTGCGCGCGTCGGCCGAGGCCGGTGTAGCGCAGCTTGTAGTTCCACATCGCCTCCGCCCCGCTCTTGGGGAAGGGGAAGGGGATGCCGCCGCCCAGCACCGCCTCGAGCTGCCAGCCGTCCGCGCCGAGCTTGGCGGCGGTGGCGTTCTTCTTCGTCTGGGTCGCCACGAAGTCCGGCACCGGGCAGCTGCGCCGGCTCGGATACACGTCCATGCGGTAGCCCTTGTAGGTCTTGATCAGCGCGATCTGGCCGGCGGAGAGCTTGTCGGCGTACTTGTCCACGTTGCCCGCGTCGATGGAGAAGAGCGGCTTGTCGTCCTTGTAGGGATCGAGCTTGCCGGGCTTCCAGCCGGCCGGCACCTGGGTGATGCCGCCCGACCAGGCCGGGATCGTGCCGTCGGCGTTCTTGCCGGCCTCGGCGCCGATCGGGGTGAGGGTCTTGCCGAGGGCCGCGACTTCGGCCTCGGTGGCTGCGGCGTGGGCGAGCGGCGTGGCGAGCAGGGCGGCGACGGCGAGCCCGATCAGCCCGGGCCGGCGCGCCTTCTTTGTCGTTTTCTGCATGTCGTATGTCCTCATGGGGGAGAAGTGACGAATGACGGGCGGCGGCTCAGTCGATCGCGATGCCCTGGGCCGCCAGGCTTTCGACGATGCCGCGGCGGACCGCGGAAACGTCGGTGAGCTTCCTGTTGCGCAAGGTGGTGACTTCGCCCGCCGTATAGGGCGTGAAGTCTGCCGGCAGGGTCTCGGCGGAGAAGGCGGTGGCCATCCAGTTCAGCATCCGCGCGATGTCCGCGTCGGAGAGCGGCGAGTTGGAGGTGCCGGGCACCTGCACCAGGAAGGCCCGCCCCTCGGGCAGCTTCAGGAAGTGGCCGAACTGGCCGCGCAAGGTGGGCACCCCGCCGGATTGCGCGCCGCTGCCGTCGGCCTGATGGCAACCGGCGCAGTTGAGGATGTACTGGTAGCGGGCCTTGGCGGCGTCGTCCGCCAGCGCCGGCTTCACCGCGCCGGCGACGGCGAGGATGCCGGCGGCCAGGAGACCGACCTGCCGCCCTGCCCGACCCGACCTGCGCGTGGCGTCCATCGCGGCCTCCTCAGCTCTTCGCTTCGGCCAGCCCGACCACGGTGGCGAGCGTGCAGTGGAACATCGTCGAGTCGTTGGCCATGCACCAGTTGATGTCGTTGTGCAGGCCCATGCGGTAGGCGGGCATCTCGCGCTCGTTGGTGTTGCAGAAGCAGCGTCCGCAGGCCGTCTTGCCGCAGCAGTCGTTGTAGCTGATGAGGTAGTCCTTGCCGTCGTCCGGGTTGTGGCAGGTGCCGATCCAGGACACCTTGGACGCCTCCGTGCCCGGCGGGCAGGTGGAGGCGGTACCGCCGCAGCAGTTGCACAGGAAGCCGTCCTGGGCGCAATAGCGCCAGTACTCGCAGTCCTGGTCCGTTGGCGCGGCAGCCTTCTTGGCCGCGGCGGCCCCGGCCGCCTGGGCGGTGCGGTCGAAGGGCAGCACCGGCAGCACGAAGGCCGAGCCCACCAGGAGCTTGCCGATGCCGATGAGCGCGCTGCGCCGGGAGGCGCTCTGCGCCACCTTGCGCGTCTTGCGCTCGAAGAATTCGTCCAGCCATTTCATGTTCTTTCTCCTTCTCGATCGGTCAGGCGCGGCCGGGCTGCTCGAGGTAGTCCTGCACCGAGGCCACGCCCAGCTCCTTGGCGGTAAAGAGGCTCTCCAGCTGCTCGCGGGAGTTCACCAGGCCCTTGGCGGCGACGCGGCCCTGCTCGTTGATCAGCACCGCGTAGGGGAGCTTGGCCACCCGCCAGGCGATGCCGAGCTCCCGGGAGAGCACGTAGGGGAAGTCCTGCAGGCCGGCCTTCTCGTAGAAGGCGAGGTGCTCGGGCTGCTCGCCGTCGGAGGTGAGCACCACCCGCAGCCAGCTGCGTTCGGACTGGTTGGCCGAGCGCAGGATGGGCAGCAGCTTCTTGCACACCGGGCAGGTGGGCGAAAGGAAGAAGAGCAGCGTGCTCTTGTCCCCCGGCAGGCCCAGGGAGACGCGCTCGCGGCTCGCCACGAGCTGCGGCAGGTCGAACACCGGGGCGGCCTCGCCCACCTGGGGGCCGGTGTCGAGCATCAGGGCGCCCATGGGGGCCACCCGCTCGTAGAGCACGCCGATCTGGCGCGCCAGGGCGAACAGCCCCACCAGGGCGGCGAGCACCGCGATCCACAGCAGCACGTTCGAAATCATCAGGGCTTCGTTCATGATCCGTTCCTCAGTTGGGCGAGATTGGGATGGTTGGCGAGGAGCTGGTTGGCGGCGGCGTAGAGGGCGAGAAGCACCAGGGTGCCGCCGGCCACCGAGAGGTAGTCGATCCACACCAGGCCGCGCTCGGCACCGGCCTGGGCGCCGGCCGCGAGCAGCACGAGAAGCACCGCGTTGCGCACGACGAGCGCCCACGACAGCCGGGTGTGGCCCTCGGCGCCGCCGCAGCCGCAGTCGATCTCGGTATGGCCGCGCAGCACGTTGATCGCGACGCCGAGGGTGGCGGTGCCGAGCACCGCGAGGCCGAGGGCGAAGCCGATCGGACGGGAGGCCTCGAAAAGCAGCGCCACGCCCGCCATCGCCTCGAGGAGGGGGAAGAGCCGCGCGAAGAGCGGCACCAGCCGCTCCGGCAGCAGCCGGTAGAGCTCCACCGAGGCCTCGAACACCGCCGGGTCGCGCAGCTTCTGCCAGGCGCCCACCAGCAGGATCACCACCAGGGCGGCGCCGGAGACGCGGGCGAGCACCGGGTCCAGCACGAGGGCGTCCATCAGTGGAGCTCCATGAGGGAGGGCGTCTCGCCCACGCCGTCCATGCGCTCGACGAGCTTCAGGGCGCCGCTCGCGTCGTAGGCGACCAGCCCGCCCTTCACGCCGTCGTAGGCGAAGAGCCGCGGCCTGTCGCCCTGGCTCACCGCCAGCGCGATGGCGTTGCTGCCCGGGGCGCGGGTCACGCGCTTCTTCGTGGCGAGGTCGAAGCCCCAGATCTCCTTGGCGGGGAACTTGTGGCTGCCGTCCTTGGCGCCGTCGTGCATCGCCACGAAGACGCGCCCGCTGGCGTTGTGCTGGGCGAGAAGCTGGTAGCCGCCCGGGCGCCAGCCGGCCCTGCGCTCGGCGTCGGTGAGCAGCGACCACTTCGGCTCGAAGCTCGCCACCGCGCCGCCCACGTGGGCGGTATAGAGGTCGCCGCCGTAGGAGACGAAGCGGTAGGTGTCCCCGTCCTGCTCGCCATGGATGAAGATCGGGTCCACGTCGGGATCGAAGAACTTGGGGCTCCTCTGCTGCCCGGCCGGCTTGCCCTCGGCGTCCAGGGTGACGGTGAGCATGGTCCCGTCGCCGCACACGGTGGAGAAGCGATTGGGCACCGTCCTGGCGGGCAGCAGGATCCAGCAGCCGGGGATATCCACCTGGGATGCCACCTTCTTCGCCTGCAGGTCCACCACGGTCACCGACACCGCCGGCGTGGCGTTCAGCACGTAGAGCCAGCGCCCGTCCGCGGAGGGGCGGATGGTGCCCTTGTAGTGCAGCGACTGGGCGTGGATGGGCGGGATCACGATCTCGCCGGTCTTGGTCAGGGTCTGCGCGTCGTGGATGTCCACCGTGTCGGTGCGCTCACCCGAGGACAGGCGCGAGTAGTAGGTGGTGGCGACGTAGATCTGCTTGCGGTCGGGCGACAGGACCGCCTGACCGGCGTAGGCGGTCGCGACCACGCCCAGGTAGCGCATGTTCTCCCCGTCGATGACGTGCAGGCGGCCGTCGACGATGTGGCCGATGGCCACGTCGGAAAGGTAGATGCGGTAAGGGTTGGCGGGCGGCAGTTCCTCCACCCGGGGAATCTCGACCTGCAGCTCGGCCTGCGCGGACGCCCCGGACAGGGCGATGAGCGCAGCCGCAAGGCAGGATCGCAAGGCGCGGCGTCGAACCACGGCTGACCTCCTCGTTGCTCGCCGTACCGGGCGCCGCTCGGGCGGCAGGTGCGGCGGAATCCTCGAAACCCGCCGGCCGGACGCGGCGGCGGATGTGGGTGTTGCCGTTCAGGTTTTTGATCCAGGTCAAGAACGGCAGCTGGGACGGATTCTGCGGCGAGGGTTTTCGGGACCGTTATCCGAAATCGGCAAGGCGGCAACGCGCCGCGCACGGGCTGCCTGCACAAGCGTGGACGGCGACGCACCAATGCGGCGCAGCAGGGCGTGCGGGCTCCCCCGGCCGGCGCGTGTTGCAGGAAAGGGCTTGTCGCTGCCCCGCGTTCGGGTTTACGCTGAAAAAACAGCAGCACACACATAAAACGACAACGGTTTTCCCCGTCAGGAGACAGACGGAAATGAAGCAAGGAGCCTTCGCGCCCGTGGAACCCGGGCGGCGAGCCGCGGGCGCTTTTCCGCCCACGCAGCGCTGGCATGCGCCGTGCATGCCCGCTTCCGTTGCACACCACTTCGGAACGCGGCTGCCATGAGCCCACTCGCCTCGCCCCCCCAGGATCGGCCCTTCAGCGCCATCCGGCGCGACACCCGCGACGCGGACGACCACGCGTCCTGCCTGCAGCGCTGGAACCAGCGCTACGACCAGCTCACCGCGGGCGTCTTCACCGGCAACTTCGAGGAGTTCTGGTTCGACGACGTGCAGGTCTTCCGCGAGCGCACCAACCAGTCGGTGCACGAGGCGGGACAAGCCTGGCGGGGCTCGAGAACCTTCGGCGTGCCGGTGGAGGTGGACGGCACCGGCTGGTACTGCGGGCAGATCGTCGACATCAACTCCATCATCACGCTGCGCGGCGGCGACGAGTTGGACTTCCGCACGCCGCGCCTGCAGGAAGTCCTCGCGGTGACGACCGACGCGGAGGCGCTCAATGCCTACGCGCTGCAGGTGGAGCACCGCGACCTCGAGGCCGAGCTTCACGACAAGCGGGTGATCCACCCCTCACCCGAGCAGGCCGCCGCCCTGCGCAGCTTCCTCGCCACCGTCATGGCGAGCCTCCGGGCGACGCCCGAGATGCTGCGCCATGCGGCGATGCGCAAGGGCCTCACCCAGGCGGTCTACGCGAGCCTCATCGCCTCGGCCACCTCCGACGCCCAGCAGCGTACGACACCGCCCGGCCACACCCGGCAGCAGGTCGTCGAGCGCGCCCGCGAGTACATGAACGCGCACATCGAGGAACCGATCACGGTGGCCGACCTGTGCACCGAGCTCGGCGTCTCGCGCCGCACCCTGCAGTACAGCTTCCAGGACGTGCTCAACCTCAACCCGGTGAGCTTCCTGCGCGCGCTGCGCCTGAACGGCGTGCGGCGCGACCTGAAGCGTGCGGAATCACAGGCCGGCTCGATCGCCGACATCGCCGCGCGCTGGGGCTTCTGGCACCTGTCCCACTTCGCGTCGGACTACAAGGCGATGTTCGGCGAGCTGCCCTCGGACACCCTGCGGCTCGCCCGCGAGCGCGGGAACTGAAGCGCGGCGGGCCTCCGCCGCGCGCCATCCTGGTTCATCGGCCTCGGCCGGTGCCCCCTCGCGGGGCATTGCGGCACGCGGTCTAGCCGAAATCGGCAAGCGAGACACCCCGGCGAGCCGAAGAAATTCTGCGCCGAGCGCCTCCCGCCCCTTCCGGACGCGGCGTGCACGCCCCTCGGGATGCCGAATCGGGCGGTGCAGCGCCGGTGCCGGATTCGACGAACCCACCCTCGAAACGCACTGCGCGCCACCCGCTCCCGACCGCCTGAGGAAGCCGACAAGGCACTGGCGTACAAAGGAAAACCGGCGTATCGTGCCTTGATGTAGCAGCGGCGGGAGACCGCGCACCAAAACGACAAGAAATCGGCGGGCCGGCCCGGAAACGGGACGGCACCAGAACCGAAACCAAACAGGAGACATGTGATGTTCACCCCCTTCAGGCCCTGCCCCACGCCCTCCTTGCGCTCGCGCGTCCCGGCCCGCTGCCGGCCGGACTGCACGGTAGCGCTCCTGTCCTCCGCCGCGTCGCTGCGCGGGTAGTCGGAATCCGCTCCCTTCGCCCGGTCGCCAATGGCACCAGGCTTGCTTGGGATTGCTCACACGACGATGGCGCCGACGCAGACCGGCCCGTCGTTTCGATAGAGCGTTTGCGATCCCCCTACTCGAGACAGGAGGTGCACCGTGTCGACCCACCCGTCGTCCGTATCCCGCGTCGGCTTTCTGGTGCTCGACGAGTTCACCATGATCGCCTTTTCCAGCGCGGTGGAAGTCCTGCGCATGGCCAACTACGCGAGCGGCCAGACGCTCTACAGCTGGTCGGTGTTCACCGTGGACGGGCAGCCCGTTTCATCCAGCAACGGATTGCCCGCCGCACCGATGATGACCTACGACCAGGTCGGCCCCCTCGACCTGGTCTTCGTTTGCGGCGGAACCAACATCACCCGCTTCGTCGATGATCGCGTCGTCGGCCTGCTGCGCCGCATCGCCCAGGACAAGGTGTGCCTGGGCGGCCTGTGCACCGGCACCTATGCGCTGGTCAAGTCCGGGCTGCTCGACGGCTACAAGGCCACGATCCACTGGGAGAACATCAGCGGCCTGCGCGAGTCCCACAACCGCGTCAAGTTCGTGGACGAGCTCTTCGTCATCGACCGCGATCGCCTCACCTGTACCGGCGGCACCGCCCCCATCGACCTCATGCTGACCCTGGTCGGCGCCCGCTGCGGCAAGACGCTGGTGGCGCAGATCTGCGACCAGTTCATCCTCGAGCGCGCACGCGACAGCAAGGACCGCCAGCACATCCCGCTCGCGGCCCGCCTCGGCCGCAACCACAAGGCGCTCGCCGAGGTCGCCGCGCTGATGGAGGCGAACATCGAGGAGCCGCTCTCCCTCGAGGAGCTCGCCCATCTCGCCGGCCTGTCGCCGCGCCACGTCCAGCGCATGTTCCGCGAAGCGCTCGGCTGCACGCCGGTCCAGTACTACCTGGACCTGCGACTGCGCCGCGCGCGCGAGCTGCTGCTGCAGACCGGGATGTCGATCACCAGCATCACCGTGGCCTGTGGCTTCCAGTCGCCCTGCCACTTCAGCAGGGCCTACCGCGCCCTGTTCGGTCAGTCGCCGAGCAGCGAGCGCCAGCAGGCGAGCGGAACGGTCGCTGCACCGCGCGGTCGCCGGAGCGAGCGCGCCATAGCGCCGGTCGCAGTGCACGACGCGGAGCTGGCCCGCTCGGCCGAGCTGCTCGCGGCCGACGCCCGACTCGCCTAGACCGGAGCTGCATCGGGCGCTCGGGCGAAACACCACGTCGCAATGGGGCAAGCCGGTCCGCGACGGACGGGCTACGCTTTGTTCCACCGAGTGCCCGCCGGCCGCGAACCGACGTGCAACGCATCGGCCGATGCGTCCAGCGAGCTCCCGGCTCTCCTCCGGAGCAGCTGCTTTCCGCGCTCCACTGCGGCGCATGCCTTCGCCGGCATGCGCCGCCTTTCTCCTCCGTCGGATCCCATCCCGCCGCAACGCCCCGTGGTGAGGTCTCCCCGTCAGAAATGAATCGAGCCCGCCATTCACGACCCCGTGCGGGGTCGCGAAGGCGGGCCTGCGAGACGAGCCCGGCAGGGCTCGACCAGGGGGCGGGCCCTTGACGAGCCGCCCCCTGCCGGATCAGAAGTAGTAGCCGAAGTTGATGTTGAAGCGCTTCTGCCACTTGTCGTCGGCG
>DYFV01000007.1 GCA_020725025.1 Azoarcus sp.
GGGGCGGAGGGGGAGCGATCTGGCGATGCCGAAAGGCAGGAGGACACCATGAACGCGATGTTTCGAAGGTCCTTGATGGCCGGTGCGGTCGCCGCACTGTTCAGCATGCCCGCATGGGGCGGTGGCTACGGCGGTTCAGGTGGATACGGGGCGACGAGCGGCGACGCGCCGCGCACGCAGCCCATGGAGCGGTGGCAGGCCGACAAGGCGGCCCAGTCCACGCACGATGGCATGGGCGCCATGGAGCGGGACTTCCGCGAGAACCCGACCCTGGCGGGGCCGCAAGGCCGGATCCGCGAGCTCGATCCGCGGCCGGGTGAGTCCCTCTACGAGTCCCCCAGCGACTTCGCGGCCTTCGAGCCGATGGAGGGCGGGATGCATGCCATGGGGCAGGATTTCCGGCAGAACCCGACCCTGACGGGGCCGCAAGGCCGGATCCGCCCGCTCGATCCGCGACCGGACGAGTCGATCTACCGATAACCATCGTTAGCCTGACCCGTGGGCGGCGGGGCTCCGGCCCCGCTTTTTCGCGCCGAGCGCCCGTCGAGTCCCGCGTGCGGCGCGGTACAAAGGACGGCCGATCGCTGCTGCTTCCCCAGCCCGCGCAGCGTTTCGGGCGGCTGCGAGCAGCACCTCCGTTCATGCGACGCGTTTTTCCATAGGTCTGAAAATCTTGCGCGGCCGGCAAAAGGCGATCGTGTCTCCCGGGGTCGTCTCCTTTCCCGCCCCGTGTTCGCAAGAGCCTGAAGCACACTCGCCTGGCGCCGCCGTTAAGGGTGGTAGGGCGTTCGCCCTGGCAGCGGTCTTCCGGGTCCGTATCTTGCACGCCCTCCCTGTACGACCCTCGGCGCAATCCGGAGAGGAGCGTTCGGGGAACGAGCAGGCAAGGCCGAAAGGCAGGAGGACACGATGAACACCATGTTTCGAAAGTCCCTGATGGCAGGTGCGGTCGCCGCACTGTTCAGCGTTCCGGCTTGGGCCGCCGGCTATGGCGGGCAGGAAGGGACGAGCGCCGACGCGCCGCGCACGCGGCCGCTCACCCAGTCGCCCGGTACTGCTGCGCAAAGCGGCACCGAGCAGCAACTGTACTCCATGACCCCGCAGCAACTGGAGAACAAGCAGGTCTATGGCGCGACCGGCGAGCAGATCGGCGAAGTCACGTCCGTTGTGCGCGGTCAGGACCAGCAGATCCATCTGGTCGTCTCCTCGGGCGGCATGATGGGTGTCGGTGGTGAGGAGGTCGCTGTCTCGCTGGACGAGTTCCAGTGGCAGGACGGCAAGCTGCACCTGAACACCACTCAGGAGGAGCTTCAGGCGCGCACGCCTTACATGGCCGACCGCTACGTCGAGTTGCAGCCGGCGGATCAGCCGATCAGCGATTTTGCGGCGTTCGAGCCGATGCAGGAGGGCATGGACCCGTCTCGCGGCACCCAGCAGCAGGACTTCCGTCAGAACCCTATCCTGCAGGGGCCGGAAGGCCGGATTCGGCCGATCGACCCGCGGCCGGGCGATTCGATCTACGAGCAGCAACAGTGAGGAATGGAGCCGGACGGGGCGGGGTCGCATGGCGCCGCCCCGGACGGCTCAGGCAAGCACCACCACCCGGCCGCCCGTCTTTTCCAGCAGATGGGCGGCGAGGGCCTGGCGGGCGCCGTGGTCGCCGTGCACCAGCCGTATCTCCCGAGGCAGGTGGCGCATCCGGGTGACGAAGCGAGCGAGGTCGTCGCGGTCGGCGTGGGCGGAGTAGCCCGGGAGGGTGAGGATGCCGGCACGGACCGTGACTCGCTCGCCGTCGAGCTCCACCCACCCGCCCCGGGGGCCGTACTCCTGTATGGCGCGTCCCGGGGTGCCGACGGCCTGGTAGCCGACGAAGAGCACGTTGTGCCGTGCATCGCCCAGCATGGCCTTGAGGTAGTTCACCACGCGACCGCCGGCGCACATTCCGCTCGCCGCGATCACCACGGCCGGGTCGCCCGTGCGGGCGAGACGGTGTACGTTCGCGAGATGCGCCGTGTGCTCCTCGATGGTGACGAGCTGCGGGAAGGCGAGCGGCGAGCGGCCGGCCCGGACCCGGGTGATCGCCTCCGCGTCCCAGTACGGGGCGAGCGCCTGGTATTCGCGGGTGAAGCGGGTGGCGAGCGGCGAATCCAGGTAGATCGGCAGCCGCGCCCATCGCTCGCCTTGAGCCCTGTCGACGCGCCGCCGCCGGTGAATGATGTTCTCCAGCTCGTAGAGCAGCTCCTGGGTGCGGCCGATGCTGAAGGCGGGGACGATTACCGTGCCGCCGTCCGTGAGGGCGCGTTCGAGGGCCTGCTCCAGGCGCTTCCAGCGATCGCGCCGCGACTCGTGCACCCTGTCGCCGTAGGTGCTTTCGAGCACCAGGACGTCGGCCGACCAGGGCGGACGGGGCGCCGGCAGGAGCGGCGCGTGGGGCGCGCCTAGATCCCCCGAGAACACGACCCGCGTGCGCTCGCCCGTGGCGCGATGCAGGATTTCGCACTCGACGTAGGCCGAGCCGAGGATGTGGCCGGCGCGCTGCAGGCGGATGCGGCAGCCGACCTCCGGTGTGGCGACGACCTGCTGCCATTTCGCATACGCAAGGGGCTGCAGCCGGGATTCGACCAGTTGCAGGTAGCGCTCGACGAGCTGGGCGTCGCGTGTGACGCCAAGCGAAAAAGCGTCCGCGAGGGCGATCGGCAGCAGCCGTGCGGACGGCTCGCTGCACAGGATCGGGCCTTTGAAGCCGGCCGCGAGCAACCAGGGGATGCGCCCCACGTGATCGACGTGGACGTGCGTGACGACGAGTGCGCGCACCGCGTCCACCGGAAAGTCGATGTCGAGCCGGCGGGCCGTCGCGCCACCGTCCGGGGAGGACTCGGTGCCCTGGAAGAGCCCGCAGTCGACGAGCAGGCTCTGGCCGTCGCCGATCACCAGCTCGTGGCAGGAGCCCGTGACGCCGTCGCGCCCCCCGTGATGGCGGATTTCGATATGCATGACGCCATGCTAATCCCGACGGCATTGCCGGGCAAGCGCGGGGCCGGGTGGGGATCAGTTCAGGCGGCGCAGGTACTCGCGCGAGAATATCCGCTCGGGCAGGTCGCGCAGGGTCATGGTCTCGTACTCGAGGACCGAGCTCTCACCCTGCTTCAGCGCGTCCTCCAGGACCAGCCGGGTGGGGCGCAGGCGCCCGGCGAGCTCGCGGAAGGCCTCGTAGCGACAGGTCTTGAGGAGCCGCCCGGACAAGGCGTAGAACTCGGCCTTGAGCGGACGCCCATCCTTCTCGGCGACCCAGTACTTGACCCGCGCGTAGGTGACGCCGCGGTCCACCGCCTTGAGGTCCATCACCTGGGCGGCGGTTCCGTCGACGCTGTCGGTGCCCGCCAGGGTGGGCTCGTAGTCTCCGGCGAAGTTGGCGCGCGCCAGGTCTCCGTTGGCCACCTGTCCGGTGAGCCGCTGGGCGAGCGACAGGCGTACCGGCTGTGACACCGAGGGCATGAAGATCCACAGGTCGCGTCCACGCATGAGCAGCGCCTGGCCTCGCTCCGAGGCTGGCTCCATTGTCATGACTATGGTATTTTCGTTGCCGCGCGAAAGGACGCGGTACTTTCGCTTCTCGCCTGCTTCGCCGTTGCTGAAGTTGGTGACGGTGATGTCCGTCTGGAAGCTCTCGCGCGGGAAGCGGATGGCGTCGGCGCGCGCGACGAGCCTGCGGGCCGTTTCGTCGCCGGCTTCGGTTGCGGCCTCGCCGGCATCCTCCGCGGCGTGAATCCAGGCAGGTGCCAGTCCTCCGAGAGCGAGCATGTACAGGAAACGGCGGCGGGCGCGAGCGGGCTGGCTCATTGCTTGCTATCCTTATGGCAGTCTCATTTGATCCGGGTGCGGCATGGCGATCGTACAGGTGGAGCGTGTGACCAAGCGCTACCGGCTCGGCGAGCAGGAGGTCCACGCGCTCCACAGCGTCTCGCTGTCGATCGAGCCGGGCGTGTTCCTGGCCATCGCCGGCCCCTCCGGCAGCGGCAAGACCACGCTGCTCAACATAATAGGCTGTATTGACACCCCTACCAGCGGCCGGGTTCTGATCGACGGGCAGGACGTCTCCGGTCGCACGCCCGATCAGCTCGCCGACCTGCGCGCGCGCACCATCGGCTTCATCTTCCAGACCTTCAATCTCCTGCCGGTGCTCTCGGCCGAAGAGAACGTCGAATATCCGCTGCTGCAACTGCACGAGCTCTCCCGCACCGAGCGCCGTGAGCGTGTGAGGCATTACCTGGCGGTCGTCGGCTTGTCGGACTACGCTGCCCATCGGCCCAATCAGCTTTCGGGCGGTCAGCGACAGCGGGTGGCGATCGCACGCGCCCTGGCTACCCATTCCCGGGTAGTGCTTGCGGACGAGCCTACCGCTAACCTCGATCGCCGCACCGGGGAGAGCATTCTCAAGCTCATGCGGCATATCAATCGGGAGTCGGGGACCACTTTCGTTTTCTCGACCCACGACAAGCGCGTGATGAACATGGCCGACCGGCTCGTGAGCATCGAGGACGGGCGTATCGCCGGACTCGGGATGAAATCGGAGGGACGGCTGGTGTTCGTGCCGGACCGGCGCAAGGCCGATCGACGCAGGGTGGAACAAGGGAGGAGCGGGACATGACCGGGACGGGGCGGGTGCTGTGTGTGCTTGCCGCGTGCATGGTGAGTGGCGTTGCCGTGGCGGCGGAGGAGGTCGACGACCTGTTCGACCTCGACAGCCCGCTGGTCGCGGAAGAGCCGGCCGGAACCGGCCTGCGCTGGGGCGGCTATGGCGAGCTCGCCGCCGCCTACACGTGGCCCGAGCCGGCCCACTGGTCCAAGCTGCGGGCGCGATTCGAGCTCGCTACGAGCGGCAGTCTCGGGGAGGGGATGCGTTTCAAGCTCTCCGGACGGGTGGACGGCGACGCCGCCTACGATCTCGAGAGCGGTCACTATCCTGCCCCGGTGCGCCGCGATCAGCGCCACGACGCGATGCTTCGCGAAGCCTACCTCGACCTGTCGGCGAACGACTGGGAGTTCCGGCTCGGTCGCCAACACATCGTTTGGGGCGAAGTGGTGGGCCTCTTCCTCGCCGACGTCGTGTCTGCGCGCGACCTGCGCGAGTTCCTGCTGCCGGAGTTCGAGGCGATGCGGATTCCGCAGTGGGCGGCGCGCGCCGAGTACCACGGCGGCGAGACCTACTTCGAGCTGCTGTGGATTCCGGTGCCCGGCTACGACAAGGTCGGCCGTCCGGGGGCCGACTTCTACCCCTTCCCGATTCCTCCCGGAACCCCGGTGCACGAGGACAGGCCCGATCCGCGCCTCGACGACGGGAACTGGGGGCTGCGTGTGGCGCGGCTGGTTGCCGGCTGGGATCTCTCGGCGTTCTACTACGCGAGCCGGGACGTGTCGCCGACGCCGTACCGCACCTCGCCGCTGCCCACCTTCGAGCTGCGCCATGACCGCATCCACCAGGTGGGCGCGACCATGTCCAAGGACCTGGGCCGGTTCGTGCTGAAGGGAGAGGCGGTTCACACCCGCGGCCGCCGTTTCCTGAGCGAGGACCCGACGGCGCCTTTCGGTCTCAAGGAGTCGGATTCGCTCGAGTACGTGGTCGGAGTGGATGTCCCGGTGGAGGACGTGTGGCGGATCAATCTCCAGCACTATGCGCGGCTGCTCCACGATCACGATTCGGCGGTCGTCCCCGATCGCTACGAATACGGCCTCACCTTGCTGGTGAACCGCAAGTTCGGCAGCCGGTTCGAGGCCGAGGTCCTCATGGTGTCGGGACTGAACCGCCCGGACTACATGCTGCGCCCGAAACTCGTGTGGCACATCACGCAGGAATGGCGCGGCCAGTTCGGCGCGGACATCTTCGGTGGCAGCGAGCGCGGCCTGTTCGGGCGCTTCGATGATCGGGATCGCGTGTATGTCGAGCTGCGTCGCTGGTTCTGAAAACGGCTCACGCCGCCTGGCGCATGGTGCGCATCCGTCGCACCAGGTTCTGCTGCTCGGCCGGCGAGAAGAACAGGCGGTAAAGGCTGCGGTCGTCCGGGCTCCGGTTGCCTCCGAGCCTCGAGATCTGCCGCTCGACGTGCTCGAGCGGCAGCTGCAGCAACACCGCCGGCGCGCCGACGCGCGGGCAGATGCGCTCGGGACCGACTATCCTGCAATCGAGCATGCGCCGGTAGAAGCGGGCGTGCCGGGGATGGACCTCGACAAAGAGGTCGGTCATGTCGTGGATGAAGCGCGCCACCATGAAGGCGAGGTGAAAAACCGTGCTCATCACCTCCGGAGTGTTGAAGGACGGGTCCATCGCAAGGCGCGTGAGTTCGCACACCCGCCCGCCTTCTTCCCGCGCGGCGTCGATCTGCTCCCGGTAGAGCGCATCCGCGAGCAGCCCGTCGCCGGAGTCGATGCCGATGGTCACCGTCCCGAAAACGTGGTCGCCACGGCACGCCACGAGCGTTGTCTGTCCGGGGCGGTCGTCCTGCATGACCGGTTGATGGGCGTGGAGGCCTCTCCAGGCATACATGCGTTCTACCAGAAGACTGACCTTGCTACGCGCCTGTTCTATGCCGTGCGCAAATCTGACATGATAGCCGTCCCGCGTGACCACGAAATCCGGATCGAGCGTGAGGTTATTGTCATGAACCGTGCGGGACGATGTTCCGGAGGCGCGCGTCTTTTCGTTCGGGGCGCAATTCGTGTAACAGTCTGCGGTGATCATTCCGTCTTCCAGCCTTATGAATTGAAAGGAAAAACCGTCCGAAAGAATGCGCACGGAGAATCCGGAATACCTCATTGCGGGTTGCGAAATGCAATGTACCGACGCGAAACATGTCAGGCTGTAACGGGTTGTGTAATTTTTGGCCGAACACTTATGATTAACTTTGATGGCATGCGATGATCCCAGGCCTGGGCACGCTTTCATCCTCACAGGGGAGTGACTGAACATGACGAATCGTGAATCGATCGTGACGAAGATCGGCCGTCGGTTGCTGGCGCTGGCGGTCGTTGTCGGGTTCCTGTCCGGCTGCGCGTCTTCCTATCCGCCCGCACCGCCGACCGCATCGGACTCCGACTACAACTACAAGATCGGGCCGGGCGACACGCTCAACATCGTGGTGTGGCGCAACCCGGAGCTGTCGATGTCGGTGCCGGTGCGCCCGGACGGCAAGATCAGCACGCCGCTGGTCGAGGACCTGCCGGTGCTGGGCAAGGATGCGTCGTCGCTCGCCCGAGACATCGAGGAGGCCCTCAGCAAGTTCATTCGCGAGCCGGTCGTCACCGTGATCGTCACCAACTTCGTCGGGCCGTACAGCGAGCAGATCCGCGTCGTGGGCGAGGCCGCGACGCCGCAGATCCTCCCCTACGTCCAGAAGATGACGGTGCTCGACGTCATGATCTCGGTGGGCGGCATGACCGAGTTCGCCGACGGCAACCGCGCCACCATCCTGCGCACCAGCGAGGGCAACAAGCAGTACAACGTCCGTCTCAAGGACCTGATCAAGCGCGGCGATGTGTCGGCCAACGTCGAGATGCGCCCCGGCGACGTGCTGATCATCCCGCAAAGCTGGTTCTGATCTTCCCCAAACAATCCGCGTCCGAGCCCGGCGCTGGCAGCGCGCCGTGGCCCGGCATCGTCAACCGGGGGGCTTCATGGAAGAACTTCTGACCCAGCTTTTGAGTTATCTGCGCGGGATGTGGCGCTTCCGGTGGTGGGGGCTCGCGGTGGCGTGGGTCGTCGGCATCGTCGGCGCGATCGTCATCTACAGCATGCCCGATCGCTACGAGTCGTCCGCGCGGGTGTTCGTCGATACCCAGTCGGTGTTGCGCCCGCTGATGTCGGGTCTCGCGGTGCAGCCGAACATCGACCAGCAGATCACCATTCTCAGCCGCACCCTGATCAGCCGCCCCAACATCGAGAAGCTGATCACCATGGCCGACCTGGACCTCACCGTGAAGGACCCGGCCGAGCGCGAGGCGCTCATCTCGAAGCTCGCTAGCGGCCTGAAGATCCGCGGGACCGGCCGCGACAACCTTTTCACCCTCGCCTACGAGGACACCTCGCCCGAGCGGGCGCAACGCATCGTGCAGTCGCTGGTGTCGCTCTTCGTCGAGTCGGGTCTGGTGGGCAAGCGCCAGGACTCGGACGCGGCACGCCGCTTCATCGAAGAGCAGATCGCGGCCTACGAGCAGAAGCTCAGCGAGGCCGAGAACCGCCTCAAGGAGTTCCGCCTGCGCAACATGTCCCTGCTTGGCGACGGCGGGAGCGATTACGTGTCGCAGATCGCGGAGCTCTCCGCGCGCCTTTCCCAGGCCGAGCTCGAACTGCGCGAAGCCGAGAACTCGCGCGACTCGCTGCAGCGTCAGCTCGCCGGCGAGGATCCGGTGCTGCTGCCCCAGCAGCCCAACCCCTCGTCGGTGGCCATCCCCGAGATCGACGGACGCATCGATGCGGTGCGCAAGTCGCTCGACGGGCTGCTTCAGCGCTATACCGAGGAGCACCCCGACGTCATCGGCGCACGGCGCGTCCTGGCGCAGCTCGAGGAGGAGAAGGCGCGGGCGATCGAGGCGATGCGAGAAGCCGGCCCGGGGCAGTTCGGCGCGCTCAACGCCAACCCCGTCTTCCAGCAGATGAAGATCGCGCTCGCCGATTCGCAGGCCCGCGTTGCCTCCCTGCGCGCCCGGGTCGACGAGCTCAACTCGCGGCTGGCCGAGCTGCGGGCCACCGCGGCACTGCGTCCGCGCCTCGAGGCCGAACAGGCTCAGCTCAACCGGGACTACGACATTCACAAGCGCAACTACGAGGCGCTGGTGGCGCGCCGCGAGTCGGCCGCCATGTCCGTCGAGATGAGCGCCCAGTCCGGAATCGCCGATTTCCGGGTGATCGATCCGCCGAGTCTGCCGACTGCGCCGTCCGCGCCCAACCGCATCCTGCTGATGCCGCTGGCCGCGGCCGCCGCAGTGCTGGCCGGCCTGGCGGTGACCTTCCTGCTCGCGCAGCTGCGGCCGGCTTTCGTCGAGCTGAAGACGCTGCGTGAGGTGACGGGCCTCCCGGTGCTCGGGACGGTGTCGCTGCTGCCCGATCCGGCGCTCGCCCGTGCCCGTTTGCGCGGCCTCATCGCCTTCGGCGGCGGGGTCGCGAGCTTCGCAGTCGCGATGGTGGCGATGACCCTCGCGCTCCAGATACTTCAGAGCTAGCCAGGAGGGATCCGCCATGAGTCTCATCGAAAAGGCCGTCGAGCGCCTGAGCAAGCTCAAACAGGCGGGAGGCGAAGAGGCCCCCGATGCGCCCGCCGGCGAAGCCGCTGTCGTCGAGTCTGGTGCGTCCGCGACCGCCCAGCGCACGGTGCCCCCGCAGGCGCCGCGTAGCCCGTCGCAGCGGCGGGTGTGGGGCGCGTCGAGCGCGCGCAGCGTGGAGCTCGATCTGGCCCGCCTGACCGAGGTGGGCATGGTCACTCCCGAGCAGCCGCGCTCCGTCATCGCCGAGGAATACCGCGTGATCAAGCGCCCGCTCCTGCGCAATGCCCAGGGACGCAGCGCCGGCGCCATCGACAACGCCAACCTCATCATGGTCACGAGCTCGCTGCCGGGCGAGGGGAAGTCCTTCACCTCCATCAATCTGGCCATGAGCATCGCCATGGAGCTCGACCATACGGTCTTGCTGGTCGATGCCGATTTCGCGCGGCCCTCCATCCTGCCCGCGCTCGGCCTGCCGCCTCAGAAGGGCCTGATGGACGTGCTGGTGGGCGAGGTCTCCGACCTCTCCGAGGTGCTGCTGCGGACCAACGTGGAGAAGCTCAGCATCCTGCCCGCCGGCATGCCGCATCAGCGCGCCACCGAGCTGATCGCCTCCGAGGCGATGAACCGGATGCTGGAGGAAATGGCCACCCGCTATTCGGAACGCATCATCATCTTCGACTCCCCGCCGCTGCTCGCGACCACCGAGGCGCGCGTGCTCGCCACGCACATGGGGCAGGTGGTCGTGGTTGTGGAATCGGGTCGCACCACGCACGGGACGGTCAAGCAGGCGCTCGCCACCATCGAGTCCTGCCCGGTCAAGCTGCTGGTGCTCAACAAGGCGACCGAGGGCGGACGCGGGAATCTATATGGATATGGATACGGCTACGGTTATGGGTATGGCACGGATTCGCGAACCGAAACGGCCGCCTGAGGGCGTGCGGAGGAGGGCGGCGTCGCTTGCCTGGCTGGCTGCGGCCGTGATGGCCGCCGGCTCGGCGAACGCCCAGACGCTCACGGGGTCCGCCGCGGCGGGTGCGACGACGGGCGCCGGATCGGCCGGTGCGCCGGGCGCCGGAACGACGCCGGGCGCGGCGACGGCCGCTGCCGAGAGCCCACGCTCCCTGCTCCTGGAGCCCGCGGTCTCGGCCCGTCTCACCTTCACGGACAACGTTGGTGCGCGGGCGGACAACGAGCGCAGCGACTGGATTCTCGAAGTGGCGCCATCGATCGCCGTCTCGCGCGAGGCCGGCCGGTTCACCGGCGACCTGAGGGCGCAGCTGCGCAACGTCGCCTATGCGAACGAAACCGATCGCAGCACCAGCTATCTCGCGCTGCAGGGGCGCGGCGAGTTCGAGGCGATCGAGCAGTTCCTGTTCGTCGATGTGGACGCCGCGATCAGCCGCAATAACCGTTCGGATCTCTTCGGGCGCGCTCCGGGAGACTTTCTCGACGTGGGGCGTGGCAACGAGACGCGGCTGTTCTCGATCGGGCCGCGCGCCGAGTTCGAGTTCGCCGGCACCGGGCGCGGCACTGCAAGCTACCTCAGCCGCTGGCTAGACGGCAGCGGGGGCTTGGACGGCCGGCGGGTCGGCGAGTGGCGCGTGCTGCTTTCGGATCCGGCCGCCACCGGCCGATTCGGCTGGAGCCTGGACTACTTTCGCAGCGACACCCGCTTCAACGACAACGCCGACACCGAGGTTTACCAGCAGACGGCGCGCGCGACGCTTTTCGCGACCGTCTCGCCTCAGTTCCGCCTGCGCGGCATCGTGGGGCGCGAGTCGACCGACTATACGGACCGCGACGGCGAAAGCGGCACCATCAAGGGCGGCGGCTTCGACTGGAACCCGACCGAGCGCACCACCATCTCGGCGACCGGCGAGGACCGCGTCTTCGGGCGCGGCTACAACTTCTCCTTCCATCATCGGCGGCCGCTGTCCACCTGGGACCTGTCCTACTCGCGCGACATCTCGTCCAGCCTGGACACCCTGGGCAGCGTCTTCGACGATCCGACATTCAGCGGGCTCTACGACGCCTACGAGCCGATCATCCCCGATCCGTTCCAGCGCGAGCGCTTCGTGCGCGAGCTCTTGGGGCTCACGGACCCCGGGCTGAACGAGGGCTTCGTGACCAAGGCCTACTTTCTCGACCGACGCCTGCGGGCGGGCGTCTCCCTCGTCGGGGCGCGCAACGTCCTTTCCCTGTCGTTGCTGCGCTCCGACCGGGAGCGACTCGACACCTTCACCCGTGCCAGCCTGGGGCCGGAGGACGATTTCGCGATCTTCGACCGTGTCCGCACCGACTCGGCGACCCTCGCGCTCAACCATCGCATTTCGGGGCTGACCGGGCTCAACGCCAGCTTCACGCGCTCGCGGAGCAAGGGCTCCGGCACGGGCACCCCGCGCGGTGAAACGCGGCGCAGCATCCTGTCGCTCGCGCTCAACACCAGCCTCAGCCCGCGCACCACGGGTGGGTTGAGCTACCGTCACCAGCGCGCGGATGGGGTCACCGACTTCATCGAGAACGTCCTCTCCGCGAGCCTTGCCATCCGCTTCTGAGCGGTCGTTCAATGTACGAGTCCTATTTCAAGCTCAGCGGCAAGCCGTTCCAGCTCAACCCGGACCCGCAGTTCTTCTACGGCAGCCGGGGCCATCGCCGGGCCATGGCCTATCTGGAGTACGGCCTGCACCAGAACGAAGGCTTCATCATCATCACCGGCGAGATCGGGGCCGGCAAGACCACGCTCGTCAGGAGCCTTCTCGATCACCTCGACCCGGAGAAGGTGGTTCCGGCCACCGTGGTGAGCACCCAGGTCGATGCGGAGGACGTCCTGCGCGTGGTGGCTGCGGCCTTCGGATTGCCGGTACGCAATCAGAACAAGGCCGGGCTGCTGCTCGCGCTCGAGACCTTCCTGGTCTCGACCGCCGCGGACGGGAAGCGGGCGCTGCTTATCGTCGACGAGGCGCAGAACCTCACCGCCCAGGCGGTGGAGGAATTGCGCATGCTGTCCAACTTCCAGCTGGAAGACCACGCCCTCCTGCAGAGCTTCCTCATCGGCCAGCCGGAGTTCCGCGACATCATGCAGGGGGCGCAGATGCAGCAGTTGCGCCAGCGCGTCATCGCCTCCTACCACCTCGGTCCGCTCGACGCGGAGGAGACCCGCGCCTACATCGAGCACCGGCTGAAACTCGTCGGCTGGCGCAGCGATCCGAGCTTCTCCGACGAGGCCTTCCACCTCATCTACATGCACAGCGGCGGCATTCCGCGGCGTATCAACACGCTGTGCGACCGGCTGATGCTCGCGGCCTTTCTCGCCGAGCGGCACAGCATCACCGAGTCCGACGTGGAGGAGGTGGTGGCCGAACTCACCGAGGAGTTCGCCGCACCCGCGAGCGCCCGCCCGAGCCAGCCCAAGGGGCGGGCCAACGGCGCCGCCAGTGGGCCGCCCGGCGCCGGCCTGGCGCTCGATCTTCCCGCCATCGATCCGTCGCGCCTGCAGGTGTCGGGAAAGCTCGCGGACCAGGTGGCCGACATGGCCGCGAAGTTCGACGTGCAGCGCATCGAGGCGCGCATCGCGGGACTGGAGCAGTCGATGGCGGCCACCCTGGAGGTGCTCCATCACCTGCTGCAGGCCGTGCGGCGCGATCCGGAGGGAGAGGACAAGACCGATGACGCTTGAGCAGGACCTTCTCCCGCCCGTGCTGTGCGTAGTCGGGGCTCGCCCCAACTACATGAAGATGGCGCCCATCATCCGCGCATTCGATGCGCGCCGGCCGGTACTGCGCTCCCTCCTGGTGCACACCGGCCAGCACTACGACGCAGCCATGAACGACCGGCTTTTCGCCGATCTCGACCTGCCGTACCCCGACGTGAATCTCGAGGTCGGCTCCGCGAGCCATGCCGTTCAGACGGCCGAGGTGATGAAGCGCTTCGAGCCGGTGATCGATCAGTACGGCGCGCGCGCGGTGGTGGTGGTGGGTGACGTGAACTCCACGCTCGCCTGCGCGCTGGTGGCGGTCAAGCGCGGCATCCCGGTGGTGCACGTGGAGGCGGGTCTGCGCAGCGGCGACCGCAGCATGCCCGAAGAGATCAACCGCGTCCTCACCGACCAGATCTCGGATCTGCTCTACACCACCGAGCGCAGCGCGCACGAGAACCTCGCCCGGGAGGGCATCGCACCCGGGCGCGCCGTATTCGTCGGCAACGTGATGATCGACAGCCTGCTCGCGAGCCTGCCGCGGGCAGCGGCGCCTGCCGATCTCCTCACCGCGGCCGGACAGGCCCCCGAGCGCATCGCCGGAGGATACGGCGTGGTGACTCTGCATCGTCCTTCCAACGTCGACAGCCCGGCGACCCTCGCGGCCATCCTCGGGGCGCTGCGGCGCATCGGCGACAGGCTGCCGCTCGTGATCGCGCTCCATCCCCGCACGCGGAACAACCTCGAACGCTTCGGCATGCGGGAACTCCTCGATGCCCCAGGCTTCATTACCTTGCCGCCGCAGGGCTACCTGGAGATGCTCGGCCTGATGGCGAAGGCGACGATCGTGCTCACCGACTCGGGGGGCATCCAGGAGGAGACCACGGCCTTGGGCGTGCCCTGCCTCACCATCCGCGAGAACACCGAGCGACCGATCACGGTGGAGCAGGGGACCAATACCCTGGTCGGCGTCGATCCGGAGGCCATCGTCGCCGCCGCCGACGCGGTGCTGACCGGCGGCGGCAAGCGCGGCCGCGTACCGGAGTACTGGGACGGGCACGCTGCCGAGCGCATCGCGGAGCACCTCGCGGCCTGGCTGGAGGCCCGCGAACGACCAAAGGGCGCCCAATGACGGGAGTGATCGTCAATGCGCTCACGATCGACGTGGAAGACTACTTCCAGGTTTCCGCGCTCGCACCGCATTTTCCGCGCAGCGAGTGGGAAAGCGTTCCCTGCCGCGTGGAACGCAACGTCGAGCGCATCCTGGCGCTGCTCGCGGAGCACGATGCCCGGGCCACCTTCTTCACCCTCGGCTGGCTCGCGGAGCGCTACCCGTCGCTGGTGCGCAGCATCGCCGAAGCGGGGCATGAGATTGCGAGTCACGGCTACAGCCACGAGCGTGCCAGCGCGCAGACGCCGGAGTGCTTCCTCGCCGACATCTCGCTCGCCAAGGCCGTGCTCGAGGACGTGGCCGGAAAGCCGGTGCGCGGCTACCGGGCGCCGAGCTTTTCCATCGGTGCGTCCAACCGCTGGGCTCACGACTGCATCGCGCAGGCCGGCTACGCCTACAGCTCGAGCGTGTACCCGGTCCGCCACGACCACTACGGCATGCCGGACGCGCCGCGCTTTCCGTATCGGCTGGAAAACGGCCTGCTCGAAGTGCCGGTGACGACGGTGCGCTGGCTCGGGCGCAACTGGCCGGCCGGCGGCGGGGGCTACTTCCGCCTGCTGCCCTACGCCGTGTCCCGTTGGCAGATCGGGCGGGTGAATCGCGAGGAAAGGCGGCCGGCCATCTTCTATTTCCACCCGTGGGAGATCGATCCGGAACAGCCCCGGGTGCGCGAGGCGCGTGCGCGCACGCGCTTTCGCCATTACGTCAACCTCGATCGCACGGAAGGCCGCCTGCGCCGGTTGCTGTGCGACTTCGCGTGGGGACGCGCGGATACGGTGTTTCACGGCGCCGCCTGAGCGCCGACTTTACGGAGCCGAGCGAGATGGACCGCCCCGTCGCGACCGTGAAGGAGCTCAGCGAAGCCGATCGCGCGCGCTGGGATGCCTTCGTGCGCGCCTGCCCCGATGCGACCTTCTTCCACCTCTCGGCGTGGCAGCGCATCATGGAAGACGTCTTCCGGCACCGGACCTTCTTCCTCTACGCCGAGCGCGCCGGCGAGATCGTGGCGGTGCTGCCGCTCGCACAGGTGAAGAGCCGTCTCTTCGGGCACGCGCTCACCTCGCTGCCCTTCTGCGTCTACGGCGGAATCGCGGGCGCCGCCGAGGCCGCGCCGGCGCTCGAGGCGCATGCCGAGGCGCTCGCCGTGCGGCTGGGCGTCGATCACCTGGAGTACCGCAACCTCGTGCCGCGCCACCCGGACTGGCCGCAGCAGGACCTTTACGCCACCTTCCGCAAGGAGATCGCTCCCGAGCCGGAGGCGAACATGCTCGCCATTCCGCGCAAGCAGCGCGCCATGGTGCGCAAGGGCATCGCGAACGGCCTGGCGAGCCGCTTCGACGAAGGCGTCGATACCTTCTTCGATCTCTACTCGGACAACGTGCTGCGCCACGGCACGCCGGCGCTGCCGCTGCGCTTCTTCGAGCGCCTGCGGACGGAATTTGGCGACGACTGTGAAGTACTCACGGTCGTCGATCGTTCTGGTATGCCATTATCAAGCGTCCTGAGCTTCTATTTTCGCGACGAGGTGCTGCCCTACTACGCGGGCGACGCCCTCGCAGCCCGTGAACTCGCCGCCAACGATTTCAAGTACTGGGAGCTGATGCGCCATGCCTGCGGGAAGGGGGTCCGGTTGTTCGATTTCGGCCGCAGCAAGGTCGGCACCGGTCCGTACGCCTTCAAGAAGAACTGGGGCTTCACGCCGCAGCCGCTCGCCTACGAGTACCGGCTCTACCGCCGCGACAGCGTGCCGCAGAACAATCCCATGAATCCTCGCTACCGTCTCTTCATCGCCCTTTGGCGACGCCTGCCCCGCTCGGTGGCCAACGCGCTCGGTCCGCACATCGTGCGCAACCTGGGATGAGGGGAGCGCCCGCAGCATGAAGCGCGATGCCGATCACCTGACGCTCTCCGGCGCGCTCGCGCGCATTCCACGGTTCGGCGAGGCGGGCGCGGTCGCTGCGGGGCTCATCGGCACCTTCGCTTGGGTGCTCGGATGGTACTGGCCGACTGCGGCGGAAGTCGGTCGTATCTGGTGGCGTACGGAGACCTTCGCCCATGGGCTCCTGGTGCTGCCGCTCTTCGCCTGGCTGGTCTGGCGCAAGCGCGACGCACTTGTCGGTCTGACGCCCCGACCCGTCCCCGTTCTCGCCCTGCCGCTAGCGCTCGCGGGCTTCGCCTGGCTGCTGGGCGGGCTGGTCAGCGTGGCCGCCCTCACCCATATCGCCTTGGGGGCAATCCTGGTGATCGGCTCGGTGGCGGTGCTCGGCTGGCGCATCGCGCGGGAGCTCGCCTTTCCCCTCGGCTTCCTGCTCTTCGGGATCCCCGTCGGCGAGTTCCTGCTGCCCGTCCTGATGATCTATACCGCGGAGTTCACCGTGGGTGCGCTGCGCTTGTCGGGCGTGCCGGTCTACCAGGAGGGCCTGCACTTCGTCGTGCCCAACGGGCGCTGGTCGGTGGTCGAGGCCTGCAGCGGCATCCGCTACCTGATCGCTTCGCTCATGGTCGGCACCCTCTACGCCTATCTCCACTATCGGAGCCTGAAGCGGCGGCTGCTATTCGTCGGCGTGGCGATCGCGGTCCCGATCGTGGCCAACTGGGTGCGCGCCTACATGATCGTGATGCTCGGCTACCTCTCGGACAACCGAATCGCGGCAGGTGTCGATCACCTCATCTACGGCTGGCTCTTCTTCGGCGTGGTGATTCTCGCCATGTTCTGGATCGGGTCGCGCTGGCGCGAGGATCATCTTCCCGCGAGCGCGCGAGTGGCAGTGTCCGTCCCCTCGGGGGCACGGCGTGGCTGGCTCGGGGTGTTGCCGCTTGCCGCCGTCACCGCGCTTTTTCCCCCGATGCTCGCCCACTTGCACCAACCGGTGGAGCCGTTCGCGGTGACGCTGGCCGCCCCCGCGCCCGCGCCCGGGTGGACGATGGTGAACGAGGATCTCGCCGGCTTCAGGCCCCATTACCGCGGCCATCGCGGCGAGCTCTATCAGGTCTATCGCCGCGGCGACGGCAGGACGGTGGCTCTGTACGTCGCCTACTACGCCAAGCAGGGCCCCGGGGCCGAACTGGTGATGTGGGGCAACGACCTGGTCGAAGGCGAGGACCTGCGCTGGATCCGCGTGGGCGGTGGCAGCGAGGAACTCGCCGTCGGCGAGGTGCGCCGCGCGGTCGTGAGCGACCATCTGCGCCGGCTCGCCATCTGGCACTGGTACTGGGCCGACGGCCGCGTGATGACCAGCGACTACCTGGCGAAGGCGCTGCTCGCGCGCGACCGGCTCACCGGGCAGCACGACGATTCCGCCTTCGTGGCGGTGATCGCGCCCATCGAGGAGCGGCCGGAGGAGGCGCGCGCGCTGGTCGCGGATTTCGTGCGCGAGCACATGGGCGGCATCGGAGCGATGCTCGCCGGCGCGGAGGCGGGACGATGACCGACTCGCGACCGCTCGTGATGCACGTGGTCTACAGCTTCCGCGTCGGCGGGCTGGAGAACGGCGTCGCCAACCTCATCAACCGCCTGCCGGCGGCCCGCTTCCGCCATGCAGTGGTGGCGCTCACCGACTGCTCGAGCGAGTTTTGCGAACGGGTGCGGCGCAAGGACGTGGAGTTCGTGTCGCTGCACAAACCGCCCGGGCACGCGCTGCGGCTCTATCCCACGCTGCACAGGCTGTTCCGCGAGTGGCGGCCGGCCATCGTCCACACCCGCAACCTGGCGGCGCTCGAAGCGGCGGTGCCGGCGTGGACCGCCGGCGTGCCGGTGCGCATCCACGGCGAGCACGGCTGGGACATGGCCGACCCCGACGGCACGCGGCGCCGCTTCCGCCTGATGCGCCGACTCTATCGGCCCTTCGTGACCCATTACGTGGCGCTGTCGGCGCATCTTCAGTCCTATCTCGAGAGGGGCGTCGGGGTGGCCCCGGCACGGGTGACGCGGCTCACCAACGGCGTGGACACCCAGCGCTTCCATCCCGCGGCCGACGGCTTGCGCGAGCCCCTGCCGGGTTCGCCCTTCAACGCCTCGGGCGTGCGGGTGATCGGTACCGTCGGCCGGCTGCAGGCGGTCAAGGACCAGGTGAACCTGGTGCGCGCGTTTGCGCTCCTGCGGCGTGAGACTCCGGCCGAGGCCCAGCGCCTGCGGCTCATCATCGTCGGGGATGGTCCGTTGCGGCCCGCCGTCGAGGCGGAGATCGCGCGGGCCGGGATCGGGGACCAGGTGTGGCTCGCCGGCGAGCGCAGCGACGTGCCGGCCATGCTGCGCGGCATGGACCTGTTCGTGCTGCCTTCGCGCGCCGAGGGAATCTCCAACACGGTGCTCGAGGCGATGGCGAGCGGCCTGCCGGTGGTCGCCACCGCCGTCGGCGGAAATCCCGAGCTGGTGGTGCCGGGCAGCACCGGGGCACTGGTACCGCCGGGCGACAGCCGGGCGCTCGCCGGTGCGATCGCGCCCTATGTGGTGGACGAGGCTCTGGCGCGTGCCCATGGCATGGCCGGACGGCATATCGTGGAAAACCAGTACAGCATAGACGGGATGGTGGCGCGCTACGCGTCGCTTTACGATTCGTTGCTCAGTGCTTCGGGTCGGCCTCTGCTTGCAACCTGAAGAAAAGGACCAACACCCTTCATGTGCGGTATCGCCGGACTGTTTCACACGCGCGACAAGCCTGAGTTCTCCCGCGACCTCGTCGAACGCATGAACGAGGTCCAGCATCATCGCGGGCCCGACGAAGGTGGGCTGCACCTCGAGCCCGGGGTGGCGCTCGCCCACCGGCGCCTGTCCATCATCGACCTGTCCACCGGCCAGCAGCCGCTCTTCAACGAGGACGGCGCGGTCGCTGTCGTGTTCAACGGCGAGATCTACAACTACCGCGAGCTCGTTCCCGAGCTCGAAGCCTGCGGGCACCGCTTCCACACGAAGAGCGACACCGAGGTCATCGTGCACGCCTGGGAAGAGTGGGGCGAGGCCTGCGTCGAGCGCTTCCGCGGCATGTTCGCCTTCGCCCTGTGGGACCGCCATCGCGACACGCTCTTCCTCGCACGCGACCGTCTCGGCGTGAAGCCGCTGTTTTACGCGCTGCTGCCCGACGGGACGCTTGCCTTCGGCTCCGAGCTCAAGGTGCTGATGCAGCATCCGCAGCTCGACCGGCGCATCGACCCGTGCGCGGTGGAGGAGTATTTCGCGCTCGGCTACGTGGCCGAGCCGCGCACCATCTTCCTCGGCGCGAGGAAGCTGCCTCCGGCGAGCACCCTGGTGGTGCGCAGGGGCGAGCCGGTGCCCGAGCCGAGGGCGTACTGGGACGTGCGCTTCACCCTCGACAACCCGATGACGCTCGCCGACGCGAGCGCCGAGCTGGTCGAGCGGCTGCGCGAGTCGGTGCGCCTGCGCATGATCTCCGAGGTGCCGCTGGGCGCCTTCCTCTCCGGCGGCGTGGATTCCAGCGCGGTGGTGGCCGCCATGGCGCAGGTCTCGGCCGAGCCGGTGAACACCTGCGCCATCGCCTTCGACGACGCCGCCTTCGACGAATCGGCCTTCGCCCGCCAGGTGGCCGATCGCTACCGCACCCGCCATCGCGTGGAGACGGTGCAGTCGGACGACTTCGACCTCATCGATACCCTCGCCGCGCTCTACGACGAGCCCTATGCCGACAGCTCGGCGATCCCGACCTACCGCGTCTGCCAGCTCGCGAGGAAGCACGTGACCGTGGCGCTCTCCGGCGACGGCGGCGACGAGAGCTTCGCCGGCTACCGCCGCTACCGGCTGCATCTGATGGAGGAGAAGCTGCGCGCCAGTCTGCCTCTCGGGGTGCGCCGGCCGATGTTCGGCATGCTCGGGCGCCTCTACCCCAAGGCCGACTGGGCGCCGCGGGTGCTGCGCGCCAAGACCACTTTCCAGGCGCTCGCCCGCGACTCGGTGCAGGCCTACTTCCACTCGGTGTCCATCCTGCGCGACGACCAGCGCCGGCACCTGTTCTCGAGCGCCTTCCGGGCGCGGCTCGGCGGCTACGGGGCGCTCGAGGTATTCCGCCGCCACGCCGCGGCGGCCGGCACCGACGACCCGCTGGCGCTCGTTCAGTACCTCGACCTCAAGACCTACCTCGTGGGCGACATCAACACCAAGGTCGACCGCGCGAGCATGGCCCATTCGCTGGAGGTGCGCGAGCCGCTCATGGACCATCCGCTGGTGGAGTGGCTCGCCTCGCTCTCCTCCGGACTCAAGGTGAAGGGGCAGGAAGGCAAGTACCTCTTCAAGAAGGCGATGGAGCCGCACCTGCCGAACGAGGTGCTGTACCGGCCCAAGATGGGCTTCGCGGTGCCGCTCGCACGCTGGTTCCGCGGGCCGTTGCGGGAGCGGGTGCGCGAGGCCATGCTCGGCGACACCCTCGCCGCCACCGGACTCTTCAACGCCGAGGCGCTGCGCCATCTGGTCGACGCCCACCAGTCCGGCGCGCGCGACTACAGCGCGCCCTTGTGGACCATGCTGATGTTCGAGGCCTTCCTGCGTACCAGCGGGGCGGGCGCCGATGCGGCCACGAACCGGGGGGCGGCATGACGCTCTCCATCCTGCACGTACTCGACCACTCGGCGCCGCTGCACAGCGGCTACGCCTTCCGCACGCTCGCCATTCTGCGCGAGCAGCGCGCGCGGGGCTGGCACACCGTCCATCTCACCACGCCCAAGCAGGGCGCCGGTCCCGGCGGCGAGGAGGAGGTGGACGGCTGGCGCTTTCACCGTACGGCCAGCCGCCCCGGCATCGGCCTCGTCGCCCAGATGCACGCCACCGCGCGCCGGCTCGACGAGCTGGTGCGCACGCTGCGCCCCGACCTCCTGCACGCCCACTCGCCGGTGCTGAACGCCCTGCCGGCGCTGTGGGTAGGGCGGCGCCACGGCCTGCCGGTGGTCTACGAGATGCGCGCCTCCTGGGAGGACGCCGCGGTCGACCATGGCACCACCACCGAGGGGAGTCCGCGCTACCGCCTCTCTCGCGCCCTGGAGAGCTTCGCCCTCAAGCGCGCCGACGCGGTCACCACCATCTGCGAGGGGCTGCGCGGCGACATCGCGGTGCGCGGCATCCCCGAGGAGCGCATCACCGTGATCCCCAACGCGGTGGACGTCGCGTCCTTCCGCTTCGGCGAGGAAGCGGATCCGGCGCTAGCCCGCAAGCTGGGCCTCGATGGGGCCACGGTGATCGGCTTCGCCGGTTCCTTCTACGGCTACGAAGGCCTCGACCTGCTGGTCGATGCGCTCCCGCGGCTGCTGCCCCGCCACCCGGATCTCAAGCTGCTGCTGGTGGGGGGCGGCCCCCAGGAGGCGCGGCTCAAGGCGCAGGTGGCCGCGGCCGGGCTGGACTCGCGGGTGGTGTTCGCCGGACGCGTGCCCCACGCCGAAGTCCAGCGCTACTACGCGCTCATCGACGTGCTCGCCTATCCGCGCACCCCGATCCGGCTCACCGAGCTGGTGACGCCCCTGAAACCCCTCGAGGCCATGGCGCAGGGACGGATCTTCGTCGCCTCCGACGTGGGTGGGCATCGTGAGCTGGTACGTCACGGCGACACGGGTTTCCTGTTCCGTGCCGGCGACGTGGGGGCCCTGGCGGACACCCTCCACGAGGTGCTCGCCGGGCGCGAGGCATGGCCGGAGCTTCGAGCCCGCGCCCGCCGCTTCGTCGAGCTGGAGCGTACCTGGGCGAAGAGCGTGGCCCGCTACGACGAGGTCTATCGCCGGGCGCTCGCCCGCGACGGCCGCGTCCAGGCGGCCAAGGCCTGAGGGCGCGCGCCATGTGCGGCATTCACGGGATCCTGCGCTTCGACGGCCGGCCGGTCGATCCGGCCGAGCTCGATGCCATGGGGCAGGTGACCCGCCACCGCGGACCGGACGACGCCGGTGCCCACGTGGACGGCGCCTGCGGCATCGCCATGCGGCGGCTGTCCATCATCGACCTCGCCGGCGGCCATCAGCCCATCTCCAGCGCCGACGACACCCTGTGGCTGGTGTGCAACGGGGAGATCTACAACTTCCGCGAGCTGCGCGCCGAGCTCGAGGGGCGCGGCTACCGCTTCAAGACCCACTCGGATAGCGAGGTCTTGCTGCATCTCTACGACGCTCACGGCGACGAGTTCGTGCATCGCGTGAATGGCATGTTCGACTTCGCCCTATGGGACGCCCGCCGGCGCCGGCTGGTGATCGGCCGCGACCGGCTGGGTGTGAAGCCGCTCTACGTGTACCAGGACGCCAACCGGATCGCCTTCGCCACCGAGGCCAAGGCGCTGCTCGCGCTGCCCGGCGTGACTGCCGAGCTCGACCCGGCGGCGCTGCCGGGCTACCTGCAGCTGGGCTACGTCGCCGCGCCGCAGAGCCTGTTCAAGGGTGTCCGCAAGCTGCCGCCCGCGACGCTGCTCGCGGTGGAGGACGGCGAGGTCCGCGAGTGGCGCTACTGGCGCATGCCCTCCCACGTGCGCCAGGGCGTGTCCGAGCGCGACTGGGTGGCGCGGGTGCGCAGCCAGCTCGAGGAGTCGGTGCGGATGCAGATGGTGAGCGACGTGCCGATCGGCGCCTTCCTCTCCGGCGGTGTCGACTCGAGCGCCGTCGTGGCCTTCATGGTGCGCCACGCGGAGCAGCCGGTGCGCACCTACGCCATCGGCTTCGACGGGGGCGAGGCCGAGCGGCTCTACAACGAGCTGCCCTACGCCCGTCGGGTGGCCGAGCTCTTCGGCACCGAGCACCACGAGATCGTGGTGCGGCCCGACGTGGTCGGCCTGCTGCCGCGGCTGGTGTGGCACCTGGACGAGCCGCTCGCCGATACCGCCTTCATCACCACCTGGCTGGTGTCCGAGTTCGCCCGGCGCGACGTGAAGGTGATCCTCTCCGGGGTGGGGGGGGACGAGCTCTTCGGCGGCTATCGGCGCTACCTGGGCAGCCACTACGCCGGTCGTTTCGCGCGGCTGCCCGCCTGGTCGCGCCGCCTGGCGATGCGCGCCGCGGATTTCCTGCCGAGCGACCGCCATTCCGGGGTGCTCAACGCGCTGCGGCTCGCCAAGGGCTTCCTCGCCACCGCGGAGCTTTCCCCGGACGCGCGCTACCGCAGCTACCTCGGGGTCCTCGAGCCGGAGCTTGTCGACGAGCTGCTGCTGGCCATGCCCGCGGATGCCCACGATCCGCTCGACGCGGCCTTCGCCGCCGCCGGGCGCGGCGACGAGCTCAACCGCATGCTCGCGGTGGATGCCGAGACGCAGCTGCCCGACGACCTGCTGCTGCTCACCGACAAGATGAGCATGGCGGTATCGCTGGAGTGCCGCGTGCCCTTCCTCGACCACGTGCTCGTGGAGCTCGCCGCGGAAATCCCCGCCGAGGCCAAGCTCCCGGGGGGGCGCCTGAAGCACCTCCTCAAGGCCGCGCTCGCCGACGTGCTGCCCGCCGACATCCTGGAGCGCGGCAAGCGCGGCTTCGGTACGCCCATGGGGGCGTGGCTCAAGCGCGAGCTCGCCCCCGTGATGCGCGAACTGCTCGCGCCGGCGCAGGTGCGCGCGCGCGGCCTGTTCCGTCCCGAGGCGGTGGCGCGCCTCATCGAGGCCCATGGCGCCAACCGGGTCGACGCCACCGACGCGCTGATCGCGCTCATCAACCTCGAGGTGTGGAGCCGCATCCACCTCGACCGGCGTTCCCCCGACGACGTCGCGGCCGAGCTCAAGAGTCACGTCGCATGAACATCCTCTATCTCTGCCACCGCTTCCCGTTTCCGCCCAAGCGCGGGGGCAAGATCCGCCCCTTCAACATGATCCGCCACCTCTCCGCCCAGGGGCATGCGGTCACCGTGTGCTCGCTGGCGCGCTCCCGCGAGGAGGCGGAGGAGGGGCGCGGGCTCGCACCCCACTGTGAGCACTTCGAGATGGGCCTGGTGAGCGATCCGGTTCAGACTTTGCGCATGGTGGCGCGCCTGCCGATTCCCACCCCGTCCTCCATGGGCTATTTCTACTCGCCGGAGCTCGCCCGCCAGGTGGGCAAGCTCCTCGCAGAGAAGAAGTGGGATCTCATCTTCGTGCACTGCTCCTCGGTCGCGCAGTACGTGGAGCACGTGAAGGGCGTACCCAAGGTGCTCGATTTCGGCGACATGGATTCGCAGAAGTGGCTGGAGTACGCCAACTACAAGCCCTTTCCCCTCTCCCTCGGCTACCGTCTGGAAGGGACCAAGATGCTGGCCGCGGAGAAGCGGCTGGCCCGCCGCTTCGACCTGTGCACCGCCACCACCCGGGCCGAGTGGGAAACCCTCGAGAGCTACGGCACGGGGGTGGCCACCGACTGGTTCCCCAACGGGGTGGATGCCGAGTTCTTCAGCCCTGCCGATGCGCCCTACGACCCCGACACCATAAGCTTCATCGGGCGCATGGACTATTACCCCAACCAGGAGTGCATGGCGCGCTTCTGCGACGAGACCTGGCCCTTGCTCAAGGCCCGCCGTCCCGGGATGAAGCTCCTCATCGTCGGCGCCGATCCGTCGCCGGCGATGAAGAAGCTCGGTGAGCTGCCCGGCGTCACGGTGACGGGCTCGGTGCCCGACGTGCGGCCCTGGGTGCGCGCCTCGGCGCTGATGGTGGCGCCGCTCGCCATCGCGCGGGGTACCCAGAACAAGATCCTGGAGGCCATGGCGATGGGCGTGCCGGTGGTGACGAGCAGCGTCGCCGCAGGCGGCGTGGATGCGGAAGCCGAGGCGCACTTCCTGGTCGCCGACGGCCCGCAGGCCACCGCCGAGGCCATCCTGCGCGTCGTGGAGAACCCCGCCGAGCGGGAGCGCCTGGCCGCCGCGGGCCGTGCCCGCATGCTGAGCCACCACGCCTGGTCCCGCTCCATGCAGCGGCTCGACGGCATCATCGAGCGCTGCGTGTCATCCGTTCGCCAGCAGAAGGAAAACATTCAATGAAAATCAGCATCTTCGGCCTGGGCTACGTGGGCGCCGTATCGCTCGCCTGCCTCGCGCGCGACGGCCACGAAGTCGTCGGCGTGGACATCGATACGGCCAAGCTCGACCTCATCCGCGCAGGCAAGACGCCGGTGGTGGAGGAGGGCATGGTCGATCTCATGGCGAGCGTGGCCGCGAGCGGCCGGGTGTCGGTGACCACCGACGCCGTGCGCGCCGTCCTGGACAGCGACCTCTCGCTCGTGTGCGTGGGTACGCCGTCGGCCGCCAACGGAAGCCAGGACCAGGGGGCGGTGCTGCGGCTGGCGGAGCAGGTGGGGGTGGCGCTCGCCGGGAAAGACGCGCCCCACGTGGTGGTGTTCCGCTCGACCCTGGTGCCCGGCACGGTGGAAGGCGTGCTGCGGCCCATCATCGAGCGCAGCTCCGGAAAACGCGACGGCGAGCATTTCCACCTCGCCTTCCAGCCCGAGTTCCTGCGCGAAGGCTCGTCCATCCGCGACTACGACAAGCCGCCGTTCACCGTGGTGGGGGCCAACCACCCGTTGCCGGGCGAGCGCCTGCGCGAGCTCTTCGGCCATCTGCCGTGCAAGTTCATCGAGACCTCGGTGCGCGCCGCCGAGATGATGAAGTACTGCTGCAACAACTTCCACGCCCTCAAGATCACCTTCGCCAACGAGACGGCGCGCCTGTGCGAGGCCCTGGGCGTCGACCCCTTCGAGGTGATGGACCTGGTGTGCCAGGACACGCAGTTGAACATCTCCCGCGCCTACCTGCGGCCGGGCTACGCCTTCGGCGGCTCCTGCCTGCCCAAGGACCTGCGCGCCACGAGCTATCTCGCCAAGACCCACGACGTGGAGCTGCCGATGCTCTCCGCGATCATGACGTCCAACCGCCTCCACATCGAGCGCGCCATCGCCAAGGTGCTCGACGCCGGCTGCCGCCGGGTCGGCCTGATCGGCCTCTCCTTCAAGACCGGTACCGACGATCTGCGCGAGAGCCCGCTGGTGATGCTCGCCGAGCAGTTGATCGGCAAGGGCGTGCAGCTCGCAATCTACGATCCGGATGTGCACCTTTCGCGCCTTCTGGGCGCGAACAAGCGCTTCATCGAGACGCGCCTGCCGCACTTGGGCGAGCTCCTGCGGGCCGATCTGGGGCAGGTGGTGGCCGACGCCGAGATGCTGGTGATCGGCGCCTCGAACCTGGTGGTGCTCGAGGCGCTCGCGTCCCACGTGCGCGCCGACCAGCGCGTGCTCGACCTCGTCGGCCTGCCCGCCTCCCCGGCACTGGCCGGGCAGGTCGAGGGGCTCGCCTGGTAAGGCCATGGCCGGGGAGGGGAGCTCCGCGATGCGCCGCTGGCGGCTCGGATTCGCCGCCTGCCTCGTCGCCCTGGCGGCGGCGGTGCTGGCGCTCGCCCCGCATCTGACCGACTCGGCCGAGCTCGTGCGGCTCAGGAACGCGCTCCTCCTCGACGTGGCGCCCGAGACCCGCTTCGACTGGACGCCGGCGGAGCGGCCGGCGGACTTCCAGGTGGAGCGCGGACCGGTCGATCCCCGCTTCGCCGAGCGGGCGGCGGCACTGGAGCTCGGCACGCTGCCTTCGGACTGGGAGCGCGCCCTCGGCATCGCGCGCCATCTCCTGGAGAATCGCCAGGGGCGGGTGGGGCGGCCGATCCAGTCCAACCTGGAGGAGACCTATGCGCGCATCCGTGCCGAAGGCGAGGGTTACTGCGGCGACTACGCCGACGTGTTCTCGGCGCTCGCGATCGCGGCCGGTCTCGAGGTGCGCGCCTGGGCCTTCTCCTTCGACGGCTTCGGCGGGCGCGGCCACGTCTTCAACGAGGTGTGGGATCGCGGGAGCGGGCAGTGGCGCATGATCGACGTCTTCCACAACCTCTACGCGACCGACGCGGCCGGCGATCCGCTCTCCGCCCAGGCCTTCCGCCGCGCGATGCGGGCGGATCAGGCGGCGGTGCGGCTGGTGACGATCGAGCCGGCCGCGCGCCCGGTATTCAAGTACGAATCGAAGGCCCGGGAGTTCTACCTGCGGGGGCTGGACGAGTGGTATCTGTGGTGGGGCAACAACGTCTTCGACTACGAGCGCGCCGGGCTGGTGCAGGTGCTGGGCCCGTTATCGCGCTCGCTGGAGCAGCTGGGCGGCATCGCCCAGGGGGTGCATCCGCGCATCCGTGTGCTGCCGGACGCGGCCAACGCGGAGGAGCTGGCGGTCATGCAGCGCCTGAAGTGGCGGGTCCACGGAGCGCTCGTGACGGCGCTCGTCGCCCTGGTGGGAGCGCTGGTGTGCCTGGGGGGCTGGCTGCGGGCGCGCCGCGCAGTGGGAGGCTGGACGTGAACGCGCCGGCGGCGAGGATGCTGCATGCCGCCGTGCCGACGGCGGATCTGCCCCCCGTGTGCCTGGTCGGGCCTTTGCCGCCGCCCGCCGGGGGCATGGCGAACCAGTGCGAGCAGCTCGCGCGCCTGCTCGGCGCCGAGGGCGTACAGGTGGAAGTCGTGCGCACCAACGCCGATTACCGGCCGGCCTGGGTCGGACGCCTTCCCTTCGTGCGCGCGCTCGCCCGGCTGCTGCCCTACCTCGCCCGCCTGTGGACTGTGGCCGGGCGCTGCGGGGTGATCCACGTGCTCGCCAACTCCGGCTGGGCCTGGCATCTTTTCGCCGCGCCGGCGATCTGGATCGCGCGCGTGCGCGGCAGGCCGGTCATCGTGAACTACCGGGGCGGACACGCGGCGGAGTTCTTCGCCCGCGCGCCGCGCCACGTGTTCGCCACGCTGCGTGCCGCGCAGGCGGTGGTGACCCCCTCGCGCTTTCTGCAGCGGGTATTCGCGCGCCACGGGTTTTCTGCCGAGATCGTGCCCAACATCGTCGACCTGTCGCGCTTCGCCCCGGTGCCGCCGCGCGACTTCGGGAGCGCTCCGCATCTCGTCGTGACGCGCAACCTGGAGCCGATCTACGACATCCCGACCGCGCTGCGAGCCTTCGCGCGGGTCCGCGAGACCTATCCCGGGGCGCGCCTCACGGTGGCCGGCACGGGGCCGGAGCGCGGGCGGCTGAAGCTGCTCGCCACGCAGCTGGGCATCGCCGGCTGCGTGAGCTTTCCCGGGCGCATCGACAATGCCGACATCCCCGAGCTCTACGCCTCGGCCGACTGCATGCTGAATCCGAGCACGGTCGACAACATGCCCATCTCCATCCTGGAGGCGTTTGCCAGCGGAGTGCCGGTGGTGAGCACCGACGCGGGCGGCATTCCCGACATGGTGGAAGACGGCGTCTCGGCGCTCCTGGTGCCGGTGGGCGACGCGGCGGCGATGGCCTCCGAGGTGTCGCGGGTGCTGGCGGATCGCAGGCTCGCCGCGGGGTTGCGCGCCGCGGGAATCGCCGCCGCCGCCGAGTACGCCTGGCCGGTGGTGCGCACGCATTGGCTCGCCACCTACCGCGCGGTCGCGGGGAGGGGGCGATGAGCCTGTACACGAAACTCTGCACCGGACTGATCTTTCCGCTCCACGAGCGCTTCAAGGGGCATTCGACGGTGGCGCTGCACGAGCGCCTGGAGGCGAGCCAGTGGTGGCCCGCCGCCCGCCTCGAGGCATTCCGGGTGGAGCGCCTGCGCGGTTTCCTGGCCCACGTCGGCCGGACCGTGCCCTACTACCGGGACTGCTTCCGCGCCCTCGAATTCGACCCGGCGCGGGTGGATTCGCTCGCGTCGCTCGGACGGCTCCCGCTCCTGTCCAAGGCGGAACTGCGCGCCTACGGCGAGGCCTTCAAGGCCGAGGGCCACGGACCGCTCACCCGCTACAACACCGGCGGCTCGTCCGGCGAGCCGCTCATCTTCTACATGGGGCGCGAGCGCAAGAGCCACGACGTGGCGGCCAAGTGGCGCGCCACGCGCTGGTGGGGCGTGGATATCGGCGACCCCGAGCTGGTGGTGTGGGGCAGCCCCATCGAGCTGGGCGCCCAGGACCGCATCCGCCGGCTGCGCGATGGGCTGCTCAGAAGTCACCTGTTGCCGGCGTTCGAGATGTCGCCGGCCAACCTGGATCGCTTCGTCGCCACCATCCGGCGGGTGCGCCCGGCGATGCTTTTCGGTTACCCCTCGAGCCTCGCGCTGATCGCGCAGCATGCCCGGCGCAAGGGCGTCGCGCTCGACGATCTCGGCATCCGCGTGGCCTTCGTGACCTCCGAGCGGCTGTACGATACCCAGCGCGAGATCATCTCCACCACCTTCGGCTGCCCGGTCGCCAACGGCTACGGCGCGCGCGACGCGGGCTTCATCGCCCACGAGTGCCCGGCCGGGAGCCTCCACATCAGCGCCGAGGACATCGTCGTCGAGACCGTACGCCGCGACGGCTCGCCCACCGCGCCGGGCGAGGCGGGCGAGATCGTGGTCACCCACATGGCCACCGGCGATTTCCCCTTCGTGCGCTACCGCACCGGCGATGTGGGCGTGCTGGGCGACAACGCCTGCACCTGCGGCCGCACGCTGCCGGTGCTCGCCGAGGTACAGGGGCGCAGCACCGACTTCGTGGTGGCGCGCGACGGCACCGTCATGCACGGGCTCGCGCTCATCTACACCATACGCGACCTGCCGGGCGTGGAGGCCTTCCGCATCGTCCAGCAGTCCCTCGACCGCACCGAGGTCGAGCTCGTCGCCGTGCCGCCCTTCGGCCCCGAGCACGAGTCGCGCATCGTGCGCGACTTCAAGGCGCGCCTGGGCGAGTCCGTCGAGGTCGCAGTGCGTCGCGTCCCCTACATCGCGCCGGAGAAGTCCGGCAAGTTCCGGTATGTCGTGAGCCGGGTGGACCCGCAGCATCAGGAGAGCATGGCCCATGCCCATTCGTGACGTCCTCGTCACCGCCATCGTCGTGGGCGTACTGCCCTTCGTGTTGCGTCACGCCTGGATGGGGGTGATGCTGTGGACCTGGCTCAGCGTCATGAACCCGCACCGGCTGTCCTGGGGCTTCGCCTACAGCGCGCCTTTCGCGGCGATTGCCGCCGGCACGACGCTGATCGCGCTCTTCACCACCCGCGACCCGGTGCGCCTGCCGAGCTCCGGCACGGTGAAGGTACTGATCGCGTTCATCGTGTGGATGTGCATCACCACCGCCTTCGCCGTGTTTCCGGGCAGCTCGTTCGAGCAGCTGGAGAAGGTGATCAAGATCCAGCTGATGACGCTGGTGGCCCTCGCAGTGCTGCACGAGAAGAAGCATATCCAGGTCTTCGTGTGGGTGAACGCGCTCTCGCTCGCCTTCTTCGGGATCAAGGGGGGGCTGTACACGATCCGCACCGGCGGTGGCGGCATGGTGTGGGGGCCCGGCGGCTTCATCCAGGGCAACAACGAGGTCGGTCTGGCGATCCTGATGACCATCCCGCTGCTGTATTACCTGCGGCTCACCACCGAGCACGTGTGGGTGCGCCGAGGGCTGGTGGTCGCGATGCTGCTCTCCGCGGTCGCGGTGCTCGGCACCCAGTCTCGCGGCGCCTTCCTCGCCATCGCGGTCATGTCCTTCGTGTTGTGGCTGCGCTCGCCGAAGAAGCTGCTGTTCGGAACCGGGGCGGTGGTCGCGGCCATCGCCATGATCTCCTTCATGCCGTGGTCGCTCGAGGAGCGCATCCGTTCGATCACCGAGTACGAGGAGGACTCCTCCGCGGTGGGGCGGCTCAACGCCTGGGAGACCGCGTTCAACGTCGCCAATGACCGCTTCACCGGCGCCGGCTTCGACATGTACAACACCACGACCTGGGCGATGTACGCGCCCATCCCGGCCGAACGGCGGGCCTCCGATCCGTCCATCATCCGCGCCGCGCACAGCATCTACTTCCAGGTGCTGGGCGAGCACGGCTGGGTCGGGCTCATCCTCTTCGTCACGATCTGGCTGCTCACCTGGCGCGAGGCCTCGCGCCTGCGAAGACGTACGCGCGGCGATCCTCGGTTCGAGTGGGTTTTCCACCTGGCGGGGATGTGCCAGGTGTCGCTGGTGGGCTTCGCCGTGGGCGGCGCCTTCCTGAGCCTCGCCTATTTCGACTTCCCCTACAACCTCCTGATCATGATGGTGGTGACCCAGCGATGGCTGAACCTGCAGTTGGACAAGCGGGCAGCGCCCGCCGAGGCGGATACGGCGGGCGCGACGCCGCCCGGCAGCCCGCAGCTCGCGGGAGGCTTGAAGTGACCCGGGGCGACGCGACCATGCCTTTAGGAGCGGCCGCATGATCCTGTTGCGCACTGTCGGCCGCCTGGTTTCCCCGCCCGGGCCGCGCGGGAAGCTGTCGGTGCTCATCTTTCACCGGGTGCGGGCGAAGTACGATCCGTTGGCGCCGCGGGCGCTGGTGGCCGAGCAGTTCGACCGGATCCTGGGATGGGTGGCGGGCGCCTTCAACGTGCTGTCGCCCGACGAGGCGGTGTCCCGGCTGGCGAACGGCACGCTTCCGGCACGGGCGCTCGCCATCACCTTCGACGACGGCTACGCCGACAATGCCGAGGTCGCGCTGCCCATCCTCCAGCGTCACGGGCTGACCGCCGGTTTTTTCATCGCCACCGACTTTCTCGACGGTGGGGTGATGTGGAACGACGCCATCGGTCTGGCCTTGCGCCACTGCCCGGACGACGAGCTCGATCTGACCGCCCTCGGGCTGGGCACGCATCGGCTCTCCAACCCCCAGGCCAGGCGTGAAGCCACCGTCCGCATCCTGAGCGAGGTGAAGTACCGTCCCCCGGCCGAGCGCAACGAGCTAGTGGCCGCCATCGGCGATGCGGCCCGCGCCGAGCCGCAGGCCGGGCTGATGATGCGCTCGGATCAGGTGCGCGCCCTGCGCGCGGCCGGCATGGTCATCGGCGGCCACACCTGCTCGCATCCCATTCTCGCCTCGCTGTCGCGTACCGAGGCGGAGCGCGAGATCGTCGACGGCAAGGCGCGGCTCGAGGAGATCCTCGGCGAACGGATCCGGCTTTTCGCCTACCCGAACGGGAAGACGGGGACGGACTACACCGCCGAGCACGCCGAGCTGGTGCGCCGGGCGGGCTTCGAAGCGGCTTTTTCCACCGATTGGGGCGTGGCCGGTCCGGATACCGATCGCTTCCGGCTGCCGCGCTTCACGCCGTGGGACAACGGCCGTCATGCCTTCATGTTCCGCCTCCTGCGCAACATGGTCGGACGGGAGGCCGCGACCGCATGACTGCTGCAGCCGGAACGCTCGTCGCCCCGCCGCCTTCGCGGCGCGAACGGCTGCTGGGGCTCGCCCGTGCGCTCGGGCTCTTCCGGCTGTGCCGCCGGCTCACCCGGCGCAAGCTGCGCATCCTGTGCTACCACGGGATCTGGCTGGGCGGCGCGCCGCACTACGGCGACTGCCTCTTCATGAGCGCGGAGCGCTTTGTGCAGCGTGCCGAGCTGCTCGCACGCCTGGGCTATCCCGTCCTGCCCCTGGACGAGGCCGTCACCCGGCTCGCCGCCGGCACGCTCCCCGACTGCGCGCTGGTGATCACCATCGATGACGGCTGGTACGGCACCTATGCGCGCATGCTGCCCGCCTTGAAGCGTCACGGATTGCCGGCTACGGTTTATGTGACGAGCTACTACCTGCTCGCGCGCCGGCCGGTGCTGAACGTGCTGGTGGGTTACATGGTGGCGTCGTCGCCCCGGCTGCCGGTTGCCGGTGCGTTGAGGGACGCGGTGCCGGGGCTCGCGCCGTTCGAAGTGGAGGAAGCGTCGATGCGGGCACGCCTGCCCGAGGCGCTTTCCGCCCATCTCGACGCGTTGCCGTCGCTCGATGCGCGCTGGGAGACGCTCGAACGCATCGCCGCGGTATTCGGGTTCGATCTGGCGGCGGTGCTCGCCGACCGCCGCTTCGACCTCATGAACGCCGACGAGCTGCTGCAGGCGCGCCGCGACGGTTTCGACATACAACTTCATACACATTCACACCGCATGCACGGATTCGATCGGAGTAGGCTTTGCGAGGAGGTGCGCCGCAACCGCGATGCGCTCTCCGGGGCGCTGGGCGAGACGGCCGACAGCTTGCGGCATTTCTGCTATCCGAGTGGCGTGTGGGATGCCCGCGTGTTCGACACCTTGCGCAGCTTGGGCATCCGCAGCGCCACCACCACCGATTTCGGTCTCAATGGGCAGGACGCCGAGCCGCTCGCGCTGCGTCGCATCCTTGATTGCGAGTCGATGTCGGAACTCGAACTGGAGGCGAAGTTATGCGGATTCTGGAGCATCCTGGGCGGAGTACGAGAGGCGCTGAGGGGCTTGGCCGGGCGGCGCTGAACGCCACGCTCGGGCTCGTCGCCGTCGGTGCGTTGGCGGCCCTGCCGGCGGCACCCGCCCGCGGCGAGCCGATGCAGCTCTCCGACGGGCCGGGCGGGGCGACCTGCCGGCATTACTCGGTGGCCGGCAAGCTCGCGTGGCAGCGCAAGCTGGGCGACTGGGCGGACGCATCGGGCGAGCTCTGGGGAGAGCGCCCCTACGCCAGCGTGCAGGTGCGGCCCGTGCGCGGCGGGCAGGAAGTCTCCCTGGACGTCACCAGGCTGGCGCGCCAGTGGGTCGCGGGCGAGCATCCCAACACCGGCATCTTCCTGCGCGCCATCGACGGGAACGGCAGCGTGCTGTTCCACAGCCGCGAGAGCACCGACGCCGGTGTGCAGAAACCGGTGCTCGAGCTGAAGTGGTCGGATGGTGGCCGCGACCGGCTCGACCCGGTGACCGACACCTTCCTCGACTGCTCGACGCACCGCAGCTCCGGCTCGTCCAAGGTGGTGCGCGTGGGGCGCGACCAGACCACGCTGCTGGTGTTCAAGCTGCCGGATGCGCGCGGGCGCAAGCTGGAGTCCGCCCAGCTGCGGCTCCACTCCTTCAAGCAGTACGCCAAGGGCCTCACCGTCGGCGTGTTCCGTCCCACACCCGCCTGGGCGCTGGCCAACAAGGAGGCGCAGCAGGGGATCGCGGCGCGCTACAAGGGCGACCGGGACATCGCGAGCGATCCGGCCGTCATCGCGGCGGTGAGCTTCGAGGACGACGACTGGCGGCAGGAATGGAGGCGGCTCACGAACACCGGGTCCTACGAGGTGGTGAGCGAGGATTCCGAGAACGGCTTCGTCCCGTTCGCCGGCAAGGCGCTCAAGACCACGCTCAAGAAGGGCGAGAACACGGCGCTCAACCTGCGCTACCTCTTCGAGAGGCAGACCGGCAGCGAGCCCGAGGAGGTCTACTTCCGCTACTACCTGCGTTTCGGCGATGACTGGAGTCCCGACCTCGACGGCGGCAAGCTGCCCGGCATCGCGGGCACCTACGGCAAGGGCGGATGGGGGATGCGCCGCTCCGACGGGACCAACGGCTGGTCGGTGCGCGGCCTGTTCTCGCCCATGACGATTTCCCCCTTCGGCGGCAAGGCCACACCGATCGGGTCCTATGTCTATCATGCCGACATGAAGGGGTACTCGGGCAACCACTGGGGTTGGAACCTGGGCCCCTCGGGGCTCCTGCGCAACAACAAGTGGTACGCGGTCGAGCAGTACGTGCGGCTCAATACCCCCGGCCAGCGCGACGGCAGCTTCCGCGCCTGGATCGACGGGCAACTCGTCTACGAGCGCAACGGCCTCGGTTTCCGCGACATCGAGTCGATCCGCATCCAGAGCATCTGGCTCAACGTCTATCACGGCGGCACCCGGCCTTCGCCCCGCGACATGAGCCTCTACATCGACAACATCGTGGTGGCGAGCCGCTATATCGGGCCGGTGGCGCCGTGAGAGCGAGCCTGAGTGCGCTCTTCGCGGCGCTCGCCTTCGTCCTTTGCGCCACATCGCCCGCCCGTGCGGGCGAGGAGGCGGTGCGCCGGCTCGACGCGCTCGCCGAAGGGCAGGCGATATTGCTCGGGCGCGCCCGGGTGGAGGGCGAGTTCAACGACATCGCCCGCCGCTTCGATCTGCACCGCACCGGTCCGCGCAGCCGCGACTACTCGGTCCGAATGGTCTGGGTGCCCGACCGCGGCACCGCTCTGTTCACCGGCGCCAACCACAACACGCCGCATCGCCTGAACGACGTGTGGGAGTTCGACCTCGCCGCGATGGCCTGGCGCCTGCTGTACGCGCCGGACAACCCGCGCAGCTACCTGGGCCTGGGAGAGGATCCGAGCGACGTGCGCTTTCGCGACGGAATCCTCGTGACCGAGCGCGGCGGCCCGGCGGTGATCGGGCACACCTGGTCCGGGCTCACCTGGGATCCGGTGCACCGGCGCCTGCTCTTCATGAATCCTTGGCCGACCAAGCAGGACGAGGCGGTGCGCGAGCTCGGCGGCGATCCGGCCGAGCGCTACAAGGGGCCGCCGCTGTGGGCCTTCGATCCGGCGGCGCGCAAGTGGGCCTTCGTGCGCACCGAGCGCCCCTGGCCGCGGGTGCCGCCCGGCGCCCTGCTCGAGTACGTGCCCGAGCTCGGGGGCGCCATCTGGCACATGAACAACTGGCAGATGCGCCAGACCTGGCTCTATCGGCCCGAGGACGGAAGCTGGTCCGACCTCAAGGCCAATGCCGGGAGCGGCGACTTCGCCGCACAGGCTCCCTCCCGCGAGCTGGTCGGCTACTACGACCCGAAGCGGCGCCTCGTGGTGGCGCAGTGGAAGCGCAACACCTATCACTTCGACGTCCGCAGCAAGCGCTGGACGCGGGTCGCCGCCGCCGATGCGGAGTCGGACGAGGCTCCGGTGGGGCACGACGCGCGCAGCATCTTCCTCCACGATCCGGCGAGCGGGCATGGATTGCTGGTCGACTTCCGGGGGAAGGCGGTATGGGCCTACGACCCGGATGCGCGGAAGTGGACCCGGCTTGCGCCGCGTGGCGATCCCATGCCGACCGGTGCCCGGATGCTCGCCTACGTCGATCCCGTGCACAACGCGCTCGTCGTCATCGACGACACCACCGTGTGGGCCTATCGCCACCGGGCCGCGCGCCCAGGCCGGACGGCCGGACAGTGACCCGGGCGAGGGCAGCATGCCGGGCCTGAGGGAGTGGCGCGACTACCGGCGCACGGCCGCCGAAGTGGCGAGCCTGGCGGGCGCCAGCCCCCACGCGGCGCTGCTGCGCATGCTCGCGACGCGGGCCTTGTACGGCCTGTCGGCGGGCGAATATGCGCTGTTCGGCCTGCACCGCACCCCCTTCGGCCGCCTGCGCGACTATCGCACCAAGAAGCAGACCACCGCTTGCATCGCGCGGGTGAACCCCGATCACTGCCGGCCCCTGGTGGAGGACAAGCTGCTCTTCCATCGCGAATGCGCCGCGGCCGGGCTGCCCACGCCGCCGCTGCTCGCGATCCTGTCCTCGCGCGCGCCCCGCGATGCCGGGGGATTCGAGCTGCTGACCGACCTCGACGCCGTCCTGGCCTACTTCCGCAGCCGCGGCGAGGTGCGTCTCATCCTGAAGCCGCGCAACGACGCGCTGGGCACCGGCGTGCGCTTCCTCGCGCTGAAAGGCGGCGACGCTTTCGATCTCGCCGGCCGTCCGATCGACGTTCCGGCCTTCGCCGAATCGCTGCATGGCGACATGCAGCGTGACGACTATCTGGTGCAGGCCTTCGTGCCGCCGCATCCACTGGTGGCGCAGCTCGGCTCCGGCCGGGCGCTCGCCACGATACGCATCGTGACCCTCGCCCAGCCCGACGGCTGCACGCTGCCCTACGCGCTGCTGCGCATTCCGGCAGGGGACAATGTCTGCGACAACTTCTCCGGCGGCACGCGGGGCAACCTGATCGCGCCGGTGGACATCGCCACCGGACGCCTCGGGCCTGCCTGGGGGCGGCGCAACCCGGCGCTGGCGCACGCGCTGGAACGCTTCGAGCGCAATCCGGACACGGGGAACCCCATCGCGGGCGAGTACGTGCCCGACTGGGGCGAGATCGCCGGGCTGGCACGGCGGGCGTCGGCCGCGTTCCCCGACCTGCCCCTGCTCGGATGGGACATCGCTCCTTCTGCCGACGGCGTGGTGATCATCGAATCCAATTCCAATCCCGACATCATCGGCGCGCAGATCTGCTGTGGGCAGGGCGCGCGCACCCTTTTGGAACCGCTGTGGCGCGCCTGATCAAGGACCACTGGCGGCGCGCCCGCCGCAAACTCGCCAACCTCGCCCTGCTGCGCTGGGCCTGGAGCACCCGCTATCTCCTCATCCTGCGCATCGATGCGGAGACCGTGCCGCCTGCCGACGGCGACGACGGGCTCGCCTGCAACGATCTCGATCACCTCGCACGCTTTTCGCAGACCGAGCGCTGGTTGTCCCGGGAGGCCTTCATGGACGAAGCGCGCTGCCGCATCGCGGAGGGGATGCGGGTCTACACCGCGCTGCGGGACGGTGTGCTGGTGCACTACGGGTGGCTGGTGCCCCGCCAGGACGAGGCGCGCTTTCCCTACGTCGGCCAGACCTACCGATTCCCGCCGGGAAGCGCGGTGCTCTTCAATGCCTATACCCACCCGGCCGCCCGAGGTACCGGGCTGCACGAGCGTTCCATGCGCCGGCGCGTTTCCGACGCCGCGGCGCTCCCGGGCACCCGCCACGTCTACACCGCCATGGAGTCGCACAATGCCGTGTCGCGGGCGGTGGCCGAGCGGGTAGGGTTCCGCTGTGTGGACGTGCTCTTCGAACGCGAGCGCTTCGGTCGCCGTTCGTCGGGACGGATGACGCCGGAGGCGTTCCTCCGGCGGGAGCGCGGCCGGTGAAGGGGGCGGCGATGACGCCCGAGCGGCGGGCGCAACTGCCGGTGCTGGTGCCCGACGTCGAAGCGATCGGGATGATCGCTGTGATCCGCTCGCTCGGACGGGCGGGCTACCCGGTGCATGCATGCTCCGCCCGGCCCGATGCGCTGGGCCTCGCGTCGCGCTTTGCGACGCGCGCCGCCGTGTGCCCGAGCTACGACGACCCCGGTTTCCTCGACTGGCTGGCGCGCTACGTGGCCGACCACGACATCCGTTGCATCGTCCCGAGCGAGGGATTCCTGCTCGCGGTGCGGCCGGTCTTCGGGCGGTACGCGTCCCTTCTGCCGGTGCCTCCGGACGTGGAGCGCGTGTACGGCTGTCTCAGCAAGGCGACCGTCATCGAACGTCTGCTGGCGAGTCCGCAGAGCGCCGCGCATCTGCCGCCGACCCTGCTGTTGCGCGAGGGCGACCCCGAGCCCTCGGTCGAGGCGCTCGCGGCGCTCGGCCTGCCGCTGTTCGTGAAGGGAGACGGCGCGGACGACCGCGAGGGCAGCGACAACATGGTAGCCCGCGAGACGAGCGTGGACGCTGCGCTCGCGCGCATCCGCGAGCTGCGACGGCGCTACGCACGGGTGCTGGTGCAGGGTTTCGTCCCCGGTCAGGGCACGGGTGCCTATTTCCTGGTGCACCGCGGGGAAATCGTCCAGGAGTTCATGAACCGCTGCCTGCACGAGGTGCCCCACACCGGCGGCTATTGCTCGCTCCGCGAGAGCTGGTGGCATGGGGCGATGATGGAAGACGCCCGTGCCAAGCTCCGGCAGCTCGGCTGGGATGGAGTGGCGATGCTCGAGTACCGCTGGGATCCGGTCTCGGACCGGTTCTGGTTCATCGAGCTCAACGCCCGCTTCTGGGCCGCGCTCCATCTCGCACTGTACGCCGGGGTGGATTATCCGGCGATGCTGCTCGACGCCCGGCATGGCGGCGTTCCCGAGACGAAGACCCGCTTCCCGCTCGGCCTGCAGTGCCGTTATACGATCCCCTTCGAGGTCGGCTACGTGCTCTCGCGCTGGCGCGATCCCGACCTGGGCGCCGGCACCAAGCTCCGCAGCGTAGCCGGCTGGTTCGCGCGATTCCTGCATCCGGCGATTCGCTCCGACCTGTACTTTCCGGGCGATCGGCGGCTTTACTTCATGCAGTGGCGCAGCTTCCTGGGAGCGCTCGTGCGCAAGCGGCGGGTCTGACTCACCGGGCATACTCTGGATCGAGTATTGCGGCATTGTGGTGCCCCTGCGCTATGCTTACCGAAGCGCCGGTAGGGGGCGGGCGCGGCGTATGCCGGACTTGTCGCCGCGCGTTTTCGCAGGCAGCGAATCCCAGGGGGGGGCGATGTCCGAAGCATTCGACTGCAGGAAGCCGGCTTGGACGGCTTACGCCCGGCGCCTGCTCGCGAAGGTGGACGGCTGGCGCCGGGGGGCGGCGTGGCATGCCGAATACTGGCGCTTTCTGCTGCCCGCCTTCGTTCATCGGCAGCGCTTGGGCTCGGTCGCGTTCGTCGGGATCACCGGCAGTGCCGGCAAGACCGCGACCAAGGACCTGAGCGCGGCCGTACTCGGCGCGGTCGGCCCTTGCCGCAGCACCGACCGCTCCACGAACGAGCACGTCGGGGTGGCGGAGACGGTCCTCGCCACCCGGCCGCGGGACCGATTCAGCGTGGTGGAGCTCTCGGCCGGCGGTCCGGGAAAGCTCGACCGACCGTTGCGTCTGGTGCGTCCGCGTATCGCGGTCCTTACTCTGGTGGCGCGCGACCACTACACGGCTTTCAAGAGCGTCGACGCCATCGCCGAGGAGAAGGGCAAGGTCGTCAGTGCCCTGCCGGCCGATGGCGTTGCGGTGCTGAACATCGACGATCCCCGCGTGCGGGCGATCGGCGAAGCCTGCGGACGGCGCGTGATCTGGATCGGAACGGGCGAGGGAGCCACCCTGCGGCTCGTCGAGGCGCGCTCGCGCTATCCCGAGCCGCTCGTGCTCACAATCGAGCATGGGGGCGAGCGGCATCAGGTCAGGACCGGTCTGCACGGCACCCACCTGGCGCTGCCCGTGCTCGCTGCGCTCGGCGTCGGAGTCGCGGCGGGCGTGCCGCTAGCGACCGCCATCACGGCGTTGGCCGATGCGGTCATCACGCCGGGACGGATGCAGGTGCTGCCGGCTCCGGACGGGGTGGTCTTCCTGCGTGACGACTGGAAAGCACCGCTGTGGTCCTTCGATGCACCCCTCGAGTTCCTGCGTCAGGCGAACGCGCAGCGCAAGGTCCTCATCATCGGGACCCTGTCGGACTATTCCCTGTCCGCCTCCAAGCTCTACCCGAAGATCGCGCGTCAGGCCCTGGAGATCGGAGAGCTCGTCGTGTTCGTCGGGCCCCACGCGCTGCGTGCGCTCAAGGCCCGGCGCCATCCGGACGACCGGGCACTGCTCGCTTTCCCCGACATCGGCGACGCCGCGGCACAGCTGCGCGAGCTTCTGCGCCCCGGCGACCTGGTGCTGGTGAAGGGCTCGCACAAGGCCGATCATCTCACCCGCATCATCCTTGACCGGTTCGAGCCCGTCAGTTGCTGGGACAGCACCTGCAGGCGCAGCATGTTCTGCGAGACCTGCTCGAGCCTGCGTGCCGGGGACGGCGCGCCCGCTGCGGCGGGCATGATCCGGCCCGAGCCACCGGTCCCGTCGCCTTCCCGGACCGGGCTGGCGGTGGTGGTCGGCCTCGGCAATCCGGGGGATGGGTACCGTGCGACTCCGCACAATGTGGGCCAGCGGGCGGTGGAGATCCTGGCCGAGTCGGCCGGCGCCGCGTGGGAGCCTGCGCCCGAAGGCCTGGTCGCGGCGGCGAAACTGGATGGCAAGGAGGTGATGCTGCTCCAGCCCGGGGTGGCGATGAACCGCAGCGGTTCGGCGGTGCAGGCCTTCCTCGCCCGTATGGGGTGCGAGGCGCACCGCTGCATCCTGGTGCACGACGACGTGGACCTGGTGCTCGGCGACGTGCGCGTGAAGCGTGAGGGCGGCGACGGGGGGCACAAGGGGGTGCGTTCCGTCCTCGCCGGCCTCGACACGGGCGGACTGGTCCGAATCCGCATCGGCGTGCGCCGCCACGGCGATTTGCGCCGCGCCCGCGCCCTGGTGCTCGAACGCTTCCAGCCCGACGAGGAGACGATGCTGGCCCCGGCGCTGGCTCGCGCCGCCTCGCTCGCGCGCGAGAGCGTGCGCGCGGTGGTCGGCGACACGCCCGTGCCCGAAATCTACCGCCCATCGGGGATTGGAGAAGCGACCACTGCCGGCTCATGATCGCTGACTCGGGGGCTGTCGCGGGGAGGCGGTGACTATGCTGCGGGTCGGGCCGGAGCGAATCAGGACGATGTGGCGCGACGTGCGCTGGCAGTCGAACTACGTGCAGCTCTACATGCGCGCATTGCTGCACCGGCTGTGCCTGCCGCGGGTCACCTTCGTCGGCATCACCGGCAGCGCCGGCAAGACGACCGCGAAGGACCTCACCGCGCTGGTGCTCGAGGCGGCTGGGCCGTGCCAGCGTACGCTGCGCTCGAACAACCGGCCCACGGGTGTGGCCGAAACCATCCTCGCCACCACGCGTCGCCATCGGTACTGCGTGGCGGAGGTGTCGGCCTCGCGACCCGGTTTTCTCGATCGGCCGGTACGCCTGCTGCGGCCGGACATCGCGGTGCTCACCATGGTCGCCCGCGACCACTACAGCGCTTTCCGCAGTGTCGAGGCGATCGCCGCGGAAAAGGGGAAACTCGTGGCCGCGGTGCCTCGGCACGGGGCGGCGGTGCTCAACATCGACGACCCGCTGGTGCGCGCGATCGGGGAGCGCTGCGCATGCCGGGTGATCTGGATCGGCCAGGGGGAGGAGGCCACGCTGCGCCTGCGCTCGGTACGCTCGGCCTACCCCGAGCCGCTCACCCTGGAGGTGGAGTACGGCGGCGAGGTCTTCGAGGTCTACACCGGACTCCATGGCAAGCATCTCGCGCTGCCGGTCCTGGCGGCGCTCGGTGTCGGGATCGCGGCCGGGGTACCCCTCGATGCGGCGGTGGCGGCGCTCGCTGCGGCTCGGCCGGCGGAAGGGCGCATGGAGATCGTCCGCAGCTCGGACGGGGTCACCTTCCTTCGCGACGACTGGAAGGCGCCGCACTGGTCGCTCGGCCTGCCCCTCGCCTTCCTCGGCGAGGCGCGTGCGGCGCGCAAGGTCGCGGTCATCGGTACGATCGCCGACTCCCCCAGCTCGCCCGCGCGGCGCTACGCGCGCGCGGCACGGGAGGCCCTGCAGGTGGCCGACGTGGTGGTGTTCGTCGGGCCGGACGCACTGCACGCCTTGCGTGCGGGGGATCTCACCGAGTCGCAGTCGCTCAACGCCTTCACCGACCTGCGCGCCGCAGCCCATTTCCTGCGCACCGAGCTGCGTGCCGGCGATCTCGTGCTGCTCAAGGGCAGCAACAGGGCCGATCATCTGGGACGGCTCGTTCTCGATCGGGAGGGGTTGGTGCAGTGCTGGCGCGATCGCTGCGGCATGCTCACCTTCTGCGGGCATTGTCCGCAGTTGTCCATCCCCGGCGGGCCGTCGCAGGTCGACGCGTCGGGCTCGGCGTCGGGCACGGTCACGGTCCTGGAGGACGCGCCGCCGGTCCTGGTCGGGCTCGGCAACCCGGGCGAGCGTCACCGCGGTACGCCGCACAATGCCGGCCGCCGGCTCCTGGAAGAGCTGGCGCAGGCGTCCCACTCGGAATGGCAGGCGCAATCGGAAGGGTTGGTGACCCGCGTCATCATCGAGCAGACGCCGGTGACCCTCTTCCTTCCCGGCGTCCCGATGAACCAGAGCGGAACGGCACTGCGCGCCTTCCTGCAGCGTACCGGCGCCGACCTGCGGCGCTGCCTGCTGGTGCACGACGACATCGATATCCCGCTGGGCGACGTGCGCCTCAAGCGCAACGGCGGCGATGCCGGCCACCGCGGGGTGCGCTCGGTGATCGGGGCACTCGGGACCGACGCGGTGACCCGCGTGCGAATCGGTGTCCGCCCGCCCGGCGACGAGCGCAGCGGACGCGCGCTCGTCCTGGCACGCCTGTCGGCAGAGCAGGAGGCGCTGCTGGTGCGCAGCATCGAGCGCGGCATGGCGCTGCTGCGCACCGAGGTGAGGGGCCTCGCGGGACGCCCGGCTGCGGCCGCCGCTGCCTCCATGGGCGAGTGAGCGGAGCGCCGCGTCGATGGCCTCCGTCTCCTACGGCACCAAGCGCTTCGTCCGGTCGGTACGCAACCTCTTCTCGGACCCTCCGCCGCGCCGTCGCACACTCGTCCTGGCTGCAGCCCGGCCGGACGGGGAGGGAGTCGAGTTCGCCTACACGGCGCGCGGCCGGCGCTATCGCATCCACATGGTTCTGCCGGCTCCGCTCGCGGCAGGTCTTCCCGCCCTGCCCGAGGGCGCGCGGGCCCAGGTGCTCACCGCCATCGGCCTGGCGTTTGCGCCCTTTCTGTTCAAGCTGAGCGACTTTGCCACCGTGCGGGTCGGGACGGCGCCGCTGGACGAACGCGCACGCGCCTTCTTCGGAGAGTTCCTGCGCGGCGGGCTGGGCGAATTCCGCTACCTCCAGGGCCTGGATCCGTCCCGGCCGATCCGCGTGGAGGCCAACGGTGAGCGCCCCCCGGCGCCGATGATGCTCGCTGCGCGCGAAGAGCTGCTGATGCTCAACGGCGGCGGCAAGGACACCATCGTGGCCGCGGAGCTCCTGAAGGCCGGCGGCCAGCCTTTCACCTGGCTCACCATCCGGCCGAACGCCACGCGCCGGCGGGTGGTGGCGCTATCGGGCAACCCGGACGCGATCGAGGTCGGCTACGAGGTGGACGAGGAGATCGACCGGCACCGCGCCTACCCCTGGGGCCACGTGCCGCACACCTCGATCGTGCTTGCCATCGGCGTGCTGGTGGCGATGCTCACCGGCAGGCGCTACGTGGCGGCCGGCAACGAGCGCTCGGCGAACTTCGGCAACGTCCGCCACCGGGGCTTCGAGGTGAACCACCAATACACCAAGTCGTTCGCGTTCGAGCGCGGCTTCGCCGACTTCGTGTCCCGCTGCGTGAGCCCCGACATCCGGGTGTTCAGCATCCTGCGGCCCTTCCACGACCTGCAGCTCGCGCGTCTCTTTGCCGGACACTCCACCTATCTGCCGCACTTCATCAGCTGCAACAACGGCATCCGGGCGGGGACGTGGTGCAAGGCCTGCCCGAAGTGCGCGTTCACCGCGCTGGCGCTCTATCCCTTCCTGACGTCGGAGCAGGTTGCGCTGGTGTTCGGCGAGGACATCCTGCAGCGGCCCGTCATCCGCCGGCACATCCTGGATCTGGTGAGGGGCGCAGTGCGGCCGTGGGAGTGCGTCGGCACCCGCGAAGAGTGCGCGCTGGCGCTCTCCCTGCTGCTCGCGCGAAACCCCGGCCTTCGGTTTTCCGGCGAGCCCGGCCGCGCCGCCCTGGAGGAGGCCGTGGCCGGGGTCGACGCGGCGCGGCTCGAGGCCTCCATCCTCGCCGCGACGCACCCCGAGCACGCCATTCCCGCCCCGCTGGTGACCCGGCTCAACGCCAGTCTCGGCGCGCTCGGCGCGCCGCTCATCGCACCGGCGCCTGCTGCGTGACCGGGGATGGGGCGCCGAAGCCGCTGCTGTTCCCGCCCACCCTCAGGCCGGAGCGGGCGATGCCGTCGTGGGGGGCGAGTGCCCGGCCCAGCGGTCCCGCGAGCAATCCGCGGTCGTGGGCGAGTTGCAGCGTTCGCAAGCGCGGATGGGTATTGGCCTCCATCACCAGCGGGCCTTCATCGGTCACCGCGACGTCCCAGCCGATGCAGCGCAGATAGGGCATCTTCGCCGCCGCGTTGCGCGCCAGGGTGGCGATCTCGGGCCACCAGGGCAGGACGCGACCGGTGATCGCGACTCCGGTGGCAGGATGGGTCCGCTGGTGCCGCGGCAGGTCACGTTCCAGGTAGGCGGCCAGTCCGAGCATCCCGCTTTCCGGGTCGATCGGCACCACCACGCCGCCGCCGGTGAAGTTGTCGGTGGGAAGCCGCCCGAAGCCCAACCGCAGCACCGCCGCGACGACGACCACGGCGGTGTCCTCGGCCAGTGTCAGGATGCGCACCGTGGGGCACACGGCGGGGACGATCTCGGCCATCTCGGGATGCGGACGCAGCAGGCGCTGGATGACGAAGCGCGCCGTGGGGCCGGCCGCCTCGATGTGCCTTACCACCGCCTCGAGCGCGATCGCCTCGCCGCCGGGCAGGCGGCGCCAGCTCGGTGTCTCGGTGACCCGCTCGCCCAGCGCGAGCGCACCTTCGCCTTCCGCGCCATCGGCCGGCTTGAGGAAGAGGTTGGCGCGTCCCGGCACGCTCAGGAAGCGGCGCAGGTCGACGCTGCTCGTCAGGCGCTGCCCCAGGCTGGGTGCGTTTCCCGGCGCGACGGTGGCGACGATCTCGGGCACGGGGATTTCCAGGGATCGGGCGAGGGTGTGGAACAGCACCTTGTCGCGCGCGAGGATGTCGTAGACCGGGGGGTTGAGCGGCCGGAAGTAGCGCGTCTTCTCGAACCAGCCGAGAAAGGCGCGCTTCTCGGCTGTTCCGAGCGAGCTCCGGTACAGGCCGTGGTGGTAGTAGTCCTCGGCAGTGACGGCGCTCGTCACGAGCAGCCGCGCCTGCTCGGCGATGCGCCGTGTGCGAGGCGGGAAGGCCGGGCCGGCGAAACGGCCGTGCCATTCCAGGTCGCGCAGCATCTGGCGCGCGAACCCCGCGCAGCGCCGGGCGAGGCGGGGCAGCAGGCGGACGTCGGACAGGATGGGCATGCTCGTGCTCCGCTGCGTCGCATGGGGGCGGATCCCGGGCCGTCCCGTAGGGCCGACCGGTTTCCGGCCAAGATCATGCGACGGCGGCCCCGCCGCCCGCCATCCCGGGATGCGGGTAATCGCGCTGCCGGTTTCAGGCGACGGCTGCGCTCGTGGGGTGATGTGCCGCCAGCCAGTGCTCGAGCATCATCACGATCCACACCATCTCTCCGTAGTAGCCGGGATGGGCCGGCAGCAGCTCGGTGACGAGGCGCCGGAGGAAGTCTTCGCGCACGATGCCGCGTGCCCCGAAGGACTCGAGCGCCCGGGTGGACATCCTGCTCAGGCCCTCATGGCTGACGGCCCACACGCCGAACGGCAGGCCGAAGCCGTGCTTCTTCTTGGCGATGATCTCGGGCGGCAGGAAGTCCTTGAGCGCCTGCTTGAAGAACCAGCGCAGGGTGAGGCCCTTCAGCTTCCACTCGGGCGGCAGGCGCAGCGAGAAGTTCACCAGCGCGTCCGAGAGCAGCGGGAAGGCGACTTCCACCTCCGCGAGCCGTGTCGCGCCGACCACCTTGGGCAGGTCGTTGTCGGCCAGGGTGTACTTCCAGTCGAAGGCCAGCATGCGGTTGATGAGGCTTCCCGCCTGCACCGACTGCCAGGTCTCGCGCTGCATCTGCGACGGGTGGCCGGCATCGACGGCGGCAAGGAAATCGGGCTCGAACACCTTGTCCAGGCCGAGACGCAGCAGCAGGTTGTACATCTCCGTGCGCTCGGGCAGGGGCACCCTGGCCTGCTCCACGTAGCTCGCGCCCTTGCGCAGCAGCGGCAGGCGGGACAATGCGGGCAGGGCGAGGGCGGGCTCGATCACCCGGCGCGCGAGGCCCTGGGGCACCGCGTCGTACCAGCTGAACACCCTTTGCTTCGCATAGCGCGAATTACCGCCGAAGAGCTCGTCGCCCCCGTCACCGGCGAGGAGGCGCTCGACGCCGTCCTCCCGGGCGCGGCGGGCGCAGATCCAGGCCGGGACCGCAGAGGAGTTGCCGAAGGGCTGATCGAAGTGCGTGGCCACGAGCGGGATGCCCTCGAGCAGGTCCTCCGGGGTCACGTAGTACTCGTGGTGCTCCGTACCGAAGTGCCGCGCCGCGATGCGCGCGTAAGCCATCTCGTCGTAGCCGCTGGCGTCGAAGCCGATCGAGTAGGTGCGGGCCGGCCTGCCCAGGACCTTGCACAGCATCCCCGAGACGGTGGAGCTGTCGGTGCCTCCGGACAGAAAGGCGCCCACGTCCCGGCCGGCGGCGTCCTCGGCCACCGAGCGCTCCACGATGTCCAGAAATTCGCGGCGCAACGCCTGGAAGTCGCCACCCGCCGGCTCTTCGAACGCCGGTTGCCAATACGGCTCGCTGCGGGCGCGCCCGCCCTCGAAGCGTAGCGCATGCGCCGCCGGCAGCCGCGCGATGCCCGCGAAGAGCGTCTCCGGGGCCGGGATCTGGTGGAAGAAGAGGTAATCGAAGAGCGCCTGCGGATTGATCGTGCGCCCGGCGATCGGCACGCAATCGGCCCGGTCGGAGAAGGCGAAGAGGCCTTCCGCGGCCGCGTGGCAAAGCGGCAGGACGCCGAAGCGGTCGACCGCCATCCAGCAGCGCCGCGCGCGGGTGTCGATCACCACCACCGAGAAGCGGCCGGATGCGCTTCGGGCCGCGCCGGCGCCGGTCTCGACCCAGGCGCGCAGCCAGGCCGAGGCCGCGCCCTGCTCGCGGGCGAGGCGGTCGAGGGCCGGATCGTTGAAGCGGGGGGTGCCCAGCGCCGCGCACAGGAGATCCGTCTCGTGCATGACCGAGACCCCCGTGCCGACCGCAAGCACGCCGCCCGTGAATCCGATCGGGGTGAGCCGCGCGTCGAGCTGCGGCGGCTCGGCTGGCGGCTGCCCGTCGGTGGTGAAATAGCCTTGAATTGCTGGAAGCACGTCGACCTCCTTCTCTCTGTCAGGGTCCGCGGCGGTCGCCGCCGCGCCGCCGCGCCTCGGCGAGCTTGCCGAGCAGATAGGATTCGGCCCCCGCCGGGCGACCGGCGAGCTGCCATAGGAGCAGGATCGCAAGACCGTATGCGACAGCGCCCACCACGATCTTGACGGCGAGCAAGGCCACCGGCGGGAGCGCGGCAACCGCGGCCGCATGCACGCAAGCGCTCATCGCGACGACGGCGATGACCGGGCGTACCACCGAGGTCAGCACTTCGCGCAGGGTGAGGTCCTGCATCTGATGCAGGAGCAGACCGACGAAGATCGCGAAGCCCACGGCGGTGAGCGCGAGCCGCAGCCAGGCGATGCCGTAGGCCCCCGCCTCGGGGAAAACCGCGAAAACGCTCACGGCGAAAAGGCCCACCATCACCCAGGACATCGCTGCCAGCACGCGCACCTTGCCGAGGGTCATCAGCACGTAGGAGCCGCTGGTGGTGATGGCGCGCAGGAAGCCGAAGAAGGCGAAGATCTGGATGAAGGGCGTGACGCCCACCCATTTCTCCCCCAGCAGGACCCGCACGAGCTCCGGCGCGACCAGCATCAGCCCGATCGCCGCCGGCATGGCCACCAGGGTCTGAACGCCCTGGGCCAGCAGGAAGAGCCGTTTGAGCTCGGCGAGGTTGTCCTTGGCGCGGGCGAAGGTGGGGAAGAGTACCCGGTTGAGCGGAGCGAGGAGCTCGGTGGTGGGCATGTTGGAGATCTCGCCCGCCAGGGTGTATTCGCCCAGCACCGCGGCGTTCTCGCGTCCACCTACCACGAACTGGTGCAGCCTTCCCTGAAGATAGGTGCCGATGCTCTCCACCAGCACCCATTGGGAGATGGCGAAGATCTCGCCGAACTTCTCGAGGGTCAGCCGCGGCCGCATCGGATGCATGCGGTAGCTCAGGAGCACGCCGAAGGCACGTCCCACGAGCGCGCCGATCACCATGGCCCAGTAGGACTGGAGCAGCCACGCCGCAGTCACCGTGGCGATGAAGCCGGCCATGCGTTTTGCGAACAGGAAGCGGAAGTCCTGGCCGAATCGCATCTCTTTCTGGAAGGCGATGACGCCGACGTTCTCGAACCCCTGCAGCAGGAAGGAAAGCGCCATCACCTGTATGACGAGGGTGACTCGGGGCTCGTTGAAGTACTGCGCCGCCAGGGGGGCTGCCAGGACCACCAAGGCGGCGGCGAAGCCGGACTGCATGAGCCGGATGGTCCAGGCGGTGTCGTAGTGCGCCTGGGTCGCGTGCGGATTGCGGATCAGGGCGATGTGCACGCCCAGATCGAGCAGCACGTCGGCGAGCGCGATCACCAGCGAGCCCATGGCGACGATGCCGAAGTCGGCCGGCACCAGCAGGCGCGCCAGGATCAGCGTGCTGACGAAGCCGATCAGCCGGTCGGTCCAGCGCATCGTCACGGTCAGGAAGGCGCTGCGGACGACGCTGGTCTGCTGACGGCTCAATTCGCTCGAGGGGGTCACAGTGCCATGGGGAGGGGGCGGGACGAAACGGAGGTCGGCCGGTTCACACCAGCACTTCGGTCACCGGCGGATGGCCGAGAAAGGCCTGCGGGCTTGCACTCGCACCGTAAGCGCCGGACTGGAACACGACCACCAGGTCGCCCGGCCCGGCGGGGGCGAGGGTCATCCGGTCGGCCAGCAGGTCGAGCGGGGTGCACAGCGGCCCTACCGCGGAAGCCGATTCGCGCGCTGCATCGTCCATGCGATTGCCGATCGCGACCGGGTAATTCTTGCGGAGCACCTGCCCGAAGTTGCCCGATGCAGCCAGGTGCTGGTGCAGGCCGCCGTCGGTGACGAGGAAGGGGTGGCCGCGGGAGAGCTTGCGGTCCAGCACGCGGCACACGTAGATCCCCGCCTCGCCCACCAGGTAGCGGCCGAGTTCGATGACCAGCTCGGCCTCAGGAAGGCGCGCGGCGGCCTCGGCCTGCAGCGCCGCGAGGTTGTCGCCGATCGGCCCGAGGTCGAGGCGCTCCTCGCCCGGGAAGTAGGGGATGCCGAAGCCGCCGCCGAGATTGAGGAAGCGCACCGGGGCAGGGGCCGACTCGGCCAGCCTCAGGGCGAGCTCGAAGCTCTTCCTCTGCGCCTCCACGATCGCTTCGGCGCGCAGGTTCTGCGAGCCGGCGAAGAGGTGGAAGCCCTCGAAGGCCAGCCCGGCGCGGCCGATCCCGGCCAGCAGTTCGGGGACCTCCTCGGCGTCCACGCCGAACTGCTTGGGGCCGCCGCCCATCTTCATGCCCGAGCTCTTCAGCTCGAAGTCCGGATTGACGCGCACCGCCACCCGGGCGGGCACGCCGAGCGCGTCCGAGGCCTGGGCGAGCAGCGGCAGTTCGCGCGCCGACTCGACGTTCACCAGGATGCCGGCCGCTACCGCCTGGGTGAGCTCCGCCGCCTGCTTGCCCGGGCCGGCGAAGCTCACATGATGCGGGTCGGCGCCGGCGTCCAGCGCGATCTTGAGCTCGCCGGCGGAGGCCACGTCGATGCCGTCCACCAGGCGGGCCATGTGGGCCACCAGCGCCGGCATCGGGTTCGCCTTCATGGCGTAGTGGAGCATGATGCCGGACGGCAGCGCCCGGCGCAGCGCGTCCACGCGGGCTTCGAGCAGCCGCCGGTCGTAGGCATAGAAGGGGGTGCGGCCCACCCGGGCAGCGAGCCGCGTGAGCGGGATGCCGCCCACCAGCAGCTCGCCGCCGGCGACCGGGAACTGATCCATGGCGGCGTGGCGGGGCGGCTGTTTCGCTTCGGTCGTCATTGCTTGTGTTCGATCCTTTCCAGATACTCGGCGGAAAGCCGCCGGCGGTCGATCTTGCCGTTGGGGTTGCGCGGGAGGGGGCCCGGGAGGCCCTCGATCATCGCCGGCACCATGTAGGCCGGCATGTGGCGGCGACATTCCGCGAGCAGCGCCGCGGTGTCGAGCGCGCCGCCCTCCGGGGCGGTGGCGACCACGCAGATCGCCTGCCCGAGGGTGTCGTGGGGCACGCCGAACGCGGCGCATTCGCCCACCAGGCGCGTCGCATAGATGATCTCCTCGACCTCGGTGGGGCTCACCCGGTAGCCCGAGGTCTTCATCATCTCGTCGCGCCGGCCGATGAAGTAGAGGAAGCCTTCCTCGTCCATGCGCACCGTGTCGCCGGAGAACACCGCGATCTCGGGCAGCACCAGGCCGGCCTCGCGCCCGGGCGCGTGGGCAGGCAGCGGGCGGAAGCGCTCGGCGGTGCGCTCGGCGTCGTTCCAGTATCCCTGTGCCACCAGTGCGCCGCGCTGCACCAGCTCGCCCGGCTCGTTCGGTGCGCACGGGCTGCCATCCTCGCGCAGCACCAGCACCTCCGAGTTCGGGATGGCCTTGCCGATGGAGTCGGGACGGCGGTCCACCTCCTCGGGCGGCAGGTAGGTCGCGCGGAAGGCCTCGGTGAGGCCGTACATCAGGTAGGGGCGGGTGCGCGGCAGCTGCGCGCGCAGGCGGGTGAGCGTCTCGAGCGGCATGCGTCCGCCGGTGTTGGCGATGTAGCGCAGGTGCTCGGTGACCTGCTCGGGCCAGGGCAGCTGCGAGAGCTGGATCCACAGCGGCGGCACCGCGGTGAGGCCGGTCACGCGCTCGCGCACCATGGCGTTCAGCACGTCGCGTGGCAGCAGGTAGTTCAGCAGCACGACCCGCGCGCCGACATGGAAGGCCGTCGTGAGCTGCGAGAAGCCCGCATCGAAGGACAGCGGCAGGGCCGCCAGCAGCGTGTCCTCGGCCCGGTTCTCCAGATAGCTCGCCACGCTCTTGGCGCCGATCACCATGTTCCGGTGCGACAGCACCACGCCCTTCGGACGGCCGGTGCTCCCGGAGGTGTACAGGATGGCGGCGAGATCGGTGTCGATGATGCGCAAGGGCGCTCCGCCCCCTTCGAGGACTGCGTCCCAGGCGTGCACCGAAGCACCGGACAGGCTCGGCAGCTCGGAGGAAGCGCCGGTGACGATCACGTGGCGCAGGTCGTGGCAGCCGGCGAGGGTCTCGCTCAGTGACGCGAGGCGCTCGGCCGAGGTGACGAGCACCCGCACGTTGCAGTCCTGCAGGATGTAGCCCACCTGCTCGGCCTTCAGGATCGGATTGACAGGGACGAAGGCGCCGCCCGCGGCGCTGGTGCCGAAGGCGGCGGTGACGAACTCGAAACGCTTGTCGAGGTAGAGCGCCACCCGCTCGCTGCGGGCGAGTCCCAGGCGCGCGAGTCCGCTTCCGAAGCGGGTGACGGAGGCTGCGAGCGTGGCGTAAGACAGGGTGTCGGCGCCGAAGGTGAGCGCAGGGGCTTCCGGCCTGCGCTCTGCCGAGGCGAGGATGAGCTGGTGCAGCAGGTAGGTGTCGTTCATGGGCCGGATTTCTCTTTTCGGATGCCGGGCATCATGACGAGAGTCTAGCCCAGGGGCGGTGGCGGTTTCGAGAAAAAATCGTGACCGGCCGAAAACATAAGGGGGGCCGGGTATCCGGTGCCGCCGGCTTTCGGGGCGCCGGCAGCGTCCGCCGGGGGTGTTCGAGGCCGCACGCCTATTCCGGCGGCGCGAGCCGCAGTACCGGCCGCGAGCGCGGCGACAGACTCAGGTGGAACCAGGGCGGCGCCCCGATGAAGGCGATCTGCACGGGGCCGACGCGCAGGAAGGTGGCGGTGTGCAGCGTGCGCAGGCCGAGGCGCGCATGGGAGGCGAGCGACTCCGGATTGAAGGCCGATATGCGCGACAGGCTCCAGCGCACGCCCTCGCCCGCGAGGTGTGTGTTGGCTGCGCCCCAAAGCCGAGCGAACGTGCGCCCGAGGCGGAAATCGGGTGCGACGAAGACGTCGAAATCCCACGCGGTGAGTTCGGGACGCGTCATTTCGTAGCGGCAGCGCACCTCGTCCTCGTCGTAGGCGTCGCGTGCGAGCCACAGAAAACCCGCGAAGCGCTCGCCCGACTGGGCGGCGAAGCAGGTCGCGTTGCAGCGGAAGCGCCGCTCGATGATCCGGGGCGGACGGGGAAACTGCGCGACGAGCGGATCGTCCGGTGCGACGATGCGAATGGGATTGCGCGCCGATGGCGGGCAGGCCGGCTTCGGATCGACGGGTATCGGCTGGGCGACCAGAACGTATCGGACGAGTCGCGCACGTCCGCGGCTGACGCGTTCCAGCGTGCGCGCGAAGACGTAGAGCAGGCCGTTTCCCCACCCCAGACGCGACGTGCTCGCCCGGACCTTGCCGATCGGCATTTTCTCAGGCGCCCTCGCTTGCCGTCCGGTCGAGCAGGGTCGCCAGTTCCCGCGTGCGACCGCGCCGCGACGCACCGAGGATCGCCGCTTCGTCCGGCAGGGTGCCGTGCCCGGGTTCGCGGACGAAGCGCGCCAACAGGGCCGCGATGGCCGGTGCATCGTCGAGGGGCGCGATGGCGTCCATGCCCGCGGCGCGCACCGTGCGGGCGGTGTCGCCGACCGGATCGGTGAGCGCCAGGATGGGCCGGCGGGCGCGCAGGTACTCGTAGAGCTTGGCCGGAATCTGGGCATTGCAGTTGGCCGCCTGCAGGACGAGCAATGCATCGGCGCGCATCATCTCGGCGAGCGCCTCGCGGTAGCCGATCGAGGGCAGGATTTCGATCACATCCTCGACATTGTTGCGGCTTGCAAGGGATTCGATGAGATCGCCGTGGACGGGCGCGCGAAAGCGCAGGCGCAGCCGATCGTAGCTCGCCCTGTCGTTCCGCTTGAGCTCGCCGAGCGCAGCGAAGAGCATCGTCGGGTCGCGCTCGCTCGGATAGACTATCCCGCTGTGCAGCAGGGTGAGGCGCCCGGGGTTGAGGGGCTCGCCGCCGCAGGCGCCCTGGAAGGTCTCCTCGTCGTAGCCGTTCTCGAGCAGGCTGATGCGCTCGGCACGCCGCGGATAACGTCGGCGGTACTCGTCGACCGCGCCCGGCGTGGTGAAGGTGCAGGCGTGGGCACGGGCTACGCTCGTGCGCTCGATGCGATCGAAGCTGCGCCAGAGGGCCGGATCCGGCGGGTAACCGTCCTGCGCCATCGGGTCGCGGAAGTCGGCGATCCAGGGCAGACCGGAGAAACGTTGCAGGCTGGCGCCGATGCAGTGCGCGGTGGCGAGCGGGTAAGTCGACCACAGCGCCTGCGGCCGGTAGCGGCGGACCAACGCCATGCCCGCAGGCACTGCAGTGAGCCACCACGACACCCAGCGGTCCGGCCGTGCGAGGAAGCCGGGATAGCGGCGGGCAATGGCGAGGTCGCGGGCGGTGTCCCAGGCGCGCGTGCGGTGTACCACCGTCCCGGGCGGAATGTCGCGCATCTGGTCGTCGGTGGTGGCCATATAGGCGCGCGGATCGACGGTGAGGACGATCGGCTCCCAGCCGAATTCGGGCAGGTAGCGCACGAAGCGCAGGGTGCGCTGCATGCCGCTGCTGCCCTTCACGGGCGGAAAATGGAAGGCGATCATCAGCACGCGCTTCATTGCAGGATCGCTCTTGGAATGGGATTTCGCGGGCGTGTCATGCGCGGGTACTAGCTTTACGGCATCGCGCGGGGCAAACGGGTGCCTATAATAGCAGGCCCCGCCGCACTTGCCGCGGGCGGTCTCCGCACCACCTTTCGTTTGTCGGGAGTATGCATTTGGATATCAAAAAGGAAGTGCTCGCTGTTCTGGACGAGGTGTTGAGCCTCAACGGCCGTGCGGCGACTTTCGATCTTGACACCCCCCTGCTGGGGGCAGTGCCGGAGCTCGACTCGATGGCCGTGGTCGGGGTCATCAACATGATCGAGGAGCGTTTCGGGGTGGTGGTCGAGGACGACGAGATCGACGGATCGACCTTCGAAACCGTGGGAACGGTAGTCGCCTTCGTCGAAGCGAAGCTGCGCTGATCGGTCATGAACCCGCGCCGCTCGGCCTTCATGCTGCAGGCGGACGGGAGGGGGCAACGCTTCTGCCTGCTCACAGAGCCGCAGGGGCCGGCGCGCGGCGCCCTGCTGTATGTGCATCCGTTCGCCGAGGAGATGAACAAGTCGCGGCGCATGGCGGCGCTCGCTGCCGAAGCGCTCGCGCGGGAGGGCTGGCGCGTGCTGCAGGTCGACCTCCTGGGCTGCGGCGACAGCGGCGGCGATTTCGGCGATGCGAGCTGGGAAGGCTGGCTCGCCGACATCGACCTCGCCTGGCAGTGGTTGCACTCGGAAACGCCGGGCAAGGTCTGTCTGTGGAGCCTGCGCGCGGGGAGCCTCCTCGTGGCCGACTGGATCCGCACGCGTGCGAGCGCGCCGCCGCTCCTGATGTGGCAGCCGGTGACCGACGGACGCCAGCACCTGACCCAGTTCCTGCGTCTCAAGGGCGTCAGTCAGATGCTGGAGGAGTCCGACGCGAAGGCCGCCATGGCGGCGGTGCGTGCGGCGCTGGAGTCGGGGCAGCCGGTCGAGGTGGCCGGCTACCTGCTTGCCCCGTCGTTGGTGAGGGGGCTGCAGGCGGCCAGGCTCGATCTGCCGGACGGCTACGGCGCACGCGTGGCCGCCCTGGAGGTGACGCCGGCCGAGCGCTGCGAGCCGTCGCCGGCGCTCGTCCGCGCCGTCGAGCGCTGGCAGGCGCACGGCTGCACCGTGAGCGCCGCGGCCTGCGCCGGTCCGTCGTTCTGGCAGACCGTGGAGATCGAAACCTGCCCGGCGCTGATCGCGGCCTCGGTGACCGCCGTGGAGGAACTGACGGCATGAGCACCTCGTTCGCGGCTTCCGCCGCTCCTACACGGCGTCGCCGTCCGGAGGCCGGCAGGTGAACTGGCGCGAGGAGGCGATCGTTTTCGAGTGCGCGGGCGAAACGCTCGTGGGCGTGCTGGCGCTGCCCGAGGCGTCCGCGCGGGTGGGCGTGCTGGTAGTGGTGGGCGGGCCGCAGTATCGTGCGGGCAGCCACCGCCAGTTCGTGGTGCTGTCGCGCCATCTCGCCGCGAGTGGCGTTCCCGTGATGCGCTTCGATTACCGCGGCATGGGAGATTCGACCGGCGCGGCGCGCGATTTCCGTGCCGTCGACGAGGATATCGAGGCCGCGGTCTCGGCCTTCGCGAACCAGGTTCCGGGGCTCGAGCAGGTCGTGTTGTGGGGCCTGTGCGACGGTGCGAGCGCCGCCTGCTTTCATGCTCCGAAGAATCCGCGCGTGGCGGGCCTGGTGCTGGTCAACCCCTGGGTTCGCACGGAGGCGGGGCAGGCGGAGACCTATCTCAAGCACTACTATTCGAAAAGGCTGACCGACCTGCGCTTCTGGAAGAAGCTCGTGCGCGGCAACGTAGACATCATGGGCTCGCTGCGGTCCCTGGTCGCCACGGCGGCGAAGGCAGGTGGCGGTCGCGCCCGTCAGGCCGGGCGCGCGTTGCCTGTGCGCGACCTGCCCGACCGGATGGCGCACGACCTGGACCGCAGCGGCGTACCCTTCGCCGTCGTGTTGAGCGGGCGCGACTATGTGGCGCGCGAGTTCGAGCAGGTGGCGCGCGAGCGGCCGGCCTGGCGCCGACTGTTGAACGGCACGCGTGCGCACACGGTCGGTTTCACGACGGCCGATCACACGTTCTCGAGCGGGGAGCGACGCGACGCCCTGTCGCGCGCGACGTGGGACTGGCTTGTCCGCACCGGTCTTGCGCCGGTGTCGGAGGACGGACTTCAACGATGGAGGCCTTCGCATGAATCTGTGGATCAGGCCGGGTAGGCTGCTTTGCGCCGTGGCGGGCGCGCTCATGCTGTCGGGCGCCGCACTCGCGCAGGAGGTGGGTCCGGTGGTGTGCGGCAGCCTGGAAAATGCCTACGGCCCTTACGATTACCGCACCGACAAGCACAAGCTGAAGATCGTCGAGGACTATCACTTCACCTCCGACGTGGAGACCCTGCGCAGGGGAGCATCGACACAGGCGATCGGTGGGGACCTTTCCTATACGCTGCGCGCGTTTCCCAACCACCACCGGGCGCTGCATGCCATGGCCCGGCTCGCGCTGCGAGAGAAGACCGCACGCCCGCGCGCTTCCCGCTACACGGTCGATTGCTGGTTCGAGCGCGCGATGCGGTTTCGCCCGGACGACGGAATGGTGCGGCTGACCTATGGCATCTACCTCGCGCAGGTCGGCAAGCGCGACAATGCGCTGGAGATGCTCGAGTCGGCGGAAAAACTCGGCCAGTCGGGCGCCAATTTCCACTACAACATGGGTCTCGTCTACGCCGAACTGGGGCGCTACGACGAGGCGCTGACTCACGCCCATCGCGCCTATGCCCTGGGCTTCAACCTGCCGGGACTGCGGGACAAGCTGAAGCGGGCCGGCAAGTGGCGCGACCCCGCATCGGCGGACGCCACGCTCGCGCCCGCGTCCGGGGCGGAGGCGGCCGGCGGCGCGAACTGAAACCGGCGCCGGCCGCGGCGGGCCGGCGCCGACGGCTCACTTGCTCTTGATCATCGTCCCGACGCCGTGGTCGGTGAGGATCTCCAGAAGCAGGCAGTGCTCGACGCGGCCGTCGATGATGTGCACCGACTTCACGCCGTTGCGCGCGGCGTCCAGCGCCGAGCCGATCTTGGGCAGCATTCCGCCGGAGAGCGTCCCGTCTTCGACCAGGTCGTCGATCTGGCGGGGCGTGAGCCCGGTCAGCAGGTTGCCCGCCTTGTCGAGCACGCCCGGCGTGTTGGTAAGCAGCACCAGCTTTTCCGCCTTGAGGATCTCGGCGAGCTTGCCGGCTACCACGTCGGCGTTGATGTTGTAGGTTTCGCCTTCTTCGCCGACGCCGATCGGCGCGATCACCGGGATGAAGTCGCCCTGGTCGAGAAAGGCGATCAGGCTCGGATCGATCTTGGTGATCTCGCCGACCTGGCCGACGTCGATCAGATCGCCCGCCGGCGCATCCTTCTTCTGCATCAGCAGCTTCTTGGCGCGGATGAAGCTCGCGTCCTTGCCGGTCAGACCCACTGCCTTGCCGCCGTGCTGATTGATGAGGTTGACGATCTCCTTGTTCACCTGGCCGCCGAGCACCATCTCCACCACTTCCATGGTTTCGGCGTCGGTCACGCGCATGCCCTGCACGAATTCGCCCTTCTTGCCCACTCGGCTGAGCAGATTCTCGATCTGCGGGCCGCCGCCGTGGACCACAACCGGGTTGAGGCCGACGAGCTTCAGCAGCACCACATCGCGCGCGAAGCAGTCCTTGAGGTGCGGATCCGTCATCGCGTTGCCGCCGTACTTGATGACGATGGTCTTGTCGAAGAAGCGCTTGATGTAGGGCAGGGCTTCGGCCAGGATGGCGGCCTTGCGGGCGGGGGTGATCTGCGCGGTGTCGCTCGGCTGGGTCATGGATGGGGTCCTTTCTTTGAGTCCGTGAATTCTAGTGTGCCGACGGACGCTCCGAAAGGCTCTCCCCGGGGAAGGGCAGCGCCGGGCGCGCGTCCCTGGAACGCGCCGGGTGTCCCCGGGGACGACCCGGTGAGCGGCAGGGTGCCTCGCGGCAGGCCGAATTCGGCGCGGGGGACGAGGTGCGCGTCGCCCGAGGACAGGAGGTCGACCGTCCGCCCCCGCAGGATGGAACGGTCGGAAAGCGTGAAGTCGAGCAGATCCGGATCGCCCAGCATCGTGCGCAGGGCGGGGAAGTTACCTTCGAACCGCCCCCGGGCGCCGAGCGCCAGGATGCCGGGTCCGACCAAGAGATTGTTGAACACGCGAACGTCGACGTCGTCGAAGCGGGTGCGCCACACGCGCAGGAACCAGGCGCCCGGATGGTCGCTCACGAAGGTGTTGTGCGCCAGGTGCAGGGCGTTCTCCGGCCAGGCCGGCCCCTCGGCGCCATAGGCGACCACCACCGGGTTGTCCGTGCCGGCGCTCTGGCCGATCACGTTGCCCACCACGTGTGCCATGCCACCGTTGGGGAACTCCAGCTCGTAGGAGGCGCCGCCGCCCGGGCCGTCGTAGAGCAGGTTGTGGCGCACCTCGTTCACCCGTGCCCGCGACTTCACCAGGTGGCCCCGGTCGCCGTCGTGGAAGCGGCTGCCGGTGAGCTCGAAGCGCGCAATGCGCCCGACGTAGAGCAGGTGGGGAAGCGAGCCGTTGCCGCGGGGGGCGTAGGCGAAGAGGCTGTCTCGGACGACGAGCTCGGTCTCGGGGTGATTGGCGGTGAGCAGGCCGTTCTGGTTGTCGACGAACACGCAGTCGCGCAGGGTGAGGCGTCCGCGCTCGAAGCGGATGCCCGCGCCGTTGCCGTCGGGTACCCGCGCGCCGCGGAACTCGATGTTCTCGATCTCGAAGTCGCCGTTGCGGAGCACCCAGATCGCCTTGCCCTCGGCGTGCCGGCCGTCGGCGACGAGCACAGGCCGCTTGCCCACGCCGTGTATGGCGAGGCGTTTCTGGCGCCACACTGCCACATCGCCCCGGTAGGTGCCCGGCATGATCAGCACCGTATCGCCGTCCTGCGCCAGGCGTGCCGCCTCGGCGATGCGCGTGATCGCCTCGCCCGGGCCCACGCGCAAGGTCGCGGCCCATGCCGGGGCTGCAAGCGCAAAGACGAGCAGGGTGGCGGAAATCAGGCGCATGGATGGGGCTCGACCGTGACGACCATGCCGCCGATTGTCGAACGCCGCGCCGCGGTGCCGCAAGGAAAACGGGCGGGGGACCGGCCCGCCGCCCGTGCGTCGCGGTAGGGACCGCTATCCTCAGTCGATCGTCAGCCGCCGCGCCTGCGCCGCCGCCTTCTTGGCCAGCGTGAGCTCGAGCACGCCGTTCTCGAAGCGGGCGCTGGAGCGCCCCTCGTCGATCTCCTGGCCAAGCTGGAAGCTGCGCGAAACCTTGCCGAAATAGCGCTCGGTGCGGAGTACGCGCTCGCCTTCCTTTACGTCCTTCTCCTGCTTGCGCTCGGCGCTGATCGAAACGACCGGGCCGTCGATGTGCACGTGGATGTCTTCCTTCCTGATGCCGGGAAGCTCCGCATGTACCTGGTAGCCGGCGTCGTCTTCCTTGACGTCCACCCGCATCTGGGGCGCCTCGGTCGCCGTGCCGGCGCCGATGTCGACCGGCCGGACGAAAAAGCCGCGAAACAGATCATCGAAGGGGTCGCGGCGAGTCAGGTTGCTCATGATCGTCTCCTCTTTCGAGCGGGATATGTCGCTTCCACTTCGAATATAGGGCCGCCGATCGCCGAATCAAGTGCCGCCGGGGCGCGCCGGCGGTCGTAGCATGAGCGGCAGTTCGAGGAGCCCGACCGGCAGATGGACACCGATCTTTCAGACGTGGCGCCGGCGGACGGCGAGCGCTGTCCGCTGTGCGGAGGAGGTTTCACCTGCGGCATGCAGGCGGGACCGGCCGAATGCTGGTGCGCGCAGCGTCCGCCGCTCGCTCGCGGGCCGGGTGCGGCGACCGGCTGCTACTGCCCGGCCTGTCTCACCCGGCTCGCGCAAGGGGACACGCCGGCGGAGATCGTCGGACGCGGCTAGCCGCCCGTGTTCACTCGCACGAGCGTCCGCCCCGGGGCAGGCGTTCGATCGCCTCGCGGTTGGTCCAGGAGAAGGCCCGGGCGGCGGCGGCGGCCTGGGGCAGCCAGACGTAGTCGGAGTGCTCGTCGGGGGCGAGGCGCACCGGACAGGGCGCCGGCAGGCACAGGCTGAAGACGTGCTCGGTGTTGTGGGTGGTACCGGGTGCGTAGCGGCTGCGCCACTCGGGACGGATCTCGAAGCGGTTGGTACGGCCCCAGTCGACGAGCCGCCCGGAATCGACCGTGAGGCCGGTTTCCTCGGCGAGCTCGCGCAGGGCCGCCTCGGCGGGCGTCTCGCCGGGCTCCAGGCTGCCGGTGACCGATTGCCAGAACCCGGGGGGCGACACGCGCTCGAGGAGGAGCACCCCGAGGGTGGGTGTGTGGACCACGACCAGCACCGACTCCGGTTGTTTGAAGGGTGCGGAGTCGCTCATGGCCTGGCGCGTGCCGACGCATCCGCGGCGGGAGATACGAAGACCCACATGGGCACCGACTCGTCGGCCCACTCGCGGGACGCGTCCTCGAAGACGTCGAGTGCGGTGGCGAGCGTGTCGCCGGACTCGCCGCGCAGCGCGTCGGCGTGCTCGAGGATGACGACGTATCCGCGGGCCGGTTCCCAGCTCAAATCGGTGAGGCAGTCCGACAGCGCGTCCCAATTGTGGCCGAACCAGTCCGGAAAGCGCATCGCGGCGGCGATGCGCTGGAGCAGCGCCGCCTTGTCACCACAGCCCTGCAGCTCGATGCGGAACACTGCGAAATCGAGCGCGTGCGCAGCCTTTGCCACTTCGGCCGCCCCGGCGGCAGGAAGCGCGTGCACGCCCGCGCGGGCGGAATCCTGCAACAGGCGTAGGAGCTCTGCGTCGTTCGTCATGGGGTCACGCGCCGGAAGCTGCGGTAGTGGTCTTCAGTGTAGTAGATCACTTCGGGCGGATCGCCACCCGTCACCAGGCGCCGCGCGCCGCGGTTGCGGGCGCCGGGGGTGGGTACCGTGTATTCGCGGTAGTAACCGCGGGGCTTGTCGGGCAGCAGCCGCTCGCGGTTATGGAAAATGCTGCCGTCCTTTCGGTAGGGAAATGGTCCGCCGGCCTCGATGAGGCGCAAGGTCGCGATCGCCTCGGGTGGCAGTCCGTCGGTCCCTGACTGCGTGTCGCGGCTGCAGCCCGGCAGGGCGGCGGCGAGCGCCAGGAACAGCGCCAGGCGGAGGGCGAGCGCACGCATCGGGTGGCGGCTGCCGGAGTGCCTGCGTCAGGCGCCCGGCTGGCGTCCGCCGGTGGTGCTGCGCCCGGCGTACTTGCGGCTGAGCTGCTGCATGAAGCCGGTGAGCGCATCCAGGCGCGGGTTGGTGGGGTCGAGGCGGCGGGTGCGTTCGATGAGCAGGCGCGCCTGCTGCATGAAGCGCTCGTTCCATCCCTCGTTCTCGATGTGGCGCAGCAGCGCCAGGGCGGCGTTGAAGAGCACGTGGGGGTTGCCGGGCATCTTGTGCACGGCATTGATCATTTCCTGGACGGCGCCGCTGTAGTCGCCGGCCTGGGCCTTTTCCGCGCCGGCCGCGATCAGCGACTTGACCTCGGTATGCACGCGCCGCTCGAGCTCGTCGGAGAGCTCCTCCCGGCCCCGTTCGCGCAGCATCGCACGGGTGCTGGCGACGGTGCGCTCGTCCGCGGAGTTGCGCAGGATGTCCATCACGAGCTCGCTGCCCTCCGTCTCGAGCTCGTTGTCGAGACAGGCCTTGGCGAGTTCCTGACGCATCGCGATGGACAGGCTGGAGGTGTCGGCGCCACCCTGGACGGCGGCGAGGAGCGCCGCCTGGGCGAGCTCCCGGTTGCCCGTCCGGGTATGGTAGAGCGCGCGCGAGAGCGAGGTGCACAGCGGTGTGCCGGCGAGTCCGTCCATCGAGCGCTCGAGGTCGCGGATCGTGCTTTCGGCTTCACTGACCCGTCCCTGGCCGAGCTGTGCCTTGACGAGCCGCACGTGGTCTTCCGGATCCCGGAAGTCGGAATACTTGCCCTTGCGGACGACCTCCGCAAGGGTTCGCTCGGCCGCCTGATGGTCGCCGACGGCGAGCGAGACGTCTCCGTAGCGCCGCAGCCGTCCGATACGGTGCGGCGAAAGGCTCACGGCGCTGGCGAGCACCTCGCGCGCCTGTTCCAGCCGGCCCATCTCCTCGTGAGTGCGTGCAAGCCAGTCGTAGGCATCGAGGAAGCGCGGGTTCTCGGCCACCAGGCCGCTGAGGATTTCGTCCGCCTCGTGGTACTGCTTGCGCGCGACGAGCGTCTTCGCCAGCCCCAGCCGCGCCCATGGCACCACCCGTGCTTTCAGGATCTCGCGGTAGAGGGACTCCGCCTCGTCGGTATGCCCGAGTGCGAGGTGCAACTCGGCACGCAACCGGAGGAAGTCGATCCGGTAACGGGGGTGTTCGTTTTCGCCCTGCACACATGCCTCGAGGGCTTCGGCCCTGTCGCCGGCCTCGATGAGGCGGTAAGCGGGCAGGAAGGCCTCGCGCTTGGCGAGGGCGCGCTGCAGGCGCGCGTGCAGAGTGTCTGGGGTGAGCGGCTTGAGGATGTAGTCATTGGGCGCGAGCTCGGCCGCGCTCATCACCCGCTCGTAGTTACGCTCGCCGGTGATCATGATGAAGAGCGTGGCGAGCGGGATGATCTCCTTGGTGCGCAGATCTTCGAGCAGATGCTGACCGTCCTGTCCCTCGCCCAGGTTGTACTCGCACAGGATGACGTCGAAGCGCTGCTCGCGCAGCTTGCGGATCGCCATCCCCGCCGTAGGCGCGAACTGCACGCTGGATACGCCGTAGCTGTCGAGCATCGAGCGCAGCTGTCCGCGCATGCTCTGATTGGCTTCAATGACCAGTACGCTGAGTCGTTCGAGATCGGTCATGCGGATGCGGCGGTGAAAGGGCGGGCAAGGGCGCGCGATGCATCAGCTTACGGCATTTCCGCCAGTGTGCTGAAGGGGGCGATGACAATGTCCGCGACGTACGGCCCGGATCGGGCGGCAACCGGCGGGGGCGCGGCAATGCCGTGCCCCCGCCCGGCCGGGCGTCGATCAGCCCTTGGCGACTTCCACCTGGGTTTCCACCTTCTGGCGCAGGCGGACATGCAGCTCGCGCAGCTGCTTCTCGTCGACCTCGCTCGGCGCGTCGGTGAGCAGGCACTGCGCCCGCTGCGTCTTGGGGAAGGCGATGACGTCGCGGATCGACTCCGCACCGGTCATCAGCGTGACGATGCGGTCCAGGCCGAAGGCAAGGCCGCCATGCGGGGGGGCGCCGTACTTGAGCGCGTCGAGCAGGAAGCCGAACTTCGCCTGGGCCTCCTCCTCGCCGATGTTGAGCGCACGGAACACCTTGCTCTGCATGTCGGCGCGATGGATACGCACCGAGCCGCCGCCGATCTCCCAGCCGTTCAGTGCCAGGTCGTAGGCCTTGGCGAGGCAGGCCCCGGGATCGGTCTCGAGAAGGTCCACATGCTCGTCCTTGGGCGAGGTGAAGGGGTGGTGGCAGGCGACCCAGCGCTTGTCTTCCTCGTCGTACTCGAACATCGGGAAGTCGACCACCCACACCGGGGTCCATTCGGCGCCGCTCACGTAGCCCTTTTCGTGGCCCAGCTTCACCCGCAGGGCGCCCAGCGCATCATTGACGACCTTGGTCTTGTCGGCACCGAAGAAGATGAGGTCGCCCGACTGCGCGCCGGTGCGCTCGAGGATGGCGGTGAGCGCCTGCTCGTGCAGGTTCTTGACGATGGGCGACTGCAGGCCTTCCTCGTTGGGCTTGGCGACGTCGTTGACCTTGATGTAGGCCAGGCCCTTGGCACCGTAGATGCCGACGAACCTGGTGTACTCGTCGATCTCGCCCCGGGTGAGGCTGGCGCCGCCGGGCACCCGCAGGGCCGCGACGCGTCCGCCGCTGTTTGCGGGGCCCGAGAACACCTTGAAGGCGACGTCGCGGACGACGTCGGTGACTTCGGTGAGCTCCAGGGTGACGCGCAGGTCGGGCTTGTCCGAGCCGTAGCGGCGCATCGCCTCGGCGAAGGTGATGCGCGGGAAGGGCGAGGGCAGCTCCACCGCGAGGGCTTCCTTGAAGACGAAGCGGATCATCTCCTCGATGATGGCGGTGATCTGGGTCTCGTCGAGGAAGGAGGTCTCGATATCGACCTGGGTGAACTCGGGCTGGCGGTCGGCGCGCAGGTCCTCGTCCCGGAAGCACTTGGTGATCTGGTAGTAGCGGTCGAAGCCGGCCACCATCAGGAGCTGCTTGAAGAGCTGGGGCGACTGGGGCAGGGCGAAGAACTGGCCCGGATGGACGCGCGAGGGCACGAGGTAGTCGCGCGCGCCCTCCGGGGTGCTCTTGGTGAGCATGGGCGTCTCGACGTCGATGAAGCCCTGCGCGTCGAGGAAGCGGCGGAAGGCCATCGCCACCTTGTAGCGCAGCATCAGGTTCTTCTGCATCTGCGGGCGGCGCAGGTCGATCACCCGGTGGGTGAGGCGCACGTTCTCCGAGAGCTTGTCCTCGTCGAGCTGGAAGGGCGGCGTCGCAGCGCTGTTGAGCACCTCGATGTCCTGCGCGAGGACCTCGATTTCGCCCGAGGTGAGGTTCGGGTTCTCGGTACCCGCGGGGCGGCGGCGCACCCTGCCGGTGAGCTTCAGTACGAACTCGTTACGGACCGACTCGGCCGTGCGGAACATCTCCGGGCGGTCCGGATCGCACACCACCTGCACCAGGCCCTCGCGGTCGCGCAGGTCGATGAAGATCACACCTCCGTGATCGCGGCGGCGGTGCACCCAGCCGCACAGGGTGACGGTCTGGTCGAGGTCGGCGGCGGTGACGTGGCCGCAGTAATGGGTTCGCATGGTCTCAGTTCCGGAACGAAGGCGCGGCCCGGCGGGCCGCGGGGTTACTCATTGAGCAGCGCGGCACGCTCGGCGCGCGCGCGGCGGGGCGGGGTGACCACCCCCATCGAGATGATGTACTTGAGCGCCTCGTCGACGCTCATGTCGAGCTCGATCACGTCTTCCCTCGGCATCATCAGGAAGAAGCCCGAGGTCGGATTGGGCGTGGTAGGCACGTAGACGCTGACGTGCTCGCCCTTCAGGTGATTGACCGCGTCCCCGCCGGGCAGGCCGGTGAGGAAGGCGATGGTCCACGAGCCGTGACGCGGATACTGCACGAGCAGGGCCTTGCGAAAGGCTTGGCCGCTACTGGAGAAAAGCGTGTCGGAGACCTGCTTCACGCCTCCGTAGAGCGAGTTCACCACCGGGATGCGCGTAAGCAGGTTCTCCCAGAAGCGCAGCAACCGCATACCGATCACGTTGGCGGCGACCAGCCCCGTGCCGAGCACGATCAGCACGCTCATGAGCAGGCCGAGGCCCGGTACGTTGAAGCCGAACATCGTCCGCGGCTGCAGGCCGTCGGGCAGCCACTCGATGATCTGATCGAGGGTGCCCACGATCCAGGCCAGCACCATGAAGGTGATGGCCAGCGGAATCCAGATCAGCAGCCCGGTGATGAAGTATTTTTTCACGTGGCGGGGCCGTACCTCAGCCGGGGTGACAGGCGCAGGCGCCGCCGCAGCCGCCGGCCGCCGGGGCCGCCGTCTCGCTCGCCGCGGGCTTGGCCGCCTGGGCGCTGCCGCCCTTGAAGTCGGTGGCGTACCAGCCGGTCCCCTTGAGCTGGAAGCCGGCCGCGGAGACCAGCTTCTTGTAGCTCGCCGCGCCGCACGCGGGGCATTCGGACAGCGGCGCGTCGCTCATCTTCTGGATGTGTTCCTTCTGGAACCCGCAACTGTCGCAACGATATTCGTAGATGGGCATGACAACCTCCAGAAAACAAGCGCGTAAGTCTAGCGCAATGCAGCATGGCGGAGAAGCGAGCCCCCGGATGGTGGAGCCGCCGTTCGACGCGCTAGATGGGGGCGGAGCGTAGCGGTTTCAAGCCCGGACCGGCGGGTGCCGTCGTTCGCTGAGGCGTGGGGCTTACAGGCTGCCGAGATAGTACTTCGTGAGCGCGTCGCCCCAGAAGAGCGCCAGTACGCCGGCGGCGGCGAGATAGGGGCCGAAGGGAATGGGGACGTTCCGGCCGTGGCGGGTGAGCGCGATCAGACCGATGCCGACCACGGCGCCGACGAGGGAGGAGAACAGGATGGTGAGCGGAAGCATCTGCCAGCCCAGCCAGGCGCCGATCGCCGCCAGCAGCTTGAAGTCGCCGTAGCCCATGCCTTCCTTGCCCGTGGCGAGCTTGAACAGCCAGTACACGGACCAGAGGACGAGGTAGCCGGCCATGGCGCCGACGACCGCGCTGGGCAACTCGGCGTAGGTCGCGCCGAGGTTGAAGGCGAGTCCCAGCCACAGCAGCGGCAGGGTGAGGTTGTCGGGCAGGAGCTGGGTGTCGAGGTCGATGAAGGCGAGCGCGATCATCGCCCACAGGAAGAGCAGGGCGCCGGCCGCGGCGAGCCCGAAACCGAAATGCCAGCCGGCATAGCCTGAAAGGACGGCCGTCAGGAGCTCGACCACCGGATAGCGGCGATCGATAGGGGCGTTGCAATGGCGGCAGCGGCCGCGAAGCCAGAGGTAGCTCACCACCGGGACGTTCTCCAGTGCCGTGATGAGATGACCGCAGTGCGGACAGCGCGAGCGCGGGGTGGCGAGATTGAAGCGCTCCTGCTCGGGCGGCGGCTCGCCGCGCAGCTCGGCGGCCTGGGCGTGCCACTCGCGTTCCATCATCCGGGGCAGGCGGTAGATGACGACGTTGAGAAAGCTCCCGACGAAGAGGCCGACAAGCGCGGCGAGGGCGGCGAAGACGAGCGGATCTTGGAGCAGTTCGAGCATGGAGTAATAGGGAGCGGACGGCCCGGCGCGGATCGCGCGCCGGGCGGGAGGCAGGTCAGACGACCTGGCCGAGCTTGAAGATGGGCAGATACATGGCGACCACGAGGCCGCCGATCACCACGCCCAGGAACACCATGATGATGGGCTCGAGCAGGGTGGACAGGCCGGCCACCGCGTCATCGACCTCCTGCTCGTAGAAGTCGGCGACCTTGCTCAGCATGGAGTCGAGCTGGCCCGACTCCTCGCCGATGGCGACCATCTGTACCACCATGGTGGGGAACACGTTGGCGTTCTGCATCGACACCGTGAGACTGGTGCCGGTGCTGACCTCGGTCTGGATCTGCTTGGTGGCGGTGAGATAGATGTAGTTGCCCGAGGCGCCGCCGACGGATTCGAGCGCCTCCACCAGCGGGACGCCGGCGGCGAACATCGTCGACAAGGTCCGCGCCCAGCGCGCCACTGTCGCCTTGCGGATGATGTCGCCCACCACGGGCAGCTGCAGCACCACGCGGTCGACCATGATCTGCATGGCGGTCGAGCGTTTGTAAGTGGCACTGATGCCGAGGATGATGCCGATGAGCGCACCGAAGATCAGGTACCAGTTCGCCACGAAGGCGTCCGACATGGCGATCACCAGCAGGGTGGGCGCGGGCAGGTCGGCACCGAAGCTGGTGAACACGTTCTTGAACTCGGGGATGACGAACAGCATCATCACCGCGATGACCACGAAGGCCACTACCACCACCGCGATGGGATAGAACAGCGCGGACTTGATCTTGCTCTTGATCGCCAGGATCTTTTCCTTGTAGGTGGCGATGCGGTCGAGCAGGTTGTCGAGGATACCGGCCTGCTCGCCGGCGGCGACCAGGTTGCAGAACAGCTTGTCGAAATGAGCGGGATGCTTGCTGAACGCCTGCGACAGGCTGGAGCCCGTCTCCACGTCGTTGCGCACGTCGTTGAGGAGCCGTGCGAGGCTCGGATTTCCCGAACCCTTGATGCCGATGTCGAAGGCCTGCAGCAGGGGCACACCCGATTTCATCATGGTGGCGAGCTGACGGGTGAAGAGCGCGATGTCCTTTTCGGTGATCTTGTGACCCCGGGACATCTTCTGCTTCTTGACCTTGGTGACCAGTACCCCCTGGCGGCGCAGGGTGGCCTGCACGACCGCTTCGCCGGTGGTGCGCATTTCGCCGCGCACGATGCGGCCGTTCTTGTCCTTGCCTTCCCAGCTGTAGAGGCTCTCCCGGGAGGCGGTCGGTGCCGGTCGCCTGGCTGTGGTGGTGGTCGCCATGAAGTTTTCCCCGAATCCTATTCGTTGGTGGTGGCGAGCACCTCTTCGAGAGAGGTGACACCCTGCTTGACCTTGAGCAGGCCGGATTGGCGCAGGTCGCGCACGCCTTCGCGCTGCGCCTGGGCCGCGATGTCCATCGAATTGCCGTTGGTCATGATGATGTGGGCGATCTCCTCGGAAATCGGCATCACCTGGTAGATGCCCACGCGACCCTTGTAGCCGGAGCCCTTGCAGCGCTCGCAGCCGACCGGGCCGTAGGGCTGCCAGCTGCCGTCGAGGTCGTCGCCGGAGAAGCCAGCCTGCAGGAGCGCCTCGACCGGGATGTCGACCGGCTGCTTGCAGGTGCACAGCCTCCGTGCCAGGCGCTGGGCAGTGATCATGATGACCGACGAGGCGATGTTGAACGGCGCCACCCCCATGTTGCGCAGGCGCTCGAGGGTGCCCGGCGCATCGTTGGTGTGCAGGGTGGACAGCACCAGGTGGCCGGTCTGCGCGGCCTTGACCGAGATCTCGGCCGTCTCCAGGTCGCGGATTTCACCCACCATGATCACGTCCGGATCCTGGCGGAGGAAGGCGCGCAGCGCCGCTGCGAAGGTGAGGCCCGCCTTCTCGTTGACGTTCACCTGGTTGATGCCGGCGAGGTTGATTTCGGCCGGATCTTCCGCAGTGGAGATGTTTACCCCGGGTTTGTTGAGCAGGTTGAGACAGGTGTAGAGCGAGACCGTCTTGCCCGAGCCGGTCGGACCGGTGACGAGGATCATCCCGTAGGGGCGCTCGACCGCATCGAGCAGCGCCTTCTTCTGTTCCGGTTCGTACCCCAGGGCGTCGACGCCCAGCATGGCCGAGGACGGATCGAGGATTCGCATCACGATCTTCTCGCCGTGCAGCGTAGGCAGCGAGGAGACCCGGAAATCGATCGCCTTGGTCTTGGACAGCACCAGCTTCATGCGCCCGTCCTGGGGCACGCGCTTTTCGGAGATGTCCAGGCGCGAGATGACCTTGATGCGGGCGGCGATCTTCTCCTTGAGCACCAACGGCGGCTGTGCCACCTCGCGCAGGATGCCGTCGGTGCGCACGCGGATGCGGTAGAACTTCTCGTAGGGCTCGAAGTGGATGTCGGAGGCGCCTTCGTTGATCGCGTCGATCAGCACCTTCTGGATGAAGCGCACCACCGGCGCATCATCGACCTCCTGTCCGGCGTCCTCGCTCGACTGCTCGCTCGGGCCCTCCTGCTGCAGGAGGTCCATGTCGAACTCCTCGCCGGTGAGGTCCTTGAGCGTCTGCTCGGTGGACTCGGCGAGGGATTCGGCGAGCTTGGCGAGGCGGTCCGCTTCGGCCACCACGAGGTCGACCTGCAGGCCGGTCTGGAAGCGGATCTCGTCCAGCGCCCGCATGTTCGAGGGGTCGGCGACCGCCACCACCAGCCGATTCTGGCGCTTGCCCAGCGCCACCACCTGGTGCTTGGCCATCAGCTTGCGGTCGATGGCGTCGCGCGGAATGGCGGCGCGGTCGACGGCGGCGATGTCGATCAGCGGGTAGCCGAAGGTTTCCGCCGCAAAGCGCGCGATCTCGCGGGTGCTGACGAGCTTGCGCTGGGCCAGCTCGAGCAGGAAGCCGTTGGCGACCCCCGGTGCCGCCGTGGTGCACGACACGGCGTCGGCCTCGGAGAGCCGTCCGTGCTGTATCAGTGCCCGGGCGAGGCCGCTTACCGCGGTCTGGGGATTTGCCGCCATTACCAGCTCTTAATTAACTGACATTCGATCTTGCACGGCATGCCCTTGGTTGTAAAGGGGGTAGTGCCGGACGGTATCATTCGGCCGATGGTTCGCCGGACTCTCCGCTGGCGGGGCGAAAAAGGCGCGCCGTGCGGACCATCCTGTCCTCCGTCTGCACCACTTCGATCGGCACTCCGTTGATGCGCATCGACAGCCCGGCCTCGGGAATGTCCTGCAGATACTCCACGATGAGCCCGTTGAGCGTCTTCGGGCCATCCACCGGGAGCTCGAGCCCGAGCCGGCGGTTGAGTTCGCGCAGGTTCTGGCCGCCGTCGACCAGCACGCTGCCGTCCGGCCCCCAGCGCAGCTTGCCCGCGGTCTCCGGGAGGCTGGTGGTGAACTTGCCGATCAGTTCCTCGATGATGTCCTCGAGGGTCACGAGGCCCAGCAACTCGCCGTACTCGTCCACCACGAGGGCGAGCCGTTGGTGGTTCTCCTGGAAGAACTGCAACTGCGAGTACACCGGCGTGTCGGCCGGGATGAAGTAGGGTTTGGCGACCACTTCGCGGATGGATGCCACGTCGAAGCCCGCCTCCACGGTTCGTCCGAGCAGACGGCGCAGGTGCAGGATGCCGATGACGCGATCGGTGTTGCCGTCGAAGACCGGCAGGCGCGTGTGGTAGCTGGTGGCGATGTGGTTGCGGATCTCGTCCTCCGGGGCGGCGAGGTCGATGGCCTCGATCGCGCCGCGGGGCGTCATCACGTCCTCCACCGTGATGTGCTCCAGGTCGAAGAGGTTAACCAGGATGCTGCGGTGCTTTTGCGGGATGAAGTGGCCCGATTCGAGCACCATGGTGCGCAGCTCCTCCATGGAGAGGCTGGCTGCGTGGGATTCTCCCTTGCGCTTGAGGCGCATGAGCCACAGCAGGCCCGATACGAAAAGGTTTATGAACCAGACCGCCGGGTGGCTGACTCGCAGCAGCCCGGTGAGCGGGTAGCTCGCGATGAGGGCGAGACGGTCGGCGTAGGTCGCACCGATCACCTTCGGTGTGATCTCGGAGAAAACGAGGATGAGGAAGGTGAGCACCACCGTTCCGACCCCGAGAGCCCAGCGTTCGTCGCCGAAGAGTTCGATGGTGATCACGCTCGAGAGCGTGGCGGCTCCGATGTTCACCAGGTTGTTGAAAAGGAGGATGACGCCGAGGAGACGGTCGGTCTGGGCGAGCAGGTCGACGGCGAGCTGAGCGCCACGGTGCCCGCTCGCGGCCAGCGATCGCAACCGATAGCGGTTCGAGGCCATCATGACCGTCTCGGTCATCGAGAACAGTGCGGAGATGACGAGCAGCAGGGCCAGCGCGGAAAACTGCGTCGCCAGGGAGATGTCTGTCACGCGAGGCGATCAGGAAGGGGGTCTAGCCAGTATTCCGGCGGGGTTTCGAGGTGTCAAGGCAGCGCTCAGCTTGCCCGGGCGAGGATCACCTCGATCACGAAGCGGCTGCCTACGTAGGCGAGCAGCAGGGTGCTGAAGCCGGCCAGCGTCCAGCGCAGGGCCACCCGGCCGCGCCAGCCCCACACGCGGCGTCCGACCAGCAGCGCGCCGAACAGGAGCCAGGACACGATGGCGAACACCGTCTTGTGGTCGGGCCGGAAGGGCTGCCCGAACAGCTGCTCGGAGAAGAAGATGCCCGAGGTGAGTGTGAGCGTGAGCAGGATGAAGGCGATCCCGATGAGGCGGAACAGCAGCGCCTCCATCGTCAGGAGCGGCGGCAGGCTGGCGAAGGTGCGCGTGAGGCGCCCGCTGTGCAGCTGCCGCTCGGCGGCGGCCATCAGCATTGCATGCAGGGCCGCGAGGGTGAACAGGCTGTAGGCGAGCATGGCCACGATGAAGTGGGCCCGAAAAGCCGGCGAGTCCGCGTTGGCGAGCATATGCTGGCCCGGCGTGACGAGGGGCAGGAGGCTACCCACCACGCCTGCGGGCAGGACCACCGCGTGGAGCCCGTCCAGGCGCGTGTAGAAGGTCTCGATCCAATAGAAGCAGATGGCCAGCCAGATCATGAGCGAGATCGCCAGACCGAAGCCGAAGCGCATGCCCTCGCCCGGGAAAAGCGTGGTATGCAGCGCGAGGCCGTGCGTGGCGAGCGCCGCGAGCAGCGTGATCCGCTCCGGGCGCGACATGCAAGGCCCGGCGCTGCCCCTCGCACTCAGGCAAAGGCGCCAGAACCGGATACCGAGGCCCGCATAGAGCGAGGCCGCGAGCAGATGAAGTAGAATGGTCTGCATAGATCGCGACAGTTTACTCCAAGCCCGACTCCCCCAGCCAATATGCTCGACAATCTCACTCAGCGCCTGTCCAAAGTCGTCAAGACCCTGCGAGGCCAGGCTCGCCTTACCGAAGACAACATCCAGGAGGCGATGCGCGAGGTACGCCTGGCGCTGCTCGAGGCCGACGTGGCGCTGCCCGTCGTGAAGGATTTCGTGGCCCGGGTCAAGGAAAAGGCGATCGGCCAGGAGGTCGTCGGCTCGCTCACCCCCGGGCAGGCGTTGGTGGGGGTGGTGCACGACGAGCTCAAGGCGCTCATGGGTGGCGCCCACGCCGGGCTCAACCTCGCCACCCAGCCGCCGGCGGTGATCCTGATGGCCGGCCTGCAAGGAGCGGGCAAGACCACCACCACCGGCAAGCTCGGCAAGCTCCTCGTGGAGCGGATGAAGAAAAAGGTGCTGGCGGTCTCGGCCGACGTGTACCGCCCGGCGGCCATCGAGCAGCTCAAGACGGTGGCGGCTCAGGCCGGCATCGATTTCTTCCCGTCCTCGCCCGACCAGAAGCCGGTGGACATCGCGCTCGCGGCGGTCGATCACGCGCGCCGCCACTACTACGACGTGGTGCTTCTCGACACCGCCGGCCGGCTCGCCATCGACGAGGCCATGATGGCCGAGATCAAGGCGCTGCACGCCGCGGTGAAGCCGGTGGAGACGCTCTTCGTGGTCGATGCCATGCTCGGCCAGGACGCCGTCAACACCGCACGCGCCTTCAGCGAGGCGCTGCCGCTCACCGGGGTGGTGCTGACGAAGCTCGACGGCGACGCCCGCGGCGGCGCGGCGCTGTCGGTGCGGCACGTCACCGGCAAACCACTGAAGTACGCCGGCGTGGGGGAGAAGCTCTCCGGCCTCGAGGAGTTCCACCCCGAGCGGATGGCGAGCCGCATCCTCGGCATGGGCGACATCCTCGGTCTCGTGGAGGAGGCGCGGCGCGGCGTCGACGAGGAGCAGGCGCGGGTGCTCGCGCAGAAGCTCAAGACCGGCAAGGGCTTCGATCTCTCCGACTTCAAGGATCAGATCGGCCAGATGCGCAAGATGGGCGGTCTCTCCTCGATGCTCGACAAGCTGCCGGCGCAGTTCGCGCAGGCCGCAGGGCAGCTCCAGGGCGGCGCGGAGGAGAAGGCCGTCGGGCGCATCGAGGGCATCATCAACTCGATGACGCCGCACGAGCGTGCCCACCCCGAGATCCTCAAGGCGAGCCGCAAGCGCCGCATCGCCGCCGGTGCCGGTGTGAGTGTCCAGGAGGTCAATCGCCTGCTCAAACAGTTCGAGCAGACGCAGAAGATGATGAAGCAGTTCTCCCGCGGCGGCATGCAGAAGATGATGCGCAGCATGAAGGGCATGCTGCCTGGGCTGATGCGCTGAGCCGTTGGCGGCCGCTGCCATGCGCGAGATCCTGATCGCATTCGGGCGGGCGCTGCGCAGCCTCGGGCGGCGCGACATCCTGTGGCACCTGCTATGGCCGAGCCTGGTGGCGGTGCTGATCTGGACGGTGATCGCCGTCGCCTCGTGGTCGACGGTGATCGCGGCGATCATGGGGTGGATCGAGGCTTGGTCGTTCGCCGGCGACTGGCTCACGAGCTCCGAGGTGGCGGCCGCTACGGTGCTCATCCTGGTCAAGCTTTCCGTGCTGTTGCTGCTGGTGCCACTCGTCTACCTGACCGCGGCGCTGCTGGTGGCGGTGGTGGCGTTGCCGTTGATGCTCGAGCGCGTGGCGCGTTACGACTATGCCGACCTGGAGCAGCGCCACGGCGGCTCGAACTGGGGCAGTGCCTGGAACGGCATCGTGGCCGGTGCGGTCTTCCTCGGCGGCCTCCTCGTCACGCTCCCGTTCTGGCTGATCCCGGGCGTGGGCCTGGTGGCTACGGTACTGCTCACCGCGTGGCTCAACCAGCGCGCCTTCGGCTATGATGCGCTCATGCTGCATGCGGACCGAAGCGAGCTCTCGCGCTTGCCGCGCCTGCTGCGCCAGCCGATGCTGCTCCTGGGTGGTGCGTGTGCGCTGCTCGCGTATGTGCCCTTCGTGAACCTGGTGGCGCCGGCCTTCTGCGGGCTCGCTTTCGTCCATTTCATGCTCGAATCCCTGCGCCGTGAGCGCGCCGAGCGCGGCGTGACCGTCCTCGACGCCCTGCCAGGCTCACCCTCCTAGGAGCGAACGATGGCCTTCGGGGCGATCATCATCGGCGACGAGATCCTCTCTGGTCGCCGCAGCGACAAGCACCTCGCCAAGCTGATCGATCTGCTGGGCGCGCGCGGTCTGCGGCTGGCGTGGGCGAACTACGTGGGCGACGATCCGCCGCGCCTGGTGGAGACTCTCTCCCGCAGCTTCGCGAGCGGCGATACCGTGTTCAGCTTCGGCGGCATCGGTGCCACTCCGGACGATCACACGCGGCAATGCGCGGCCGCCGCACTGGGACTGGAGCTCGCCCTGCATCCGGAGGCGGAGGCCGTGATCCGGGCCAAGTTCGGCGCGGAAACCACGCCCCATCGGCTCCAGATGGGGGTGTACCCGGTCGGCAGCCAGATCATCCCCAACCCCTACAACGGGATTCCCGGCTTCGCGATCCGCGAGCACTATTTCGTGCCCGGCTTTCCCGTGATGGCCTGGCCGATGGTGGAGTGGGTGCTGGACACCTTCTATCGCCACCTGCACCACGCCGACGACTACGTCGAGCAGGCGATCATCGTGTGGGATGCCTTCGAAGGGCGGCTCATCGACCTCATGGAGGCGATCACCGCAGACTTCCCCGACGCTACCCTGTTCAGCCTGCCGACCATCGCCGCGGACGGAGAGCGCCGCTCGCTCGAGCTCGGCATGAAGGGGCCGGCCGTGCGCGTAGCGGAGGCGATGGCGCGGATCAAGGCGGAAGTGAGCGAGCGCGGCTACCAATGGCGGGACAAGGCCTGAAGATCTTCGCGCGCCGTCCCCGCGCGGCACGCCCGTTGCCGCCCGAGCAACGGGTGGTGCATCTCGGCGGGCGCGAGGTGCCCTATCTGCTGCGCCGTTCGGCGCGGCGCACCTACGGCCTCCAGGTCCATGCCCACGGTGTGACCGTCGCCGTGCCGGCCGCGTCCTCGCAGGGCGAGGTCGAGCGTTTCATCCTCGCCCATGCCCGCTGGTTGCTGGACAAGCTGGACGCCTGCGCGGCGCGGTCCGCGCCCGAGGTGTTCGTGCCGGCGGACGGCGCGATGTTTCCCCTGCTGGGTGTGTCCTGCCGTGTGCGCCTGGTGCCCGGGCGCGGCGCGGCGCGCTGGCGGCCCGGAGCCGATGGCGTGGAGGAACTCGTGCTCGGCGCCGCGCTCGATGTGAGGGCGGCCATGCTCCGCGCCCTGCGCAGGCGGGCCTTGCCCTGGTTTGCAGGCCGCGTGGCGGAATACTGCCACCGCCTCGGGCGACCGGTGCCGCCCGTCCGGCTCTCCTCGGCGCGTACCCGCTGGGGGAGCTGCAGCGCGAGAAGCGGCATCCGCCTGCATTGGCGCCTCATACACCTGGAGCCGGCGCTCGTCGACTATGTCGTGGCGCACGAGGTGGCGCATCTCGTGGAGATGAATCATTCGCCGCGCTTCTGGGCCGTGGTGGACGAGCTCTATCCCGACTGGAAGGCGGCGCGCAAGCGGCTGCGCGACGCTGCGCATACGCTTCCGGTCATCGATGCCTCGGTGACCGGGGAACCCATCGAAGAAGACTGAAGGAGGAATCCCAACATGCGCCTGTTGCACACCATGCTGCGCGTCGGCGATCTCGACCGCTCCATCGCGTTCTATACCGAGGTGCTGGGGATGCGCCTGCTGCGCCGGCAGGACTACCCCGAGGGACGCTTCACGCTCGCTTTCGTCGGCTACCAGGACGAAGCCGAGGGGGCGGTGATCGAGCTCACCCACAACTGGGACACCACCGCATACGACCTGGGCAACGGTTTCGGGCACCTCGCGGTGGCGGTGCCGGACGCCTACGCCGCCTGCGACGCGATCCGTGCCCGGGGCGGGAAGGTGGTGCGCGAGGCCGGCCCGATGAAGCACGGGACCACCGTCATCGCCTTCGTCGAGGATCCCGACGGCTATCGGATCGAGCTCATCCAGCGACCCTAACCGGTCTCCTTCCCGGCAGGGTGCGCGTCCGCCTGCGTCGTGCCGCCCAGCACCTCGGTGGCGCTCGGCGGCCTCGGTTCGCTCCGCTCAGCCGTTTCCCGCAGCGCCCGCTCGTTGCGCAGCAGGGCGAGGTGTTCCTCGTTGAGGCGGACCGAGGCGCGATTGAGCGCGTCGACGAGCTCGCGCAGCTCACGGGCTTGGCTCGACGAGGTCATGTGGATGGTGCGTCCGGCGGCGAGACGGCGGGAGAAGTCGGTGGCGGAGCGGATGGCTGCCACGGGCCCGCGCAGGATCAGCCGCACCGCGACGAGCGCCAGGAGCAGCGCGACGGCGCCGAATACGAGCGCATCGGTGAGGATCCGATTGCGTGCCGCCAGCGCGGCCGTCGTGTCGTATTCGAGGCGCACCCAGCCGATCGGCGCAATGGGGCCGATCGCATTCCAAAGGACGAGCGGTTCGGCGCTCATGAGAATCCCGGCCGGAGGGAGCTGCGCGACGCCCGGCACACCGGCCGTCGCGAGACCGTTCGGAGCGGTCGCGCTGAGATTCCCGGCCGCGTTGCGCCGGACCGCGGCAAGCGGTTTGCCTTGGCGGTCGGTGACCGCGGCCGCGCGCAGGTCGGCGAATTCGTTCAGACCCTCCAGTCGCATGGCCAGCGCGAAGCCGTCGTTGGCCGCGACCTCGGATTGGGCGAGGGTCGCGACGTTGGCGGCAAGCGCCTTCGCGCGCGCGACAAGCAGCTCGTTGGCGACCAATGCCTGACGATGGGCGACGTAAGCGGCAAAGCTTCCCACGATGCCGGCGACGACCAGGGCGATGAGGGCGGTCAGGCGAAAGTGGAGCGAGGCGGAGGCGAGGGTGCGTGGCAGTCGGCGCAGCATCGCAGGGTGGCTCAGTCGTCGCGGAAGCGATCGCGAATCGCGAGTGCCTCGTCGAGCCCGCCGAGGAAGGCATCCACGCACTGCGGGTCGAAATGGCTGCTGCGGCCCTCGCGAAGCAGTGTGACGGCATCCGGCAACGGCCAACTCGGCTTGTAGGGGCGCTCGGATGTCAGGGCGTCGAACACGTCGGCGACCGCCACGATGCGGCCCTCGAGCGGAATCGCTTCTCCAGCGAGCCCGTACGGATAGCCGCTGCCATCGAACTTCTCGTGGTGCGACAGCGCGATCGCGGCGCCAATCTGCACGACACTCGAGGCGGAATCCTTGAGAATGTCGTAGCCGATGACCGGATGGCGCCGCATCACCACGAGTTCCTCGCTCGTGAGGCGTCCGGGCTTGAGAAGGATGTGGTCGGGGATGCCGAGCTTGCCCACGTCGTGCATCGGCGCGGCCTGGAGGAGGCTGTCCACCCGTTCCGCGGGAAGTCTCAGGCGGGTGCCGATGAGCGCGGAGTAGTGGGCCATGCGCTGAATGTGAGCGCCCGTCTCGGGGTCGCGGAATTCGGCAGCACGCGCGAGGCGGGTGATCGTCTCCCGCTCGCGCGCGCAGAGCTCGGCGGTCGCCTTTCGCACTTCCTCTGCCAGCTCCTCGGCGCGGTGACGCGTCTGAAGGTGCGCTTCGCGCAGCTTCAGCATGTTGTGCACACGCGGCTCGAACTCGTGGGCGTCGATCGGCTTGTTGAGGAAGTCGTTGGCGCCGGCGGTGAGCGCGTCGTAGCGCGTCTTGCGCTCGCTGTTCGCGGTCACCATGAGGATGGGCACGTCGTCGCGCTCGTGGCGTGCGCGGACGCGGCGTATGAACTCCAGCCCATCGATGCCCGGCATCATGTAATCGACGATGATGAGATCGGGCTCGTTGTCGAGGCACCACGCGAGTCCGGCCGCCGGATCGGCGAAGCTCACGGCCGTGCAGCCCGACTGGCGAGCGACCAGCTTCTCCATGAGGATCAGCGTGAGCGGGGTATCATCGACGATGACGACGTTCATGGAAACGGGTAGCGAAGGAGCGCGCCCCGATAGTATCGGGGATCGTTCCGTCGTGCGCACCTGTTTGACATCGCGTGTGGGAAAACGCACGCCATGCCGGTCGTCGCCGCGTAAGCGTGGTGGGCCCAGCAGGATTCGAACCTGCAACCAAAGGATTATGAGTCCTCTGCTCTAACCGTTGAGCTATGGGCCCGAATGCGAAGCGCCCGTCGAATGACGGGCGCCGGGGTAAAGGAATCAGGCGTCGCTGTCGAGGAAGCTGCGCAGCCGCTCGGAGCGGCTCGGGTGGCGGAGCTTCCGGAGCGCCTTGGCTTCGATCTGGCGGATACGCTCGCGGGTGACGTCGAACTGCTTGCCGACCTCTTCGAGGGTGTGGTCGGTATTCATTTCGATACCGAAGCGCATGCGCAGCACCTTGGCCTCGCGCGGGGTGAGCGAGTCGAGCACTTCCCCGGTGGCGTCGCGCAGGCTCGAGTACATGGCGGCGTCGGCCGGGGCCAGGGTGGCCTGGTCCTCGATGAAGTCGCCCAGGTGCGAGTCGTCGTCGTCGCCGATCGGCGTCTCCATGGAGATCGGCTCCTTGGAGATCTTCATGATCTTGCGGATCTTCTCCTCGGGCATCTCCATGCGCTCGGCCAGCGTCGCGGGATCGGGCTCCTGGCCGGTCTCCTGCAGGATCTGGCGGCTGATGCGGTTCATCTTGTTGATCGTCTCGATCATGTGCACCGGGATGCGGATGGTGCGCGCCTGGTCCGCGATGGAGCGGGTGATGGCCTGGCGGATCCACCACGTGGCGTAGGTCGAGAATTTGTAGCCGCGACGGTACTCGAACTTGTCCACCGCCTTCATCAGGCCGATGTTGCCCTCCTGGATGAGGTCCAGGAACTGCAGGCCGCGGTTCGTGTACTTCTTGGCGATGGAGATCACCAGGCGCAGGTTCGCCTCGGTCATCTCGCGCTTGGCGCGGCGCATCTTCGCCTCGCCGGTGGACATCTGGCGATTGATGTCCTTGAGCTCCTTGAGCGGGATGCCGATTCGGTTCTGCAGGTCGATGAGCTTCTGCTGCTCCTCGAGTACGGCGGGGTGCACCCGCAGCAGGCCCTCGGCGTAGCTCTTGCCCTCGGCAATCTCGTCTTTGAGCCAGTCGAGGTCGATCTCGCGGCCCGGGAAGACCTTGATGAAGTGCTGGCGCGGCATGCCGGCGCGGTCGACGCACAGCTGCAGGATCTGGCGCTCATGGCTGCGCGCCTGCTCCACCATGTGGCGCACGGAGTCGCACAGCCGCTCGATCGCCTTGGCGGTGAAGCGGATGTTCAGAAGCTCGTCGGAGATGCGCTGCTGCAGGTCGAGATAGGTGGCATCCTGGCTGCCGCCTTCGGCGAGCGCCGCCATCTTGCGGTCGTAGAGCTCGCGGATCACCCCGAAGCGGGAGAGCGCCTCGGTCTTGAGCTGCAGGAGCGAGGCGGCGTTGGCGGCCGCTTCCTTGTCCTCGCCGTCGCCGTCGTCCTCGTCATCGTCGTCGCCGGAATCCTCGACGTCGGCAGTCTCACCGTCCTCGTCGCTGCTCTCCGACATGGTTTCCTCTTCCGACTCGGCCGCGTTCGGGTCGATCAGGCCGTCGACCAGTTCGTCGATCCGCATCTCGTCACGCGCGACCTTGTCGGCCTCGGCGAGCATCTCGGCGATCGTCGTGGGGCAGGCCGAGATGGCCTGCACCATGTGGCGCAACCCATCCTCGATGCGCTTGGCGATCTCGATCTCGCCTTCGCGGGTGAGCAGCTCCACCGTACCCATCTCGCGCATGTACATGCGAACCGGGTCGGTGGTGCGGCCGAACTCGGAGTCGACCGACGAAAGCGCCTGTTCGGCCTCTTCCTCGGCGACGTCCTCGTCGACCGTGGCCGCGACGTTGTCCGACATCAGCAGGTCCTCGGCCGCGGGGGCTTCGTCGAAGACCTGGATACCCATGTTGTTGAACGTGGCGATGATGCCTTCGATCTGCTCGGCGTCCGCGACGTCGTCGGGAAGGTGGTCGCTGATCTCGGCGTAGGTCAGGTAGCCGCGCTCCTTGCCGAGCGTGATGAGCGTCTTCAGGCGGGTTCGGCGCACCTCTGCGTCGAGCGGCGCAACCTGCGGGCTTTCGGCCACCACCACCGTCTTGTCTTTGGCTCTGGCGGGGCGCCCTTTCAGGCTGTCCTTGCGCGAATCCTTGATTTTCTCGCGGGCCATAGTCTTCCTTGGGTCGGGAGCGGATGAGTCGGGTAACAGAAAATTATACTATGTTTAGTGGACTTTGCCGAAATTGGCGAGGTTCCGTTTCTCCCGTAGGAGCTCTGCGAGGCGGTGGCGGTCGAGTGCCGAGAGGCCGCTCTCGCGTTCCTGGGCGGTGAGCGCCGCGATCTCGCGGCCGATGGCATCGGCCTGGAGCTTGCGCAGCGTGTCTTCGAACAACGCCTCGACGACCTCTTCGTCGAATTCGGCGTCCGCCAGCTCGCCGGCGGCGCGCGCCAGGGTTTCGCCGTGGGGCGTATCCCGAAAACGTTCGACCAGGGCGCCCAGGCCGACGTTCGCCGCAAGATCGCCGGTGCTCATTGCGTCGACGATGGCGGCGAGGGCTGTGCCCTCGGTGTTTTCGAGCGGCAACAGGTCTACCGGCAGGCGGGCCGCCCAGGCCGGATGCTGGAGTACCAGACGCAGGAGCGTGGCCGTTGAAGACGGCGGCTTGCGCCGGGAGCGCGCGGCTGTGGGTGGGCGGAAGGCCGGGCGCGGCGAAGCCGGTGCCGGCTCGGTGCGTGCGGGCGCCTCGGGCTGCAAGGCGAAAGCGCTCTCGACTTCGGCCTGGGTGAACCCGCTCGCCTCGGCGACCGCCTTCAACAACTGCAGGCGCAGGAGCGGGGCCGCCACCCGGGTCACCAGCGGGCGCGCCTCGTGCACCAGGCGGGCGCGGCCCTCGGCGGTGTCCGTCGGGCATCTGGCCCGCAGCTCCTGCAGCAGGAAGCTCGCCAGGGGCGTGGCTGCGGCGGCGGCCTGGCGCAGGGCGGCAGCGCCCTCGGCGCGCACGAAGGAATCCGGGTCGTGCTCCTCGGGGAGGAACAGGAAGGCGAGCGTCACGTCGTCGCGCAGGGCCTCGAGGGCGGACTCGAGTGCGCGCCAGGCGGCCTTGCGCCCCGCCGCGTCCCCGTCGAAGCAGAACACGATGCGCCGCGTGTGGCGCAGGAGCGTGTTGATGTGATGAGGTGTCGTGGCCGTGCCCAGGGTGGCGACCGCGTTGCCCACCTCGAATTGCGCGAGGGCCACCACGTCCATGTAGCCTTCCACCACGAGGGCGAAGCCTTCATCCCGGATCGGTTTCTGTGCCTGCGGCAGGCCGTAGAGCTCGCGCCCCTTCTCGAAGAGCGGCGTCTCGGGCGAGTTGAGATACTTCGGCTCGCCGCCGTCGAGCACGCGACCGCCGAAGGCGATCACCCGTCCGCGCCGGTCCTGGATGGGGAACATGATGCGGTGGCGGAAGCGGTCATAGCGGCGGCCTTTCTCGTTCTCGATGACGAGGCCTGCCTCGAGGAGCTCTTTGGCCTCGTAGGTCGGGAACGCGTGCTTCAGTGCCTGCCAGTCGTCGGGTGCGTAGCCGATGCCGAAGCGCGCGGCGATCTCGCCGGTCAGGCCTCGGCGCTTGAGGTACTCGACGGCCGCGGGCGCCTGTTTCAACTGCTCCCGATAGAAGCGCGCTGCCGTCGCCATGGCGTCGACGAGACCTGCGTCCGGCGGCGGGCGGTTGGTCGTGCCTGGCTGGCGCTCGTCGGGCACCTGCATTCCGACCTGTCCGGCGAGCTCCTTCACGGCCTCGACGAAGGGCAGGCCGCTGTACTCCATGAGGAACCCGATGGCGCTGCCGTGCGCGCCGCAGCCGAAGCAGTGGTAGAACTGCTTGCTGGGGCTGATCGAGAACGAAGGGGTTTTCTCGCCGTGGAAGGGGCAGCAGGCGAAGTAGTTGGCGCCGCCCTTCTTCAGGGGCAGGTAGCGCTCGATCACGTCGACAATGTCGACGCGGGCGAGGAGGTCCTGGATGAAGGACTGCGGGATCATCGCGGCCGGCGGGCGAAGGGACGTTGCGCCGCGCCGGCCGGGCGTGAAACGTCGGCTCCGATCATGGCCGGCATGCTCGGCAGGCGGTAGGGGAGGGTCAGGCGGAAAGCCGGGTGCGGACTCGGCGCGAGACCTCCGCCATGTCGGCCCGTCCGGCCAGGCGCGGCTTGAGCGCGGCCATCGCCTTGCCCATGTCGGCCACGCCCTGCGCGCCGCATTCGGCGAGCGCCGCATCGATCGCCGCGTCGAGCTCGGCCTCGGAGAGGGCGGCCGGCAGATAGGCGGAGAGGACCTCGATCTCGAAGCGCTCGGCCGCCGCGAGCTCCGGGCGGTTCGCCGTATCGTACTGGCTCGCCGCATCACGCCGCTGCTTGACGAGCTTCTCCACGACGGCCGTCACGCCGGCGTCGTCGAGCTCGACGCGCTCGTCCACCTCGCGCTGCTTGATCGCCGCGAGCAGCAGCCGGATGGCCGACAGGCGGGCGGCCTCCTTGGCGCGCATGGCGGCCTTCATGTCGTCCTGGATGCGTTGCTTGAGGGACATGGCGTGCTCCGGAGCGAAAATGCAAAAGCCACACCGGGCGCGAATCGCACGACTCGCGCCCGGTGTGGTGTCCGCCGGTGAGACTGGCGGGAAATCAGTACAGCTTGGGCGGCAGGGTCTGGCTGCGCAGGCGCTTGTGGTTGCGCTTGACGGCGGCGGCCTGCTTGCGCTTACGCTCCGCGGTCGGCTTTTCGTAGAATTCGCGTGCGCGAAGCTCGGTCAGCAGCCCGGTTTTTTCAATGGTGCGCTTGAAGCGGCGGATGGCGACCTCAAACGGCTCGTTTTCCTTGACGCGAATACCCGGCATTGCGAACTTCCTTGTGTGTCTTGAGGGCGGAAAGACTTGGATTATAACTGTCCGACGTCTTTTGTCCAAGCCCAAGTTCCGTTCGCCCGGTAAAATGGTCGGTCTCTCCACTGCGCCCGCGCCGCGGGTTCGCCGACGATGAAAGTGCTTGGAATCGAAACCTCCTGCGACGAGACCGGTGTGGCCCTCTACGACACGGAGGACGGCCTGCTCGCGCACCGGGTCCATTCGCAGATCGACCTGCATGCCGCCTACGGCGGCGTGGTGCCGGAGCTCGCGTCGCGCGACCACATCCGCCGCCTGCCGGTGCTCGTGAAGCAGACGCTGGACGAAGCGGGTTGCCCGCTCGCCGGGGTGGACGCCGTCGCCTATACGGCCGGCCCCGGTCTGGCCGGCGCCCTGCTCGTAGGGGCGAGCTTCGCCGAGTCGCTGGGCATGGCCCTCGGTGTCCCGGTGCTTCCGATCCACCACCTCGAGGGGCATCTGCTGTCGCCGCTGCTCTCGGCCGATCCGCCGTCCTTTCCGTTCGTGGCGCTGCTCGTTTCCGGCGGGCACACCCAGCTGATGGAAGTGGATGGAGTCGGCGAGTACCGGCTTCTGGGAGAGACCCTGGACGACGCCGCGGGAGAAGCCTTCGACAAGACCGCCAAGCTCCTCGGGCTCGGCTATCCCGGCGGGCCGCAACTCGCCCACCTCGCCCAGGCCGGACGCGGCGGCCGGTTTCGACTTCCGCGGCCGATGCTCCACTCGGGCGACCTCGATTTCAGCTTCAGCGGGCTCAAGACCGCGGTGCTCAACGTGGTGTCGGACCCGGCCTGGCAAAAGGCGGACTCGGCGGATCTCGCGGCCGACTTCCAGGATGCGGTGGTGGAGGTGCTGTGCGCCAAGGCGCTGCGTGCGCTCGCGCAAACCGGGCTGCGCCACCTGGTGGTGGCGGGCGGCGTGGGTGCCAACCGCCAACTGCGACAGCGCCTGGATTCGGCGCTGCGGCGCAAGGGCGGCAGGGTGTTCTATCCCGAGCCGGAGCTTTGCACCGACAATGGCGCCATGATCGCATTCGCGGGCGCCTGCCGGCTTGCCGGCGGACAGGCGGGGGGTGACGATGCGGCGGTGCGGGTGCGTCCGCGCTGGCCGCTCGCCGACCTGAGGTCGCCGGCGCTTACCGGCCCGGCTGCGCCGCGCTGAGTCTTGTCGAAATCAGGTGCGCCGTCCGCCGATCCGGCTCTCGGTGCCATCGAGCAGGCGCCGGATGTTGGCGGCATGGCGCCATACGAGTACCGCGGCGATGAGCGTGAGCACCGCCACGATCGGGCCTGCTCCGAGCAGCGCGAAACCGGCAAGCGGAGCGGCCAGCGCGGCGCACAGAGCGGCCGCCGAAGAGTAGCGGGTGGTGAAGGCCACCGTCAGCCAGGTGGCGAGCGCAATCAGCGCGATCCATCCGTGGATGCCGGCCAGTACGCCGAGGGCCGTGGCCACCCCTTTTCCGCCATTGAAGCGCAGGAACACCGAGAAGACGTGTCCAAGGAAAGCGGCGAAGCCCGCGAGCGCCGCCTCGGCGGGGTCGAATCCGAGCCGCGCCGCGGCCCACACGGCCAGCCAGCCCTTGGCGCAGTCACCGGCGAGGGTGAGCAGGGCGGCGGCCTTGTTCCCGCTGCGCAGCACGTTGGTCGCGCCGGGATTGCCGGAGCCGTACCGTCTCGGATCTGCGAGCCCGAACAGGCGGCTGGAGACGATCGCGAACGGAACGGAACCGAGCAGGTAGGCCGCGGCGAGAAGGAGAGCTAGATTCATGGGTATGGAGCGGCGGCCGGAAGATTCGGGCGAGGTCGGGCTGTTAGAATTGCCGCGATTCTAATCGGGAAACGACATGGATTTCATCTTCATCGAGGAGTTGCGCGTACAGGCGTGGGTCGGCGTCTATTCGCGCGAGAAGGTCGCGCCGCAGACGGTAGAGCTCAACCTCACCTTCGGCGTTCCCGATTCGGCCGCCGAGCACGACGACCTCGCCGATACCATCGACTATGCGGTGGTTATCGAGCGAATTCGCAAGGAGCTGTCCGAGCGGCATTTCAATCTGATCGAAACGCTCGGCGAATTCGTGGTGAATCTGTTGTTCGAGGAATTCGGCGCGCCGTGGGTGAAGATCCGGATCGCCAAGATCGGCGTGATGCAGGGGGTGCGCCGGGTCGGTGTTTTCATCCAGCGCGGGCGCGATGGCGCCTCCTTGCCTCCGGCTGCCGAATGAAGGGATTGTGAGTGCGGGCGCTCCGGGGGCGCCCGCGCTCGGGTTTACGCAGCCTCGGGGACGCGCAACTCTTCGATCGGCTTGTTCTGGGCCAGCCAGTCGATGACCCATTGCGGCTTCCGTCCGCGCCCGCTCCACCCGATGGCGGGGTTTTCCGGGTGGCGGTACTTCGCGACGCTGCCGGTCGCCTTCTTGGTATTTGCTTTTGGCTTGCGGCGGGTTTCGCGCTTTTCGGCGGCCGCGGGAGCGCTGCTCAGTACGTCGCTCAGGGAAAGACCTTCGTCTTTCGCCATCTTTTCCATGCGCTTGAGCAGGTCACGCCGAGCGACGTCGTTGCGACGGCGAATCTCGTTTTCGACTTTCGACTGCAGACGGCGCAGATCGGTGAGCGACATCTTGGCAAGTTCCATATTCCCTCCGGTTGTCGGGCTGCGAATTCTGAACTGTTGGACGGTCGCGGATTCCGACGTGACGGACGGATTCCGCAATCACGTGCGTTATTCTGCCAGCAATTGACGCGGATTAAAACGGCCGCCCATCGCGATTGCCGCGTTTTTTCAGAGCGCGACGTTAACCAGTTGGGGCTCCAATACCCGGACGATATCGTCCGGGTGTAATCCGACGAGAAATCCGCGGCGCCCGCCGTTGATATAGACGACAGGCAGCTCCACGATCGATTGCTCCATGAAAACCGGCATGCGCTTGCGTACCCCGAACGGCGAGGTACCACCTACCAGATAGCCGGAATGGCGGTTGGCGACTTCGGGCGTGCATGGCTCGATGCGTTTGCGTCCCGTCTGGCGTGCAAGCTCCTTGGTGGACACTTTGTGGTCGCCGTGCATCAGCATCAGCAACGGCGCCGAATTCTCGTCTTCCATTACCAGGGTCTTGACCACTGCATGCTCGGGGACATTCAGCTCGCGCGCGGATACGCGGGTCCCGCCGTGAGCCTCGTATTGATAAAGATGGGTGGAGAACGGGACCTGGTGTTGTTTCAGGAAGCGCGTGGCGGGCGTTTCCGGGGCGTGTCGATCGGTCTTGTTCATGTTTCGGTATGTCTTTTCTCTCGGGGGGTGATTCTCTTTGCACGCCGCATCCGTCAGCCTCGAGGATGATGTCGGGCGTGCAGCGACTTGAGTCGCTCGCGGGCGACGTGGGTGTAGACCTGAGTGGTCGAAATATCGGCGTGGCCGAGCAGCATCTGTACGACCCGCAGATCCGCGCCGTGATTGAGAAGATGCGTCGCGAACGCATGGCGAAGCGTGTGCGGAGAGATCCGCGCAGCCGGGATCCCGGCCGATTCCGCATGACGCTTGACGATTCGCCAGAACATCTGGCGCGTCAGCCCGTCGCCGTAGCGGCTGACGAAGACGTGGTCGCTTGTGCGCCCGGCGAGCAGGACGATGCGCGCCTCGGCGAAATAGCGGCGCAGCCAATCCACCGCTTCCTCGCCGAGCGGAACGAGGCGTTCCTTGCTGCCCTTGCCCATGACGCGTACCAGGCCGTCGTTGAGACTCGTCGCGAACATTTCGAGGCCCACCAATTCCGACACGCGCAGCCCCGTGGCGTAGAGCACCTCCAGCATGCAACGGTCGCGAAGGCCGAACGGCGAGGTGACGTCGGGCGCGGCGAGCAGCGCTTCCACCTGTGCCTCCGACAGCGTCTTGGGAAAACGTTCGGTCCGCATCGGCGGATCGAGGAGCGCCGTCGGGTCCTCGGCGATCACGCCGCGCAGGAGCAGATGCCGGTAATAGCGCCGCCATGCCGAGAGCAGGCGACGCTGGCTGGCGGGCTTGGCGCGCCGGCTGAATTCCGCAAGGTAGGCGGCGAGCTGCGCACCGCTCGCGCGGGGGAGGCTGTCACCCCGGCGATCGAGCCAGTGAGCGAAGTGGGCGAGGTCGCTGCGGTAGCCGGCCAGGGTGTTGCGGGCGAGGCCGTGCTCGAGCCACATGGCGTCGCCGAAGGCGTCGAGCTCGGTCCGCGCCGCGTCGGTGAGTTCGGCCTCGACCCCGCTCATCGAACCGCCTCGAATGCGAGCAGCCAGCGCTTGGCGTCGAGCAGGTGGCCGCCGGTCGCGCCGGCGAATCCGCCGATGCCGGCTGCCGAAACGATTCGGTGACAGGGGACGACGAGGGGAAAGGGGTTCGCGCCGCACGCCTGACCCACGGCGCGCGGAGCGCTGCTCAGGCCCTGCGCGAGCGCGCCGTAGGTTGCGCACCGGCCGCGCGGCACGGCGGCGATCGCCGCCCAAACCCGGCGCTGGAAGGGGGTGCCGCGCGCCGCGAGAGGCAGTTCGAAGACGTGATCGGGGTCCTCGAGCCATGCCGCGAGCTCCGCGGCCACCTGCTGCGCGAGCGGCGAGGCCGGGGCGAGCAGAGGAGTGTCGGGCGGGAGGAAGACCAACTCGTCGACCGTTTCACCACGCGTCCTTACCCCGAAGGGGCCGAAAGGCATGGGGATGACGGCGGCGAAGGCGGGCGGGGGAGCGTCGCGGACGGCCATGGCGGTAGCGGACTCCGGATGGGGCGCCGACGGGCGGCTGCATTCGGGCCGGGCGGGCCGGTGGCGGTCCAGCCCGGCGGGAAGGCCGGAATTATGCCATGCCGCCCGCCCTCGCCAGGACTAGTCGGCCGCCCCGAGCAGCTGCTTCTTCAGATCGCTCTGCACCGGGTGTTCGCCCAGCCAGATGCGCAGGAGGCCCCGGTAGAAGGCGTCCCCGGGGATGTCCTTGCCGCGCGGCGTGCCTGCCACCGTCAGCCGCGTGCCGGCGCCGGGCAGCCAATCGAGGAGCACCTCGGTGCCGGAGCGGGCTTCGCCGATCGCCAGCATGGCCTCGCGGAAGCTGGCGATGGACGGCTGCAGCGCCGCCATTTCCTCGGAGGTAAGGTTCTTGGCGAGGCCGTCCACGAGGGCCTCGACGAACTGGTCGGCGCCGAGGTCGCGCAGCGTCACGATGCGGATGCGCTGGGCGCCGTTCGCGCTCATCGCTGCCGCCGGCGAGGCTGTACGTTGCGGCAGGTAGAGCCCCATCGCGTAGACCTTGAACACCAGGCGGGTGCGCAGCCCGGCGCCGTTGAGGACGAGATTCTCGCCGGCGACGGTGGCGCGATCGTCGAAGCGGACGCCCGCTACATCGACGGCGGCATGGGCGGGAAGCAGGGCGAACGCGAGGCTCGCCAGCAGCAGGCGGATGAGGTGGTGCAAGGCAGTCTCCTGAGTGTTGTTGTGTTCTGAAAGCGACGACGCCCGTCACGGGGACGGGCGTCGGGAGCTTAGCAGGGCCGCCGGCCGCTGAAAACGAAGCCGCCTTTCGTCAGCGGCGCGTCTCGCCGTTGCCGAAGACGATCCACTTCTGGCTGGTGAGGCCTTCCAGTCCCACCGGGCCGCGGGCGTGGATCTTGTCGGTGGAGATGCCGATCTCCGCGCCCAGGCCATACTCGAAGCCGTCGGCGAAGCGGGTGGAGGCGTTCACCATCACCGAGGCGGAATCCACTTCCCGCAGGAAGCGCATCGCCCGGGTGTAGTTCTCGGTGACGATGGCTTCGGTGTGACCCGAGCTGTAGGTGTTGATGTGGGCGATGGCCTCGTCGATGCCCTCCACGAGCTTCACCGCGATGATCGGGGCGAGGTACTCCTCGGACCAGTCCTGCTCCGAGGCGGCCGCGAGCCGATCGGCGGCGATGCCCGCCTCCCGCAGCAGGGCGAGCGAGTCGGGGCAGGCACGCATCTCCACCCCCTTGGCGGCCAGCATGCGGCCGATCTCGGGGAGGAAGCGGCCGGCGACGGGACGCGCCACCAGGAGCGATTCGGCGGTGTTGCAGGTGCCGTAGCGCTGGGTCTTGGCGTTCTCGACGATGGGCACGACCTTGGCGGGATCGGCCGCGTCGTCGATATAGACGTGGCAGTTGCCGTCCAGGTGCTTGATGACCGGCACCCGGGCTTCGCGCGAGATGCGCTCGATGAGGCCCTTGCCGCCGCGTGGCACGATCACGTCCACGAACTCGGGCATGGTGATGAGGTGGCCGACCGCGGCACGGTCGGTGGTTTCGAGTACCTGCACCGCCGTCTCGGGAAGCCCCGCGGCGGCGAGGCCGGCGCGCACGCAGGCGGCGATCGCCTGGTTCGAGTGCAGGGCCTCCTTGCCGCCGCGCAGGACCGCCGCGTTGCCCGACTTCAGGCACAGGGCGGCCGCGTCCGCGGTGACGTTGGGGCGTGCCTCGTAGATGATGCCGATGACACCGAGCGGCACCCGCATCTTGCCCACCTGGATGCCGGAGGGGCGGCGCTTCACGTCGGTGATCTCGCCCACCGGGTCGGGCAGGGCCGCGATCTGCTCGAGGCCGGCGGCCATCGCCTCGACGCCTTTCTCGCCCAGGGTGAGCCGGTCGATAAGCGCCGGCTCGAGGCCGGCGGCGCGCGCCTCCTCGAGGTCGCGGGCGTTGGCTGCGAGGAGCTCGGCGCGGCGCTCGCGGATGGCGGCCGCCATGGCGGTGAGCGCGGCGTTCTTCGCCTCGCTGGAGGCGCTGGCGAGCAGGCGCGAGGCGGCACGTGCCTCGCGGCCCAGGGTCTGCATGTAGGCTTGGATGTCCATCGGATCGTCGCTGGGAATCGGGTGCAAAGGCAGATTAGAGCATCGAATCGGTGCGCGGTGGCAAGCTCAGCGGCGCACGAGGCGCAGCGCGAGCATCAGGAACTCGTCCCACACGTCGCCCTCGGCGATGCCCTTGACCATGCGGTCGATCTTCGCCGCATGGAGCAGGGCGGCGCGCAGGGCGGAGAGCTTCATGCGCGGCAGCGCACGGGAGAGGGCGTTCCGGCGCCGCTCGTCGAACACGCGCTCGGCCTTGAAAACGGCGGCGAGCGGCTGGCCGGCCGCCTGCGCGGCGGCGAGGGTGGCGAGGGTGCGGATCTCGTTGGCGAGCGCCCACAGCACGAGTGGCGGGGCGGCCCCCTCGCCCTTGAGCCCCTCCAGCAGCCGCGTACAGCGCGCCGGGTCGCCCTCGAGTACCGCTTCGCGCAGGCTGTCGAGGTCGTAGCGTGCCACGTCGAGCACCGCGTCCTGCACGGCCGCGAGGTCGAGCGGCCCCGGCGGATGCAGCAGGCCCAGCTTGAGGATCTCCTGGTGCGCCGCCAGCAGGTTGCCCTCGACGTGTTCGGCGATGAACGCGAGAGCGTCGGCGGGGGCGGATTGCCCCTGCTGGGCGAGGCGTCCGGCAATCCACTCCGGCAGGCGCTCGCGGGGCGGAGCGTTGAGCTCCAGCACCACGCCGGCCTCGGTGAGCGCCACGAACCAGGCGCTCTTGCGTGCCGCCCAGTCCATCTCGGGAAGCGTCACCAGCGTGACGGTGCCCTCGCCGAGGCTCCTGGCATAGCGCTGCAGGGCGTCGGCGCCGTCCCGGCCGGGCTTGCCGGTGGGGATGCGCAGGTCGACCAGCTTCGAGCCGCCGAAGAGCGACAGGTTGCCGGCAGCGAGCGTGAGACTGTCCCAGCGAAAGCCCTGGCCGACCACGAGCGTCTCGCGCTCCTCGAAGCCCTGCCGGCGCGCCGCCGCCCGGATGCGGTCGGCCGCCTCGAGCACCAGGAGCGGCTCGTCGCCGTGCAGCAGGTACAGTGGCGCGAGCGGCTTCCCGAGGTGTGCGGCGAGCTGCTCGGGGCGGAGGTTCACGTCCTGACGGCGGCCAGGCGGCGCATCAGCTGCTGGACGAGGTCCGCCTCCATGTCGCGGAAGAGCAGCGCCTCTTCCTGCTGCTTGGCGAGCACCTGGGCGTCGTCGAAGGTGTACTCGCGGGTGGCGGCGATGGAGGTGGGCGGAATCAGCTCGGTACCGGCGCGGTTGATCAGGCGGAAGGTGATCAGGTGGCGCAGCTGGTACTCGCGCACCTTGCCGGCGCCGGTCAGCGTGAGGATCTCGCGGCCGGGCTCATTGCGCAGCACCTCCAGGCGCACGTCCGCCTGTGCGGCATCGTCCACCACCTCGGTGGTGCCGCTCGTATGCACCTGGCGCCGCAGCGCCGCCCCCAGGCTGGAGTAGGGGCTCACCCCGAGGTGGATGGTGGTGAAGGCGAGCGGGCGTGGGCCGCGCAGCTGGAATCCGCAGGCGGCGAGCGTCAGCGTGGCGGCGGCGGCACCGAAGGCCGACAGGAGGCGGCGCCGGACAGGGGAGCGGGTCGTCATCGGCGCAGCCTCACACCACGATGTTCACGAGACGGCCGGGCACCACCACCACCTTGCGCGGCGGCTTGCCTTCCATGAACTTCTGCGCCGCTTCGGTCGCCAGCGCGGCGCGCTCGATCTCGGCGTTGGCGGCACCGGCGGGCACCCGCACGCTGCCGCGGAGCTTGCCGTTCACCTGCAGCACGAGGTCGATCTCGTCCTGGCGCAGCGCCTCGTCGGAGGGCGCCGGCCACGGTGCGTCGAGCAGATCGCCGGCAAAGCCGCACTCCCGCCACAGCGCGTGACAGACGTGTGGCGTGATCGGACCCAGCACCCGCAGCAGGATGGCGAAGCCTTCCTCGGCCACCGCCGCATGCGCGGCGGCGTCCTCCCGCGGCGCCCGCTCGAGGGCGTTCAGGATCTTCATCGCCGCCGAGGCGACCGTGTTGAACTGATGCTTGGAGAAGTCGTAGTTCGCCTGCTTGAGGTGCGTGTGGATCTCGCGCCGTACCGCGGCGAGCCCTTCGGGGAGCGAGGCCAGGGCGTTGCTGCCCGGCGCGATCTGCGGGCGGAACTCGGTCGTGAAGGCGTGGCCGTAGCTCCACACCCGCCGCAGGAAGCGGTAGGCGCCTTCCACGCCGGAGTCGGACCATTCGAGCTGCTGCTCGGGCGAAGCGGCGAAGATGATGAAGAAGCGCGCTGTATCCGCACCGTACTGGTCGACCAGCGCCTGCGGGTCCACCCCGTTGTTCTTCGACTTGGCCATCTTCTCGATGCCGCCGATCACCACCGGGGCGCCGTCGGCCGCGAGCTTCGCCGCCACGATGCGGCCGCGTTCGTCGCGCTCGACCTCGACCTCGGACGGGTTGATCCACTGCTTCTTGCCGTCGGGTTTCTCCCGGTAGTAGGTCTCGGCCACCACCATGCCCTGGGTGAGCAGGTTGGTGAAGGGCTCGGACACCGACACGAGACCCTCGTCGCGCATGGCGCGGGTGAAGAAGCGCGAGTAGAGCAGATGCAGGATGGCGTGCTCGATGCCGCCGATGTACTGATCGACCGGCGCCCAGTACCGCACCCGCTCGTCGACCATCGCATTGCCGGCGTCGGCGCAGGCGTAGCGCAGGAAGTACCAGGACGACTCGACGAAGGTGTCCATGGTGTCGGTTTCGCGCCGCGCGGGCTTGCCACAGCTCGGGCAGGTGCACTCGTAGAAGGAGGGCATCTTGGCCAGCGGCGAGCCGCGGCCGGTCACCGCCACGTCCTCGGGCAGCACCACCGGCAGCTGGTCGTCGGGCACCGGCACGTCGCCGCAATCCTCGCAATGGATCATGGGAATGGGGCAGCCCCAGTAACGCTGGCGCGAGATGCCCCAGTCGCGCAGGCGATACTGGGTGCGCTTCGCGCCCAGGCCCTTGCCCTCGAGATCGGCGGCGATGGCGTCGATCGCCTCGGCCGAGCGCAGCCCGTCGTACTTGCCCGAGTTCACCAGCTTGCCGTGCTCGGCGTAGGCGTCGATCCAGGGCGCGGTCACGTCGGTGTAGGCGTCGTGGGTGGAGCGCACCACCATGCGGATCGGCAGCCCGTATTTGGTGGCGAAGGCGAAGTCACGCTCGTCGTGGGCGGGCACCGCCATCACCGCGCCTTCGCCATAGCCCATCAGCACGTAGTTGGCGACCCACACCGGCAGCCACTCGCCGGTGATCGGATGCACCACGCGCAGCCGCGTGGGCATGCCCTTCTTCTCCATGGTGGCGAGATCGGCCTCGGCTACGCCACCCTGGCGGCACTCCTCGATGAAGGCGGCAAGCGCAGGGTCGCTCTCGGCGGCCTTGGCGGCGAGCGGATGCTCGGCCGCCACCGCGACGTAGGTCGCGCCCATCAGGGTGTCGGCGCGGGTGGTGAATACCTTCAGCACGCCCGCCTCGCCGATGGTGGAGAGGTCGTAGGGGAAGTGCACCTCGACGCCCTCGGAGCGGCCGATCCAGTTCTTCTGCATCAGCTTGACCTGCTCCGGCCAGCCGGGCAGGCCGTCGAGCGCGTCGAGCAGCTCGTCCGCGTAGGCGGTGATCTTCATGTAGTACATGGGGATCTCGCGCTTCTCGACCAGCGCGCCCGAGCGCCAGCCGCGCCCGTCGATCACCTGCTCGTTGGCGAGCACCGTCTCGTCCACCGGGTCCCAGTTCACCGTGCCGAGCTTCTTGTAGATCAGCCCCTTCTTGTACAGGCGGGTGAACAGCCACTGCTCCCAGCGGTAGTAGTCGGGCTTGCAGGTGGCGAGCTCGCGGGACCAGTCGATGGCGAAGCCCAGGCGCTTGAGCTGCCCCTTCATGTACTCGATGTTGGCGTAGGTCCACTGCGCCGGCGGCACGTTGTTCTGGATGGCGGCGTTTTCCGCCGGCATGCCGAAGGCGTCCCAGCCCATGGGCTGCAGCACGTTGTGGCCGCGCATGCGGTAGTAGCGCGCGAGTACGTCGCCGATGGTGTAGTTGCGCACGTGGCCCATGTGCAGCTTCCCCGAAGGGTAGGGGAACATGGACAGGCAGTAGTACTTGGGCTTGCCCGCGTCCTCGGTGACGCGAAAGGCCTGGGTGGATTCCCAGTGCTGCTGGGCGGCCGCTTCGACCGCGGCGGGCTGGTATTTGTCCTGCATGAGCGGGGCTCGATGGGTTCGGGGCGTTGAGAACACGCAAGTATATCGCGAAGGCGCTGTGCGCCGCCTAGCAACGGGGATGACCCGGCCGGCGGCGGAAAAAAAGAAGGCATCCGGTTTGGGCCGGATGCCTAATCTCCAGTGAAGGAGAGGGAGGGAGACGGTGTCGCGGCGCGGGGCGCGCGCCGCGGAGGGTGTCAGGCGGCGCGTCGGCGGGCGCTGGCGTATCGCTGCCAGTGGGCGGACATCGCGCTATAGACGTCCTCCATCGCGATGAGCGGCAGGCGCCAGATGCGGTTCTGGCTGCGCACCAGCGGGGTCACGCGCGGCGAGCAGTAGCTGCCCTGCTCGGCCTCGAGCAGGCGCAGGAAGTTGTTCATCGCTTCGCCCCAGTATTCGGACGTGCCGACCCAGCCGGTCTCGGCGGTGGACTGGCGGAGCGCCTTGTGCCACAAGACGGTGGCGCGCTCGAGCGATACGCCGGCTTTTCGGGCATACCAGGGCAACAGCTTCGGTGTCTTCATGACGCGTTCTCCTATCGGCCTTGTCGGCCGTGTGCGCGGAGGCGACCTTCTGAATCGCCCCGAACCAGCGCGGTTAATGCAGTGCAGCAAGAATTTTCTCGCAGATTACCCGGGTCTGGGTAGAGACTTCTTGATCTGCTGCAATATTGTTGCTGTGCACAATCGAAAAGTTAGCCGACTCGTCTGACAACTTCAAGCATTTTGTTGTGGCGACGCAACATCGCGACACAAATGCAGCTCGGGTCGATCGTGCGCGCCGACGCCGGAAGCTGCCCCCGAGGCGGGTAGAATGCGGCCCATTCGAGGAAGCCCGCATGTCAGACCTGCTCGCAAATCTCAACGACGCCCAGCTCCAGGCCGTCACCCTGCCGCCCCAGCACGCCCTCATCCTGGCGGGCGCCGGCTCGGGGAAGACGCGGGTGCTCACCACCCGCATCGCCTGGCTGGTGCACACCGGGCAGCTCGACCCCCACGCCGCACTCGCGGTGACCTTCACCAACAAGGCCGCCAAGGAGCTGCTCGCCCGGCTGTCGGCGATGCTGCCGCTCAACTTCCGGCACTCGGCGCGCGGCATGTGGATCGGCACTTTCCACGGCCTGTGCAACCGGATGCTCCGTGCCCACCATCGCGACGCGGGTCTGCCGCAGCTCTTCCAGATCCTAGACTCTGGCGACCAGCTTGCCGCCATCAAGCGCCTGCTGAAGACGCTCAACGTAGACGACGAGAAGTTCCCGCCGCGCGACCTTCAGCATTTCATCAACGCCCAGAAGGAAGCGGGGTTCCGTCCCGAGGCGGTGGAGGCGTGGGACGACTACACGCGCCGCCGCGTCGAGCTCTACCGCGAGTACGAGAACCAGTGCCAGCGCGAGTCGGTGGTGGATTTCGCCGAGCTCCTGCTGCGCTGCTACGAGCTCCTCGAGCGCAACGAGCCGATTCGCCGCCACTACCAGTCGCGTTTCCGCCACATCCTGGTGGACGAGTTCCAGGACACCAACCGGCTGCAGTACCGCTGGCTGAAACTGCTCGCGAACGAGGGGCGCGAGGGCGGAGCCTGCCTCTTCTGCGTGGGCGACGACGACCAGTCGATCTACCGTTTCCGCGGCGCCGAAGTGGGCAACATGCGCGACTTCGAGCGCGAGTTCCACGTGGCGAATGTGATCCGCCTGGAGCAGAACTACCGTTCCTACGGGAACATCCTGGATGCGGCCAACGCCATCATCCGGCACAACAGTGCGCGCCTCGGAAAGAACCTGTGGACCGAGCGCGGCGCGGGCGAGCCGATCCGTGTCTTCGAGGCTCTCACCGACGGGGACGAGGCGCGCTGGATTGTCGAGGAGATCCAGTCGCTGGTGCGCGACGGCATGAGCCGCTCGGACATCGCGCTGCTCTATCGTTCCAACGCCCAGTCGCGGGTGCTGGAGCACCAGCTCTTCTCGGCCGGCATCGCCTACCGGGTGTACGGCGGCTTGCGCTTCTTCGAGCGTCAGGAGATCAAGCACGCGCTCGCCTATCTGCGCCTCATCGCCAATCCGGACGACGACACCGCCTTCAGCCGGGTGGTGAACTTCCCCACGCGCGGCATCGGCGCTCGCTCGCTGGAGGCGCTGCAGGACGCGGCGCGCACCTACAACGCCAGCCTCTACGCCACCGTGCCCCATCTTTCCGGCAAGCCGGGGACGGTGCTCGCGCAGTTCGTGCGCCTCGTGGAGGAGCTGCGCCGCGACACCCGCCGTTTGCCGTTGCCCGAGCTGGTCGACCACGTGCTGGACGCCTCGGGGTTGCGCACCCATTACCGCAACGAGCGCGAAGGGCAGGAGCGGCTCGACAACCTGGACGAGCTCATCAACGCCGCGGCGAACTTCGTCGGGGAGTCGGGCGCCACCGCCGAGGCGCTGGAGGCCGATCATGCATTGCTCGCGGACTTCCTCGCCCATGCCTCGCTGGAGGCGGGCGAGCACCAGGCCGACGCCGGCTCGGACGCGGTGCAGCTGATGACCGTGCATTCGTCAAAGGGGCTGGAGTTCGACGTGGTGTTCCTGTCCGGGCTGGAGGAAGGGCTGTTTCCCCACGAGAACAGCATTCTCGAGACCGAAGGGCTGGAAGAAGAGCGCCGCCTCATGTACGTGGCGGTGACCCGTGCCCGCGAGCGGCTCTACCTCTCCTTCGCCCAAAACCGCATGCTCCACGGTCAGACGCGCTACAACCTGCGCTCGCGCTTCCTGGAGGAGATCCCGGAGGGGCTCACCAAGTGGCTGTCGCCACCTACCTCCCGGGCGATGAGCCCGCGCGGCGGCTTCGGCGGCTATTACACGCCGTCGGCCCCTGCGGCCCGTCCGGCGGTGGCGCCGCGGTCCGGCCGGGAGGCGGGCGGTTTGCGGGTGGGGCAGCTCGTGAGCCACGCCCGATTCGGGCAGGGGGTGATCGTCGCGGCGGAGGGCAGCGGGGCGGACGCCCGGGTGCAGGTGAACTTCGGCCCGGCCGGCATCAAGTGGCTGCTGCTCGCGGTGGCTAAGCTCGAAGCGGCCTGAGCGGCCGCTCCCGGATTCCGCTTGGGCTCCATCCGGGCTACGCGCCGGCCCCTAGCCCCTGGTCAGACCCCGTACTTGCGCGCCAGGGTGTCGTGCAGCGCGACGAACTCCTGTGACAGCTTGTGCTTCGGGTCGAGGTGGATCATCGGGCGCGACTGCTCGTGGGATTCCTTGATCTTTACCGAGGACGAGAGATAGGGCGCGAGCACCGGCAGGCCCTCGTCGATGAGTTCCTGCACCACCTTCTGCGGCAGGCTCGCCCGCGCCAGGAACTGGTTCACCACGATGCCTTCCACCGACAGATCGCGGTTATGGTCGGCGCGGATCTCCTGCACGTTCTCCATCAGCGCATACAGCGCGCGGCGCGAGAAGTCGTCGCAATCGAAGGGGATCAGGCAGCCCTGGGCGGCGATTAGCGCCGAGCGGGTGTAGAAGTTGAGCGCGGGCGGGGTGTCGATGTAGATGACGTCGTAGTCTCCGCCGAGCTCGTCCAGCGCGTCGCGCAGCTTGTAGATCTTGTAGCGCGACTCGAGCTTGCTCTGCAGCTCCTCGAGCTCTGGGTGCGAGGGCATCACGTCCAGCCCCTCGAAGGGACTTTCGACCACGAACTCGCCGGTTTTCTTGGGATTGAGCTTGAAGTTGAGCGTCTGGTCGAAGAAGTCGGCCAGGGTGGTGCCGAGCTCCTCGCCGGGGTGGCCCAGGAGGTAGTGCGTCGAGTTGCCCTGCGGGTCGAGGTCCACCACCAGGGTGCGCAGCCCCCGATGGGCGCTGATCGCCGCCAGGTTACAGGTGATGGTAGATTTGCCGACTCCTCCCTTCTGGTTGAACACGACGCGTCGCATCTGGGCATTCCTCCTGGACAGGAGCGTGATTGTGCCAAAAAAAGGGGGGCTGAGGGATTCCGGTACCTGTCGTCATGTCATAGGTAAGTGGAAGTTTCGCCTTGCGGGAGTGCCTGCCCAAGCCGGGGCCCGTGCGCTACACTGTGGCCTCGTCACGATGACGGACCGGCCCACTCCCCGAAGCCGCCGTCATGCGGGTCCCCGCGACCCGGTCCGCAGCACGGCGTCCGGCCCCCGAGCGGGGCGGCGAACCGTTCCAAAAAAAGCGTACACGCTGCGGATGTTCGCAATTGGCGAGACACCGGTGCGCGCGTACCTTTTGGTTCCGCACCACAGCACAGAACAACTCACTCCGAGAGGGAGCACCATGGATCAGGATTTCATCGCCGCGGCGTTGGACTATCACCGTTCACCCACGCGCGGCAAAATCTCCGTCGTCCCCACCAAGGGACTCACCAACCAGCGCGACCTTGCGCTCGCCTACTCGCCGGGCGTGGCGGCGGCCTGCGACGCCATCGTCGCCGACCCGGGTCAGGCCCGCGAGCTCACCTCCCGCGGCAACCTGGTGGCGGTGGTCACCAACGGCACCGCGGTGCTGGGCCTGGGCAACATCGGCCCGCTCGCCTCCAAGCCGGTGATGGAAGGCAAGGGCTGCCTCTTCAAGAAGTTCGCGGGGATCGACGTGTTCGACATCGAGCTCGCCGAAAACGACCCGGACAAGCTGATCGACATCATCGCCTCACTCGAGCCCACGCTGGGCGGCATCAACCTCGAGGACATCAAGGCGCCCGAGTGCTTCTACATCGAGAAGAAGCTTCGCGAGCGCATGAAGATCCCCGTCTTCCACGACGACCAGCACGGCACCGCGATCATCTCCGCGGCCGGGCTCATCAACGGCCTGAAGGTGGTCGGCAAGGACATCGCCCGGGTGAAGCTGGTGTGCTCGGGCGCGGGCGCGGCGGCGATCGCCTGCCTCGACCTGATGTGCGGGCTGGGGCTCAAGCGCGAGAACGTCTACGTGTGCGACTCCAAGGGCGTGATCCGCGTCGGGCGCGACGAGAACATGGAGGCGAACAAGGCGCGCTATGCCCAGCGCACCGAGGCGAAGACGCTCGCCGAGGTGATCGAGGGCGCGGACGTGTTCCTGGGGCTGTCCACCGCGGGCGTGCTCAAGCCCGAGATGGTGGCGAAGATGGCCGACAAGCCGCTGATCTTCGCGCTGGCCAATCCGAATCCCGAGATCCTGCCGGAAGACGCCAAGAAGGTGCGCCCGGACGTGGTCATCGCCACCGGCCGTTCGGACTACCCGAACCAGGTGAACAACGTCCTGTGCTTCCCCTTCATCTTCCGCGGCGCGCTCGACGTGGGCGCGACGACGATCAACGAGGAGATGAAGCTCGCCTGCGTGAAGGCGATCGCCGAGCTCGCCCAGGCCGAGCAGAGCGACATCGTGGCCTCGGCCTACGGCGGCGCCGAGCTGCGCTTCGGTCCCGACTACATCATCCCCAAGCCCTTCGATCCGCGCCTCATCGTGAAGATCGCCCCGGCCGTGGCCCAGGCGGCGATGGACTCGGGCGTGGCGACCACGCCGATCGATGACCTCGCCGCCTACACGGCGAGCCTCTCGGACTTCGTGTACCACTCCGGCATCGTGATGAAGCCGGTGTTCTCGGCCGCCAAGCGCATCGCGCCCGAGCTCAAGCGCGTGGTGTACGCCGAGGGCGAGGACGAGCGCGTGCTGCATGCGGTGCGGGTCGTGATCGACGAGAACCTGGCGCGCCCCATCCTGATCGGCCGCCCCGCGGTGATCGAGCGGCGCATCCAGAAGATCGGCCTGAACCTCGTGCCGGGGCGCGACTTCGAGATCGTCAATCCGGAATCGGATCCGCGCTACCGCGACCTGTGGAACGAGTACCACCGGATCATGGCCCGCGACGGCGTCACGCCCGAGATCGCCAAGGCCAAGATGCGCCGCGACACCACCCTGATCGGCTGCATGCTGCTGCGCACCGGCGACGCGGACGCCCTGGTGTGCGGCACCTTCGGCACCTACGACTACCACCTCAAGCAGGTCGAGGACGTGATCGGGCTGAAGGAGGGCGCCAAGCTCTTCGCCACCATGAATCTCCTGCTGCTGCCCAAGCGCACGATCGCCATCACCGATGCGTATGTGAACGAGGATCCGAGCGCCGAGGAGGTGGCCGAGATCGCGCGGATGGCGGCCGACGAGCTGCGCCGCTTCGGCATCGAGCCGCGGGTGGCGCTGCTGTCCCACTCGAACTTCGGCAACTCGCGCTCGGCCTCCGCCCGCAAGATGCGCGCCGCGAGCGACATGCTGCGCGCGACCAACCCGGGGCTCGAGTGCGACGGCGAGATGCACGGCGATGCCGCCCTTTCGCCGGAGATCCGCGCCAAGGTCAATCCCGACTCGACCCTGGTGGGTGAAGCCAATCTGCTGGTGATGCCCAACATCGACGCCGCCAACATCTCGTTCAACCTGATGAAGATCGCCAACGGGGACGGTGTCTCGGTCGGACCGATGCTGCTGGGTGCGCGGCTGCCGGTGCACATCCTCACTCCGTCGGCCACGGTGCGCCGCCTGGTGAACATCACCGCCGTGGCCGTGGTGGATGGTGCCGAGCTGCGCAGCGCGGCCAAGGCCGAAGCCTGACCGGCCGGGTACCGCCGAACCGGTAGCCGGTTCGGCGGTCTCATCAGCCGTCGGGGTCGTCGCTCGCCGCCATGCAACGTCTGCTGATCATCGTCGGATCGCTTCTCGTAGCCGTCGGCCTGCTGTGGCCCTGGCTCTCGCGCCTGCCGCTCGGCCGCCTGCCGGGCGACATCCACATCGAACGAGAAGGTTTCAGTTTCTTCTTTCCAATCACCACCGGCCTCATCGTCTCGGTGCTGATCACGCTCGTGCTGTGGTTTCTGCGGCGCTGAGCGGGGCCCTGGCCGGCCGGTCTGCGGAGTAGTCGAATGCGTGTACTCCTCGTCGCATCGGCCGTGCTCGCCCTCTGCGTCACTGCGCCCGCCCGGGCCGAGTGGCTGCTGGCGGCGTCGGTCACCCGGGTGGCGGCGGGCACGCCGGTGAAGGTCACCGTGGTGCGCGACGCGGGCGATGCGTCACCGCTGCCCGAGCGCCTGCCTGCCGTGGTGGAGGCCGGAGCGGCCCGCGTCGGGGTGACCCTGGTTGCCGTCGACGCCCCCGATGCGGCCGACGGAGCGGCCTTTCGGCGCGACTACGTGCTCGAGTGGCCTGCCGGGCTGTCCGGTCCGGTCGTCCTTTCGCTCGACGGCCGCGTGTCCTCGCGGCTCCTTCTCGCCGCCGAGGCCGCGCCGCCCTTGCCGGCCGAGGACGAAATGGCGGCGGCGCCCGAGCCGGCCCCCTCGATGGAGGCGGTGCGTGCGCCGCCGGCGCTCACCGTGAACGAGCCGATGTATTTCCTGCTCGGCGTCGACTACGACATCACGGCGCATGTCCAGCTCAGCTTCAAGTACCGTCTGTTCGATGCCGAAGGTCCGGTGGTGGAATGGCTGCCCTTCCTGCGCGGTCTGCATTTCGGCTACACCCAGACCTCGCTGTGGGACCTGGCCGCGGATTCCAAGCCCTTCCGGGACACGAGCTACCGGCCCTCCCTCTTCTATCAGTGGGACTTCGCCTCGGCCCCGGACAGCCCCCACCGCGTAGGGCTGCGCGCCGGCTACGAGCACGAGTCCAACGGACGCGACAGCGAGAATTCGCGCAGTATCGACACACTCTTCACCAGCGTGGACTGGCGCTACCGGCTGCCGGGCGGCGATGCCTACGTCGGGTTCACGCCCAAGGTCTGGGGCTATCTCGACCGCTCGGAGAACCCGGACATCTATCGCTACCGGGGCTATGGCGAGCTCGGGCTGCGCTTCGGTCGCGACGACGGCTGGCTCGCGCGGCTGAAGCTGCGGCGGGCGATGGGCGGGGTAGGCAGCACGCAACTCGACCTGTCCTACCCGCTGCGGCGCGCCATTCTGTCGGAGACCGCCGCCTACCTGCATCTTCAGATCTTCGACGGCTACGGTCCCACTCTGCTCGACTACAACCAATCGCAAGGGACGCAGTTTAGAATCGGCTTCTCTATCCAGCGCTGAATCGCGGCTGCCGCGATCGGCGCGGCATCGTCGAAAAACAAGGAGACCGTCATGCCCCACGCCATCCGCTTTCACCGCACCGGCGGCCCCGAAGTGCTGCAATGGGAGACCGTCGACGTGCCGCCGCCCGCCGCCGGCGAGGTGCGCGTGCGCCACCATGCGGTGGGGCTCAACTACATCGACACCTATCACCGCAGCGGGCTCTATCCGGTGAGCCTGCCGTCGGGCATCGGGCTCGAGGGGGCGGGCGTGGTCGAGGCGGTTGGCGAGGGCGTGAGCGAGCTCGCCCCGGGCGACCGCGTCGCCTACGCCGGCGGCCCCCTGGGCGCCTACGCGGAAGTGCGCAACATGCCGGCCGACCGCCTGGTGAGGCTCCCCGACGGGATCGACTCCGAGCGCGGCGCGGCCATGATGCTGCAAGGGTTGACCGCCCAGTATCTGCTGCGGCGCACTTACCGCGTGCAGCCCGGCGACACCATCCTGATCCACGCGGCGGCGGGCGGCGTGGGCCTCATCGTGTGCCAGTGGGCCAAGGCCCTGGGGGCGACGGTGATCGGCACTGTGGGCTCGGACGCCAAGGCCGAGCTCGCGCGTGCCCACGGCTGCGACCATCCCATCATCTACACCCGCGAGAGCTTCGCCGCGCGCGTCAAGGAGATCACCGGCGGCGAGGGGGTGCCGGTCGTGTACGACTCCATCGGCAAGGACACCTTCATGGACTCGCTCGCCTGCCTGCGCCCGCTCGGCACCATGGTGCTGTTCGGCGCCGCCTCGGGCCCGGTCCCGCCCTTCGACATCGGCCTGCTGGCGAAGATGGGCTCGCTCTTCCTCACCCGCCCGACGCTCTTCACCTACGCCGCCAAGCGCGCCGACCTGCTGGCGATGGCGGACGAGCTCTTCGAGGTGGTGGGCTCGGGCAAGGTGAGGATCGAGGTGAACCAGCGCTACGCGCTGGCCCAGGCCGAGCACGCGCACCGCGATCTCGAGGCGCGACGCACCACCGGCTCGACCATCCTGCTGCCCTGAGCGCATCCCGGATGCGACGTCTCGCGGCCGTCCTGCTCCTCGCGCTGGCGCTGTCCGTCGGCGGAACGGCGGCGGACGAGCCGCTGAACCCAGCGCAGACCGCGTACCTCAGGGCAGAGAGCCGGCGCATCGAGGAGCGCTTTGTCGCCGACGTGGCACGCATCGCCGAGACCAGCCCCACCCGGGTGCGCCGCGCCATGCCCGACGAGCGGCGCATCACGGGCGCCGCCTCGCGGCTCATCTCGGCGCTGGAGATGGAGATCGGCGAGCTCTCCGCGGCCCAGAAGGCCGCCATCGTGAACGCCGACATCGCCCGCAAGGACGCGCTCGCCCGCGCCCGCGCCGCCGCCGTCCAGCACTGACCGAGATCTGTAACGCGACGCGCGCGGCGGGTGGCTCGGGGTAAAATTCCGCCCCATGACCGCCGCCCACACTCCCCGCTTCATTCATCTCCGGCTCCACTCCGAATACTCGATCTCGGACGGTATCGTCCAGGTCGACCAGGCCATCGCACGGGCCGCCGCGGACGGCATGCCGGCGCTCGGCATCTCCGACCTCGCCAACCTGTTCGGCATGGTCAAGTTCTACAAGGGGGCGCGCAGCAAGGGCCTGAAGCCCATCGTCGGCGTCGACGCCTGGATCACCAACGAGGCCGAGCGCGACAAGCCGAGCCGCGTGCTCCTGATCTGCAAGAACCGCAAGGGCTACGGGCAGCTGTGCGAGCTGCTCACCCGCGCCTACCTGGAGAACAAGTACCGCGGCCGCGCCGAGATGTGCCGGGAGTGGTTCGCCGACGGGGCGGCCTCGGACCTGCTGTGCCTGTCCGGGGCAATGAAGGGCGACGTGGGGCAGGCGCTCGCCAACGGCAACGTCGAGCTCGCCGAGCGGCTCGCCGCCGAGTGGGCGGCGCTCTTCCCCGGCGCCTACTACATCGAGCTGCAGCGGGCCGGGCATCCCGGCGCCGAGGCCTACGTGCGCCAGGCGGTGCAGCTCGCCGGCCGGCTGCAGCTGCCGGTGGTGGCCACCCATCCGATCCAGTTTCTCAAGCCCGAGGACTACAAGGCCCACGAGGCGCGGGTGTGCATCGCCCAGGGCTACGTGCTCGCCGACAAGCGCCGTCCGCGCGATTTCACCGAGGAGCAGTACTTCAAGAGCCAGGAGGAGATGTGCGCGCTCTTCGCGGACATCCCCGAGGCGCTGGAAAACTCGGTGGAGATCGCGCGGCGCTGCTCGCTCACGGTGCAGCTCGGCAAGAACTTCCTGCCGCTGTTCCCGACGCCGGAGGGCATGACCCTCGACGACTTCCTCGTGTACGAGGCGAAGCGGGGGCTCGAGGAGCGGCTCGTCCAGCTCTACCCGGATCCCGAGCAGCGGGAGAAGGAGCGCCCGCGCTACGAGGAGCGGTTGAAGTTCGAGACCGACACCATCATCCAGATGGGCTTCCCGGGCTACTTCCTGATCGTGGCGGACTTCATCCAGTGGGCCAAGAACAACGGCGTGCCGGTCGGGCCCGGGCGGGGTTCGGGCGCCGGCTCGCTTGTCGCTTACTCGCTCAAGATCACCGACCTCGACCCGACCGCCTACGCGCTGCTCTTCGAGCGCTTCCTCAACCCCGAGCGGGTGTCGATGCCCGACTTCGACATCGACTTCTGCCAGGACAACCGCTACCGCGTCATCGAGTACGTGCGCGAGCGCTACGGCAAGGAGGCGGTCAGCCAGATCGCCACCTTCGGCACCATGGCGTCCAAGGCGGTGGTGCGCGACGTGGGCCGGGTGCTCGATCTTCCGTACGGCCTGTGCGACCGGCTCTCCAAGCTCATCCCCATCGAGGGCGCCAAGCCCGTCTCGCTCGCCAAGGCCTACGAGATGGAGCCGCAGATCGGCGAGATGATGAAGGACGGCAACGACGGCGAGTCGATCCAGGAGCTGTGGGGCCTCGCGGAGCCGCTGGAGGGCCTTTCCCGCAACGTCGGCATGCACGCCGGCGGCGTGCTCATCGCGCCGGGCAAGCTCACCGACTTCTGCCCGCTCTACATCGCCGACGGCGAGGACGCGACGCCGGTCTCCCAGTTCGACAAGGACGACGTGGAGGCGGTGGGTCTGGTGAAGTTCGACTTCCTGGGCCTGCGAAACCTGACCATCATCGAGCTCGCGGTCGACTACGTCGAGCGCCTGACGGGCAAGCGCCCCGATCTGGCCTCGCTGCCCTTCACCGATCCGGCCGCCTACCAGATCCTCAAGGACGCCAATACCACGGCGATCTTCCAGGTGGAATCGGACGGGATGAAGAAGCTTCTGAAGAAGCTCGCCCCCGACCGCTTCGAGGACATCATCGCGGTGCTCGCGCTCTACCGACCGGGCCCGCTCGGCTCGGGCATGGTGGACGACTTCATCCTGCGCAAGAAGGGCCAGCAGGAGATCGACTACTTCCACCCGGACCTGAAAGCCTGCCTGGAGCCGACCTACGGCGTGATCGTGTATCAGGAACAGGTGATGCAGATCTCGCAGATCATCGGCGGCTACACCCTGGGTGGCGCCGACATGCTGCGCCGGGCGATGGGCAAGAAGAAGGCCGACGAGATGGCCAAGCACCGCGCCACCATCGCCGATGGCGCGAGGCAGAAGGGCTACGACCCGGCGCTCGCCGAGCAGCTCTTCGATCTGATGACCAAGTTCGCGGAGTACGGCTTCAACAAGTCGCACACTGCGGCCTACGCGGTGGTGACCTACCACACCGCCTGGCTCAAGGCGCACCACTGCTCGGCCTTCATGGCGGCCACCATGTCGGCGGACCTGGACAACACCGACACCATCAAGGTCTTCTTCGAGGACTCGATCGCCAACGGGCTCACGATCCTGCCGCCGGATGTGAACGCCTCGGACTACCGCTTCGTTCCCACCGACGCCAAGACCATCCGTTACGGCCTCGGGGCCGTGAAAGGGGTGGGCGAGCCGGCAGTGCGGGCCATCCTCGCTGCACGCGCCGAGGGGGGGCCGTTCCGCGACCTCTTCGACTTCTGCGGGCGGGTCGACCGTCGCGTCGCGAACCGGCGCGTGATCGAGGCGCTGGTGCGTGCCGGAGCCTTCGACACCCTGGATGCCGACCGCGCCAAGCTCATCGCCTCGGTGGGGGTGGCCATGGAGGCGGCCGAGCAGGCCGCGGCCAACGCCCTGCAGGGTGGCCTCTTCGACATGCTGCCCGCGGAGGCCGCCGGCCAGGCGGTGCAGTACGTCGAGGCGCGTCCGTGGTCGGAGCGCGAGCGGCTCAAGGAAGAGAAGACCGCCATCGGCTTCTTCCTGTCCGGCCATCCGTTCAACGCCTTCCGCGAGGAGGTGCGCCGCTTCATGCGCCGCACCCTCGCGCAGCTCGAGCCCTCGCGCGAGCCGACCCTGCTCGGCGGCGTCGTGATGGAAGTGCGGACCAAGATGGGCAACCGCGGCAAGATGGCCTTCGTGCTGCTCGACGATGGTACTCAGCCTCGCGAGGTGGCGGTCTACTCGGAAGTGCTGGACGCGAACCGCGGCAAGATCGTCACCGACGAGCTCCTCTTCGTCGAGGGCAAGATCAGCAACGACGAGTTCTCGGGGGGGCTGCGCATCATCGCCGACAAGCTGATGACTCTCGGCGAGGCGCGCTCCCGCTTCGCCCGCGCCCTGCAGCTGCGCCTGAACGGCGAGGTGGACGAGACCGGCGGCGCGAGCGCCGCGGCCGACCGCCTGCAGACCCTGCTTGCGCCTTTCCGCGCCGCCGGCTGCCCGATCAGGGTGCGCTACCGCAACCACAACGCGGAGGCGGAGCTTCCCTTCGGCGACGGTTGGCGCGTGCGCCTCGACGACGCCCTGCTGGACAGCCTGAGGGAGTGGCTGCCCTCGGACGCCGTCGAGATCGTCTACGGCTGACTTGACGGGCGCCCGGGGCTGATCCGGGCGGCCGCCGTATCCGTCACAGCTTCTCGCCGTGCTCGGCGAGATACTCCGCTACGCCTTCGGAGTCGGCCTTCATCCCCGCCTTGCCCTGGGTCCAGCCGGCGGGGCACACCTCCCCGTGCTGCTCGGTGAACTGCAGGGCGTCCACCATGCGCAGCATCTCGTCCACATTGCGCCCGAGGGGCAGGTCGTTGATGACCTGGTGCCGCACCACGCCGCCCTTGTCGATCAGAAAGGAGCCGCGCAGCGCCACGCCGGCTTCGGCTTCCACATCGTAGGCCCGGCAGACCTCGTGGCGGATGTCGGCCACCATCGTGTAGCCCACCTTGCCGATGCCGCCCTTGTCCCGCGGCGTGTTCTTCCACGCGAGGTGGGTGTATTCGCTGTCGATCGAGACGCTCAGTACCTCCACGCCGCGCTTGCGGAATTCCTCCAGACGATTGTCGAAGGCGATCAGCTCCGACGGGCACACGAAGGTGAAGTCGAGCGGATAGAAGAACAGGACCGCGTACTTGTCCCGAGCGAACTCGGAGAACGTGATCGACCCGATCTCGTTGTCGGGAAAAACCGCGTTCGCGGTGAAATCGGGTGCTTGCTTGCCGACGAGTACTGCCATCGTAGATCTCTCCTTG
>DYFV01000085.1 GCA_020725025.1 Azoarcus sp.
GCCATCGGCATCAACTGGGAGGGGCAGCGCCAAGTGCTGGCGGTCGAGACGGCCCACCGACATGGTGGCGCGCCTGGGCGGGGACGAGTTCGGCATCCTGCTCGAGGACGTCCGCGACGCCGCCTCGCCGATCCGCGTCATCAAGCGGGTGCATGAGAAGTTCGTGCTGCCTTTCCAGCTGCACGAGCACGAGGTCTTCGCCAGCATGTCGGCCGGCGTCACCATGTCCGGCGAGCAGTACGAGCAGGCCGACCCGATGCTGCGCGACGCCTACATGGCGATGGGCCGCGCCAAGGGGCAGGGCGGCGGCGGCTACGTGCTGTTCGACCGGGGCATGCACGAGGAGGCGCTGCGGCGGCTGGACATCGAGCTCGACCTGCGCCGCGCCCTGGAGAAGGGCCAGTTCGAGCCCTATTACCAGCCCATCGTGCGCGCCGCCGACGGCCGGCTGGTGGGCTTCGAGGCCCTGGTGCGCTGGAACCATCCCCAGCGCGGGCTGATCTCGCCGGCCGACTTCATCCCGCTCGCCGAGGAGAACGGCCTCATCGTTCCCATGGGCCGCTGGGTGCTGCAGGCGGCCTGCGAGCAGATGCGCCGCTGGCAGGAGGACTTTCCGCGGCGTCCGGCGCTCACGGTGAGCGTGAATCTCTCGGCGCGCCAGCTGCTGCACCCCGACCTGCTCGCCGAGATCCGCCGCGCCCTGCGCAGCTCGGGGCTCTCGCCGCGCCATCTCAAGCTGGAGATCACCGAGAGCGCGATGATGGAGGACGCCCCGCGTGCCATCGAGCTCCTCGAGACCCTGCAGCGCGCGCGTATCAAGCTGATGCTCGACGACTTCGGCACCGGCTTCTCCTCGCTCTCCTACCTGCACCGCCTGCCGATCGACGCGATCAAGGTGGACCGCTCCTTCGTGATGCACATGCACGAGCGCCCCGAGGACCGCAGCTTCGTCGAGACCATCGTGAACCTGGCCCACACCCTGGGCCGCGAGGTGGTGTGCGAGGGGGTGGAACTGCCCGAGCAGGCCGAGATCCTGCGCCAGCTGGGCGTCGAGTACGGGCAGGGCTACCTCTACTCGCGGCCGGTCACCGCGGCCCAGGCGGAGATGCTCATCATCGCCGACAACGCCCGCGCGGCCGAAGGGCGCCGCGGGAAGAGGCGCGCTTCCGAGCCGGTGACCGGGTCCATGTAGCGCGTAGCCCGGAAGGAGCCCCAGCGGAATCCGGGAACGGAGGCGGAACGATCGCGGCCGGTCCCGGATTCCGTTTCACTCCATCCGGGCGACGGGAGCGGCCGCGGGTGATGCCTCCCCCTCCCAATACCCCGGCGTGTTGTAGATCCCCTTCAGGTAGTCGATGAAGAAGCGCACCTTGGCCGGCAGGTAGCGCTGCTGGGGATACACCGCCTGGATGTCGTAGGCGGGAATCGCGAAGTCGTCGAGCACGGTCACCAGCTCGCCGCGTTTGAGCTCCGCCTGGATCTCCCAGGTGGAGCGCCAGCCTATCCCCAGCCCCTGCTTCACCCAGCTGAAGAGCAGCTCCCCGTCGTTGCAGTCGAGGTCGCCCGAGACCCGCACCGCCACCGCCTTGCCCTCCCGCAGAAAGGTCCAGCCCCGCTGCTGGCCGCCGGCCAGATTGAAGGCTAGGCAGTTGTGCTGCGCGAGCTCCTCCAGTGTCCGCGGCGCGCCATGGCGCTCGAAGTAGTCCGGCGTGCCGCACACCACCCGGCGGTTGGGGTAGAGCTTCAGCGCCACGTAGTTCGGATCGGTCACCTCGCCGATGCGGATCGCCATGTCGTAGCCCTCGCGCACCAGGTCGACCACGCTGTCGGTCAGGTTGAAGGAGAGCTTCAGATCGGGAAAGCGCGCCCGGAAGGCCGGCGCGTAGGGGGCGACGTGGCGCCGGCCGAAGGCAGCCGGGGCGGACACCACCAGATGCCCGCGCACGGTGTTGCGCCCGGCGGTGATGCTGGTCTCCGCCTCGTCGAAGTCGCGCAGCAGGGTGCGGGCGCGCTCCAGGAACTCCTCGCCCAGGTCTGTGAGCGAGAGCCCGCGGGTGGAGCGGTGCATCAGCTTCACCCCCAGGCGCCGCTCCAGGGCATCCAGCCGCCGGCCCATCACCACAGGGGTCACGCTTTCCACCAGCGCCGCCGCGGCGAAGCTGCCTTTCTCGGCCGTCAGCACGAAGCTGCGGATCTCGGTGTAGCGGTCCATTCGATACTCCTGATATCGGCAGAACTGAATTGTCCTGCAATTCCCTGCGCAGGGGTGGCCGCCTATCCTCTCATCAACGACGAAAACTATCGACCCCAACCCCAACAGGAGACAGACATGGCCAAGATGAGAGCAGTCGACGCTGCCGTGGCGGTGTTACGCAAGGAGGGCGTGACGACCGCGTTCGGCGTCCCCGGTGCGGCGATCAATCCGCTGTACTCGGCGATGAGGAAGGACGGCGGCATCCGTCACGTGCTCGCCCGTCACGTCGAGGGCGCTTCTCACATGGCCGAAGGTTTCACGCGCGCGGTGGCGGGGAACATCGGGGTGTGCATCGGCACATCCGGGCCGGCGGGCACCGACATGATCACCGGACTCTACTCGGCCTCGGCCGACTCGATCCCGATCCTGTGCATCACCGGTCAGGCGCCCCGCGCGCGCCTTTACAAGGAAGACTTCCAGGCGGTGGACATCGAGTCCATCGCCAAGCCGGTCACCAAGTGGGCCGTCACCGTGCGCGAGCCGGCCCTGGTGCCGCGGGTCTTCCAGCAGGCCTTCCACATCATGCGCTCGGGCCGTCCCGGGCCGGTGCTGATCGACCTGCCCTTCGACGTGCAGATGGCCGAGATCGAGTTCGACATCGAGACCTACGAGCCGCTGTCGGCGCACAAGCCGAAGGCTACCCGCGCCCAGGTCGAGAAGGCGCTCGCCATGCTCAACGCGGCCGAGCGGCCGCTCATCGTGGCGGGTGGCGGCGTCATCAACGCCGACGCGGCCTCGCTGCTCGTCCAGTTCGCCGAAGTGACCGGCGTGCCGGTGATCCCCACGCTCATGGGCTGGGGCGCGATCCCCGACAACCACCCGCTGATGGCGGGCATGGCGGGGCTGCAGACCTCCCACCGCTACGGCAACGCCACCCTGCTCGCCTCGGACTTCGTGCTCGGCATCGGCAACCGCTGGGCGAACCGCCACACCGGCTCGGTGGAGGTCTATACCAAAGGGCGCAGCTTCGTGCATGTGGACATCGAGCCCACCCAGATCGGCCGCGTCTTCGGCCCGGATTACGGCATCGTGTCGGACGCGGGCGCCGCGCTCGCGCTCTTCGTCGAGGTCGCCCGCGAATGGAAGGCCGCCGGCCTCCTCAAGGATCGCAGCCGCTGGGCGGCCGAGTGCCGGGAACGGAAGCGTACGATGCTGCGCAAGACCAACTTCGAGGACGTCCCGATGAAGCCGCAGCGGGTGTACCAGTGCATGAACAACGCGTTCGGCGAGGACACCTGCTATGTGAGCACCATCGGCCTGTCCCAGATCGCCGCCGCCCAGTTCCTGCACGTCTATCGCCCGCGCCACTGGATCAATTGCGGCCAGGCGGGCCCGCTCGGCTGGACCATTCCCGCGGCGCTGGGCGTGGTGGCGGCCGACCCCGCGCGCAAGGTGGTGGCGGTCTCGGGCGACTACGATTTCCAGTTCATGATCGAGGAACTGGCGGTGGGTGCGCAGTTCAAGCTCCCCTATCTGCACATCGTGGTCAACAATTCCTACCTGGGCCTCATCCGCCAGGCGCAGCGCGGCTTCGACATGGACTACTGCGTGCAGCTCGGCTTCGAGAACATCAACGCGCCGGAGACGGACGGCTACGGGGTCGATCACGTCGCGGTGGTGGAGGGGCTGGGCTGCAAGGCGATCCGGGTCCGCCGCCAGGAGGACATCGACCCCGCCATCGAGCAGGCGCGCGCCTGGATGGCGCAGTACCGGGTGCCGGTGGTGATCGAGATCATCCTGGAGCGCGTGACCAACATTTCGATGGGCACCGAGATCGACGCCATCAACGAATTCGAACCGCTCGCCGAAAGGCCCGAGGACGCGCCCACCGCTGTGGGGCTGCTCGACTGACGGCACAAACCGAACGACACGGAGACGACCACATGCCGAAATTCGCCGCCAACCTCACCATGCTCTTCAACGAGCTGGACTTCCTCGACCGTTTCGAGGCCGCCGCCAAGGCGGGCTTCAAGGGCGTGGAGTATCTCTTCCCCTACGCCTGGAAGGCCGAGGAGCTCGCGGAGCGGCTCGACCGCGCCGGCCTGGTGCAGGTGCTGCACAACCTGCCGGCCGGCGACTGGGCCGCGGGCGAGCGCGGCATCGCCTGCCATCCGGATCGGGTGGGCGAGTTCCAGGACGGGGTGGGGCGGGCCGTCGAGTACGCCCTCACCCTGGGCTGCCGACAGCTGAACTGCCTCGCCGGCATCGTGCCCGCCGGGGTGCCGGTGGAGAAGGCCCACGAGACCTTCGTCGCCAACCTGCGCTTCGCCGCGGCGAAGCTCGAGGAGGCGAGCATCCGCCTGCTGGTGGAGCCGATCAACACCTTCGACATCCCCGGCTTCTACCTGAACCGCACCGACCAGGCGGCGGCCCTGCTGGACGAGGTGGGCTCGGACAACCTCTTCATCCAGTACGACATCTACCACGCACAGCGCATGGAGGGGGAGCTGGCCAACACCATCGCGGCCCACCTGCCGCGCATCGCCCACATGCAGCTCGCGGACAACCCGGGCCGCCACGAGCCGGGTACCGGCGAGATCAACTGGCGCTTCCTGTTCCAGCATATCGACCGGCTGGGCTACACCGGCTGGATCGGCTGCGAGTACAAGCCTGCCGCCGCGACCGAAGCGGGGCTCGGCTGGATCGCCGATCTGGCCCCCCGACACTGAACGACCCCCGACCCCCATACAGAGAGAGGAGACCAGGAAATGGCAAACATCGGATTCATCGGACTCGGCATCATGGGCGCGCCCATGGCGAAGCACCTCATCGACGGCGGCCACACCCTCTACGCCCACACCCACGGCAAGGTGCCGCGCGCGCTGATCGACGCGGGCGCGGTGGCCTGCGAGAGCGGCCGCGAGGTGGCCGAGCGCGCGGAGATCGTCATCCTCATGGTGCCGGACACGCCCAACGTCGAGGAGGCGCTCTTCGCCGACAACGGCGTCGCGGCCGGCCTCGCGCCGGGCAAGATCGTGATCGACATGAGCTCGATCAGCCCCATCGCCACCAAGGCCTTCGCCCAGCGCATCAACGACCTGGGCTGCGAATACCTGGACGCGCCGGTCTCGGGCGGCGAGGTGGGTGCCAAGGCGGCCACCCTCTCCATCATGGTGGGCGGCAAGCTCTCCGCCTTCGAGAAGGTGCTGCCGATCTTCCAGCTCATGGGCAAGAACATCACCCTGGTGGGCAAGAACGGCGACGGACAGACCTGCAAGGTGGCCAACCAGATCATCGTCGCGCTCACCATCGAGGCGGTGGGCGAGGCGCTGCTCTTCGCGTCCAAGGCCGGCGCCGATCCGGCCCGGGTGCGCGAGGCGCTGATGGGCGGCTTCGCCTCCTCGCGCATCCTGGAGGTGCACGGCGAGCGCATGGTCAAGCGCCAGTTCCAGCCGGGCTTCCGCATCGGGCTGCACCAGAAGGACCTGAACCTCGCGCTGAGCTCCGCGCGCCAGATCGGCGTTTCGCTGCCCAATACCGCCACCGCCCAGGAGCTCTTCAACGCCTGCGTGGCCCACGGCGGCGAGGCCTGGGACCATTCGGCGATGGTGCGCGCGCTCGAGAAGCTCGCCAACCACGAGATCGGGCAGTGAATCCCTTCCAACGGCTGCGTAGCCCGGGTGGAGCCCCGGCGGAATCCGGGATCGGCGCCGAACCAACGACGGTCGGCCCCGGATTCCGTTTCGCTCCATCCGGGCTCCGGGGCCGGCGCCCACTCCACGCCGAGGTGTCGCGATGAACTTCGAACCACGTGAGCTCCTGCGCCGCATGTTCGATGCTGCGGTCGAGGCGGCCCAGCCGGAGCACTGCATCCCGCGCTTCCTGCCGGCACCGCCGCGCGGGCGCACCGTCGTGATCGGCGCCGGCAAGGCCTCGGCCGCCATGGCGCGGGCGCTGGAGACGCACTGGCCGGGCGAGCTCGAAGGGCTGGTGGTGACCCGCTACGGCTACGCCGTGCCCTGCGAGCGCATCGAGATCGTCGAGGCGGCCCATCCGGTACCCGATGCCGCAGGCATGACCGCGGCGCGGCGCATCCTGGACAGGGTGCGCGACCTCACCCCGGACGACCTGGTGATCTGCCTCGTCTCCGGCGGCGGCTCGGCGCTGCTCGCGCTGCCGGGCGAGGGAATCATGCTCGAGGACAAGCAGGCGGTGAGCCGGGCGCTCCTCAAGTCCGGGGCGACCATCTCCGAGATGAACTGCGTGCGCCGCCACCTCTCGGCGGTGAAGGGCGGACGCCTCGCCGCCGCCTGCCACCCGGCGCAGGTGGTGAGCCTGCTGATCTCCGATGTGCCCGGGGACAGCCCGATGGACATCGCCTCCGGCCCCACGGTGGCCGACCCCACCACCTGCGAGGACGCGCTGGAGATCCTGCGCCGCTACGGGATCGAGGTTCCGGGCGTGGTGCGCCGCCATCTGGAATCCGGCGCCGGCGAGACGCTGAAGCCGGGCGATGAGCGCCTCGCGCGCTGCCGCACGCAGCTTGTCGCCACGCCGCAGATGGCGCTGGAGGCCGCCGCACGGGTCGCCCGGGCGGCCGGGGTGACGCCGGTGATCCTCGGCGACAGCATCGAGGGCGAGGCGAAGGACGTCGGCAAGGTCATGGCCGGCATCGCCCGGCAGGTGGGGCTGCACGGGCAGCCGGCCGTCAGGCCCTGCGTGCTGCTGTCGGGCGGCGAGACCACCGTCACCGTGCGCGGGAACGGGCGCGGCGGACGCAACGTCGAGTTCCTGCTATCGCTCGCCATCGCGCTCGACGGCCTGCCCGACACCTTCGCCATCGCCGGCGACACCGACGGCGTGGACGGGCAGGAGGAGATCGCGGGTGCGATCGTCACCCCCGACACCCTGGCCCGCGCCTGGGCGCACGGCATCCGTCCGCGCGACGCGCTCGCCGCCAACGACGGACACGGCTTCTTCGAGGCGCTGGGCGACTCGGTGGTCACCGGGCCCACGCTGACCAACGTCAACGATTTTCGCGCCATCCTTCTGTCATGATGGGCGCGCACCATTGCATCAGATGAAGAGGAGACATCGAGAATGAAGACCCGACAGGTCCTTACCCTGGACGACGCTCGCGAAATCGGCGCGGCCGCCGAATCGGAGGCGCGCGCTCACGGCTGGGCCGTCACCATCGCCGTGTGCGACGAGGGGGGCCACCTCCTGTGGCTGCAGCGCATGGACGGCGCTCCGCCGATGAGCGCCCAGGTCGCCCCGGACAAGGCGCGCACCTGCGTCATGACGAGGAAGCCCAGCAAGGCGATCGAGGACATGGTGAACAATGGCCGCTACGCAGCCCTCGGCATGCCGGTGATGCCGCTCGAAGGCGGCGAGATGATCGTCGTCGGCGGCGAGGTGATCGGCGCGGTCGGCGTCTCGGGGGTGAAGTCCGCCCAGGACGCCCAGGTCGCGCGCGCCGGCGTGCTGGCGGTGGGGGCCACCTTCGCACTTTGACGCGACACGGCTTCCATAGCCCGGATGGAGCCCCAGCGGAATCCGGGGAACGGCTGCGACACGTGCCGCAGCCACCCCCGGACTCCGTCTCGCTCCACCCGGGCATCATCCTTCGATCCGCCGCGCCCGCGGTCTGCTACGCCCCATCGGGGATGTGCGGCCTGCCGGCGCGGCGGTACTATTTCGCATAAACACTCACATCACATCGGAGACAGCATGCGACGCAGCCGCCAGGCGAGGATCCTCGCCACCCTCGGGCCTTCCAGTTCCACGCCGGACGGGATCCTCGCCCTGCACACAGCCGGCGCGGACGTCTTCCGCCTCAACTTCAGCCATGGCAGCCACGAGGACCATGCTGCCCGCCTCGCCACGATCCGCGAGGTGGAACGTGAGAGCGGCCGTCCGATCGGCGTGCTCATGGATCTGCAGGGGCCCAAGCTGCGCGTAGGCCGCTTTGCCGAGGGACGCATCGAGCTCGTGCCCGGGGCGCGCTTCCGCCTCGACCTGGACGAGACGCCGGGCGACGCGCGGCGCGCCCCGCTGCCGCACCCCGAGATCTTCGCCGCGCTGCAGGCCGGCACCGACCTGTTGCTGGACGACGGCAAGGTCCGCCTGCGGGTGGACGCCTGCGGCCCCGATTTCGCCGACACCACGGTGGTGGTCGGCGGCCCGCTGTCCGACCGCAAGGGCGTGAACGTGCCCGGGGTGGTGCTGCCCATCTCGCCGCTCACCGAAAAGGACAGGCGCGACCTCGCCTTCGGGCTGGAGCTGGGCGTCGACTGGGTGGCCCTGTCCTTCGTGCAGCGCCCCGACGACCTGCGCGAGGCGCGGGCGCTGGTCGGTGACAAGGCCTGGATCATGGCCAAGCTGGAGAAGCCCTCGGCCCTGGAACACCTCGACGAGATCGTGGCGCTCGCCGACGGCGTGATGGTCGCCCGCGGCGACCTGGGCGTGGAGATGCCGCCCGAGCAGGTGCCGGTGCTGCAGCGACGCATCGTGCGCGCCTGCCGTGCGGCCGGAAAACCGGTGGTGGTCGCCACCCAGATGCTCGAATCCATGATTACCGCCCCGGTGCCCACCCGCGCCGAGGCGTCCGACGTGGCCACCGCGATCTACGACGGCGTCGACGCGGTGATGCTGTCGGCGGAGTCGGCATCGGGCAAGTATCCCCTGGAGGCGGTCACCATCATGGCGCGCATCATCGGCCAGGTGGAGGCGGACCCGGCCTGGCGGACGGGGCTCGAAGCCACTCACACCGAAGCCCAGGCGAATACGCCGGACGCCATCTGCTGCGCGCTGCGCCGGGTGGCGGGGCTGCTGGAGCCGGCGGCGACCGTCACCTACACGTCCTCGGGCTTCACTACCCTGCGGGCGGCGCGCGAGCGGCCCGCCGCGCCCATCCTGGCGCTCACCCCCCAGGCTTCCACGGCGCGGCGCCTCGCCCTGGTGTGGGGTGTTCACCCTGTGCCTTTCGAGGAAGTCCGCGATGTGGGCGAGATGGTCGAGCACGCCGCGCGGGCGAGCGTGGAGGCCGGCTTCGCCCGCCCCGGCGACGACATCGTGGTGGTGGCGGGGCTGCCCTTCGGCCAGAGCGGCACGACCAACCTGCTGCACGTGGCGCATATCGACTGAGGCCGCACGGCCGGCACAAGAAGCGAAGGGCCCACGTGGTTCGTGGGCCCTTCGCTTGTGGCGTGAAACGCTCCGGACGGCGCCCCGCATTCGCGGCGGCCGCCCCTCCTATAGGTCAGCGGTCGCTCGTCGGCAGGACCAGCAACACTCCCGGCTCGACCGCCACCTCCTCGCAGTTGTGTCCCGGACCGTCACGGTCGATGACGAGGAAGTCGGACACGTCCTCCAGCGCGAGCAGCGGGTGGTGCCACACGCCGGGGGCGTAGTTCACCCCCTGGTCGGGGCGGGCGACGAAGGCCTGCAGGTCGCCGCCGCGGGGCGCCGGGCCGGGCGGGGCGACCACCACTAGGTAGGGCCGCCCGGAGAGCGGCACGAAGGCCTGGCTCGCCAGCGGGTGGCGTTCCATCAGCGTGACGGGGAAGGGGAGCTGCCGCGGCTGCCCGCGGAAGATGGAGACGATGGCGCGCCCGCCCTCGCCGGCATCGATGCGCGCCAGGTCGTGGTAGCGCTCGGTGTTGCCGGCGTTGATGGAGAAGCGGCGCGCCGCCTCGCCCGTCCCGATGACGTCGCCGAAGGGCGCGAAGGCTTCGCGGGTGAGGGGGCGGGCGACCAGGACGGCGCCGCCCGTGTGCGGTGCGTTCACCGGGAAACCCTCCCCCACAGGCGCAGGCGCGACACGCCGCCGTCGGGAATGATGTTGAAACGCACGTGGGTAATCGGGCCCATGCGCGCGATCTGCTCGGTGAAGGTGTGGATCGCGTCCATGGAAAGCTTCTGCTCGGGCAGCAGCACCGGCCAGAACATGCTCTGAGTGACGAGGGACCGTTCGGTGCCGCCCTCCACGAAGGCCGCCTGGATGGCGCAGCGGTCCGGATAGTTGCCCTTGAAGTGGGCGGTGTCGACTTCGATCTTCTCGATGGTGCCGGGCGCGCCCAGGGCGAGCACGCACCAGTCGTTGCCGGGCTCGCGCCGGCGCCGGGTCTCCCAGCCGTCGCCCATGGTGAGGCCGCGGCCCGGGAGCAGCAGGGCGGAGGCGGACGAGCCGAAGCTCGCGTCGTTCCAGGCGATGGCCCGGCCGCCGTTTTCCATGGCGACCAGGTCGACCAGCGCGCCCGAGGCGGCCGCCGCCTCCAGGTTGGCGACGGGTCGGCCGTATACCCGCAGGCGCGCGATGCCGCCGTCGGGGTAGATGTTCACCCGCAGGTGGGTCCACGCGCCGTCGCTCGCGCATGCGAGCAGGTGGTGGCTGCTGGGGCCCAGCGCGGTGGCGGGCAGGATCTCGGTCCAGGCGGCGTTCTTCAGGGCCTCGACTTCGTCGGAGTCGGACACGCAGGCGTCGATGGACACCGCCGGCGGGTAGTTGCCGGTGAAGTGGCTGGTATCCACGTCGAAGCCGCTGATGACGCCCTTCACGCCCAGCTTCACCAGCGCCCAGTCGTGCCCGGGGCCGCGCTTGCGGCGCGACTCCCAGCCGTCCATCCACTTGCCGTTGTTGTCGAACTTGCCGGGGACGAACTGCGCCGGCTCGGGGTTGAGCATGCGCCCGACTTCGGCGAAGAAGTCGTCCGAGGCGAAGAGGGCCTTGGCGCCCAGGCGCGGGTTGGCGAGGTCCACCGCGCGCTGGGCCCAATCGGGCAACTCGGCGGGGGGAGCGAAGACGGGGGCGCCGGGGGTATGGCTGGCCATGATGCGTGTTCTCCTGTCGGGGTGATGCTTGGCTTGGTTGAAAAGCGGCGAGCGCCCCGCGCTCGCCGTGAACTTATCAGGCGCGGGCCGGCGTGGCGACCGGTGCCGCTTCGTTCGTCGTCCGCTCGGCCTCGATGGCGGCGCTCGCAGTGACGGCCGCGGGCTGGACCGGGGCGTGGAGATCGACCGTGATCTCGCCGTCGAGCACCTGATGGGCGCGGACGCGGTCGATGTCCTTCTCCCACACCCCGACCACCACGGTGGCGATGCAGTTGCCGATCATGTTGGTGAGTGCGCGGGCCATCCCCATGAACCAGTCCACAGAGAGCACCAGCACCAGGCCGATGGCCGGAATCGCCGGCACCGCGCTCAGGGTGGCGGCGAGGATCACGATGGCCGAGCCCGGTACGCCGTGGGCGCCCTTGGAAGTGACCAGCGAGATGGCGAGGATGGTGAGGAGATCGACGGTGGTGAGCGGCGTGTTGGTGGCCTGGGCGATGAAGACCGCGGCGAGCGTCAGGTAGATGGAGAACCCGTCCAGGTTGAAGGAGTAGCCGGTGGGGATCACCAGGCCGACGGTGGAATCCTTCACTCCCATCAGCTCCAGCTTGCGCATCACCTGCGGCAGCACGGAGTCGGACGAGGCGGTGCCGAGCACCACCAGCAGCTCCTCCCGCAGGTAGCGCAGCAGCTTGAAGATGTTGAAGCCCGCGAGCCGCAGGATGGTGCCGAGCACGCCGAGGACGAAGATGAAGCAGGTGACGTAGAAGAGCGCCACCAGCATGCCCAGCTGCTTGAGCGAGCCCACGCCGTACTTGCCCACGGTGAAGGCGATCGCGCCGAGCACGCCGAGGGGGGCGAGCTTGACGATGAAGCCGATCACCTTGAAGAAGACGTGGGCGAGGCTGTCGATCGCCGCCGTGACGGGCCGCCCGCGCTCGCCCAGAGCCGCCACCGCGGTGCCGAAGAGGATGGCGATGAGCAGCACTTGCAGGATGTCGCCCTTGGCGAAGGCGTCCACGAAGGTGGCGGGGATGATCTTCATGAGGAAGTCCACCGTGCTCGTCGCCTCGGCTACCCGGGAGGTGTAGCCGGCCATCGCGGAGGCGTCGAGGGTGCTGGTGTCCACGTTCATGCCGACGCCGGGCTGCAGGGTGTAGGCCAGCAGGATCCCCAGCGCCAGCGCGAAGGTGGTGACGATCTCGAAGTACACCAGGGCCTTCACGCCCACCCGGCCGACCTTCTTGAGATCGCCGGTGCTGCAGATGCCGTGGACCACAACGCAGAACACCAGCGGCGCGATGATCATCTTGATGAGCTTGATGAAGCCGTCGCCCAGCGGCTTGAGGCTGGCGGCGAAGTCGGGCCAGAGGGCGCCGACGATCACCCCGAGAATCAGGGCGATCACCACCTGCCCGAAAAGAGTCTTGTAGAAGCGCTTGTGCATGTCTCACCTCGTGTAGGTGTGGATGGGGCCGCGTGGGCCGTTCTAATTTGTGGTGCCGAGGCAGGGGGCTTTGGGGTGGCGCCGCCCCGTGTCGGCCATTCCTTCTCGACGCGCGGGTGGTGCGCCGCCGGAATGCCTCTGTTACCATTTCTGCTGAAATGTTAGTTAGAACATCACAAATCGGCTAGTAAAAATTTTTTATCGATGAACCGAGACATGCCGGTCGACATTTGCCGAGAGGCGGGCCGAGGTGTGACAATCCGCGCGTTACCCGGGAGCACGCAAAATGAACATGCCGGACGCCGAAGGTCTGCTGCTGGCCGACAAGGCCTTCGTGGCGCTGCGCGAGTTGCTCACCAACGGTGGACTGCGCGCGGGCCAGTTCGTCTCCATGCCGGACCTTGTGAAGCTCATCGGCCTGCCGATCGCGCCCGTGCGGGAGGCGGTGAAGCGCGCCGAGTCGGCGGGGCTGGTGCGCATCCTGCCCAAGCGCGGGGTGGCGGTGATGCAGGCAACGCCGGAGCTGATCCGCGACTGTTTCCATCTGCGGACCATCTTCGATCAGGAAGGCGCCCGCCAGCTGGTACGCAGCGGCGCGGCGGCGCGCCTGGACGAGCTGCGCGAGCGGCACCGGCGGGTGCTCGAGGCCGCGCGGCACGACATCACGCCGTCGCTCCAGCGCGAGGCGATGGCGGTGGACTGGGCGCTGCATACCACCCTGGCGGACGCGCTGGGCAACGAGAGCGCACGCGAGATCTACGCCCGCAACCGCGACCGCATCTCGGTGATCCAGCACTCCCGGCCGCTCCTGCCCGACCGCATCGTGCCGGCCATGGAGGAGCACCTGCAGATCATGGACGCCATCGCCGGCGGCAACGAGGAGCAGGCCGCCGCCGAGGTGCGCGACCACTTCCGCCAGACCCTGCGCTGGTGGGGCATCATCGTCTGAGCGCAGGGACCGGGGCGGGCCTCCCTCAAGGTTCATGCCGCAAGCATCGTCTCGATGCGCCACGGCGCGTGCGTAGCCCGGATGAAGCCCCAGCGGAATCCGGGAACGGCGGCGCAAGGATGTATGGCGGCGGGTTGGCAGCGCCATGAACCGTGATCGCAGTCCCTTGCTCGCCGCGGCCGCCCTGGCGCTGCTCTCCCTCGTCTGGGGCTACAACTGGGTCGTGATGAAGCAGGTGATGCGCTACGCAGATCCCTTCGACTTCTCTGCGATCCGCACGCTGCTCGGGGCCCTGGCGCTCTTCGCGGTCCTCGCCTTGCGGCGCCGGCCGCTGGGGCTGGTGGCGCCCGGGGCGACGCTGATGCTGGGCCTGCTGCAGACCGCCGCGTTCACCGCGTTCGCGCAATCCGCGCTGGTCGCGGGCGGGGCGGGCAAGACCGCCGTGCTGGTGTACGTGATGCCGTTCTGGCTGCTGCCGCTCGCCTGGTTCTTTCTCGGCGAACGGGTTCGCGGCGCGCAGTGGCTCGCGGTGGCGGTGGCGCTGGGCGGGCTCGCGCTGATCATCGAGCCCTGGTCCGCGCGCGGCGACGCGGGGAGCACCGTGCTGGCGCTCGCGGCCGGTCTCGCCTGGGCAGCCAGCGCAATCGTGGTCAAGCGGCTGCGGGCGCGGGTGGCGGTGGACCTGCTCTCGCTCACCGCCTGGCAGATGCTGCTCGGCTCGCTGGTGCTGTGCGCGATCGCGTGGCTGCTGCCCTCCGCACCGCCCGAGCCCACGGCCTACTTCTTCGGGGCGCTGGCCTACAACGCGCTGCTCGCCACCGGCCTCGCCTGGCTGCTGTGGCTCTTCATCCTGGACCGCCTGCCCGCCTCGATCGCCGGACTTTCGTCGCTCGCCGTGCCCGCGATCGGGGTGCTTGCCGGCTGGGCCGAGCTGGGCGAGCGCCCGAGCGGCGCCGAAGCGGCCGGGATGGCCTGCGTCGCCTTCGCGCTGGTGCTGATGAGCGCGCTCGCGCTGCGCGCCCGCCAGCCCGCCAAGCCCCCGGCCGTCGAGCACGTCCCTGCAGGAGCGGCGGAAGCCGCGAACAAGGCATAACAGGCTCCCCCGGTCGTTTCGAGGTTTCGGCCGCGCTTGCTGCCCGAGGGGTGCTGTTCGTGTACACGAGCACGTTTTACTTTGTGTACAAAACAGGCTGGCGTCCTCCGCGCAGCCTCTGCCCTCTCCCCCGCCTCGGAATCAAACCTTCGCGTAATCCTTTTCATGCGCACACCATTGGTGCGTGCGGGTGCTCGCTGCGTGCGACTTTCCGCGGGCGCACTCTTCTTTCTATCTGTGTACTAGAAAATGTTTTTATGGATACAAAAAAATATTGGAATGTGTGCAATATCGTCCTACACTCCGATCAAACCAGTTCGGTCCGGCCCTCGGCCACCTTCACGGAGAACGGACAATGACGAAGAAGCGTGCATCCATCGACCTGGGTGCGGTTCGCGGTAGCGACGACGCCGGCGGCAACGGCCGCGACGAGGCGATCTACCGCAACCTCTACGCCGCCATCGTCGAGAACGATCTCGCCCCGGGCACCAAGCTGCCCGAGGACACGCTGGCCGAGGCCTTCGGCGTGAGCCGCACCAGCATCCGCAAGGTGCTGCAGCGGCTCTCCTACGAGCGTCTGGTGGACGTGCGGCTCAACCGGGGCGCCTCGGTGGCCCAGCCGTCGGTGAAGGAGGCGCGCGACGTGTTCGCCGCCCGGCGCATCGTGGAATGCGGCGCGATGCCGCAGGTGGTGGCGAAGGCGACGCCCGAGCGGCTCGAGCCGCTGCGGGACATCGTGCACCGCGAGCACGAGGCCGAGGCGCGGGGCGACCGGCGCGAGGCCATCTACCTCTCGGGCCTCTTCCACGTGGAGCTCGCCAAGCTCTCGGACAACGAGACCGTCGCCGACATCCTGTCGGGCCTGGTGTCCCGCTCCTCCCTGGTGATCGCCACCTACGGCGCGCCGCTCGCCGGCAGCTGCCGCCATTCCGAGCACGACGACGTGCTCGAGCTCATCGCGGCGGGCGACGTGGCCGGCGCGCAGCAGTGGATGGACCGCCACTTGCGCGACATCGAGCGCACCGTGGTGCTGGAGGACGAGGAGCCCGCCGCGCCCGACCTCAGGAAGATTCTCGACGCAGTGGCGCAGCGCCACCGCATGGAACGCTAGCGCGAGCCCGCGAAGACGGGCCGCGGAAATCAAGGACGAACAGCCAGGAGACAGCGATGCACATCCGGATCATCAACCCCAACACCACCGCGAGCATGACGGAGAAGATCGGCGAGGCGGCGCGCCGCGTCGCCGGTGCCGGCACCCGCGTCACCGCCACCAACCCGCGAAGCGGCCCGGTCTCGATCGAGAGCCACTTCGACGAGGCCGTGAGCGCCGTCGGCGTGCTGGAGGAAATCCGCGCCGGCGAAGAGGAGGGCGCGGACGCCTACGTCATCGCCTGCTTCGGCGACCCGGGGCTCTTCGCCGCCCGCGAGCTCACCCGAGCGCCGGTGATCGGCATCGCCGAGGCCGCCTTCCACATGGCGACGCTCGTCAGCACCCGCTTCTCGGTGGTCACCACCCTGGCGCGCACCGGCATCATCGCCGAGCACCTGCTCGCCACCTACGGCTTCGCCCACCACTGCCGGCGCGTTCGCGCCGCCGAGATCCCGGTGCTGGACCTGGAGGACGACGGCGACGCCGCCTTCCGGCGCATCGTGGCCGAATGCCGCCGCGCCAAGGAGGAGGACGGCATCGGCGCCATCGTCCTGGGCTGCGGCGGCATGGCCGATCTCACCGGGGCGATCCGCGACGCGGTGGGCCTGCCCATCGTCGAGGGCGTCACCGCCGCGGTGAAGCTCGCAGAGTCCCTCGCGAGCCTGGGCCTGCAGACGAGCAAGCACGGCGATCTCGCCTTCCCCCGGCCGAAGCGCTTCACCGGCCAGTTCGAGCATTTCGGCTCGCGCGGCGCCTGACCCGGGCCGCGCGGCCACCCCGGTTCGTCGGACAACAGCACCCGAAGGTGCGGGCACGACGCCACCCCCATACCAACAGGAGGACAGGAGACATGACTTCCGCTAACGAGAATCTGACGGCCGCCGAATGGCCGCCCGCCGCGGCTCCGGCCACAGGCACCCCGTCTGCCGGACACGGCAAGGCCCTCGGCGAGGAATCGCTGGCCCCGCAGCAGACCCGCATCATGGACCGCTGGTCCTACTTCCTCGCCTGGTTCGGCGGCTGCGTGTCCATCGGCACCTTCGCCATGGGCTCGAGCATCGTCGGCACGCTGAACCTCCTGCAGGCCTCGGTCGCCATCGCCATCGGCTGCTTCGTGATCGGCATCGCGCTCGCCCTGAACGGCGCGGCCGGCCACAAGTACGGCATCCCCTTCATGATCCAGGCGCGCACCGCCTTCGGCATCGGCGGCACCCGCTTCCCGGGCCTGGTGCGGGCGGTGCCGGCCATCGTGTGGTACGGCTTCCAGAGCTGGGTCGGGGCGGGGGCGCTCAACGCCGTGTCGGCGAGCCTCTTCGGCTTCGACAACCTGGTCTTCTACTTCGTGGTGTTCCAGCTCCTGCAGATCGCGCTGTCGGTGCTCGGCTTCCAGGGCATCAAGTGGCTGGAGAACATCGGCAGCGGCTTCATCATGGTCTCGCTCGCCTACATGTTCTACAGCGTGATCGCCAAGTACGGCGACGAGATCAGCGCCAACCTGGTGAACGTCGAGGGCACCTGGGGGATGCCGTTCTGGGGTGCCACCATGCTCTTCCTCGGCATCTACAGCACCATGATGCTGAACGTGAGCGACTACTCCCGGGAGCTCGACAAGGGCGTGCGCCCCTCGCCGCTCACCACCATCTACGCCATGTCCATCCTGCCCTGCACCCTGTTCATGGGACTCATCGGGCTGATGGTCTCCGGCGCGACCGGGGTGGCCGATCCGATCCAGGTGTTCTCGAGCGCGGTGGACAACAAGCCGCTGCTCGTCATCACGCTGCTCTTCATCGCCTTCGCCCAGGTCACCACCAACGTGCTGAACAACGTGGTGCCGCCCACCTACGTGCTGATGGATGTGTTCAAGCTGTCCTTCCGCTCGGCGGCGGTGATCGTGGGCCTGCTCGCCTTCGGCACCTTCCCCTGGGAGCTGGTGAAGGACGAGTCGGCCGCGGGGCTCCAGATCTTCGTGCAGACCTACTCGGCCTTCCTCGGCCCGATCTTCGCGGTGCTGGTGGTGGACTACTACTTCATCCGCCGCCGCACCCTGGACATCGGCAAGCTCTACGACGAGCACGGCCCCTACCGTGGCGTGAACTACGCCGGAATCATCGCCGCCCTGGTGGGCGCGGCGGTCGCGCTGTCCTTCTCCGCGGTGTCCTGGTACGCGAGCCTGGTCCCGGCCGGCCTCACCTACTGGCTGCTGATGAACAACTGGTCGGCCTGCCGCCGCTTCCGCGACTGAGCGCCGGAGGACATCGAGCATGAAGACGCTTGAAACCTATCCGCGCGACCTGGTGGGCTACGGCGCGAACCCGCCCTACGCCGACTGGCCGGGCCGCGCCCGGGTGGCGGTGCAGTTCGTGCTGAACTACGAGGAGGGCGGCGAGAACTGCGTGCTGCACGGCGACCCCGCGAGCGAGCAGTTCCTCTCCGAGCTGTTCAACCCGCCGGGCTTTCCCGACCGCCACCTGTCCATGGAGTCGGTCTACGAGTACGGCTCCCGCGTGGGCGTGTGGCGCTTCCTGCGGGAATTCGAGCGGCGCGGTCTGCCGCTCACCGTGTTCGGCGTGTCCATGGCGCTGGAGCGCCACCCGGAGCTCACCGCCGCCTTCCGCGAGCTCGGCCACGAGATCGCCTGCCACGGCTGGCGCTGGATCCACTACCAGAACGTGGACGAGGCGACCGAGCGCGAGCACCTGCGCATCGGCATGGAGATCATCGAGCGGCTCACCGGCGAGCGGGCGCTGGGCTGGTACACCGGCCGCGACTCGCCCAACACCCGGCGGCTGGTGGCCGACTACGGCGGTTTCCTCTACGACTCGGACTACTACGGCGACGACCTGCCGTTGTGGACCGAGGTGACCAAGAGCGACGGCACGCGGGTGCCGCACCTGGTGGTGCCCTACACCCTGGACACCAACGACATGCGCTTCGCGCTGCCCCAGGGCTTCTCCCACGGCGACGAGTTCTACCACTACCTGCGCGACGCCTTCGACGTGCTCTACGCCGAGGGCGACGAGCGCCCGGCGATGATGTCGGTGGGCATGCACTGCCGGCTGCTGGGGCGCCCGGGGCGCTTCCGCGCCCTGCAGCGCTTCCTCGACCACGTCGAGCGCCACGACCGGGTGTGGGTGTGCCGACGGGTCGACATCGCCCGCCACTGGATAGCCCGCCACCCCTACGAGCCCGGCGGCTGAACCGGGCCTTTTCAGAAGCGTGACCGAGCCGGGCGGCCCGCGGGCCGTCCGGGATCCATCCCAAAGACAACGGCTGCCACGCCCGTCGGGAGGCGGGCGCTCGGCCGAGGAGACGCCATGAACACGCAGGACCTCACCATCCGCAAGATCGACCCCACGCTGCACAACGAGGATCTCGCGCCCCTGCCGCACGCCAAGCGGAAATGGGGCTGGTTCGAGATCTTCAACGTGTGGTCCAACGACATCCAGAGCCTGTTCGGCTACACCCTGGCGGCGACGCTGTTCATTTCCTACGGCCTCAACGGCTGGGCGGTGTTCGCCGGGATCCTGCTCGCCGGCTTCATCGTGATGTTCCTGGTGAACCTCACCGGCAAGCCCAGCGTGAAGTACGGCATCCCCTATCCCGTCATGGCGCGCGCCAGCATGGGCGTGCGCGGCGCGAACTTCCCGGCGCTGGTGCGCGGCATCGTCGCCATCTTCTGGTACGGGGTGCAGACCTACTTCGCCTCGACCGCGGTGGCGCTCCTCATCACCGCGGTGACCGGCTGGTCGGGCGGCGGGACTTTCCTCGGCATGAGCGCGGTGGCCTGGCTCTCGTACACCATCGTGTGCGTGTTCCAGGTCGCGCTGTTCCTGCGGGGCATCGACTGGATCACACGCTTCCTCAACTGGGCCGGCCCGCTGGTGTACCTGGTGATGATCGCGCTGCTGGCGGTGATCTGGTGGAAGACCGGCAGCGGGCTGCTCGATGAGGCGGGCACCATCTTCAGCGGCCAGGGCGATTACGCGGGCGGACCGGTGGCGGCCTTCTTCGCGGTGGTCGGGACCATGGTCGCCTACTTCGCGGCGGTGATCATCAACTACGGCGACTTCTCGCGCTTCGTGAAGAGCGAGTCGCAGATGAAGCTGGGCAACTTCCTCGGCCTGCCGGTGAGTCTGGCGTTCTTCTCGCTGCTCGCGCTCCTCATCACCGCCGGCACCGCGGTGCTCTTCGGCGAGCTGCTGACCAACCCGGCCGACATCGTGGGCAAGGTGGACAACCTGGCCCTCACCGTGATCGCCGCGCTCACCTTCTTCGCCGCCACGGTGGGGATCAACCTCGTCGCGAACTTCATCCCCCCCGCCTACGACCTCGCCAACCTCGCACCCTCGAAGATCAGCGCGCGCACCGGCGGCCTCATCACCGCCGCCGTGGCCTTCTTCATCGGCGCCCTGTGGGTCTCCGTGATCAGCGAGATCGGCATCGCGGCCTTCGTCGACACCCTCGGGGCGCTGCTCGCGCCCCTCTACGGCATCATGGTCGCCGACTATTACCTGCTGCGCCGGCAGGAGCTCGACGTGCAGGACCTCTTCTCGTCGGCGCCGGGCGGTGCCTATTACTTCAACGACGGCTGGAACAAGCGGGCACTGGCGGCATTCGCGCTCGCGGCCATGTTCTCCGTCGCCTCGGTGTGGATGCCGGCGCTCGAAGCGCTCGCCGGCTTCGCGTGGATAGTCGGTGCGCTGCTGGGCGCCGCGCTGCACTACCTGCTGATGCGGGCGCGGCCGGCCGTGGCGGCGATTCCGAACTGATCCGCGCGTTTTTTCTTCAGGGAATCGGGGCCGGGGACGGCCCCGATTTCATTTCCGCCTCCCGGCAGACGCCCGCGGCCGCCCCGCTGCGCACCGCTATCGCGCTGTTTTCACCGCTTATTTCACCGCACGTCAACATTCCGTGCGAGTGGACACAATTCGCTACTTTTCCCAAACAGTTGCGCAAACATGCCTTGCCACACTCCCTCCATCGAAAAGGGGCGGGGCCGGTGTGCCGGACTCACGCCCCGTGGCCGAAACGAAAGAGCCACACCCGACCGGACGAGAGCGATCGACGGTCGGGGACACGAGACGAATTGGGGTGAAACCAAAGGAGGAACGGGGTATGTCCGACACCACCGGGCAGGCCATGCCCGCGGCTGCGCTCGACACTTTTCCGCGGCTGTTGATGCATCACGCCAAGGTACGGCCGAACCGGCCGGCGATGCGCGAGAAGGAATACGGCATCTGGCAGACCTACAGCTGGGCCGACGTGGCGCAGAATGTGCGCGCCATCGCCTGCGGGCTCGCCGAGCTCGGCTTCAAGCGCGGCGACCGGCTCGCCATCATCGGCGACAACCGCCCTCGGCTCTACTGGTCGGTCGCCGCCTGCCAGTGCCTCGGCGGCATTCCCGTGATGCTCTACCAGGACGCCGTGGCGCAGGAAATGATCTTCGTGCTCGAGGATGCCGAGATCAAGTTCGCGGTCGTCGAGGACCAGGAGCAGGTCGACAAGATGCTCGAGATCCAGGCCGACGTGCCCCATCTCGAGCACGTCATCTACGACGATCCGCGCGGCATGCGCCACTACACCCAGCGCATCGTCATGGGACTGGACGAGCTCCAGGAGATGGGGCGCATCCACGATCGCAACCACACCGATTTCCTCGACGCCGAGATCGCCAAGGGTGCCGCCGACGACATCTCGGTGATGCTCTACACCTCGGGCACCACCGGCAAGCCCAAGGGCGTGTGCCAGACCCACAATGCCTTCATCACCGCGGCGCGCGGAGGCATCCAGTTCGACAGCCTCTCCGACCAGGAGGACATCCTGTCCTACCTGCCGATGGCGTGGGTGGGCGACCATCTGTTCTCCTTCGCCCAGGCGATGGTGGCGGGCTTCACCATCAACTGCCCCGAGTCGGGCGAGACGGTGATGACCGACCTGCGCGAGATCGGCCCCACCTACTACTTTGCGCCGCCGCGCATCTTCGAGAACCTGCTGACCCAGGTGATGATCCGGATGGAAGACGCGAGCGCCGTGAAGCGCAAGATCTTCCACCACTTCATGGAAGTGGCCCGCCGCTGCGGCGCCGAGATCCTCGACGGCAAGCCTGTTTCGGGTCTCGACCGCCTGCAGTACCGGCTCGGAGACATCCTGGTCTACGGACCGCTCAAGAACGTGCTCGGGATGAGCCGCATCCGCGTGGCCTACACTGCGGGTGCCGCGATCGGTCCGGACCTGTTCCGCTTCTACCGCTCCATCGGGGTGAACCTCAAGCAGCTCTACGGCCAGACCGAGACCTGCGCCTACGTGTGCCTGCAGCCCGACGGCGAGATCAAGCTCGATTCCGTGGGCAAGCCTGCGCCCCACGTGGATGTGAAGCTCGCGGACAACGGCGAGATCCTGGTGAAGGGGCCGATGCTGCTCAAGGCCTACTACAAGCGCCCGGACGCCACCGCCGAGTCGATCAACGCCGAGGGCTACTTCATGACCGGCGACGCGGGCTTCTTCGACGAGGACGGCCACCTCAAGATCATCGACCGCGCCAAGGACGTGGGCAAGCTCAACGACGGCTCGATGTTCGCGCCCAACTACATCGAGAACAAGCTCAAGTTCTTCCAGCACATCAAGGAGGCGGTCACCTTCGGCAACCACCGCGACTACGTCACCGCCTTCATCAACATCGACCTGGAGGCGGTGGGCAACTGGGCCGAGCGGCGCGGCATGGCCTACTCCGGGTACACCGACCTCGCCGGCCAGCCGGCGGTGTACGAGCTCATCCGCGAATGCGTGGAGAAGGTCAACGCCGACATGGCGCGCGACCCGATGATGAGCGGTTCGCAGATCCGCCGCTTCCTCGTCCTGCACAAGGAGCTCGACGCCGACGACGGCGAGCTCACCCGCACGCGCAAGGTGCGCCGCAACTTCATCGCCGAGCGCTACGAGGTGCTGATCGAGGCGCTGTACTCGGGCAAGACCGAGCAGCACATCGAGACCCGCGTGAAATACGAAGACGGCCGCGAAGGCAGCATCAGCGCCGACCTGCGCATCGAGGAGGCCAAGACCTTCGCCCCGCAGGCCGCCCGGCAGGCAGCATGAGGAGAGCGCAATGATGATGAACGACATGAACGCGGTTGCGGCCGCCCAGCCCCAGGCCGCGAACGGACGCCATATCGGCGATGTGGTCCTCGACCTTCAGGGAATCTCGCTTTCCTTCGGCGGCGTGAAGGCGCTCACGAACATCAGCTTCGACGTGCGCGAGCACGAGATCCGCTCGATCATCGGCCCCAACGGCGCGGGCAAGAGCTCCATGCTCAACGTGATCAACGGGGTGTACCACCCCCAGGAGGGGCGCATCCTCTTCCGCGGCCAGGAGCGCCAGAAGATGGAGCCGCACATGGCGGCCAAGCAGGGCATCGCCCGCACCTTCCAGAACATCGCGCTGTTCAAGGGCATGAGCGTGCTCGACAACATCATGACCG
>DYFV01000086.1 GCA_020725025.1 Azoarcus sp.
GCCGCCCTGCATCTGGCGCATGAAGAAGATCCACACGCCGATCAGCAGCAGCATGGGGAACCAGGAAACGAAGATGCTCATGAGGAAGGACTGCTCTTCCTCGGGCTTCGAGGCGTTGACCGCCACGCCGGAGCGCATCAGGTCCGAGACCATCCAGATATCCTGGACGCCCGGGGTGTACACCGTGATCTGTCTTCCATCCTGCGTCGTGGCGCGCACCACGCGACCGTCGATGGTCGCCTTGGTGATACGCCCGGCCCGAGCCTCTTCCATGAATTGGGAATACTCCATGGTGTTGGTCGAGACCTGACGCGTGTTGAACTGGTTGAACACCGTCATCAACACGACGCCGATAACCATCCAGATCGCAAGATTCTTGAAGAGATTGTTCAACTTCTTTCCTCGAAAGCCCTACCGGGGCGGCAACTCATTGACCCATTCTAGTGGCGAACGTTCCGCCGCGTAAACCAATGGGGATCATCGTCCCGCTCAATGGACGATTCCTCCCCGGAACGAGGCGGTTCAATCCCGCGCAAGGTCCGCCGCGTCGATGAAACAGACGGCCTGCGGCTCACCGGTAAACACCAGCCGCACCTCGCCGATCGCCTCGTCCGCGGACAGCACCCGCTGCAGCGTGCGCGACACCACCTGCGCCGCATCGGCGAACGGATAACCGTATGCACCCGTCGAGATCGCCGGGAACGCAATGGTGGCGAGGCCATGCTCGACGGCCAGCGCGAGGCTCTTCTCGTAGCACGAGGCCAGCAGCCGCGCCTCGGCGCCACCGTGCCGTCCGTAGATCGGTCCCACGGTGTGGATCACATAGCGCGCCGGCATCAGGCCGGCCGTCGTGATCACCGCCTCCCCCGTGGGAAGCCCCTCCGGGTAGCGGCTCGCGCGGATGGCGCGGCAGGCGGCGAGGATCTCGGGTCCGCCGGCGCGATGGATCGCCCCGTCCACCCCGCCTCCGCCCATGAGGGAGGAATTCGCGGCATTGACGACGGCATCGACCGCCTGGCGGGTGAGGTCCCCCACCCGAATGGTCACGCGTCCGTCCAGGGCGCGCGCAACCTCGATCTCGTTCATGCTTCCTCCCGGCCGACCCTTCCGATCAGGGCATCGAAGCCCGGATAGTCCGAGGCGCGGATGGCGAATTTGCGCGCCTGGCCGCTCCATGATGCGCCGCGTGCGAGCGCATCGACGAATTCCGCACGATCGACGATCCAGCTGCCGCCCACCAGCGTCACCCCGCGCGCGAACAGGGGATCGGGCAGGCAGCCGGCCCCGGGTCCGATCATCGCGAAGGCCTTGGCGCCACGGCAGGCGGCGAGCACGCCGTCCAGCGTGTCGTTGAGCAGCACCGTGCTGGTCGAAAGGATCTTGTTGCAGCCCGCAAGTTCCCCCGGGTCGAGCGTCACGCGATAACCGTCGCGCTCGCCGGCGAGCTCGGGCTTGAGCTCGACCACGGTGAGCCTGGCACCCGCGCCGGTGCACGGTGCGACGAGCGGCATGAACAGCCCGATCATCCCGACGTGGTCCCCCGAACGAGGGTCGAGCTCGCCGATGGAATCTGCACTCGGCGGCGGCACCCAACCGGCCCGGTCGAAGAGGCAGCGGGTGAGCGCGTTGACGGCCGCGAAGCCGACGGTGCGCTCGACCCCCTGCCCGGTCGCGTAGCGGCGCGCCACGGCGAGCGCGTCGGCACCCACGAGCCCCAATTCGTCGCGGCCCTCGGCGAGCCGCCGCAGGGTGTCGTCGAGGAGCACGTAGGACAGGCCCAGGGAGCCGTCGTCGAGTTCCAGGGCGCAGAACTCGCCGTTCTTGGAGCCGGCGGCCTCGGGGGGCGGGAGATGCAGCGCACGCACGCGCGGCAGCGGCGTGCGGGCGGCGAAGCGTTCCAGGAGGGTGACGAGCTCGGCGGCGACAGTCATGGCTTTGTGTCCTTGTCCCGGGTGCTGCCGCGCATCACCTCGGCCGCGGTGGCGCCCGACACCGTGGCATCGCGGTTTGCGGCCGAGCGCAGGGCGCCGGGGAAATAGTTGGCGGTGAGACTCTTCGAGTGGACCGGCGAGTCGGCGTCCGAGCCGCCATAGCGTCGCCAGTCGCGGACCCAGAAGATGTCGTCGGCGAGCTCGAGCAGCCCGATGGTCTCGCGATCACCGATCAGGACGCCCTGCACCCGCAGGCCGAGCGCGGCGCGCGCCGCCGCGACACGGGCGGCGAGCCCGGGGGTGGCGCCGAACTCCCCGTCCGATGCGATCAGAATGTCTGCGAGCTGCCAGCGCGCCTCCTCGAGCCGGGCGAGCATGCGGTCGAGGGGGCCGCAGATGTCGGTGCCGCCGCGGAAGGTCTGCCCCAGAAAGCGGGTGAGGCGCTCGACGCCGCCCGAATCGATCGCGAGCTCCATCTCGACCACCTCGTCCTGACCGCCGAAGGCGAACACGTGGCAGGCGCGGCCCTGGGCGTGGGCGGCGCGCGCCGCCTCGAGCACGGTGGCCTTGGCGACCGCCTCCGCTCCACCCTGCATGGAGCCGGAAGTATCCACGCATACCAGCATCGGCCCCATCTCCAGGCGCCGATCCGGCTCGCGCCGCCGGGACGGCCGCCACGCCGGAACGGGCTCGTGACGCACCTCGTTCATCCGGTCGTCGTCCTCGTAGGTGAGGAGCGCGCGCTCGGCGTGACGGGCATGCCAGACTAGGCGCAGGCGCGGATGGGCCAGCAGCAGCGCCTCGGCCGGGAGCATCCGCGCCACCCGCCCCGAGCGACGCACGCCGCGCGTCTCGCCCGGCAGATCGGGCACGCGCACGCGCCGGATCGTGGCGCGCAGCGCGGTGGACTCCTCCATGACCGGCACCGTCGGCGGCTCGCCCAGCTCCGGATCCTCGGTGCGCCGCGCACGCCCGAGGCCACGGATGATGGCGGCGAGTTCGGGCAGGCGCTCGATGAGCTTGCGGACGCGCACCACCTCCTGCCAGCCGCTGCTGCGCAGCAGACCGCGCAGCGTATCCCAGCGCGTGTTCTTCACGAGGTCGCCGAGATCCCCGAACACCTCCACGAGCTCGTCCATCATGCCGCAACGGTCCGACCAGTCGGCGGCAAAGGCCTCCAGCGCCATGGCGACCGCCTCGTCTTCGCTCGCGCCACGGTCGACGTAATCCACCACCAGATCGAAGTGGAAAAGCAAGCTCTGAAGCACCGTGTCGGCCAGCTCGGCACGGTCCGCGCAATAGCCCGGCAGATCGAGCCGGCGCAGGGTATCGAAGAGGCCGGCGGCGATCCCCGGCGGCGGCCAGCTCACGTCCAGGGGCACCCCCCCGGCGAGCAGGACGGTTCGCCAGGCCTCGAGATCGGCCAGGCGCGGCACCAGCGTGCCCTGGGAATGGGTGAGCCCGCCCAGCCACAGGGCGCGGGGCAGACGGTCGAGCGGCGCGAGGGGCGCCTCCTGCTCGGCCAGGAGGAGCGTCGGGATGGGCGCCTGGTTGTTCACCGGGCCGCTCCTACGACATGTTTCATGCGTCGAGGGGTTCGTGGGCGATCGGCTCGGGCACCGCGCCCGCGTCGTCGGCGAGCCGCGGCAGCTCCTCGAAGCCGGCGCGCGCGGCCTGGGCCCGCTCGCGCAGGGATGCGACGGCCACCGCGGTGGCGGCCAGGTTCGCCTCGGTGCGCGTGACGAAGTCCCGATCGGGCCACAGGGCGAGCTCGGACCAGGCGGCGAGCTCGGCACGCCGAGCCGCGAGCTCGGCCATGTAGCCGTCGATGCGGGCGAGGAGCGCGTCGATCTGGGCGGTACGCGCGCCGATGTGGCGCTCGCCGTAGCGGCGCCGGCGCGAGTAGGTCATGCGCAGGGCGCGGGAGCCGCCCTTGGCGTCGCCCACCTCGCCCGCCAGTTCGCCGGCCGCCTCGGCGGCCGAGAAGCGCAGCCGTCCCGCCTCGTCGTAGTCGAGGTCGTTGGCCTCGCGCTCCGCGGTAAGCTGCGCCTCGAAGGCCTCCACCACGCGGGTGAGCCGCGGCGGCGAGAAGGCCTCGCGCACGCCCAGGCGGGCGGCGAGCCAATCGGCCACCTCCTCCTGGCCGACCGCATCGGGGGCCACGCACCAGGGCAGCAGACCCAGATCCCATACGGCGACCGCCTCGCGCCCTTCGCTCGCGGCCGCAACCCGCAGGAGAGCGGCGATCTTCACCCAGCGCCGATCGGAGACGTAATGGCCCTCGCCCGCCAGCCGCGCGCGCAGCTCGGCCAGCAAGGCCAGGACCCGCCCGGGCAGGCGCACCCGGGCGGCGCGTTCGGCGAGGTCCGCCCGATCGACTTCATCGAGCGCCTCGGGCAGATCACCGACCTCGGCCGCCTCGCGCTCCAGCAGCGCGGCGAACCCCGCCTCGCTCACCGGAGTGACCGGCAGGCGCAGCAGGAACCGGTCGAAGAAGGCTTCGGCCACCTCGTCGGCGGGCACCTCGTTGGTGGCGCCGATCACGCTCACCAGCGGGCAGCGCTGGCGGCCTGCGCCGTTGTCGAACTCGCGCTCGTTGAGGAGCGTGAGCAGCGCGTTGAGGATGGCGCTGTTGGCCTTGAACACCTCGTCGATGAACGCGATCGAGGCCTCGGGCAGGAAACCCGCGGTGTGGCGCTCGTAGCGGTCCTGCTCGAGGGCGGCGATGGACAGCGGACCGAACAGCTCCTCCGGCACGGAGAAGCGCGTGAGCAGGCGCTCGAAGTAGGCCGCCCCGGCGAAGGCGCCGTGGAGCCGCCGGGCGAGCTCGCTCTTGGCAGTGCCGGGCGGGCCGATGAGCAGCGTGTGCTCGCCGGCGAGCGCCGCGAGCAGCGTCAGGCGCACCTCCCGCGAACGTTCTACGAGCCCGCGCTCCAGCGCGGCGATCAGCACGGTGAGCCGCCGGCGCAGGGCCGGCGCGGAGCGGTCGGTCGTATCCATTCGCGCATGATAAAGAAAACGCGCGCAGACAGAACTTGATCGCGGATAAGGAGCGCCGCCGCGCCCCTAGGCCCTAGCCCCTAGCCCCAAGAGATACACCTCCGAGCTTCGATCCCGCGAGGCCTTGGGCTTGCGCGCGTGCAGCACCTTGAAATGCCCCTGCATCTGCGCACGGAACTCCATGAAGCCCTCGCCCTGGAAAACCTTTACCAGGAAGTTGCCGCCAGGTTTCAGGTGGTTGGCCGCGAAGTCGAGGGCGAGCTCGGCGAGGTGGATGGAGCGCGCCTGGTCCACCGTTTCGATTCCGGAGATGTTGGGGGCCATGTCCGACAGCACCAGGTCGACCGGCGCGCCGCCGAGCCGCGCCTCGAGCTCGGCGAGCATCGCGTCCTCGGTGAAGTCGCCCTGGATGAACTCGACCCCGGGCAGCGGCTCCACGGGCAGGAGGTCGAGGGCGATCACCCGCCCCTTCTCGCCCACCCGGCGCGCCACGACCTGCGTCCACGAGCCGGGCGCGGCCCCGAGGTCGACCACGGTCTGTCCGGGCCGCAGCAGCCGGTCGCGCTCGTCGATCTCCATCAGCTTGAAGGCCGCCCGGGAGCGCCAGCCCTCGCTCTTGGCACGCTGCACGTAGGGATCCGTCACGTGCTCGTGCATCCACGCCTTGCCTGACTTGGTCCGCTTCATTGGAGTAGAATCCGTGCCCCTGAAAGTATTGAGAAATTCGATGACCGAGCTTACTCCCTCGCAGCGGCGCGAGCTGCGCGCCGCCGCCCACCATCTCGACCCGGTGGTGAGCATCGCCGGCAACGGCCTGACGCCTGCCGTGCTGGGCGAGATCGAGCGCTCCCTGCAGGCTCACGAGCTGATCAAGATCAAGGTGCACGGCGCCGAGCGCGATGCGCGCGAGGAACTGATGCGAGCCGTGTGCGAAGCGACCGAGGCCGCACCCGTGCAGCACATCGGCACCATCCTGGTCGTCTGGCGCAAGCGCCGCGACGATGCCGAGACGGCTGCCGCGCCGAAGGCGGCGAAGGGCGGCGCGGGCAAGCCCGCCGCCACCGCCAAGTCCGCCCGCGCCTTCGCCGCCGCCGCACGGCGGACCGCGCTCATGAAGGCCGCCGCCGACAAGAAGCGCCTCGCAGCGCGACGCACTGCGCGCAAGCCGGGGCCGCTCGGATCCAAATGATCCCTGGGGCGGCTCAGCGCACGAGCCGCCTCGCACCGAGCACGAGGAACAGGCCCAGCACGCTCTGCACCAGGTAGAGCACGCTGGACACGCCGTGCCAGGTGGCGAAACGGTCGCGCAGCACGCTGTCCATCACCTCCCGCGGCCAGGCGTCGGCCTTGAGCTGGGCCATGAGCGGCTGGATTCCGAACTGGCTCGCGAGGGTCATGAGCCCCATGGCGGCGACCACCCAGAAAAGCCCCGTGCGGAGGGCGCGCAGGCGCTCGCGCACGAGCAGGAAGCCCAGCAGCCACACGGCGCTGCCCAGCCCGATCCAACCGACCAGCGCAAAGAGGCGCCCTGCCACGTTCCCGGCCAGCGCCCGGTCGCTCAGCATTCCGAACAGCGTGGGCGCGACGATGTAGCCCACGGCCCACATCGCCCCCACCCACAGCGTGACCAGCAGCACCGACAGGTGCTCCGCAAGGCGGTTCACCAAGAGCCTCCGCGCAGCCTCAGACGTAGCGGACGTCGATGATCTCGTACTCGCGCACGCCGCCCGGGGCCTGAACCTCGGCCACGTCGCCGGCGTACTTGCCGATCAGCGCACGCGCGATCGGCGAGCTGATGGAGATCTTGCTTTCCTTCACGTCCGCCTCGTCGTCACCGACGATCTGGTAGGTGACGGTCTGCCCGCTTTCCAGGTCCTCGAGCTCCACGGTCGCACCGAACACGCAGCGACCGTCGGCGTCCAGCAGCTTGGGATCGATGATCTGCGCATTGGCGATCTTGGCCTCGAGCTCCTTGATGCGCCCTTCGATGAAGCCCTGGCGATCCTTGGCCGCCTCGTACTCGGCGTTTTCCGACAGGTCGCCGTGGGAGCGCGCCTCCGCGATCGCGGCGATCACGTTGGGCCGCTCCACCGTCTTCATGCGATGCAGTTCCTGCCGGAGCTTCTCGGCTCCGGCCACGGTGAGGGGGGTCTTGTTCATGCCGTCTTTTCCAGTTCCGAATGCAGCGACTGCAGACCATAGACCTCCAGCCCTTCCAGGTGCCGCATACCCATGCAGGCTGCGCGCGCGCCCTCGATCGTGGTGTAGACCGTCACCTTGGCGGCGAGCGCGCTGGTGCGGATCGAGCGCGAGTCCACGATGGCCTGACGCTTCTCTTCCACGGTGTTGATCACCAGGCTGATCTCGTTGTTCTTGATCATGTCGACCACGTGGGGGCGACCCTCGGTGACCTTGTTCACGCCGCCCACCGGAATACCGGCCGCCTCGATTGCCGCCGCCGTGCCACGGGTGGCCACGAGCTTGAAGCCGAGCTCGTGGAGCTCGCGCGCCACCTCGACCGCCACGCCCTTGTCGCTGGGCTTGACGCTGATGAAGGCGGTCCCCGTCTGGGGCAGGCGGATGCCGGCGGCGAGCTGCGACTTCACGAAGGCCTCGGCGAAGCTGCGGCCCACGCCCATCACCTCGCCGGTGGACTTCATCTCGGGCCCGAGGATGGTATCCACGCCCGGGAACTTCACGAACGGGAACACGGCCTCCTTCACCGAGTAGTACGGCGGCACGATCTCGCGGGTCACACCCTGGTCGGCGAGCGTCTGGCCGGCCATGCAGCGCGCGGCGATCTTGGCCAGCGGCAGGCCGCAGGCCTTGGAGACGAAGGGCACCGTACGCGAGGCGCGCGGATTCACTTCCAGCACGTAGACCGTGGCCTCGTCGCCGTCGCCCTGGATGGCGAACTGCACGTTCATCAGGCCGCACACGTTGAGCGCCCGGGCCATCGCCTCGGTCTGGCGGCGCAGCTCGTCCTGCAGCGCGGGCGAGAGCGTGTAGGGCGGCAGCGAGCAGGCGGAGTCGCCCGAGTGCACGCCGGCCTGCTCGATGTGCTCCATGATGCCGCCGATGATGACGGTCTCGCCGTCGGAGAGCGCGTCCACGTCCACCTCGGTGGCGTCGTTGAGGAAGCGGTCGAGCAGCACCGGCGACTCGTTGGAGACTTTCACCGCCTCGCGCATGTAGCGCTCGAGGTCCTTCTGCTCATGGACGATCTCCATGGCGCGACCGCCCAGCACGTAGGACGGACGCACCACCAGCGGATAGCCGATCTCGGCGGCGAGCCGCACTGCCGCTTCCGGCGTACGGGCCGTACGGTTGGGCGGCTGGCGCAGGCCCAGGTCGTTCAGGAGCTTCTGGAAGCGCTCGCGGTCCTCTGCGGCGTCGATCATGTCGGGGCTGGTGCCGATGATGGGCACCCCGTTCTCCTCCAGCGCCTTGGCGCGCTTGAGGGGCGTCTGGCCGCCGAACTGGACGATCACGCCCACCGGCTTCTCGACGTGCACGATCTCGAGGATGTCCTCCAGGGTGATCGGCTCGAAGTACAGGCGGTCGGAGGTGTCGTAGTCGGTCGATACGGTCTCCGGGTTGCAGTTGACCATGATGGTCTCGTACCCGTCCTCCCGCAGCGCCAGCGCCGCATGCACGCAGCAGTAGTCGAACTCGATGCCCTGGCCGATGCGGTTCGGACCGCCGCCCAGCACCATGATCTTTTTCTTGTCGGTGGGCTGCGCCTCGCACTCCTCCTCGTAGGAGGAGTACATGTAGGCGGTGGACGTGGCGAACTCGGCCGCGCAGGTGTCCACCCGCTTGAACACCGGGCGCACCCCGCTCGCCTGACGGTGCAGGCGCACCGAGGTCTCGTCGGTGCCCAGGAGCTTGGCCAGGCGCCGGTCGGAGAAGCCCTTGCGCTTCAGCTCACGGATCTCCGGGGCCTGCAGGGCCTTGAGCGAGCGGCCGGCGAGCGCCTTCTCGGTGGCGACGATGTCCTCGATCTGGGCGAGGAACCAAGGGTCGATCTTGGTGAAGTTGAACACCTGCTCGAGGGTGTAGCCCTCGCGGAAGGCCTGACCCACGTACCAGATGCGCTGCGCGCCCGGGTTGGCCAGCTCGTGCTCCAGGTCCTCGCGGTCGGCCTCGACCTCGTCCAGGCCGTAGGCGCCCACCTCGAGGCCCCGCAGGGCCTTCTGGAAGGACTCCTGGAAGGTGCGGCCCATGGCCATCACCTCGCCCACCGACTTCATCTGGGTGGTGAGGCGGTCGTTGGCGAGCGGGAACTTCTCGAAGGCGAAGCGCGGGATCTTGGTGACGACGTAGTCGATGGAGGGCTCGAACGAGGCCGGGGTCGCGCCGCCGGTGATGTCGTTCTTGAGCTCGTCCAGCGTGTAGCCCACGGCGAGCTTGGCCGCGACCTTGGCGATCGGGAAGCCGGTGGCCTTGGAGGCCAGCGCGGAGGAGCGCGACACCCGCGGGTTCATCTCGATCACGATCATGCGCCCGTCCTTGGGGTTGATCGCGAACTGGACGTTCGAGCCGCCGGTGTCCACCCCGATCTCGCGCAGCACGGCGATCGAGGCGTTCCGCAGGATCTGGTATTCCTTGTCGGTCAGCGTCTGGGACGGCGCGACGGTGATCGAGTCGCCGGTGTGCACGCCCATCGGGTCGAGGTTCTCGATGGAGCACACGATGATGCAGTTGTCCGCGCGGTCGCGGACCACTTCCATCTCGTACTCCTTCCAGCCGATGAGCGACTCCTCGATGAGGAGCTCGTTGGTCGGGCTCGCCTCGAGACCGCGCTTGCAGATCTCGACGAACTCTTCCATGTTGTAGGCGATGCCGCCGCCGGTGCCGCCCAGGGTGAAGCTCGGGCGGATGATGACCGGGAACCCGATCCCGCCCTGCACCTGCAGCGCCTCTTCCATGCTGTGGGCGATGCCCGAGCGCGCCGACCCGAGACCGATCTTGGTCATGGCGTCCTTGAACTTCAGGCGGTCCTCGGCCTTGTCGATCGCCTCGCGGGAGGCGCCGATCAGCTCTACGCCGTACTTTTCCAGCACGCCGTGCTTGGCGAGATCGAGGGCGCAGTTCAGCGCGGTCTGGCCGCCCATGGTGGGCAGCAGCGCGTCCGGGCGCTCCTTCTCGATGATGCGCTCGACCACCTGCCAGGTGATGGGCTCGATGTAGGTCACGTCGGCCGTACCCGGATCGGTCATGATGGTGGCCGGGTTCGAGTTCACCAGGATGACCTTGTAGCCTTCCTCGCGCAGCGCCTTGCAGGCCTGGGCGCCGGAGTAGTCGAACTCGCACGCCTGCCCGATGATGATCGGGCCGGCGCCGATGATGAGAATGGATTGGATGTCTGTGCGTTTTGGCATTGTGGGCGCTGGCAGTCGGGATCGAGGGACCGTGGGAGCGGGGCTGGGTAAGCCGCCGCCTCAGGCCTTGCTCTTCTCCATCATTCCGATGAAGCGGTCGAAGAGATAAGACACGTCGTGCGGGCCGGGGCTCGCCTCCGGGTGTCCCTGGAAGCAGAAGGCGGGCACGTCGGTGCGCGCGAGGCCCTGCAGGCTGCCGTCGAAGAGCGACACATGGGTCGCGCGCAGGTTCGCGGGCAGCGTGTCGGGATCGACCGCGAAGCCGTGGTTCTGGCTGGTGATGAGCACCTGACCCGAGTCGAGGTCCTTCACCGGGTGGTTGGCGCCGTGATGGCCGAACTTCATCTTGACCGTCTTAGCGCCGGAGGCGAGCGCCATCAACTGGTGGCCGAGACAGATCCCGAAGGTCGGGATGGCCCGCGCGAGGCACTCGCGGATCGCCGCGATGGCGTAGTCGCAGGGCTCCGGATCGCCGGGGCCGTTGGAGAGGAAGACGCCGTCGGGGTTGAGCGCGAGCACTTCGGCGGCCGGGGTCTGGGCCGGCACCACGGTGAGGCGGCAGCCGCGCTCGGCCAGCATGCGCAGGATGTTGCGCTTGACGCCGTAGTCGTAGGCCACCACGTGGAAGCGCCCCTCGGCACGCCCGGCGTAGCCCGAGCCGAGCGCCCACTCGCCTTCGGTCCAGGCGTAGGTCTCGGTAGCGCTCACCACCTTGGCGAGATCCATGCCGGCGAGCCCCGGGAAGGCGCGCGCCTGGGCGATCGCCGCCTCGGCGTTGAGTTGGGAGGCGTCCGCCGCCGTCACGATGCAGCCCGCCTGGGCACCCTTCTCGCGCAGGATGCGGGTGAGCTTGCGGGTGTCGATCCCCGCGATCGCCACCACGTTTTCCGCACGCAGGTAGGCGTCGAGCGTCTGGCCCATGCGGAAGTTGGACGGCAGGATGGGCAGGTCGCGGACGACGAGGCCGGCCGCATGCACGCGCGAAGCCTCGACGTCCTCGGCATTGACGCCGGTGTTGCCGATGTGGGGATAGGTCAGCGTTACGATCTGGCGGCAGTAGCTCGGGTCGGTGAGGATCTCCTGATAACCCGACATGGAGGTGTTGAACACCACCTCGCCAACCGTGCTGCCGACCGCACCGATACCCTTGCCGAAAAAGACGGTCCCGTCGGCAAGCGCTAGCAGGGCGGGCGGGGAAGCAGTCACGAAATACTCCTGAATTCGAGCAAAAAGACGGGAAAAGGCCGCGTCGGCCGCCCCATACGTGAAAAAACGGGACGAGCCGGTCGGCTTATCCCGCTATCAAATCCTTGAGATTGTAGCTTTTCCTCCAAGCAGAGGCAACGACGAACGTCCGCGTCAGCGCGAACCGAGCGACTTGCGCAATACGTTGGCCAGGGTATTCATCTCGGTCAGGAGCCGTCTCAGCGGTTCGCCGCAGACCTCCTCGTCGCCCGCGCGTGCGCGCCGCTCCACGTCGGCCGCCGCTTCCGCCGCACGGCCGGCGAAGAACACTCCGACCGACCCCTTCACCGAGTGAGCCGCCTCGGCGAGCCCGGGAAGGTCGTGCCGCTTCCCGCACCCGCGCAGGCCCTCCAGGGTCGCGCCGAGATCGCGGAAGAAGATCTGCAGCAGCTGCTGCACCGAGTCCTCGTCCCCGTCCAGCAGCTCGCGCGTCTGGGCGAGATCGGCGACGACCGCCCCGCCGCCCGCTTCGAGCTCGGTGAGCTGTCCGGCGCCGCTGTCGACCGAGCGCGCGCCTCCCTGCCGGCACACGCGCTCGATGGCGGCGAGCAGCTCGTGCGGCCGAACCGGCTTCGACACGAAGTCGTCCATCCCCGCCTCCAGGCACTCGGCACGGTCGGCCGCCGAAGCGTGGGCAGTCATCGCCACGATGGGCGTCGACTGCCAGCCCTCGGACGACATCACCCAGCTGCGGCGCGCCTCGTGCGCACGGATGGCGCGCGCGGCTTCGATGCCGCCCATGACCGGCATCTGCACGTCCATCAGGATGAGGTCGAAGTCCTGTGCCTCGACCCGCTCCAAGGCCTCGCGCCCGTTGCCCGCGACCGTCACGCGATGGCCGGCCCGCTCCAGCATGCGCGTAGCGACGGTCTGGTTCACCGGGTTGTCCTCGACCAGCAGGACCTCGAGCCCACCCTCGGGCGCATCCTCGGCCGCGAGCATCTCCGTCAGCGTCATCGTGGGATCGAACGGCGCCAGCTCGTCCTCCTGCCCACCGCCGGCGCCTTCGCGGGCGAGCCGCAGGGCGCCGACGAGATCGTCGCGCGAGAAGGGCTTCGGAAGCGTCGAGTGAAGTCCGATACGCCGGGCGCGCTCACCCTCGATCCGGCGCGTGTGGCTCGCCAGCATCACCACGACGCGATCGAGAAAGGGCGTGTCCTCCGCGAAGCGCTCGGCGAGCGCGAGACCACCGGGCGCCTCCATGGCGCCGTCGAGCAGCAGGAAGTCGAAGGGATCGCGCCCGTCGGCGGCGGCCCCCAGCATGGCGAGGGCCGACTCGCCGTCGGCGGCGAGCACGGGGCGCAGGCCGGCAGCGGCGAGTTGCTCGCACAGGTGTCGACCGAACATCGGACTGTCCTCCACCACCAGCACGCGTGCGTGCGCGAGATCCGGCGCACGCGCGGGAGAGGCCTCGGCCACCACGTCCAGCCGAACGCTGAAGGTGAAGGTGCTGCCCTCACCCAGCCGGCTCGTCACGCCCAGCGATCCGCCCATCAGCTCGACCAGGCGGCGGCAGATGGTCAAGCCCAGGCCGCTGCCGCCGTACTGGCGGGTGGTGCTGCTGTCGGCCTGGGCAAAGGCATCGAAGATCGCCGCCTGCTGCCCGGGGGCGATGCCGATGCCCGTGTCGCGCACCGAGACCTCGAGGATCAGCTCGCCCCCCTCCCGGCGCGACACCCCCGCGGCCACATCCACCACACCCGCCTCGGTGAACTTGATGGCGTTTCCGACGAGGTTGACGAGCACCTGCCGCAGCCGGACGGGGTCGCCCTTGACGGTGGCCGGAACATCCGGCGCGAAGGCCCAGAAAAGCTCCAGCCCCTCCTGATGCGCGCGCAAGGCGAGCGAGCGCACCACGTCGGAGAACAGCGCGGCAAGCGAGAACTCGATGTGCTCGAGACTCAGCTTGCCGGCCTCGATCTTGGAGAAGTCGAGGATGTCGTTGAGGATGGTGAGGAGCGCATCGGCCGAGGACTTGATCGTCTGCAGGTATTCGCGATGCTCGCGATCGAGATCGGCATCGAGAAGCAGCTCGGTCATGCCGATGATCCCGTTCATCGGCGTACGGATTTCGTGACTCATGTTGGCGAGGAACTCGCCCTTGATCCTGGCGGCGGCCTCGGCGGCATCGCGCGCCTGCAGGAGCTCGATCTCCCAGCGCTTGCGCTCCGTGACGTCGCGGTAGGTGCCGACCATGCGCCCCCAGCGGCCGTCGTCGCGGCGCGCGCTGGCCCGCCCCTGCGCCTGCACCCATTTCCACTGCCCGTCCGCCGTACGCATGCGGAATTCGCATTCGAAAACGGGAATGTCGCCGCGCAGATGGGCTTTCAGCAGGGTCTGCATGCGCGCCTGGTCGTCCTCGTGAACGAGCTCGAGCCAGTGCCCGAAATCGTCGCCGGCCTCGCGCAGCGGATAGCCGAACAGGGTGCGCCAGTTGTCGTCGAGCACCATCTCGCCGCGGACGAGATCGAGGTCCCACAATCCCGCCTCGGTGCTCGCCATCGCGAGCGTCAGCCGCTCGCGCATGGCCGCCAGCTCGGCCACGGCCCGGTCGCGCTCCGCGCGCAGGGCCTCCAGCTCGCCCTCCGCCTCGCGCAGACACTCCGTCGAGGCAGGAAGCGAGCCGCTCATGTCGGCCATGGCTCAGCGCAGACCGAGGACGTCCTGCATGTCGAAGAGACCGTTCGCGCGCCCCGCGAGGAAATGGCCGGCGCGCAGCGCACCGAGCGCATAAGGCATGCGGCTGCCCGACTTGTGGGTGATCTCGATGCGCTCGCCGATGCCGGCGAACAGCACCGTATGGTCGCCCACCACGTCGCCGCCGCGGATGGTGGAAAAACCGATGGTTTCGGGCCGGCGTTCACCGGTGACGCCTTCACGGCCGTAGATCGCGCAGCTCTCGAGATCGCGCCCGAGCTCGCGCGCCACCACCTCGCCCATGCGCAGCGCGGTACCCGAAGGCGCATCGACCTTGTAGCGATGATGGGCCTCGATGACTTCGACGTCGTAGCCTTCGTTGAGGATGCGCGCCGCAACCTCCAGCAGGCGGAACACCGCATTGACCCCGACGGCCATGTTGGGCGCGAACACGACCGGGACGTCGCGCGCCGCCTCGGCGATGGTCGCCTTCTCGGCCGCTGAAAAACCGGTGGTGCCGATCACCATGGATTTGCCGAGCTCGCGTGCGATCGCCAGATGGGCGAGCGTGCCTTCCGGACGGGTGAAGTCGATTACGCAGTCGGCTGCCGCGATCGCGGCGCGGGCATCGTCGGTGATGGCCACGCCGCAGGGCGTTCCCAGCAGTTCGCCGGCATCACGCCCGATGAAGGCGCTCCCCGGGCGATCGAAGGCCGCGGCCAGCGCCGCCGCCTCGTCCTTCAGGGTCGCCTCGATCAGCATCCGGCCCATGCGGCCGGATGCGCCGGCCACGGCAATACGCAAAGACGTCATGAATGGAATCCCTTTTCACGCCGGTGCCGGCCCCGCCCGCGGGGCCGGCCGCCGATCACTTCTTCTCGGGGGCCGTTATCTCGACCACCCGGCTGCGCTGCTCACGCTGCGCCGCCGCCTCGCCCTGCGGATCGCCGGCCACCACGTCGCCGTCCACGCGCTCGAGGCGGTCATCCTCGAAGAAGACGCTCACGACACGCTGCTCGGGCTCGCCACCACCCGGCTTGAAAAGGTAGACGTAATCCCATCGGTCGGCGTGGAAGGCGTCGACGATCAGCGGAGTGCCGAGCACGAAGCGCACCTGCTCGCGCGTCATCCCCTTCTTCAACTGAGCCACCATTTCCTGGTCTACGTAGTTACCCTGGCGGATGTCGATCCGGTACGGATTGACGCGACTGGTCAGGGTGTCGAACGAGCAGCCGGCGGCAAGGCCGGCAAGGGCGACGAGCGCCGGAATGAGCAATGAACGCATGGAGTGTGCTTGGTCGGTGGCGCCTGAAAGCGTATCGTTCTCAAGGAAAGGCAAAAAATATATCATATGCGGCCGCCGGCCACGCTGCCTCGGCCGGCGGCCACCCCAAGGGGCGACCATGTCAGAGAATTCACAGAATCTCAAGAGTATCGGCCTGAAGGCCACCTATCCCCGCCTGAAGATCCTGGATCTGTTCCAGACGTCCGACTTGCGCCATCTCACGGCCGAGGATGTTTACCGGCTGCTGATGGCGGAAGGAATGGATATCGGACTGGCCACGGTATACCGGGTGCTCACGCAGTTCGAACAGGCGGGCCTGCTCGAGCGGCACTACTTCGAGTCCGGCAAGGCCGTGTTCGAGCTGAAGGAAGGCGGTCACCACGATCACCTGGTATGCATCCAGTGCGGCAAGGTCGAGGAATTCTTCGACCCCGAGATCGAGCGTCGTCAGAACCTGATCGCCGAGCAACGCGGCTTCAAGGTGCACGAGCACGCGCTCTACCTCTACGCCGACTGCCTCAAGGAGAACTGCCCCAACCGCAAGCGGGACTGAGCGAGCCCGGCATCCTCGGATTCGCGGCTTCCGCCGCTCCTTCGGGCGCGTGCCGTCCGCTTCAGCCCTCGCCCGCCATACCGAGCATCTCCGCCGCGTGGCGGCGGGTGGTCTCGGTGATGCTTACTCCGCCCAGCATGCGCGCGATCTCGGCCACGCGTCCTTCCGCGTCGAGGGAGGTGACCGCGCTGACCACCTCCCCGCCGCGCTGAGCCTTGGCAATGGTCCACTGCCAGTCGGCACACGCAGCCACCTGCGGCAGATGGGTGACGCACAGCACCTGGCGCTCACGGCCGAGGCGGTGCAGGAGCTTGCCGACGATCTCCGCCACGCGGCCGCCGATGCCGACGTCGACCTCGTCGAAGATCAGGGTCGGCGTGGCCGAGTCGCGGCTCGTCATCACCTGGATCGCCAGCCCGATACGCGACAGCTCGCCGCCCGAGGCTACCTTGGCGAGGGAGCGCAGCGGCTGGTTGGGGTTGGCGGCGACGCGGAACTCGACCGTCTCCAGCCCATGCGCCGCGCCGTCCTGGCTGGGTTCCAGCGCGACTTCGAAGCGCCCGCCGGCCATCGCGAGGGTCTGCATGGCCTCGGTGATTTCCCGCGACAGCGCCTCGGCCGCGGGGCGGCGTGCCGCCGACAGTCGCTCGGCAGCTGCCCGGTACTCGGCGTGGGCGCGCGCCTCCTGCGCCGCGAGCCGCACCGGATCGGCGCGCGCCACCAGCTCGTCGAGGCGGGCACGCCAGTCCGCGAGAAGCTCGGGCAGCGCCTCGGGCACCGTGCGGTGCTTGCGCGCGAGATCGGTCACCTGAGCCAGGCGCCGCTCGATCTCCCCGAGCCGCGCCGGATCGAGGTCCAGCCGGTCGCGGTAGCGACGCAGGGCATGGAGCGCTTCGTCGGCCTGGATGGCCGCGCCGATCACCAGCTCGCGCACGTCCGCGAGCGCGGGGTCGATCTCGGCCATCGCGTCCACGCGGACACCGATGTGCTGCAGCTGCGAGGTGACCGCGAAGTCGCCCTCGCCCAGCACCGCCAGCGCCTCGTCGGCGCCCTGCATGAGACCGGCCGCATGGGCTAGGCGCCCGTGCTCGGCGTTGAGCTCGGCCCAGGCGCCCGGCTCGAACTCGAGCTCCTCGAGCTCGCGGATCTGCCACTCCAGCAGCTCGCGCTCGCGCGCCGACGCCGCGGCGTCCTGGTCGGCCGCCTGCCTGAGGGCCACCAGGCGCTGCCAGCTCCGATAATGCGCCGCGACCTCCGCGGCGAGCGCCGCGGCGCCCGCGTGGGCGTCCAGCAGCGCGCGCTGGGCGTCGGCCTTGAGCAGCGCGTGATGCGCGTGCTGGCCATGGATGTCGGCGAGCCACTCGCCCGCCTCGCGCAGCTGCGTCTGCGTGGCCGGCACGCCGTTGATCCATCCGCGCGAACGCCCGCCCGCCTCGACCACGCGGCGCAGGATCACCATGCCCTCGTCGGCGGGCAGATCCTGCTCGGCGAGCCAGTCGGCCAGCGGGCTCCCATCGGGCAGATCGAACTCGGCCGCGATGTCGGCCTTGTCGCGACCGGTGCGCACCGCGCTGGCGTCGGCCCGCCCGCCCAGCGCGAGCCCCAGGGCGTCGAGGAGGATGGATTTTCCGGCGCCGGTCTCGCCGGTGAGGGTGCCGAATCCCGCCTCGAACTCGAGCTCGAGGCGGTCGACGATGACGAAATCGCGGATGGTCAGGCGACGCAGCATGATGGTGAGGGCGTGCTCGTCAGGGATGGCGCGGCGCGGCGCTCCAGTGGAGCTTCTCGCGCAGCATCGCGAAGTAGCTGTATTCCTGGGGGTGCAGCAGCCGGATGGCGTTGGGCGAGCGGGTCACCCGCAGCGTGTCGCCGGCACGCGCGTCGTAGCGCGTCTGCCCGTCGAAGTGCACCCGGGCGTCGTGAGGCGGCAGCAGCGTGATCTCGATGCGGCAGGTGTCGGGCAGGGTCACCGGTCGAGCCGTGAGCGCGTGCGGACACAGCGGCACCAGCGCGATCCCGCCCACCGAGGGATGGAGGATCGGACCGTTGGCGGACAGCGCATAGGCGGTCGACCCGGTCGGCGTCGACAGGATCATGCCGTCCGAACGCTGGGTGTAGACGTACTCGCCGTCGATCGACAGGTCGAACTCGATCATGCGGCCGATATCGCCCTTGTTCACCACCACGTCGTTCAGCGCCAGGGTCCGGTACACCCGGTGCCCGCCGCGCAGCACCTCGGCATCGAGCATGAAGCGCGCTTCCTCGGTGTAGCGCCCCTCGAGGATCTCGCCCAGGCGCCCGGGCGCCTCCTCGCGCGCGATGTCGGTGAGGAATCCGAGCCGCCCCTGGTTGATGCCGACCAGCGGCACGCCATGCTCGGCGAGCCGCCGGGCGGTGTTGAGCATCGTCCCATCGCCGCCGATGACCACCGCCAGATCGGTCTGGCTGCCGATCTCCTCGTAGGTGGCGACGGCATACTCGCCGCCGCTGCCGATGGAACTCGCGGTGCCCTGTTCGATCCACACCGTCAGGCCACGATCGCGCAGGAATGCGGCGATACGCAGCACGGACTCGGCGACGTCGGGACTCTGGTACTTGCCGATGAGGGCGACGGTACGGAAGCTTCGATTCATGCCGCGGATTAAACCACATTCGCGTATGGGCTTGGCAGCGCAGGCCCGGCGGACGAGAGCCGCTTCCGTCGACGCCGCAGGCTGATAGAATCGTGGCAATCGTCGGTCCTGACCATGAAACAGCTCGATTCCCGCTCCCAATTCCTGCTGAAGACGCTGATCGAGCGCTATATCGTGGAAGGCCAGCCGGTGGGCTCGCGGGCGCTGTCGCGCTACTCGGGCCTCGAGCTTTCGCCGGCCACGGTGCGCAACGTGATGAGCGACCTCGAGGAGATGGGCTTCATCAGCAGCCCGCACACCTCGGCCGGCCGCATTCCGACCGCGCTCGGCTATCGCTTCTTCGTGGATTCGCTGCTCACGGTGCAGCCGCTGGAAAAAGCGCGCGTGCTCGAGCTCAAGGACCAGCTCCAGCCCGATCAACCGCAGCGGCTCATCAGCTCGGCCTCCCATCTGCTCTCGGAGCTCACGCAGTTCGCCGGGATCGTGGTGGCGCCGCGCCGCGACACCGTCAGGATCCGCCAGATCGAGTTCATCAGCCTGTCCGAGACGCGGATTCTGCTCATCATCGTGACCACCGCCGGCGACGTGCAGAACCGCATCCTGCCGACCCGGCGGATGTACTCGCCGAGCGAGCTCACCGAGGCGGCCAACTACCTGACCGCGAACTTCGCCGGGCTGAGCTTCGCCGAGATCCGCGAGCGCATCAAGGCCGAGCTGCAGCAGTTGCGCAGCGACATGACCGAGCTCATGACCGCGGCGGTCGAGGCGGGCTCCGAGGTGGAGCAGGCCACCGAGGAGAGCTGCGTGCTGTCGGGCGAGACCAACCTGCTGGATTCCGAGGACCTCTCGTCCAACATGGCGCGCCTGCGCGAGCTGTTCCGGCTCTTCGAGCAGCGCACCGGGCTGATGCAACTGCTCGATCTGTCCAACCAGGCGCAGGGGGTGCAGATCTTCATCGGCAACGAGTCGGGCCTGCAACAGCTGGACGGCTGCAGCGTGATCACCGCCGGCTACGAGGTCAACGGCCAGGTCGTGGGATCGGTGGGGGTGATCGGTCCCACACGAATGGCCTACGACCGGGTGATCCCGATCGTGGACATCACTGCGCGTCTGCTCTCCAACGCGCTCTCCCAGAACGTCTGACTCCCCCGCCGCCCGGCAAAGGAACCGCATGGCCCGCTATCGGCCCGAACCGCCCCACTCTCACGGCAAGCCTGCCCGCACCGGCATCCTCCTCGTGAATCTCGGCACCCCGGCCGCACCCACCGCCGCGGCGCTGCGTCCCTATCTCAAGCAGTTCCTGTCCGATCCGCGCGTGGTCGAGATCCCGCGCGCGGTGTGGTGGCCGATCCTGAACGGCATCATCCTCAACACCCGGCCCAAGAAGTCCGCCGAGAAGTACGCGAGCATCTGGACGGACGAAGGCTCGCCTCTGAAGGTGCATACCGAGAAGCAGGCAACGCTTCTCGCGGGCTACCTCGGGCACCAGGGTGTGCGCGACGTAGCCGTGGCGTGGGCGATGCGCTACGGCGCCCCGTCGGTACCCCAGGCCCTCGAAGAGCTCAAGGCGGACGGGTGCACCCGCATACTGGTGGTGCCGCTGTATCCGCAGTACGCGGCGAGCACCACCGCGAGCGTGATGGACGAGGTGGCGCGCTGCCTGCTCGCCTGGCGCAACATCCCCGAGATCCGCTACGTACGGAGCTTTCACGACCATCCCGGCTATATCGCCGCGCTGGCCGCGAGCGTGCGCGAGCACTGGATGAAGCACGGCGAGGGCGACATGCTGCTGATGAGCTTCCACGGCCTGCCGCGGCGCTCCCTCGACCTGGGCGACCCTTATCACTGCGAGTGCCACGTGACGGCGCGGCTGCTCGCCGATGCGCTCGAGCTGCCCGCGGAACGCTGGCAGCTCACCTTCCAGTCGCGCTTCGGGCGCGCCGAGTGGCTCAAGCCCTACACCCAGCCCACCCTGGAGGCACTCGCACGCAAGGACGTGGGCCGCGTCGACGTCATCTGCCCCGGCTTCGTCGCGGACTGCGTGGAGACGCTGGAGGAGATCGCCCTCGAATGCCGGACCGCCTTCATGGGCGCCGGCGGCAAGGCCTTCCACTTCATCCCCTGCCTCAACGAGCGCCACGACTGGATCGACGCGCTGGCGGACATCGCGCGCACCCATCTCGGCCACTGGCTCGAGATCCCGCCCACGCCCGAAGCCGACCGGGCGGCCGCGCGCGAGCGCGCGCTTGCCGCGGGGGCGGAGCGCTGAGCCCATGGATCCCAGAGTGAGGCTCGCCCTGCAGTGGCTGCTCAACGCGATCGCGCTGATGCTCCTGCCCGAGCTCGTCGGCGGGCTCACCGTGGAGAGCTACACCGCGGCGCTCGTCACGGCGCTGCTCCTCGGACTCATCAACGCGCTGATCCGCCCGCTCCTGATCCTCATCACGCTGCCGATCACACTCCTTACCCTGGGTCTCTTCACCCTGGTCATCAACGCCCTGCTCTTCTGGGCCGTGGCGGGGTTGGTGGGCGGCGTCCATGTCGCCGGTTTCTGGACCGCGTTCTGGAGCGCCCTCCTCTACAGTCTGCTCACCTGGCTGGTGGGCGTGGCGCTCGCCGAGCCGGGCGAGCGCCGGGTGCGCTTCGAGGTCCACCGGCGCAAGTGACCCGCACTGCGGTGACTTGAATTCCGTCCACTGCACCGCCATCTGGTAGAAGGCTGCCGGGCTCGAGCGATCGTCGCAGCAGACCAGCCTCGAGTCCGACCGGCTCCTATCCCCTTCACCTTCTTCCGGGAGCCTTCCATGGCCGACGCCATCCATATCGCCTGTCCGCATTGCGACGCGGTCAATCGCGTGCCCGCCGCCCGTCTGTCGGAGGGCGGAAACTGCGGGCGCTGCAAGAAACCCCTGTTCGCCGGCGTGCCGATCGAGCTCGACGCCGAGCGCTTCGCCGTGCATTCCGGGCGCAGCGAGATTCCGTTGGTGGTGGACTTCTGGGCAGCCTGGTGCGGGCCGTGCAAGATGATGGCGCCCGCCTTCCACACGGTGGCCGGCCGCGTCGAGCCCCACGCGCGGCTCGCCAAGGTCGACACCGAGGCGCATCCCGGTCTCGCCGGCCGCTTCGGCATCCGCAGCATCCCGACCCTGATCCTGTTCCGCAACGGCCAGGAGATCGCCCGCCAGTCGGGCGCCATGGACGCAGGCACGCTCGAGCGCTGGATCCGGGCCCAGCTCTGATCGGACGCCGGTTGCGGCCCCCTCGACGAACAGGGCCGATGCGAGCGGAATTCAGTCGTCGACCAGTTGGAGGTCGAGACCGCCGGTGGCGGTGAATTCACCGCGCACCGCCGGCTCGCCATGCTTCGCCAGCTCGCGCGCGGCCGCCCCGAGGCGCTTGGCGACCACGGTCGACATGATGGTGCGAAAGTGCTCGCGCACCTCGTCCGTGGCCAATGCGAGCGCCGCCGGGTTGATCTCCAGGTAGGTCGTCGGCGAAACCGCCACGACCGTCGTGAAGTGCCGGTGATCGAGTGAGTCGAGCCAGGCGAGCTCGCCGAAGAGCTCGCCCGGGCCGTAGCGGGCCACGCGGCGGCCATCCACCGACACCTCCACCTCGCCCTCCAGCACGATGCCGAAGCGCTGGTCGGCATCGCGCTCGCGGATGAGCGTGGTGTGCTCGTCGGCCTTGCGCCAGCTCGAGATGCGCAACACCTCCCAGATTTCGATGTCATCCAGCTCGGTGAAGGCGGTGAGCTTTCGCAGCACGGAGAAACGGCTGGTGTCGGGCGGCACGTAGCGGTCGTCGAGGATCTTGTAGCGCACCGCGGCAAGATCCTTGGCGAACTCGGCCCCGTTCTTGTAGCGCGAGTAGAGGTCCTTCTCGAGCGCCTTGCGGATCACCGCGTCCATCTGCTCCGGCATGTCGGGGTTGAGCTGCGACACCGTCGGCGGATCGGCGTTGATGATCTTGTAGACGAGCTGAGCGGGATTCGCGGCACGGAACGGCAGGCGGCCGGTGAGCAGGTGGAAGAGCACCACCCCCAGCGAGTACAGGTCGGTTTTCTGGTTGAGCGGGTAACCCTTGATCTGCTCCGGGCTCATGTAGGCGGGCGAGCCCACTCCCATGATGAAGGTCGAGTCGGTCTCGAGCTTCTTGTTAAGGAACCCCTGATTAATTGACGTTCTGAGCTCGCTCACCCAAGTCAGCCGTAT
>DYFV01000008.1 GCA_020725025.1 Azoarcus sp.
GGTCTGGCGGTCGCCGATGATCAGCTCGCGCTGGCCGCGGCCGATGGGCACCATCGAGTCGACCGACTTGAGACCGGTCTGCACCGGCTGCGACACCGACTGGCGGGCGATCACGCCCGGCGCCACCTTCTCGATCTTGTCGGTGAGCTTGGCGTTGATCGGGCCCTTGCCGTCGATCGGCTGACCCAGGGCGTTCACCACGCGGCCGATCAGCTCGGGGCCGACGGGCACTTCCAGGATGCGGCCGGTCGCCTTGACCGTGGCGCCTTCGGTGATGTGCTCGTAGTCGCCGAGCACCACCGCACCGACGGAGTCGCGCTCGAGGTTGAGCGCCAGACCGAAGGTGTTGCCGGGGAACTCCAGCATTTCGCCCTGCATGACGTCGGTGAGGCCGTGGATGCGGCAGATGCCGTCGGTCACGGACACTACCGTACCCTCGTTGCGTGCGGTCGCGGCGAGCTGCAGGTTCTGGATCCGGCTCTTGATCAGATCACTGATTTCAGAGGGGTTGAGTTGCATTTTGCGATAACTCCTAGTTCTTGAGCGCAGCGGCCATGTTCGCGAGCTTGCCGCGGACCGAGGCGTCGATCACTTCGTCGCCGACGGCGATGCGGACCCCACCGATGAGCTCGGGGTCGATGCTGACGTTCACGTTCAGACTGGCCTTGAAACGCTTCTCAAGGACGGCCTTCATCGTCGCCAGGGTGGCATCGTCGAGGGGGAAGGCGGAGGCGATGTCGGCCTCCAGGACGCCTTCGTGTTCGTTCTTCTGCTGAACGAACAGGTCACGGATCTCCGGAAGCAGCTGCAGGCGGTCGTTGTCCACGAGGACACGAACGAAGTTCCGCAGCTCGGTGCCAAGCCCGTCGTCCGCCACATCGAGGATCAGCTTGTAGATCTGATCGTCCGACAGGTTGGGATCGCTGATGCAGGCTCTGATCGCCGGTTCGGCCGCGATGGCGGCCAGGCGATCCATTGCTTCCGACCAAGGCCCCAGCGCACCTTCCCCGCGGGCCAGCTTGAAGGCGGCATCCGCATAGGGGCGCGCGACGGTGACGTTCTCGGCCATGACTTATTGCAGTTCCTGTTGCAGGTTGGCGAGCAGGTCGGCATGCACCTGGGCGTTGATCTCGCGACGCAGGATGCGCTCGGCGCCGGCCACGGCCAGGTTCGCGACCTGGTCACGCAGGGCTTCCTTGGCACGTTGGGCGGCGGTGGCGGCTTCGCCCTCTGCAGCTTCGCGTGCGGCGGTGACGATGCGGGCGGCTTCGGCGCGTGCGTCGTCCAGGAGTTTCGCCGCCTGCTTTTCGGCAGCGACGCGCACTTCGGCCGCGGACTCGCGGGCCTTGCGCATTTCCTCGACGACCTTCTTCTCGGCATGAGCGAGATCGGCCTTGGCCTTGTCCGCAGCCGTCAGCCCGTCCGCGATCTTCTTCGCGCGCTCGTCCAGTGCCTTCACGATCGGCGGCCACACGAACTTCATCGTGAACCAACCGAGAATGAAGAACACAACGAGCTGGGCTATCAGGGTTGCGTTCAAATTCACTGTTCTAGTCCCTCAGTTGCGTTTAGGGAGCCGAACCGGATCAAACGAGCTGGAACGGGTTGGCGAAGGCGAACATCATGGCGATACCGACACCGATCAGGAACGCGGCGTCGATCAGACCGGCCAGCAGGAACATCTTGGTTTGCAGCGCGTTCATCAGCTCGGGCTGGCGCGCGGAGGCCTCGAGGTACTTGCTGCCCATGATGCCGATACCGATACAAGCACCGATGGCACCCAGACCAATGATCAGACCGGCAGCCAGCGCGACGAAACCCAGAACGTTTTCCATGACAACTCCTTCAGTTAAAGATGATCAAGTTAAGAAAAGAGACTACAAAAACCTTAGTGACTCTCGTGGGCCTGCCCGATGTACACCAGAGTGAGCATCATGAAGATGAACGCCTGGAGGGTAATGATCAGGATGTGGAAGATTGCCCAGATGCTGCCGGCGATGATGTGGCCGACGAAGCCGAAGATGGTGGCGGTACCGCCCAGCAGCGCGATCAGGATGAAGATCAGCTCGCCGGCGTACATGTTGCCGAACAGTCGCATGCCGTGGGAGATGGTCTTCGCCAGGAACTCGATCATCTGCATCAGGAAGTTGATCGGGTAGAGCAGCGGATGCGAACCGAAGGGAGCGGTGAAGAGCTCGTGCACCCAGCCGGACACACCCTTGATCTTCACGTTGTAATAGAGGCAGAGCAGCAGCACGCCGATGGACATGCCGAGCGTGGCGGACAGGTCGGCGGTGGGCACGACGCGCATGTAGGCATGGGCCGGATCGCCACCCGAGGCGGCCACGGCGCTTTCCCAGATGCGCGGGAGCAGATCGACGGGCAGGAGGTCCATGGCGTTCATGAGGAAGATCCACACGAACACGGTGAGCGCCAGCGGCGCCACGAACTTGCGCGATTCGGGGCTGTGCACGATGCCCTTGGCCTGGTCGGCGACCATCTCCACGAGCATCTCGACGAAGCCCTGCAAGCGGCCCGGCACGCCGGAGGTGGCCTTGCGCGCGACCATGGCGAGCAGGAAGACGGTGACGAGACCCAGGGTGAGCGAGTAGAACATCGTATCCAGGTTGATCACCGAGAAGTCGACGATGCTCTTCTGGGCGTGACCCGTGGTGTTCAGGTGGGTCAGGTGGTGGACGACGTACTCGGATGCGGTTGGAGCGTGCTCGGTAGCCATTTTTATGTTTTCACCATAAATGCAAATAAATTCGCTTTGAGCGCCAAAATCAGGCCGATGAAGAGCGCCCCCCAGTGGAGGTCTTCATACGCGAACCGGATCAGCACCAACAATCCAACGATCGTCGCGATCTTCACGAACTCGCCGACGAAAAAAGCGGTGACCTGCGGCGGCCCGGGTCGCTTGGACTGCAGGTACAACCGCAGCGCGAACAACGCGCTCGGGACCACGCAAGCCAGACCCCCCAGTGCCGCCGACACCCCCCCACGCAAGCCGAAAAAAACGGCCGCAATGGCCGTCGCTGCGATTGTCGCGCCGAACTGCAGGAGCACCATCTTGAACATGGAGTACTCGGCGCGCTGCGGGTAATGCGCCCACCGCTCAAAAATTGCGAGAATACTAGGGGTTAACCACGACAAAGTCAAATCGCCATCGCATCTCGGAAGGGTTCACAAGGGCCTGTCATGCATCTTATATAAGAGCATTCCGGCCGCAACCTCGCCGATCGCGGCTATGGGCGCGGATCCCAGACGGGACAAGGGTTTCAGCTTCCCGATCGGGGGCCGCGCGAGAGGGGGCCGGCGCATGATCCGCACCAGCAGGGCGAGCCGCCGCGAGATCTTCGGCTGGAGCATGTTCGACTTCGCCAACCAGTCGTACACGCTGCTGATCGTTACCGTCCTCTTCGGCGACATCTATACCCGGATCGTGGTCGGCGACGCGCCCGACTTCCGGCTCGGGAACCTGCTGTGGAGCCTCGCGCTGTGCTCGAGCTACCTCCTCGTCGTGGCGAGCGCGCCCGCGCTGGGTGCGGCGATGGACTACGCGCAGGCGAAGAAGCGCTTCCTGTTCGCCAGCTACGTGGCGACAGTCGCCACGACCGGACTCCTGGCGCTGGTCGAGCCCGGACGGATCTGGCTCGGCTTCGCGCTCATCGTCGCCTCCAACACGGCGTATTCCCTCGGCGAGTCCTTCATCGCCAGCTTCCTGCCCGCCCTCGGCCGCGCCGACGAGATGGGTAAGATCTCGGGCCTGGGGTGGGCGCTGGGCTATGCGGGAGGGCTGGTCGCCGCGGGCTTCGCCCTCGTCTTCCTGGGCGAGGTGAATGCGGAGAATTTCGCGCGGCTGCGCTGGGTGGGGCCCTTCGCCGCGGCCTTCTTCCTGGTGGCGGCGATCCCGACCTTCGCCTGGCTGCGCGAGCCGGCACGGGGGCCGCGGCGGCCGGTCACCCGCGACGTGGTGGCCGAGGGCTACCGGCGCCTGCGCACCACCTTCGCCGAGGTAGGCGACTACCCGGATCTCGCGCGGCTCTACCTGTCCATTCTCGCGGCCATGGCGGGCGTGTACGTCATCGTGGCCTTCGCCTTCATCTACGGCGCCCAGGTGATCGGCTGGAGCGAAGGCACGCGCAACGCCATGTTCATCGTGGTGCAGGTGACCGCACTCGCCGGCGCACTCGCCTTCGGCTGGCTGCAGGCGCGGCTCGGCGGCCGGCGCACCTACGCGGTGACCCTCGTGCTGTGGATCGTCGCGATCATCGCGATCTATCAGGTGAAGGCGCTGACCGCGCTGGCCAATGCGTGGTCCGGGGCCGATTTCCGGGTCGAGCAGGTGTTCCTGGTGGCGGGACTGCTGGCCGGGCTGTCTCTCGGCTCCAGCCAGTCGGTCGGCCGCGCCATGGTCGGCATGTTCGCGCCGCCCGAGCGGGCGGCCGAGCTCTTCGGCTTCTGGGGCCTCTTCTCCAAGCTCGCGGCGATCTTCGGACTGTTCGGAGTGGGGCTGCTGCAGTACGCGCTGGGCCTGGAGGGCGCGGTGCTCTTCTGCATCGTGCTGTTCGCCCTGGCGCTGGTGCCGCTCGCGTTCATCGACGAGGCGCGCGGCATCGCGGCGGCGCAGCGCCCCCGCGATTCCAAGTAGGGGAGGCGCGAAATCAGCGCAGGCGCGAGAGCAGGCCGTCCAGCTGGTCGAGGCTGCCGAAGCGGATGCTCACCTCGCCCGAGCCCTTGCGGTTGGCGCGGATCTTCACCGTCGCGCCGAGCACGTCGGCGATCTCCTCCTCGAGGCGCAGGAGGTCGCGATCCGGAGCCGGGGCAGCCTTTTTCTGGCGCGGATTGAGGATGTGCTGCACCAGGCGCTCGGTCTCGCGCACGGAAAGCCCGCGGGCGGCCACCTGGTTGGCGAGCAGGATCTGGTTGGCGCCGTCCAGCGGCAGCAGGGCGCGGGCGTGGCCCATGTCGATGTCGCCCGCCATCAGGAGCTCCTGCACCGGGTCGGCGAGGTTCAGGAGGCGGAGCAGGTTGGTCGCCGCCGGCCGGGAGCGGCCCACCGCGTCCGCCGCCTGCTGGTGAGTCATGCCGAACTCGTCGATGAGGCGCTGGATGCCGCCGGCCTCCTCCAGCGGGTTGAGGTCTTCGCGCTGGATGTTCTCGATGAGCGACATGGCGAGCGCCGCTTCGTCGGGGATCTCGCGCACGAGGCAGGGCACCTCGACGAGCTCCGCGATCTGCGCCGCCCGCCAGCGCCGCTCGCCCGCGATGATCTCGTAGCGCTCGCCGTTCAGCGGCCGCACCAGGATGGGCTGCATCACCCCCTGCGCCTTGATGGAGGCCGCGAGCTCCTCCAGCGAGCCCGGATCCATGCGCGTGCGGGGCTGGTACTTGCCGGGCTGCAGGGCCTCGACCGCGAGAGTCTGGAGCTCGCCTTTCTCGGCGTCGGCGTCGTCGTTGGCCGCGAGCAGGGCGTCGAGGCCGCGGCCGAGTCCTTTGAGTTTGCGTGGCGTCATGGTCGTTCGTGTAGTGTGGTCGGCGTCGCGATCAGAGCGTCTTCACCCGCTCGATCATCTCCTCCGCGAAGGCCATGTAGGCCTGCGCCCCCTTGGCGTTCCGGTCGTACACCACGCCCGGCATGCCGTAGCTGGGCGCTTCGGCGAGCCGCACGTTGCGCGGCACGATGGCGCGGAAGACCTTGTCGCCGAAGTGGCTCTCGAGCTGCGCCGAGACCTGCTGCTGCAGGGTCATGCGCGGGTCGAACATGACCCGCAGGAGCCCGATGATCTTGAGTTCGCGGTTGAGGTTGGCGTGCACCTTCTTGATGGTGTTCACCAGGTCCGACAGGCCCTCCAGCGCGAAGTATTCGCACTGCATCGGGATGATCACCCCGTGGGCGGCGCACAGGCCGTTCAGGGTGAGCATGGAGAGCGAGGGCGGGCAGTCGATGAGGATGAAGTCGTAGTCGCCGTTGGCCTGCTTCAGCGCATCGCGAAGCCGGTTCTCGCGTCGGTCGATGTCGACCAGCTCGACCTCGGCTCCCGCCAGATCCCGGTTGGCGGGCAGCACGTGGTAGCCGCCGCTGGGCGAGACGGCGCGCGCCTCGTCGAGCGTGGCCAGCCCCACCAGGGCGTGATAGACCGACTTCTCCACCGCGCCCTTGTCGACGCCGCTGCCCATGGTGGCGTTGCCCTGGGGATCGAGGTCGATGAGCAGCGTGCGCTGGCCGGCCTGCTGCAGGGCGGCGGCGAGATTGACGCAGGTGGTGGTCTTGCCCACCCCGCCTTTCTGGTTGGCGACGCAGAAGATTCGGGCCATTCAGGTCTTTTCCAGGATGATCAGGTGTCGTTCGGCGCCCAGTCCCGGAACTTCGAGCGGAAAGGACTGCGCAACGGCGAACCCCGCCGGGAGGCGCGCGATTTCGTCATGAGGATACACGCCCTTCATGGCGAGGAACCGTCCGCCGGGCGCGAGCAGATGCGCGGTGAGGCCGACGAAATCCGATAGCTCGGAGAATGCCCGCGAGATGATTGCATCGAAGGGCGGCTCTGCGCGCACCTTCTCGACGCGCTCGTTCACCACCGTGAAGTTGGCGAGCCCGAGCTCGATCTTCGCCTGCTGCTGGAAGCTCGCCTTCTTGCCCACCGTCTCGATGGAGGTCACGGCGAGCACAGGAAAGCGCTCCGCCGCCGCGATGGCGAGCGGAATGCCCGGCAGCCCCCCGCCCGAGCCCACGTCGGCGAGCCGCGCGATGCCTTCCAGGTGGGGCAGCACGGCGAGCGAGTCGAGCAGATGATGGGTCACCATCTCGTCCGCGTTGCGGATGGAGGTGAGGTTGTAGACCCGATTCCATTTGGCGAGCAGGCCTACATAGGCCATGAGCCGCGCCCGGGTCTCGGCCGAAAGGGCAATGCCCATCCCGTGGAGGCCCTGGTCGAGCATGGCGGCACTCATCGCGATACCCCCCGGTGCGCGTGCATCCCTCGTCTCATGCCGAGCGACGCTCCGCCGCGGCCACGAGCTCGCGGCGCTTGAGCCACACCAGCAGCAGCGAGATCGCCGCCGGGGTCACGCCCTGGATGCGGCTCGCCTGGCCGATGGTCTCGGGCCTGTGGAGGTTGAGCTTCTGCTGCACCTCCTTGGAGAGCCCGCGCACCTCGGCGTAGTCGAGGCCCTCGGGGAGCCGGGTGGACTCGGCCTGCAGCTGCTTGGCCACCTCGTCCTGCTGGCGGTCGATGTAGCCCTGGTACTTGGCCGCGATCTCGATCTGCTCGATCACCTGCGGGTCGCTCTCGGGGCCTTCCGGCGCGCCGGGCAGGCTCATGAGCGAGGCGTAGCTGGTCTCGGGCCGGCGCAGCAGCTCGAAGTAGCGGTACTCGCGCTCCAGGGGCTTGCCGAGCACCCGCTCGGCGTCCGCCGCCGTGACGACCTCCGGCCGGGCCCACGTGGCCTTCAATCTGGCCGTTTCCCGCTCGATCGCTTCACGTTTGGCGCAGAACGCGGCCCAGCGCACGTCGTCCACCAGGCCCAGCTCGCGGCCCTTCTCGGTGAGCCGCAGGTCGGCGTTGTCCTCGCGCAGGGAGAGCCGGTACTCGGCGCGGGAGGTGAACATCCGGTACGGCTCGGACACGCCGCGGGTAATCAGGTCGTCCACCAGCACCCCGAGGTAGGCCTCGTCGCGGCGCGGGCACCAGGCCTCGCGCCCGGCCACCTGCAGCGCGGCGTTGGCACCGGCGAGCAGCCCCTGGGCGGCCGCCTCCTCGTAACCGGTTGTGCCGTTGATCTGGCCGGCGAAGAAGAGCCCGTGGATGGACTTCGTCTCCAGGCTGCTCTTGAGGTTGCGCGGATCGAAGTAGTCGTACTCGATGGCGTAGCCCGGGCGCAGGATGTGGGCGTGCTCCAGGCCGCGGATCGAGCGCACCACGGCGAGCTGCACGTCGAAGGGGAGCGAGGTCGATATCCCGTTGGGGTAGATCTCGTGGGTGTCGAGACCCTCCGGCTCCAGGAAGACGTTGTGGCTCGTCTTGTCGGCGAAGCGGTGGATCTTGTCCTCGATGGACGGACAGTAGCGCGGCCCCACCCCCTCGATCACGCCGGAGTACATGGGCGAGCGATCGAGGTTGGCGCGGATGATGTCGTGGGTCGCCTCGTTGGTGTGGGTGATCCAGCATGGCAGCTGGCGCGGATGCTGGTCCGCGCGGCCGAGGAAGCTGAACACCGGCACCGGGTCGTCGCCGGGCTGCTCCTGCATCACCGAGAAGTCGATGCTGCGCGCGTCGAGCCGCGGCGGCGTGCCGGTCTTGAGCCGCCCCTGCGGCAGGGCGAGCTCCTTCAGGCGCCGCCCGAGCGAGATCGCCGGCGGGTCGCCCGCGCGGCCCGCGGAATAGTTCTCCAGCCCGACGTGGATCAGCCCGTTGAGGAAGGTGCCGGCGGTGAGCACCACCGCGGGCGCCTCGAAGCGCAGGCCGATCTTGGTCACCACGCCGGTGACGCGGTCGCCCACGACGGTGAGGTCGTCCACCGCCTGCTGGAAGAGCCACAGGTTCTCCTGGTTCTCCAGCCGCCGGCGGATCGCCGCCTTGTACAGCACCCGGTCGGCCTGGGCGCGGGTGGCACGCACCGCGGGCCCTTTGGAGGCATTGAGGATGCGGAACTGGATGCCGCCCTCGTCGGTGGCCGCGGCCATCGCGCCGCCCAGGGCATCGACCTCCTTCACCAGATGGCCCTTGCCGATGCCCCCGATGGAGGGGTTGCAGCTCATCTGGCCGAGGGTCTCGATGTTGTGCGTCAGCAGCAGCGTCTTCGCGCCCATGCGGGCGGCGGCGAGCGCGGCCTCGGTGCCGGCATGGCCGCCGCCGACCACGATGACGTCGAATCGGGTGGGATAAAGCATGGGCGCACCCCGGCGCAGATGAATCTCGAAGGGCGGGGATTTTACGCCCTCGCGGCCCGAAAGCCCAGCGCCACGCGCAATTGTTCCACGGAAAACGGCCGTGCAAACAGTCTGTTACCGCGCAGCGGCGGCCCCCGCCCGGCACGCCCCGCCGCGCACACTTGAATCATCGGCAACCGGCGCCATCTACAGGGTGTACCGCAAGGATCCGAGCGCCATGAGATCACGAGACCTGTCGTCCTGGATGTGGGGAGATGCGCTGTCGCTGCTGGAGCAGGCGGAGCGGCTGCATCGCCAGTTCTGCCGCGTCGGCGCCACCGCCGGCCGCGCCTGGGAGCCGCCCATCGACGTGCTCGAAAACGACGACCTCGTGGTGGTCCACGTGGCCCTGCCCGGGGTGCCGCCCTCGGGCATCGTGGTGAGCCTCGACCCGGGCGGCATCACGGTTTCGGGGGTGCGCGGCTTTCCCACCCCGCGCGCGGCGCGCATCCATCGTATAGAGATTCCCTACGGGCGCTTCGAGCGCTACATCCCGCTGCCCCTGCACGCGCTGGAACCGGCCGCGCGGGAGCTGGCGGACGGTTGCCTGATCCTGACGTTCCGCAAGCTGAAGGAGACCCCGCGATGAAGTACTGGCCCACGCTCATGACCATGTTGCCGGGCGACGAGCTCACCCAGGCCGCGGGCGGCGGCCAGCCCGAGGCGGCGCAGCCCGCGGCCGAGTCGATCAGGCCGCTCCCGGACGACGCGATGATCCTGGTGCCGCTGCGCAACGCGGTGCTCTTCCCGGGCGTGCTCTCGCCGATCACGGTCGGCCGCGCCGCCTCGGTCGCGGCCGCCCAGGAGGCGGTGCGCAACGACCTGCGGGTGGGCTTCCTGCTGCAGCGTGATGCGGAAAAGTCCGAGGTCGAGCCGTCCGACCTGTACTGGGTGGGCACGGCGGGGCCCATCGTGCGCTACATCACCGGCCAGGAAGGCGGCCATCACCTGGTAGTGAAGGGCGAGTCGCGCTTCCGCGTGCTGGAGTTCCTGGAGGGCTGGCCTTTCCTCGTGGCGCGGGTCGACATGGTCGAGGCGGCGACGGAAGAGGGCCCGGAGATCGAGGCGCGCTTCCTGCAGCTCAAGGAGCAGGCGATCGAGGCGATCGGCTTGCTGCCCAATGTGCCCGACGAGCTCGTCGGCGTGGTGCGCGGCATCGACTCGCCGGCGCTGCTCGCCGACATGGTGGCCAACCTCCTCGACGCCAAGAACGAGGAGAAGCAGGACGTCCTCGAGACCTTCGACCTGGTGCGGCGCCTCGACAAGGTCATCGCGCTGCTCGGCGCACGCGTCGAGGTGCTCAGGATCTCGCGCGAGATCGGGGAGAAGACCCGCGCCCAGTTCGACGAGCGCCAGCGCGAGCACGTGCTGCGCGAGCAGCTGCGCCAGATCCAGAAGGAGCTCGGCGAGGGCGACGAGACCGCGGCCGAGGTGGAGGAGCTCAGGCAGGCCATCGAGGCCGCGGGCATGCCCGAAGACGTTCTCAAGCACGCCGAGAAGGAGCTCAAGCGCTTGAGCCGCATGGGCGAGAGCAGCGGCGAGTACTCGATGCTGCGCACCTACCTCGAGTGGCTTACCGAGCTGCCGTGGAAGCACGAGCCGCAGCCGCCGATCGACATCGCCGAGGCGCGCCGCGTGCTCGACGAGGACCACTTCGGGCTGGACAAGATCAAGCGGCGCATCCTCGAATACCTCGCGGTGAGGAAGCTCAATCCCGAGGGCAAGAGCCCCATCCTGTGCTTCTCGGGCCCGCCGGGCGTGGGCAAGACCTCGCTCGGCCAGTCGATCGCGCGCGCCACCGGCCGCGCATTCCAGCGCGTGGCGCTGGGGGGCGTGCACGACGAGGCCGAGATCCGCGGCCACCGGCGCACCTACATCGGGGCGCTGCCGGGCAACATCATCCAGGCGATGCGCCGGGCCGGCACCACCAACACCGTGATGATGCTCGACGAGATCGACAAGCTCGGCGCGGGAGGCTTCCACGGCGATCCGGCGAGCGCGCTGCTGGAGGTGCTCGATCCGGAGCAGAACAGCAAGTTCCGCGACAACTACCTGGCGGTGGACTTCGATCTGTCGCGGGTGATGTTCATCTGCACCGCCAACGTGCTCGACACCATCCCCGGCCCGCTGCGCGACCGCATGGAGATCATCCAGCTCCCCGGCTACACCGAGGAGGAGAAGATCGAGATCGCCAAGCGCTACCTCGTGAAGCGCCAACTCGACGCCAACGGCCTGAAGCCCGAGCAGGCGAGCCTCACCGAGGCGGCGCTGCGCACCGTGGTGCGCGACTACACGCGCGAGGCCGGCGTGCGCAACCTCGAGCGCGAGCTCGGCGCCGTCCTGCGCCACGTGGCGATGCGCATCGCCGAGGGACAGGCCCAGCAGGTGGCGGTCGACGCCGCCGACGTGGCGACCATTCTCGGCCCGCGCCGCTTCGAGAACGAGACGGCCCTGCGCACCAGCGTGCCGGGCGTGGCCACCGGCCTGGCATGGACGCCGGTGGGCGGCGACATCCTCTTCATCGAGGCCTCGCGGGTGCCCGGCAGCGGCAAGCTCATCCTCACCGGTCAGCTCGGGGACGTGATGAAGGAGTCGGCCCAGGCGGCGCTCACGCTGGCGAAGACGTGGACCGGCGATGCGCTCGACAAGGTGGACATCCATGTGCACGTCCCGGCCGGTGCGACCCCGAAGGACGGTCCCAGCGCCGGGGTGGCGATGTTCCTCGCACTGGTGTCGCTGCTCACCGGCAAGCCGGTGCGCTCCGACGTGGCGATGACCGGCGAGGTGAGCCTGCGCGGCCTCGTGCTGCCCATCGGCGGCGTGAAGGAGAAGACCCTCGCCGCCCTGCGCGCCGGCATCCACACGGTGATGATCCCGCGCCGCAATGAGAAGGACCTGGAGGACGTGCCGCCCGAGGCCCGCGAGAAGCTCGAGTTCGTGCTGCTGGACCGGGTCGAGGACGCGGTGCGGTGCGCGATCGGGGACGTCGCCCCGACGGGGGAACGGGCCGCCGCCTAGTGCCTGGCATGGGCAGCCCACGGGGCGTGGGAATATTCCCGCGCCTCCCCCTGTTCACCCCTCGCAACAACCAACAACCACCCGAGGGGGACCCGCTCATGAAGCTCCGTACGCTCGCCATCGCCGCCGTCGCCATGGGCCTCGCCGGCAGCACGCTCGCCCAGATGAAGCCCGAGGACGAGATCCGTTACCGCCAGTCGGTCATGAACGTCGTCGGGCGCGCCTTCGGGCCCATGATCCAGATGGCCCAGGACAAGCGCCCTTACAGCCGCGACATCGTCGAAAAGAACACCCGCGTGATGGAGACCGTGATCGGGCTGCACTGGGACTCCTTCGCACCGGGCACCGAAAAGGGCGCGCCGACCAAGGCGGACATGAAGATCTGGAGCGAGATGGACAAGTTCAAGGCTGCCGCCGACAAGTCGGTCAAGGCGGTGGGCACCTTGAGCGAGACGCTCAAGGGGGGAGGGGACGAGAAGGCGGTAAAGAGCGCGTTGGGCGAGGTCGGCAAGACCTGCAAGGGCTGCCACGACGACTATCGCCTGAAGGAAGCGCGCAACTGAAGCCGCCCCCGGGCGTGGCGCGGGCGCCGGTGCAAGGCCGGCGCCCGCGGGCGCTCATGGCTCCTCTTCCTTCGACCCGCCCTCATAGACCTTCCGCGACGAACCACACCGCCGCGGCGCTCGCCGCGAGCAGCGCCAGCGCGAGCAGCGGGTGGCCGCCGCGGGCGGCCGCATCCGCGAGCGCCGGAGGCACGCTCTTGCGTCCGGTGACCATCGGTTTCACCAGGTTCTCGCCCTTGGCGAGCCAGTAGAAGGCGATGGCCGAGAGGTGGGTCGCCACGAGGGCGAGGAGCACGAGCACGTTCACCTCGTGGATCTCCGCCAAGCGGTCGCTCGTCGTGCCGCTCACCAGGTGGGCGAGCGGGCCTTCGATGCCGAGATCCTCGTCGGATATGAAGAGCCCCGTTACGACCTGAACCGAGAGGCAAGTGAGCAGTGCCACCACCGACCAGCCGCCGAGCGGGTTGTGGCCGACCACCGGACGCGCGGTGGCGCGTCCGGTGAGCTCGCCGAGATAGGCGAGCACCGCCCGCGGGCCGCGCACGAAGTTCGAGAAGCGCGCGTGGGTGCTGCCGACGAAACCCCATGCGACGCGAAACAGCAGGAGCGCGAGGATGGCCAGCCCGCTCTGCTGGTGCCAGTCCGCCGCCCACGGCCCGAGATCGGCCCCGAACTCGCCGCTCACCCAGGAGAACGACACCAGCGCCACCAGCATCCAGTGGAACAGACGCAGGGGCAAGTCCCAGATCCGAACCTTCACCATGGCCGACCTCCCGAGACGGATGCGCGCCGGCGCGCGTCGCCGCTACTGTGGCGCACCGGGCCGCTCCGGGCAGCCGGTGCAGCCGGCCATGCGGGTCCCTTCGAAGATGGCCTGATCGAGCTTCGCGCCGGTGAGATCCGCCCCATTGAGCGTCGCGTGCGAGAAATTGGTCCCGCGCAGGTCGGCGCCGACGAGCGAAGCGCCCGTGAGGTTGGCCGCCCGGAAATTGGCGCGCTGCAGATCGGCCTCGTCCAGGCGCGCCGACGTGAGCGTCGCATTCGCGAAATCGGTGCTGGACAGCCGGGCGCCGGTCAGGTCCGCTCCCGATAGGTCGGCGTTCTGGAAGGTCGCTCCGGCACCGTCGGCGCCCGCAAGCATGGCCCCGGCGAGTTTCGCCCCGCGGGCCTTGGCATTGCGCAGCACGGCCTTGGTCAGATCCGCCTGGCGCAGGTCGGTGCTGGTGAGGTTGGCGTCCACGAGGTTCACCTCGGCCAGCTTTGCGCCCGACAGGTTCGAGCGCGAGAACTGCGAATTGGCCAGGTTGGCCCCGCGCAGATCGGCCCCCGCGAGGGTCATGTTCACGCAGAAGGTGCCGCGCCGGATGTTGCAGCCGTCGACCGTGCGCGAACCCTGCGCCAGGGCGGAAGTGGCGGAGAGCACGGCGAGGAGCGCGACGAGGGTCTTTTTGGGCATGGAAGATCGGTCCGGTGACGGAAGGATGTCAGCTGTTGGACGGCGGAACGGGCGATTCAGTCCTCGCGCGTCCCGGATCGGCGGCGCCCGGCAGCGCGCCATGTCGCAAACATACCTCGTTCACTGTATGCGCCGGGCGCACCGGGGGGCAAGCCGCATGGCACCGCGGGCCCGCCCGGGAGGTGCCGGGAACACCGGACCCCGGTCAGGCGTCCGATTCACTCATTCGGGCGCCGCTTACTACAAAAGTTCTAGTACTCCACGTAGCGGCGCGGATAATGTGAGACCGGCCTCGTCAACGCAACGAGGTCTCGCGCAGTCCGGGCAGGCGAGCGGCCGTGCTGCCCCGGGCGGCCGCGACGAGGGCGCGCCGGCTGCGGCTTGGCGACCGCTCCGAATCCCGACAAGGCAGCCGGCAGTAACGGCGAGGAGGACCCATGGCCCTGTACGAGTTGCGCAAGTTCGTTGCGCCGGAGTTCATTTTCGGAGTGGGCGCGCGACACCGCGTCGGCTTCTACGCTCGTAATTTCCGTGCCCGCCGGGTGCTGGTGGTGACCGACCCCGGCGTGGCCGCGGCCGGCTGGCTCGAGGACGTGTGCAACGATCTGGAGGAGGCGGGGCTCCCCCACACCGTCTATCGCGGCGTGACCTCCAATCCGCGCGACCACGAAGTGATGACCGGAGCCGAGCTCTACCGCCAGGCCGGCTGCGACGTGATCGTCGCGGTCGGCGGCGGCAGCGTGATCGACTGCGCCAAGGGTATCGGCATCGTCTCCAGCAACCAGCGCCACATCCTCGACTTCGAGGGCGTGGACAACGTGGAGGTGCCCGGCCCGCCGCTCATCTGCATCCCGACCACGGCGGGCACCTCGGCCGACATCTCGCAGTTCGCCATCATCACCAACCCCGAGGCGCGCACCAAGATCGCGATCATCAGCAAGAGCGTCGTGCCCGACGTGGCCCTGGTCGACCCCGAGACCACGATGACGATGGACGTCCACCTGACGGCCTGCACCGGCATCGACGCCCTGGTACATGCCATCGAGGCCTTCGTGTCCACCGCCAGCTCGCCGGTGATCGATGTGCACGCGCTGCAGGCGATCCGCCTCATCCGGCAGAACCTTCCGGACGCCATCGCCCGTCCGGACGACCTGCAGCTGCGCGAGCAGATGATGCTGGCCAGCCTGCAGGCGGGGCTCGCCTTCTCCAACGCGAGCCTGGGCGCGGTGCACGCGCTCGCCCACAGCCTCGGCGGCTTCCTCGACCTGCCCCACGGCGAGAGCAATGCGCTGCTGCTCGAGCACGTGATGCGCTTCAACTACGGCGCGGCGCCGGAACGCTACGAGGCCATCGGCGCGGCCCTGGGCCTGGACCTGCGCGGCATGACCGAGAGCGCCCGGCGCAAGGCCATCCTGGCCGACGTGGTGGCGCTGCGCCGCGCGGCCGGCCTCAAGGACACCCTCGGCGACAAGGGCGTGCGCAGCGGCGACGTGCCCGATCTGGCGCGCTTCGCGGTGAGGGACCCGTGCATCGTCACCAACCCGCGGCCGGTGCAGCTGCGCGACGCGCAGATCATCTATGAAGAAGCGATCTGACGATCCGGAGGACCGGGCGGCGCTGCGCGACCGCGTGATCGGGCTGGGCGAACGGTCCTTCCGCAAGAACTACTACCCGCAGCTGCGCCAGAACCTCGCGAGCCTGGAGCGCTTCCGCACCCTGCTCGACCACAGCACCGACCTGATCCTGCTGGTGGCCCTGCCGCAGCAGACCATCGTCGACGCCAACGCCGCGGTGCAGCAGTACCTCGCCCTCGAACGCGAGGCACTCGTCGGCGCGACGCTGGCCGAGGTGGGCCTCGGAGCGGCGGCCTCGCTCCTCGAGGGGCTCTCGCAGACCGGCGCGCCCGACCAGAGCGGGGAACTCCGGCTGGACCTGTCGGGCTGCGGCGAGCGGATGCTCGAGCTCACCCTGCGTACCGCCCAGCTGGAAGGCCAGCGCTACGCCGTGGCCGTCGGCCGCGACGTCACCCGCCGTCACCGTGCCGAGTGCGAGGTGCGCAAGCTCTCCGAGGTGGTGGAGCAGAGCCCCGCCGCAGTGGTGGTCACCGACGCCGCGGGCTGCATCGAGTACGTGAACCGGCGCTTCACAGAGATGACCGGCTATACAGCGGAGGAGGTGAGCGGCAAGCGGCTCGCCGCCTTCGAGGCGGAGCATGCCGCCCCGGTGCTCGACGCCACGCTGTGGACCGAAACCGCCGACGACTGCTGGCACGGGGAATTCCTCAACCGCTCACGGAACGGCGAGCGCTACTGGGAGCACCAGCGGATCTCGCCCATCCGCGACCCGGAGGGCAGGATTGCCCATTTCGTCGCCGTGAAGGAGGACATCACCCACCGCAAGCAGGCGGCGCAGAAGATCGAGCACCTCGCGCTGCACGACAGCCTCACGGACCTCCCCAATCGCGCCTTCTTCCAGCAGCGCCTGGAGGAGTGGCTGCACCGGGCGCGCACCGGCGAGGCGGCGGGTGCCCTCTTCTTCCTCGACCTGGACGACTTCAAGGACGTGAACGACAGCCTCGGCCACCATGCCGGCGACGCCGTGCTGCAGGGGACCGCCCGGCGGCTGCGCCAGTGTGTGCGCGACCGCGACTTCATCGCGCGGCTGGGCGGCGACGAATTCGCGGTGATCGCCCCCGAGGTCCACACGCCCGAAGCCGCCTGCGAGCTCGTCGAGCGCATCCTGGCGGGGCTGCTGGCGCCGCATCGCCTGGAGGAGATGGACGTCTCGGTGGGTGTGAGCATCGGCATCGCGCTCTTTCCCACCGACGGCTCCGCCGCGGCGGAGCTCCTGCGCAACGCCGATCTCGCCCTCTACCGCGCCAAGGGCGAAGGCAACGGCCGCTACTGCTTCTACCGGGCCGACATGGATGCCGAGGTGCTGCGCCAGCGGCTCATCGCGCGCGAGTTGCGCCGGGCGGCGGAACGGCGCGAGCTGCGCCTGAACTACCAGCCCATCGTCGACCTCAGGAGCGGCCGCCTCACCGGCCTGGAAGCGCTGCTGCGCTGGCATCACGCCGAGCGCGGCAGCGTACCGCCGGCGTACTTCGTTCCCATCGCGGAACAGACCCGCCTCATCGTGCCCATCGGCGACTGGGTGCTCCACGAGGTCTGCCGCCAGATCGGCGAATGGGACGCCATGGGGCTGCCGCCCGTGCCGGTGGCGGTGAACCTCTCCGCGGTCCAGTTCCGCCACGCCGACCTGCCCCGCGCCGTGTCGGAGGCGCTGGAGGCCGGCGGGGTGGCGGCCCGGCGCATCCACCTGGAGATCACCGAGAGCGTGGCGATGCACAACTCGGAGGAGGTCTTCGACACCCTCACGGCGCTGCGCGCCCGGGGGCTGGAGATCTCCCTCGATGACTTCGGCACGGGCTACTCGTCCCTCTCCCACCTCAACCGCCTGCCCATCGACCGCCTCAAGATCGACCGCAGTTTCCTCCGCGACGTGCATCAGAACGAAGGTCAGGCGATGGTCGATGCGATCGTGGCCCTCGCCCGCGTGCTCGGCAAGCAGGTCATCGCGGAGGGGATCGAGAACGCGGTTCAGCTCGACTACCTGCGCACCCTGGGACCGATGGACGGGCAGGGACACTTCTTCAGCCGGCCGCTGCCGGCCGAGGCGTGCGCGGCGGTGCTCGCGAGGGGCGCGTTGCCGCAGTGAGCACGCACCCGCCGTGCACGCTCACCATGCCACGCCGCTGCGCGGACGGGCCGAGAGATAGGCCATGAGGGACCCGTAGTCCACCGGCTTGACCATGTGGTGATCGAAGCCGCTGTCGCGCGACCTGCGACGGTCTTCGTCCTGGCCCCAGCCGGTGAGCGCGATCACGACCACGTCCTTGCCCCACGGCCGCTCTCGGATGCGCCGGCACACCTCGCGGCCGTCCATCCGCGGCAAGCCGATGTCTAGCAGGATCACCTCCGGGCGCAGCCGCTCTGCCGCCCGCAGGGCTTCGGGCCCGTCATACGCGGTGTACGCCTCGTTGCCGGTGATCTTCAGGAGCATGGCGAGCGAGGCCGCCGAGTCCTCGTTGTCGTCCACCACCAGGATGCGGCGGGTGGTGCCCGGCGCTTCCCCCGCGGCCCGGTCGACCGACGGCGCCGGCGGCTCGACCGGGATGGGAAGGCGCACGATGAACTCGCTCCCCTTGCCCGGCCCTTCGCTGCGGGCCTCGACGGCCCCCCCGTGCATCGCCACCAGCCGCTTCACCAGGGTCAGCCCGATGCCCAGGCCGCCCTGCGCCCGCGTCGGCGACTCCTCGACCTGCGAGAACATCTCGAACACGCTCTCCAGCCGGTCGGGCGGAATGCCGATGCCGGTATCGCTGACCGCGATCACCGCGTCCCTGCCCGTCCGTTCGGCCCGCATGCGGATACGGCCCTGCTGCTCGGTGTACTTGCAGGCGTTGTTGAGGAGGTTGCTCAGCACCTGGGTGAGCCGCACCGCATCCGCATGCAGCCGGATCGGCTCGGGTGGCGGGACGACGATGAGCTCGTGCCCGCGGGCCTCGGCGATCGCGCGGCAGGTTTCGGCCGCCTGCTGCATGATCGACACGAGCTCGACCGGCCCCATACGCAGCTCGAGCCTGTTGCGGGTGATGCGGCCGACGTCGAGCAGGTCGTCCACCAGCCGCACCATGTGGCCCAGCTGCCGCTCCATCGTGTCGCAGGCGCGACGCAGGAGCGCGCCGTCGCCCTTGGCACGCTTGATCACCTCCAGCATGTTGCTCAAGGGCGCCAACGGACCGCGCAACTCGTGGGCCAGGGTGGCGAGGAATTCGTCCTTGCGCCGGTCGGCATTCTTGAGCTCGGCCATCAGCCGGTAGATCCGCACTTCGTCGCGTTTGCGGTCGGTGATCTCCACGACTGCGGCGTTGACGCCCAGGATCTCGCCGGCGGTGCCGCGCAGCGGATACCATGAGGCGAGCCAGGTGCGCCGCACCGCCGGGCGCGCGGGCGTCTCGCCCGTCAGCTCGACGTCGAGGACAGGCTGACCCGTTTCCAGGACACGGCGGCAGGCCGCTTCGATCTCGGGGGCGAGCTTGGGGATCACCTCGCGCAGCGTCCGTCCGATGTGTGCCGCGGCCGGCAGCCCGTTGATTTCCGCCAGACGATCGTTGGCCCGCACGAAGCGCAGCTCGCGATCCATCAAGCCCATGCCGATCGGCATGGCGTCGTAGGTGCTCTGCAACTCGTCGTGGCGCTCGCGCAGCTCCGCCTCGCGCCTGTGCAGCGCCAGCTCGGTGTCGCGCCTGTCGGCGACGTCGCGGAAGACCAGGACGCAGCCGAAGACTCGTCCGTGCCGGTCCCGAATCGGCGAGGCGCTGTCGTCGATCAGCCGCTCGCTGCCGTCCTTTCCGATCAGCACGGTGTGATTGGCGGGGCCGACGACGACGCCTTCGCGCAAGGCGCGCGCCGCCGGACACTCGACCGGGCGGCGCGTCTCCTCGTTGACGATGCGGAACACGGTTTCGAGGGCAAGGCCTGCGGCTTCGGTAGTCGTCCAGCCGGTGAGGGCCTCCGCGACGGGATTCAGATAGGTCACGCGCCCGCCGGGGTCCGTGGTGACGACCGCGTCGCCGACGCTCGCGAGCGTGACACGCAAGAGCTCCTCGCGTTGCTCGGCGCGCCGGCGGACGCGGTGCAGGGACTCGCAGATCAGGGAGACACCGAGACCGACCACCACGAAGCGGATGGCATCGAGCCGGTCGACGAGGGATCCGATCTGCCAGTCCAGCCGCGGCTCGGTGAAGAACCAGGCCCCGAGCGCGCCGCCGAGGAAAACCGCGACCGCTCCGGGCTTCAGCCCGCCGTACCAGGCGACGAAGAGCGCCGAGGCGTAGAAGCTGAACAGCGGCAGGTTGCCCAGCCAGGGGTCGATCAGCCACTGCGCGAGCGCGGCACCCAGGGTCGCCACGACGGCGACGATGTATCCGGCAGCGACCACGCGCGGTTCGGCGCGGTCGTCCATGGAACCGAGCGCTGCGGCCGCAACCCGGGCGGCGGTGGGACGGAGTTCCTGCATGGATCACCACCACGGGTTGGAGGGCAGGGAGTTCCATTCTAGACGCCGGATGCGACGCGTTCCGCATGCAAGCGCGCCCGCCGCAGGACCGGCCGGCCGTGCAATACCTCGAAGTGAGTAGTCCGGACGACGGATTGTGCGGACCACCCCCTGCGGGCTTCAATGGCGTGGCAACCACTCCGAGACTGCCGAAGACCATGCAGCGCTTCTGGTCGATGCTCACCCGCCACCTTCTGGTGCTCGCCCTGCTGGCCTGCGCCCCGACGGCCGGGGCGCAGATCGTCGACATGGACGATGGGATCAACAAGGCCGGCCGGCTGCGCATGCTGTCGCAGCGGATCGCCAAGGCCTACCTGCAGGTCGGCAAGAAGGTGGACGAGACCCGCTCGCGCATGGTCCTCGATGCCTCGATCGCCCAGTTCGAGCGTCACCTCGTGGAGCTGAAAGGCTTCACTCCGAGCCCGAGGATGCACGGCATCTACGAGGACCTGGAGCGATCCTGGCGGGCCTACAAGGCCCTGCTCGTCGGCAGCGAACCCAGCCGCGAGAACGCCAGCCGGGTCCTGGTGCTCGCCGACGACGTGCTGGGGCTCGCGAATCAGGGCGTAGACGAGCTGGAGAAGCTGGCCGGCACCCCGCGAAGCCGGCTGGTGAACCTCGCGGGCCGACAGCGCATGCTGTCCCAGCGCATGGCGGTGCAGTACCAGGCGGTCGCCTGGGGCCTCGCTCCGCCGAGCGAGCTCGACAAGGCGCGCCACGAATTCGTACAGGCGCTGAACGAGCTCACCCACGCGAGCAGCGCGCTGCCCCGCATCCGGGCGGGGCTCAAGCTCGCCGACCGGCAGTGGCTGTACTTCGAGACCGCGCTCGATCGATACGACGGGGGCTCGACGAGCCAGGGCCGCTCGATCAACGTCGCCACCACCAGCGAGCAGACCCTGGAGGTCATGGAGCAGGTGACGGCGCACTTCGAGCGCCTGCCGTACTGACGGCCGGGACGATCCGCCGCGACGCAGGGTGCGACGAGCCGCCTCAGTCGCGGGGGCCCTGGCGGTGCTCCTCGCGGATCTCGCGCACGACCTCGCCCTCGATCACGATGCCTTGCCCGGACGCCGGTCCGCGGCCGGCGGGGCCGCCGTTACTCGCCCGCGTCCGCGCTTCCCGCATCGCCTTGCGCAGGTCGCGGGTGCGCCACCAGGCGTAGCCCCAGATCACCAGGCCGATCGCCACGACGAGCGCGAAGAAGACCACCGAGAACGTCAACGCCAGGCCGAAGATCACCACGGCCGCAGCGATCGCGCCCATCTTCTGCAACAGCCCGGGCGGCTTGGGCGGGTTGCGGCGGAGGTTGTCGAAAAGCGCCTCGAATCTCGGGTCGCGCTGCATGCTGGTTCCTGGTTCGTGTATCGGAGACAGGGTGGACCACGGCGGGCGAAAAAATTCCCGCCGGGTGCTTCCAGGCCGTAGCCTAGCGCCGAATCCCGGGCAGGGCACGCCCGACGCTCAGATGGTCACCCGCGACAGGGCCTCGTTCAGGTCGCGCGACACCCCGGCGAGCGACTTCGAGGACTCCGCCACCGACGCCACCGAGTTGGCGTTGCGCTCGGACATCTGGGCGATCTGCTCGACGTTGCGGGCAATCTCGGTGGATGCCGCGGACTGCTCCTGGGTCGCGAGCTCGATGTCGGCCACCAGCGAGAGGCTGCGCTCGGTCGAGGCGCGGATCGCTTCGAGCGAGGACTTCGCCGCGGTGGCGAGGGCGACGCCGCGGCGCACCTTCTCGGTACCCGCGCCGACGCTGTCGACCGCGCGCGCGGTCTCGTCGCGGAAGGACACCACGATGCCGGCGATCTCGTCGGTCGCCTGCTTCGTGCGCTCGGCGAGCTTTCTCACCTCGTCCGCCACCACCGCGAAGCCGCGGCCCTGCTCGCCGGCGCGGGCCGCCTCGATCGCCGCGTTGAGCGCGAGCAGATTGGTCTGTTCGGCGATGGCCTGGATCATCGTGGCGATGCGGCCGATCTCCACGGACGAGGCGGCCAGGCCATCCATCGTCTGCGTCGTCGCCTGCAGCTGCTCGGCGAGCTTGGCGATCTCCCCGGCCGCCTCGCCTGCTGTGGCCATGCCCTCTTCGGCGTCGGCGCTGCTCTTGCGCGAGGCCGAGGTCGCGTCGCGCACGTGCTCGGCGACCTCGTTGATCGCCACCGTGACCTCCTCGACCGCGGCCGCCGTCGCCGACGCCGCCCGGCTCGACAGGGATGCGCCCTCGGCGACTTCCCGGCTCGTCTCGGCAAGCGTGGCCGACTGGGTGAGGATGCGGTCGGCCGCCTCGCGGACGTTGATGAGGATCGCCTGGGTATTGGCCATCATGGCGTTGAAGACGCCGGCGATCCGGCCGACTTCGTCGCCCCGGTCGATATGGGCGACGCGGCGCAGGTCGCCGTCGCGCTGTGTCTCGGCGATGGTCTGCTGCAGGATGTCGAGATCGCGCATCAGGCGCCCGGTCACGCCCACGCCCAGCCAGGCGAGCACCAGCGCGGCCACGCCGAGGGGGACTCCGGAGACCCACGCCGACATCGTCGTGCCGCCTTCGACGGAGGAAGCGCCCAACGCCAGAGCGGCCTCGATCAGCAGCAGGACGAAGGCGGCCAGCAGGCCCAGCCGCAACCGGGCGCCGAGCGAAAGCGCCTGCAGGCGCCCGACGAGGCCGGTGCGCACCACCCGCCCGTTCTCGATCGCCAGTCCGCAGCGGCGCCCGCTGCGGATCCGCGCATAGGCCTTCTCGACCCTGCGCACGGTGGCCGGATCGGCGCGCCGGCGGACCGACTCGTAGCCGACCACCTCCCCGTTCTCCCGCATCGGCGAGGCGAAGGCGTGGACCCAGTAGTAACCGCCGTCCTTGCGCCGGTTCTTGACGTAACCGCTCCACGGATGGCCGGCCTTGAGCGCGCGCCACAGGTCGTCGAAGGCCTCCGGCGGCATGTCGGGGTGGCGGACGATGTTGTGCGGCTGGCCGAGGAGCTCCTCCCGGCTGAATCCCGAGAGCTCGACGAACAGATCGTTGGCGAAGGTGATCCGGCCTTTGGTGTCGGTCCGGCTGTAGATGAAGCGTCCTTCCGGAACGGGCGTCTCGACCTCCGTGACGGGCTCGTTGATGCGCATGACTCCCTCTCCTCCTGAAGCTTCGATGCTCGCCGTTGCGCGAGCGCCTCCCGCCGCTTGACGGGCGAGTCCCGCCCGCGCCGGTTCTCTTGTGCATCCGATTCTAGAGAGAGGGGATTAATCAGACTGTAGGGAAATACTGATATTCAAGACAGGAATGCCGGATCCGCTGTAGGGGGGTGCGACGCATCCACGGGGATTCCTCGGGGATGACTGGACGAGTCGCGGCCCATCATTGAACATAGCTATCGCCCCTCGCAAAGACACGGGGCCCACCGGGATGGTAGTAAGTGTCTCGTCCGGCTGGCTCGCCCCCACTCCTCGAACGCCTCCTCGTGATCATGACCCCCGCCCCCATTCCCGAGAACGAGGCCGAGCGCCTCGAAGCCCTGCGGCGCTACGAGCTGCTCGATACGCCCGCCGAGGCGGGATTCGACGACATCACCGCGCTCGCGGCCCAGATCTGCGAGGCGCCGATCGCGCTGATATCCCTTGTGGACGCGCACCGGCAGTGGTTCAAGAGCAAAGTGGGCCTCGCGGCCGGGGAGACGCCGCGGGACGTTTCCTTCTGTGCTCACGCGATTGACGGCCCCGACATCCTCGAGGTCCCGGACGCCCTGGAGGACGAGCGCTTCCGCGACAACGGGCTCGTCGCCGGCGGCCCGCGCATCCGCTTCTACGCCGGAGCCCCCTTGATCGCGCCGGACGGCTTCGGGCTCGGCACGCTGTGCGTCATCGACCGGGTGCCGCGCCGGCTCACGCCGATGCAGCGGGACGCGCTGGCCCGGCTGGGCCGGCAGGTCGTCACGCTGATGGAGTTGCGTCTGGCGAACTACCGCCTTGCCCGGCAGTCAGCCTTCGAGCGATCCATCCTTCGCTGCGCCGATTCCGCCGTGATCGCCACCACGCCGAACGGCATCATCACCCACTTCAACCCGGCCGCGGAGCGCATGCTCGGCTACACGGCCGGCGAGATGATCGGCGAGCACACACCCGCCGCCTTCCACGATCCCGAAGAGGTGCGGGTGCGGGCGGAGGCGCTTTCCCGCGAGCTCGAGCGTCCGATCGCACCAGGCTTCGACGTCTTCACGACCCGGCCTTGGGCCGGGGAGCCGGAGACGCGCGAATGGACCTACGTGCGGCGAGACGGCTCGCGCTTTCCGGTTCTGCTCTCGGTCAGCGCACTGCACGACGATGGCGGGCGACTGGCCGGATTCCTGGGGATTGCGCGCGATATCACCGAACGCAAGCGGGCCGAGGCGGCGCTGCGGCTCGAGCGGCAGCGCCTGGCCGGCGTCATCGAGGGCACGAATGTCGGCACCTGGGAGTGGAACGTCGCGACCGGGGAAACGGTGTTCAATGAGCGCTGGGCGGAGATCGTGGGGCATACCCTGGCGGAGCTCGCCCCGGTGAGCATCGACACCTGGGGCTCGCTCGCCCATCCGGAGGATCTTCGGCGCTCGCACGACATGCTCGCCCGCCATTTCGCCGGCGAGCTTCCCTACTACGACTGCGAATGCCGCATGCGGCACAAGGGCGGACACTGGGTCTGGGTCCACGACCGCGGCCGGGTCATCAGCCGCACGCCCGACGGGCGGCCGCTGATGATGTACGGCACCCATACCGACATCACCGCGCGCAAGGCCGCCGAGGAAACGCTGCACGACCGGAAGGCGGAGCTGGAGCGCCTCGTCGCCGCGCGCACCGCCGAGCTCACCGCGAGCGAGCGCCGCTTCCGCGCCACCTTCGAGAACGCGGCGGCGGGAATCGCCCACATCGGAAAGGACGGCCGCTTCCTGCGCTTCAACCGGCAGTTCTGCGACATCACCGGCTACCCGGCCGACGAGCTCGCCGGCATGACCTTCGAACGCATCACCCACCCGGACGACCTCGCTCTCGACTTGGAGCAGGCCGGGCAGCTGTTCCGCGGCGAGATCGACAGTTACACGATGGAGAAGCGCTACGTCCGCAAGGACGGCAACACCGTGTGGATCAACCTCCTGGCCTCGTCCGTGCGTGACGACGCGGGCGAGGTCGAATACGGCGTCGCCGTCGCCTCCGACATCACGGAAAGCGTCCGCATGCGCGCCGCGCTGCGGGAAGGCGAGCGCTTCGTGCGCGCCTCGCTCGACGCGCTCTCCTCGCGGATCGCGGTGCTCGACGAGAGCGGGAGGATCATCGCCGTCAATGCCGCATGGACGCGCTTCGCGGAAGAGAACGGCTTGCACGGCACGGCGGTGGGCGTCGGCGTGGACTATCTCGAGGTGTGCGATCGAGCGGCCGCCTCCAGCGCCGAAGCCGCGCGGATGACGTCGCTGCTCCGGGACATCCTCGCCGGGCGGCGCACCGAGGGCTCGTGCGAGTATGCCTGCCACACCCCGCAAGAGGAACGCTGGTTCTTCTGCCGCGCGACCCGATTCCCCGGTCTCGGCCCGATGCGCGTCGCGATCGCCCACGAGGACATCACCCCGATCAAGCAGGCCCAGGGGCGCGTCGAAGCCAGCCGGCGCCAGTTCCGCGGCCTCTTCGAGTTCGCTCCGGATGCCATGGTGATGGTCGACGGGAACGGGACGATCCGGCTCGCGAACCGCCAGGTCGAGCAGATCTTCGGCTGGACGCGGGAGGAGCTGATCGGCCGCGCGGTGGAAGTGCTGATGCCGCCGAATTTGCGCCACGGGCATGCGGCACTGCGCGAGGGCTTCCGGCGGACGGACGGACGGCGGACCATGGCGAAAGGCGTCAGGAGCCTCACCGGCCTGCGGAAAGACGGCTCGCTCTTCCCGGTGGAGATCAGCCTGAGCCCGCTGGAGCTCGAAGAAGGCGCCATGGTCGCCGCCGCGGTGCGCGACGTCAGCGAGCGGACGAGGACGCAGGAGGCGCTGCGCCTGCAGAACGAGACCCTGACGGCGGTCGCCGAAGCGCAATCGGCCTACCTCGAGCGCGCCGACTGGAAGAGCGCTACCCATCGCCTGCTCCACTATGCGCTCGACCAGACCCGAAGCGAATACGGATTCATCGGCGTGCTGGTGGACGGCCCGAAGCTGCGCGTCCTCGCCCACGACGGCATCGTGTGGGATGCGGTGAAGGGGCGCGCCTTCTACGAGCAGGCGGCGCGGCTGTACCAGGAGCAGGGCTTCCTCGAGTTCGCGAACTTCGACACCCTGTTCGGTGCCGCGCTCCGCACCGGTGAAGTGGTGCTGACCAACGCGCCTGCGGCCGACGGACGCGCCGCGGGGCGGCCAGAAGGCCACCCGCCGATGCACTGCTTCCTCGGCGTGCCGATCGTCAGGAGCGGGCAGGTGACGGGATTGATCGCGCTGGCGAACCGTCCGGACGGCTACACGCCGACCGACGCCGAGCGCATCGGCCTGATCGTCCAGCACGCGGCCGTCCTGTGCGACAGCTATCTCTTCAAGTTGCGCGAGGCCCAGCTGCGAAGCGAGCGGGAAGCGGCCGAACGCGAGATCCGGCAGGCGCAGGCGACGCTCGACGCAACCGACGAGGCCGCGTTCGTCTTCGATCCGGACAGCCTTCGATTCACCTATGTGAACGAGGGGGCTTGCCGACAGGTGGCCTACGCCCGGGATCAGCTGCTGCAGATGACCCCGCTCGACATTTCGCCCCAGTTCGACGAGACGCGGCTGCGCCAGCTGCTCGGGCGGATGCTGCGTGGCGAGTCGCGGACGCAGGTCTTCACGACGGTGCATCGGCGCCGGGACGGGTTCGAGCTGCCGGTCGAGATCCACCTCCAGCTGGTCTCGGCGGGCGAGAAGCCGCGCTTCGTCGCGATGGTCCGCGACGTCAGCGAGCGCATCCGGCAGGAGGCCGACCGCGCCGCACGGGCCGTGGCCGAGCAGGCGAGCCAAGCCAAGTCGATCTTCCTCGCGACCGTGAGTCACGAAATCCGCACCCCCATGTACGGCGTCATCGGCAGCGCCGATCTGCTGGCGCAATCCCGGCTCGGGCCCGAGGAGGCGGAGTTGGTCGAAACGATCCGGGAATCGGCGTCCGGCCTGCTCACGGTGATCGACGACATCCTCGACTTCTCCAAGATCGAGGCGGGACGCGTGGAGCTCGAGCGGGAACCGTTGTCGCTCCGGGGCGTGGTGGAAGCGGCGTGCAATGCGCTCAGGCCCTTGGCGGTGCGCAAGAGCGTGGCGCTCTCCCTGTCCGCCGATCCGAGCCTGCCGGCCTCGGTGCTCGGCGACGGCGTCCGTCTGCGCCAGATCCTCAACAATCTCCTCTCCAACGCCATCAAGTTTTCCAGCGGCCAGGCGCGTCCCGGACAAGTGGCGGTGCGTGCCGAGCGGGTGGGCGAGGCGATCGTGCGCTTCAGCGTGTCCGACAACGGAATCGGCATCTCGCCCGAGCTGCGGGCAAAGCTCTTCAAACCCTTCATCCAGGCGGAAGCGTCCACGACGCGCCGATTCGGCGGTACCGGCCTAGGCCTGTCGATCTGCCATCGCCTGGTGGAGCTGCACGGAGGGCAAATCGATGTCGACAGCACGCCGGGGCAGGGCTCGACGTTCAGCGTCACCCTGCCCGTCGAAGTGGTAAGCGAAGCTTCCGGGACGAGCGTGGGTGCGGACGGCACCGTCCATCGCTCCCTGGCGACAGCCCGAGACGCGGAGAGTCTCCGCGAGCAGACCGCCGCCCCCATCCCGCCCGGCGATGCGGCCCCGCCGGCGAGCGTCGGCAGCCGGCTCATCCTCGTAGCGGAGGACAACGAGATCAACCGCAGGCTCGTCCGCCATCAGCTCGCCCGGCTCGGTTTCGCGGCCGAGGTCGTCGCGAACGGGCGCGAAGCGCTGGAGGCATGGCGCGCCGGCAGACACGCGCTATTGATGATCGACCTGCACATGCCCGAAATGGACGGCTACGAGGTGACGAGGATCATTCGAGCCGAGGAGGACGGCGCCGACCGCACGCCGATCATCGCCTTCACCGCCAACGCCCTGCGCAAGGAGGCCGAGCGCTGCCGCGACGCGGGCATGGACGACTACGTGTCGAAGCCGGTGGTGGTCGAGACGCTCAAGGCGGTCCTCGAGAGGTGGCTGCCGGCGTCGCGGGCGGTGCCCGTTTCGTCTCCGCGGCGCGCGGCCACGGCCCGGCCCCGGTCCTCCGATGCTGTCCTCGACAAGTCGGTACTGGCCGCACTCATCGGCGACGACGAGGATCTCATCGCCGATTTCCTGGCGGACTTCCGCCGCTCCGCGCAGGAGGCGCGGACGCGCATGCAGGCGGCGATCGCTGCGGCCGATTGGGCGGCAGCCGCGGCGGTCGCCCATCGCCTCAAGTCCTCGTCGCGTTCGGTGGGTGCGCGCTCTCTGGCAGACTGTTGCGAGCGGATCGAGCTCGCCGGGCGCACCGGCGCCATCGACGCCCTGCTGCACGAAGAATTCGAGAAGATACTTGCCGCTGTCCTGGCCGCGATCGACGAGAGTGTGAACGACCATGAATGAGATCCTGCTGGTCGACGATGACCCCTATCAGCTCAGGCTGCTCTCCCGGCAGCTTGCCACCCTGGGCCACGAGAAGGTCAGCTGCTGCGACACGCCGTCGTCGGCGCTGGCCGTTCTCGACGCACCGGACGCCGCCATCGGCCTGCTTTTCCTGGACCTCAACATGCCGCAGATGGACGGGGTCGAGGTCATGCGGGCGCTGGCGGGACGCGGTTATGCCGGCGCATTGGTCCTGATCAGCGGCGAAGACAGCCGAATCCTGGAGACGGCCATGCGGCTGGCCTTCGCCCACGAGCTCAACGTCCTCGGGGCCCTGCCCAAGCCGTGCGAGAACGCCTCCCTCGCCGCGCTCCTCGACCGTTGGCAGCGATTCCACCGGCCTGCACGCCAGGCCGCCGGCAAGACCTACGCGCCCGACGAGGTCCGCCATGCCATCGAGCATGGCGAGCTCGTCAATCACTACCAACCCAAGGTGGAGCTGGCCACCGGTGCGCCGGTCGGCGTGGAAACCCTGGTGCGCTGGCGCCACCCGCAGGACGGCTTGGTCTATCCCGACCGCTTCATCGGCGTGGCGGAGGAACACGACTTCATCGACGCGCTGACGCGGCGGGTGATCCGCGACGCCCTCGATCAGACGAAGGCCTGGCGCGACATGGGCCTGCGCCTGAGCGTGGCCGTCAACGTATCGATGGACGACCTCGTCGCGCTCGACTTCCCGGATTTCGTCCTCGATGAGCTCGGACGCACCGGGGTGCCGGCGGGCGACCTGATCCTCGAAGTCACCGAGTCGCGCCTGATGAAGGACCCGCGCGCCCCGATGGAAATCCTGACCCGCCTGCGGCTCAAGCGCGTGCGGCTCTCGATCGACGACTTCGGCACCGGGCACTCCTCGCTCGCGCAGCTGCGCGACCTGCCCTTCGTCGAGCTCAAGGTCGACCGTGGCTTCGTGCACGGCGGCGCCACCAACCCCACCATGGGCGCGATCCTGACCGCGAGCCGCACCATGGCGCAGCAGCTCGGCATGAAGACGGTCGCCGAGGGGGTCGAGGACCTTGGCGACTGGCACTGGCTGCGCGATTACGGCTGCGACCTCGCGCAAGGCTATTTCATCGGCAAGCCTATGCCGGCCGAGGAATTGCCCGGGTGGCTGACGGCGTGGGAAGGACGCCGCGCGGGTCTGGCGTGCGACCGATCATTGCGGGAGGGGTAAGGCGCGGCGCCCCTGATACCCTCCACCGGGCCCGCTGAAATCGGATGGATGGCCTGTGATCGGACCCCCTTTGCTCGACTCGGACGACGCCCCCTGCCCGCCCGCGGTACTCGCCGCGCGCCCGCTCTTCGAGCCCGTCGCCCGCCTTCTCGCCCGCTTCGAATCGCCGCGCCTGCCGGATGCCGACCAACTCGACCGCCTGATCGAGGAAGTCGCGCCGAACGCGGCCAGCGGATCGGGGCGGCCGGTCCGCTTCGTGGCGCCCGGAGCGGAAGCTGTGGGCTACGAGGAACGGATCTTCGCCACCGGCGAAGTGCCCACGCGGCCCGACGACTGGCACGACTTCTTCAACGCCCTGGCCTGGTGCCTCTGGCCGCAGTCCAAGGCGGCATGCAACGCGCTCCACCTGGCCGAGATCCGTGCGCGTCGCGCCGCCGGACTTGCCGGCCGGGGGCCGTGCCGCGACGCGCTGACCCAGTTCGACGAGTGCGGCATCGTGGTGGTGTCGGCCGACCACGAGATTCCGGCGCTGCTCGCGGCACACGAGTGGGAAGAGGCGTTCTGGCACCGCCGGGAGGCCTTGCGCGAGACGACCCGCTTCCTGGTGTTCGGCCACGGCAGCTGGGACCAGCTGCGCCGGCCCTTTTTCGGGCTCTGCGCCAAGGCGATCCATCGCACGGTCGGCCGGGCGTGGCTCGCCATGCCGGAGGCCGGGCAGCAGGCAGACACCGACCGGTGGCTCGCGGCGCATCTCGCCGAACGCGCCCCGACACTCTCGCCGCGCGACTTCTCGCCGCTGCCGCTGCTGGGCATCCCCGGCGTGACCCCGGACAGCGAGTCGCCGGACTACTACCGGGACACCCGCCAGTTCCGGCCGCGCCGCCGAAGCGCGGCCCTCAGGTCGCCGGCGTCGTAACGGACGCTCTCTCGCGCGGGCCGGTCCCGGATGCGGCCGTGCAGCAGCCTCTCAGGCGCGCTTCGCCCCCCTCGAGACCGCACCGCCATGGCGGCGAACCAGGCGCCAGACCCGGCCATCAACCGCCGCGAGCCCCAGCGCGATCAGCGCCATGCCCGCCCCGTGCCGGACGAGCAGCGTCTCGCCGAGCACGAGCACGCCCAGCGGGACGGCCGTCACCGGAATGAGGAAGGTGACGAGGGTGAGATTGGTCGCGCCGGCAGTGGCGAGGATGCGGAAGTAGACAATGTAGGCGAGCGCGGTCGACAAGAGCGCGAGGGCTACGACCGCCCCGATTGCACCCATCCCGGGCCAGGGGAGTGCCCACGGCCGGTCGACGGCGAGCATCACCGGAAGGAGAAGGACGCTCGAGGCGGTCACCTGCCCGGTCGCCGAAGCGAGCGGCGTGATCGCCATCGCGCGGAAGCGACGCCCGAAGATGCCGGCGGACGCGTAGGAAAGGGCCGCCGCGAGGACGGCCAGCTGCGAGAGCACGCCCACGCCGAGGGTTCCGAATCCGGTCGCGCCGATCATGACCGCCACCCCGGCCAGGCCGGCGACGACACCGGCGACGCGGGCGCCGCTCATCCGCTCGTCCGCGGTGAGGAAATGGGCCAGGACGACCGCGAACAGGGGCGTGGTGGCGTTGAGGACGGAGGCGATCCCGCTGGCGATGTGGCCCTGGCCCCATACGATGAGGAGGAAGGGGACGACGTTGTTGAGCAGCCCCATGCCGAAGAAGGCCGCCCACGCGTCGCGCGAGCGCGGAAGGGAGGCCCCCACGAGCCGCATGAGGAGGTGCAGCGCCAGCGCGGCCAGCACCACGCGGGTGGAGACGATGGTGAGCGGCGGGAGCGCCTTCACCGCCACCCCGATGAAGAAGAAGGATCCGCCCCACAGGATCGAAAGCCCGAAGAGCAGCCCCCACTCCCGTGCAGTCATGGCGCGTGCGGCGGCGACGGTGCTCATGGATCCCTTCCCTGCGATGGATGCGGCAATGTCGCATGCCGCTCGGCGCGGCGCACTCCGTTTCCTGCCACGCAATTCCGGCGCACGCGCCGCGGCGGCTCAGCGGGGTTCGACCCGCGCCTCGTCCTCGAGCTCGCGGTCGGGATGCACGACGACGCGCTCGCCCGGATCTAGCCCTTCGCGCACCTCCACCCAGCCGCCGCCCGAGACGCCGGTGCGCACCGGCGCGAGCCGCGCCCGACCGCCCTCGATGCGGAACACCGCCTCGCCGTCGTCGTAGCGGAAGACGGCGCTCGACGGCACCCGCGCCACGTTCTCCGCTTCGCGCAGGACGAAGCGGGCATTCACCCGGTAGGCCTCCCCGAGCCGCGCCCATTCCGCACGCGGACTGTCGAGCGCAACGATCACCCACACCCGCTGCTCCTCCACGCCCAGGGCCGACACCTTGGTGAAACCGCCCGGCTCGATGCGCGCGACGTGGCCCAGCAGCGGGCGATCCTCGCCCCAGCGCACGAGCTCGACGCGCATGCCTTCGCGCAGCCGCACCGCGTCGGCGGAGAGGACGTCCACCTCGATCTCCAGCGCGGCCGGGTCGCCCACCTCGACGATGGGGTCGCCCGCCTGCACCGGGCGGGCGCTCTCGAAGTGGCGGCGCAGGACGACGCCGTCCACCGGCGAGACGAGCTCGAGGGCCGCCTCGCGGGACGCGTCGCGGCTGCCGCGGGCCAGCACCGCCTGGGCGGCCTCGACCTCGGCGCCGGCAGTGGCGAGCCGGAAACGCGCACTCTCGGCCTCGCGCCCGGCGCGCAGGGCGGCGGTCTCGGCCCGCTCGGCGGCCTCGACGGCGGCCATGCCCTGGGCGGCGAGACGCTTCAGGCGGTCGGCCTCGGCCTTTGCCTGCCTCGCCGCGGCCTCGGCGGCGGCGAGGTTCTCCCGGGCGGCGGCCTGGCTCGCCCGGGCACCGGCAAGCCGCGCCTCGGCCTCGGCGCGGGCGCGCACGTCCAGCGTCGGCGCGGTCACCGGGTCGAGGACGACCAGGGTCTGACCGGCCCGCACCGGATCGCCCGGCTCCAGGGTGATGCGCCGCGCCAGCGCGGCGACCGGTGCGGTCACCACGTAACGGTCCTGGAGCCGCGTGCGGCCCTCGGCTTCCAGCGTATCGCGCACGCTGCCGCGGTCGGCGACGGCCGCGTCGACCAGCATCGCCTGGGGCCACAGGGCCATCGCCACGAGCGCGATCAGAACAGCTGCGGCGACGAGGTAGCGGAGGCGGCGGGCGAGGGTCATACGGTCATTCCTTGGTCTTCAGCACGGCGACGAGATCGAGGCGGTCCAGCCGGCGGCGCACCAGCAGGGCGGAGACGAAAGTGGCGGCGAGCACGACCAGGCCGGCGATCGCGAAGCCGGTCGGCGTGAACACGAGGGCGATACGGTAGAGGTCGGACCTGAAACCGGCCACGATCAGGGCGGACATGCCGTAGCCGAAGGCGAAGCCGGGCAGCAGGGCGAAAAAGGTGAGGGTGGCGAGCTCGCCCAGGAGCAGCGCGCGCACCTCCTCTTTCGTGTAGCCCAGCACTCGCAGGCTCGCCAGCTCGCGCCCGCGCTCGGCCAGCGTGATCCGGGCCGTGTTGTAGACCACGCCCACGGCGATGCTCGCGGCCATCACCGTGGAGATGAGGGTGAACATGAGGACGTTCTGCGCCAGGGTGTCGCGGAAGCTGTCGAGCATCGCCATGCGGTCGCTCACCGCCGCCACCCGCGGCCGCTCGCGCAGCGCCTCCAGCACCGCCCGGCGCGACTCGGGGGCGACCGAAAGCCAGGCGCCGGAGATCGCACCCCCTTCGCCGAGAAGGCGGTTCACCGTCGCGCGGGTGGCGTAGGCATTGACGCCCAGGTATTCGTTCGCCACCGCCGCCAGCGGCACCTCGAGGGTGCGCCGGTGGCCCTCGAGGAATTCCACCCGAAGCATGTCGCCGGGACGGGCATCGAGGATCTCGGCCAGGTAGTCGGTGAGCATGATGCCGTCGGCGGGCGGGGGGATGGGCTGCAGGCCGGCGTCCAGTGCGCGCTTCAAGTCGGCGTCGGACGGGAGCCCCTGCAGCGCGGTGCGGTAGCTGCGATGTCCGTGGTGCAGGCGCACCGAGGCGGCGCGGAAGGGCTCCACGCGCTCGACGCCGGGCACGGCGGCGAGCTCCTGGGCGGCGCGCGACGAGGTGGGTTCGGTGAAGGTCACCATCAGGTCGTCGCGCTCGGCGAAGCGGAACTGCACCGCGATCAGGTATTCGATGGAGCCGGCCTGGAAGCGCGCCATGACGAGGATGCCGACCGCGAGACCGATTCCGACGATGGACAGCAGCGTGCGGAACGGCCGGCGTTCGAGGTTTCTCAGGATCATGCGCGCCGCCGGATCGAGGAGCGCGCCCAGGCCCAGCCACTCGGTGAGGGTGCGCCGGAACACCGGCGGCGCCTCGGGCCGCATGGCTTCGGCCGGCGGCAGGCGGAAGGCGCGCCTCAGGCCCCCTGCGGTACCGATCGCCGCCGCACCGAGGGCGAAGGCGCAGGCGGCGGCGGCGACGTCGTGCGGCAGGGACCAGTCGAGGAAGGGAAAGCGGTAGAACTCGGCGTACATGCCTGCCAGTCCGCGCCCCAGCCAGGCACCCAGCGCGAGCCCGGGCAGGATCCCCACGCTCACCATCAGCAGCACGAGCTGGGCATAATGCACGCTCACCTCCAGGCGGCTGTAGCCGAAGGCCTTCAGCACCGCGATCTGCTCCCGCTGGGCCGAGAGCAGGCGCCCGATGACCACGTTCAACAGGAAGGCCGACACGCCGAGGAAGATGTAGGTGAAGATCCGCGTCATGACCTTGAGGCCCACCAGCTCCTCGTCGAGGAAGCGGTGGGAGAGCTGCAGCTCCCGGCCGTAGGCGCCGGCGCCGCCGTAAGGCGCCAGCAGCCGGTCGAGGGCGTCGATGACGTCTTCCTCGCGGGCGTCGCGGACGAGCGTGACGGCCAGATCGTTGAAGGCGCCGTCCAGGTCGAAGGCGAGGGCCAGGGGCTCGCGCTTCATCCACAGCACGCCGAAGCGGGCGAAGTCCGGGAAGGCGTCGCCGGCGCGGATCTGGTAGATGAACTCGGGCGAGAGGCCGACGCCGCTCACGGTGAACACCTGCCGGCGGCCGTTCACGATGGCGACGATGGCGTCGCCCGGGTGCAGGCCGTGGGCCTGGGCGAAGGCCTCGCCGACAACCACCTCGTCGTCGGCCAGCGGAAGCCGCCCGGTGCGCAGGAAAAGCTGGTTGAGCCCCGGGTCGTCGGGTCCGGACAGGGACACCATGAGGCCGTTCACCGGCTCGTCGTAACCCGCGACCTCCAGCCTGGCGGCGGCGACCACCCGCGCCTCGGCCTCGCGCACGCCGGGAATCGTCCGCACCGCATCCACGAGTGACAGGGGCGCCCGCTTCACCTGGGCGAAGACCTCGGCGAAGCGGTACTCGGCATAGAAGCGCGCGCGGGTGTCGGAGAGCGCCTGGTAGTTGGTGAGCGCCATCACCATCATGCCGATGCCGCCGATCATGACCAGCGCGATGGCGAGCACCTGCCCGCGAAGCTGCGCGAGGTCGCGGAAGAGCTTGCGGTGCAGGGCCCTCACCAGGCGAGCTCCTTCGCCGCCACCCGCTCACTGTTGCGCTCGACGCCCACGATGTGTCCGTCGGAGAGCCGGATGACGCGGTCGGCCATGCGCGCGATGACGGCGTTGTGGGTGATGACCACGGTGAGTGCGCCGGTCTCGCGGTTGATGCGTTCGAGGGCGTCGAGCACCAGCACGCCGGTGGCCGAATCGAGCGCGCCGGTGGGCTCGTCGCACAGCAGGACCGCCGGCCGCTTGGCGATGGCCCGGGCGATGGCCACCCGCTGCTGTTCGCCGCCCGAGAGCTGGGCGGGGAAGTGGTTCAGCCGGCCGGCGAGCCCGACCAGCGCGAGGGCGTCCTCGGGCTTCATCGGGTTCCCGGCGATCTCGGTCACCAGCGCCACGTTCTCGCGCGCGGTTAGGCTGGGGATGAGGTTGTAGAACTGGAAGACGAAGCCCACCGACTCGCGCCGGAAGCGGGTGAGGGCCTCCTCGCCGGCCCCGGTGAGCACATGCCCGCGGCAGGTCACGACGCCGTCGGTGGGCGCGTCGAGGCCGCCGAGGATGTTGAGCAGGGTGGATTTGCCGCTGCCGGAGGCACCGAGCAGCACGACGAACTCGCCGGCGTAGAGCTCGAGATCGATGCCGCGCAGGGCATGCACCTCCACCTCGCCCATGCGGTAGACCTTGGTCAGCCGCCGGGCGCTGAAGACGAGCTCGGGGGCCGCAACGGGGGCGACGGAAAATTCGGCCGGCATGGGAGCATTCTAGCTCCGCCGCCGCTCCCCGGGCGCGAGCGCATCGAACGCTTCCCGCCGTTCAGGACCGCGGAGGCGGCGCATCGGCGCCCGCCTCCGCGCAATGCCTCAGCGCCCCTGCAGGGCCGCGATCCGCTCCTCGATGGGCGGATGGCTGGCGAAGAGCGCCATCCAGCCGGGACGCCCCGAGATGCCGGCCGCGGCGATCCCCTGGGGCAGCCCGCCCGCCTCGAGTCCGCCCAGGCGGCGCAGCGCGCTCACCATCGGCCGCGGGTTGCCCATGAGCTGCGCCGCGCCGGCATCGGCGCGGAACTCCCGCTGGCGCGAGAAGTAGGCGACGATCACGCTCGCCAGCACGCCGAACAGGATGTCGCACACCACGGTGGTGGCCAGGTAGCCGATGCCCGGTCCGCTCGATTGCTCCTCGTCGTTGCGGCGCAGGAAGGAATCGACCAGGTAGCCCACCACCCGGGACAGGAACACGACGAAGGTGTTCACCACGCCCTGGATCAGGGTGAGCGTCACCATGTCGCCATTGGCCACGTGGGCCACCTCGTGGGCGAGCACCGCCTCGGCCTCTTCGCGGGTCATCGTGTGCAGCAGGCCGGTGGAGACGGCGACGAGCGCGCCGTTCTTGCTCGCCCCGGTGGCGAAGGCGTTGGGCTCGCCTTCGTAGATCGCCACTTCCGGCATCGGGATGCCAGCGTTGCGGGAAAGGCGGGCCACCGACTCCACCAGCCACTGCTCGGTGGCGTTGCGCGGCTGCTCGATCACCTGGGCACCGGTGCTCCACTTGGCGATCGGCTTGGACATCAGGAGCGAGATGAAGGCCCCGCCGAAGCCCATGATCGCGGCGAAGGCGAGCAGCGCGCCGAGATCCAGGCCGTTGGCGGTGAGGAAGCGGTTGACGCCGAGCAGGCTGGCCACCACGCCGAGCACGACGACCACGGCGAGGTTGGTGGCGAGGAAGAGCAGGATGCGTTTCATGGTCTTGTTGTCGCGTGAGGATCGGGGCGCCCGCGCGGGCGCCCCGAGAGACTCAGCCGTTCTGCTGGATGCCGGCGACCACCCAGCCGCGGCTGCCGTCGGCCGGCTTGGTCAGGTGCCACACCTCGTCGAAGTCCTCCGGCGCCGCGCCGGCTTCCTCGCGGATCAGGCCGCGGAAGCGCACGCTCACCACGTGGCGCTGGGCTTCCTCCACGCACTCCAGGACCTCGGCGTGGACCTCCAGCACTTCCGTGCGCTGGGCGGCGGCGCCCCGTTCCGCGAGCTGCAGCTGGATCTCGGCGAACAGCTCCGGCGAGGTGAACTCGCGCAGGTCGTCGAGATTGCCGGCGTCGTTGGCGGCCTGCAGGCGCAGGAAGTTGAGCTTGGCCTGGCGCGCGAAGCCTTCGGCGTCGAAACCGGCGGGCAGAGCACGCGCCGCCGGCGCCGCCGCGGCGGCCGGGGTCGCACCCATCGGCATGGGTCGGCTCTCAGGCAGCGGCGCCGTGCCGCCCCCCGCTCCCAGGCCGGCATATTGCATGGCCGGTGCAGGCGCGCGCTTGCGCATGAAGAGGCGGAACAGCATCAGAGCGGCGACGGCCAGCAGGGCGATGAGCAGGAAGCTCGCGAGCTCCTCGCCCATGCCGAGGTGCGAGGCCAGCGCGGCCAGGCCGAGACCGGCCGCGAGGCCGGCGACGGGGCCGAGCCAGGAGTTCTTGCGCGGGGCCTGGGCAGCCGCGGAGCCGGCGAGGTTCTGGGTGGGCGCGGCGGACGGCGCGGTCGCAGGCTGGCTGATCGACTCGCGCTGCATGCCGGTGCTCTTTCCGCCGCCAAGCCGCTTGGCTTCGGCCTCGGAGACGCCGATGCCCACGCTCAGCATGAGAGCGAAGACTGAAAGAAGGATGCGTCGCATGACGAACGGTACTCCTCTTGTGATGTATGGGAAAAGCTACGAGGGGGAGGATAGGCTTTCGAAAGCTTCACTCAAAGGTGAGCTTTGCTTATTTTTACTTCCGTAAAACGGAAGTACATGAAACGAAGCTTCGATTACCCTCGCGGCTCCTCACGAGGGGCTGCGGCCGGGGCCGCGGACGCAAACCGGATCGCAACGAATAGGAAGAAATCATGGAAAGTGTCGGCCAGCCCTTGTTGTGGGCGAGTTTCGCCGCCATCGTGCTCGTCATGCTGGCGATCGATCTGTTCGTCGTCGGCGGGGGCAAGCAGCACCGCGTCTCGTTCCGCGAGGCGGCGACCTGGTCCGTGATATGGGTCACCGTGTCCATGCTCTTCGCCGCCGGCCTGTGGTGGTATCTCGACGGCAGCGTCGGCCGGGAAGTCGCCAACCAGAAATCCCTCGAATTCGTCACCGGCTACCTCATCGAGAAATCCCTGGCGGTCGACAACGTCTTCGTCTGGCTGATGCTCTTCGGCTTCTTCCACATCCCGCTCGAGCTGCAGAAGCGCGTCCTGATCTACGGCGTGCTGGGAGCGATCGCGATGCGCACCGCCATGATCTTCGCGGGCGCCTGGCTGATCGCCCAGTTCCACTGGATTCTGTATCTGTTCGGCGTCTTCCTGCTGGTGACCGGCGTCAAGATGTGGCGCTTCGCGGACGAGAAGCCCGACATCGCCAACAATCCGCTGCTGAAGTGGCTGCGCGGCCACATGAAGATCACCGACGAGTTGCACGGCGAGAAGTTTTTCGTCTGGCGCGACGGGGTGCGCTACGCCACGCCGCTGTTCCTCGCCCTGGTCCTGGTCGAGATCTCCGACCTGATCTTCGCCGTGGATTCGATTCCCGCGATCTTCGCCATCACCGGCGACCCCTTCATCGTGCTGACCTCGAACGTGTTCGCGATCCTCGGCCTGCGGGCGATGTACTTCCTGCTCGCCGGCATGGCGGACCGCTTCTCGCTGCTCAAGTACGGCCTGGCGGCGGTGCTCGTCTTCATCGGCGTCAAGATGATCCTGATCGACGTCTACAAGATCCCGATCGGCTTCTCCCTGGCGGTGGTCGCGACCTTCATCGGCATCTCCATGTGGCTGTCGCTGCACAAGGACCGGCGCGCCAGGGAAGAAGACCGATAGGACGACGGAACCGGGACGGATCGCGGCGGCTCGCCGCCGCACCGAGAGCGCTTCAGAGCGGGAGACCGAGCCAGCGCAGCGCGGCCTGCGCGCCCTCGAGAAGAACGTGGCTCATGGCCACGGCGTAGCCGAGCGCGCCCCATCCGACGGCGGCCGACAGCAGCAGCGCCAGCCCGTCCCGGAACATCCAGCCGAGACTCAGCAGCACGAGGCTCAGGCTGGGCAGCACGGCGCCCAGGGGCACGGGCAACAGGATGAGCAGCCCCATCAGCGCGATCCAGGCGCCCCACCAGGGATGGGTGCTGCGGTGGCTGAGCGCCGTCCAGCGGGCCTTCAGAAAGCGGTTCGCCGAGGCGTAGGTCCAGGCCAGGAAACGCAGGCAGCGCCGGGACCATGGGGCGCTCAGCGCCACGCGGCCGAGCCGCTCGGGAAGGACGCTCGCGTCCATGCCGCTGTGCCAGCGCCAGGCGACGGCGAGGATGACGAAGCCGAGCACCGTGCCCAGACCGGCGACCGGAATGCCGCTCAGCACCGCGAGGATCATGAGCAGCACGGCCGCGGACGCCTCGCCGTGCAGGTGCAGGAGCTGCGGTAGCGTCAGCTCGCGCCCGGCGCCACCCGTCCGTGCCTCGTTTCGGACCGCCCGCCTGAAGGTCGCCGCGAGTCGCCTCGACACGCCGCCGCCTCAGCGCCCGCGCAGCGCAGCGGCGCCGCCCGCGGTCCAGACCGTGGCGATCAGAGCGAAAACCATCCCGATCACGAGCTTCATCTCACTGCCTTCCAGGAACGTCCATGCGCAACCGGTCGCTTCGGCACCGGCCGCACAAAGCTACCCGGCCGGCGGCTCGGGGGCAACCAGCCATGGGCTGAGTCCAGGTCAGGATTTCCGGAAGCTTGCGGGATCGTGACAGGGATGGACGCCGGACAAGCCTGCCGCGCGCAGCGCGGCAGGCGTCCGCTTACTTGAGGGCGGCGAGCGCCGCAGCGTAGTCCGGCTCGTTCTTGATCTCGTCGACGAGCTGCGAATGGACCACCTTGTCGTTCTCGTCCACCACCACTACCGCGCGCGCGGTCACGCCCACGAGGGGGCCGGACGCGATCTTCACGCCGTAGTCGCCAAGGAACTCGGGATGGCGCATGGTCGACAGGGTGATCACGTTCTGCAGCCCCTCGGTCTCGCAGAAGCGCTTGGCGGCGAAGGGCAGGTCGGCCGAGATCACCAGCACGACGGTGTTGGGCAGGTTGCCCGCCTCCTGGTTGAACTTGCGCGTGGAAGTGGCGCAGGTGGGGGTGTCGAGGCTGGGAACGATGTTGAGCACCTTGCGCTTGCCGCGGTAGTCGGCGAGCGAAACGTCCTTGAGGTCCGCGGCGGTCAGCGCGAAGGGCGGCGCGTTGTCACCGGGCTGGGGGAAGTTGCCGGCGACTTCGATGGGGGATCCGCCGAGGGTTACGGTTTTCATTGTTGGTTCTCCTGTTGGGTTTGACTGCAAGGAGAGTATGGCTGCGCGGCGCCAGGATTTCGAGCCGGGATGCGCCGGTCCCGCCGTCCGCACGCGCGTCGCCTCGGGCCGCCTGCCGCGCGGGGTAAGGAAATCCCTGGGGCCGGAAGCCGATTCCGACGCGACAATCAGGATCGGCCGATCGTGGCAATTGCCCGGCCTCGCCATCATTCGCCATCAGGCAAGCTGCGCCGGCGCAAGGCGCGGACGGACAGAAGACGAACGATGAGCAACCCGGCCGACACTTCACCCCTTTCCCGCAGGGCCTCCCCGGCGGCGGCGCGTCGCGCGGACTGCCCATCCCACGCCTTCGAGCGGGCGCCGCGATGAAGCGATCTCCGCGCCCTCCGCTTTCTCCCCCCCGGTGCGCGATCGAGCTGCTGCGCCGGCTGCGCAGCAGCCTGGTGACGCGGGTCAGCCTGATCATCGGCGGCTTCGGTGCCGCCATCGCCCTCGGGTTCGGGGTGGTGACCGCGACGCTCATGGCCGAGTTCGAGCTGAAGCGGCACCTCGCGCACACCGAAGACCTCCTGGGGACGGTCGAGCGCACCGTCCAGATCGCCTGTTTCACCGGCGAGGGAACGCTGGCGACCGAGGTCGCCAAGGGTTTGATGACCAACCCCTCCATCGCCGCCGTGCGCATCGTGTCCGACGACTTCACGCTCGCCGAGATGCGCCGGCCTTCCTCCCTCGAGCACGCGACGCACGAGGTGCGCAGGAAGGTCTACTCGCCTTTCGATGCCGGGCAGCCGGTCGGCGAGATCGTGATCGAGGCCGACACGGACTTCATCGTGGCGCAGGCAGAAGAGCATTCGAGCCTCTTCTCGGCCTTCCTGATGCTCGAGGCCATCGTCGTCACGGTGATCGTCGCCCTGCTCATCCTGCGCGTCGTCGTCCGCCCGATCGCGTGCTTTGCCGGCGAGTTGCACCAATTCGACGGCGGCACCAGAACCTGCCTGTCTCCGCCGCGCGGCCACGAGGCGAACGAAATCGGACGACTGGCCGCGGCGTTCAACCGGATGATCGACAGCCTGGCCGGCCTGCTGGACAAGGAACGCGCCATGAGCGAAAAGGTCGCCCGCAGCGAACAGCGCTTCCGCACCCTGGCGGAGAATTCTCCCGACATCATCCTCCGCTACGACAGCGACCTGCGTCCGATCTTCGCCAACCCGGCCTATCTGCGCGAGATCGAGGCCGCACGCCGCGTCGAGGAGGACGACGCGTGGCTGCCGACGATGCCGCGCGAGCAGTTCCTCGCGCGCCTGGGCATGGTGGTCGGCACAGGCGTTTCCGACCGCATGCAATGGGAATGGAGATCCGCTTCTGGCCAGGCCATCCACTACGAGATGTACGTGGTGGCGGAGTACGACAGCGACCGCGGGATCATCGGCGCCCTGGTCATCGGCCGGAACATCAGCGAGCGCAAGGAGATCGAGCGGCAGCTGGTACACCAGGCGACCCACGACGTGCTCACCGGCCTTCCCAACCGCGCCCTGCTCAAGGACCGCCTGCAGCATGCCATCGCGCGGGCGCAACGGGACGAGGAGATCGTCGCCCTCGTCTTCATCGACCTCGACCACTTCAAGGACATCAACGACAGCCTCGGCCACGACGCCGGCGACGAGCTCCTGAAAGCGGTGGCCGCGCGCCTGCTCGCCGAATCGCGGGATAGCGACACGGTGGCGCGCCTGGGCGGCGACGAGTTCGTGGTCGTGCTCGAAGGCTGCGCCGACCGCCTCTATCTCGAAGCCACGGTACAGCGGCTCCACGACGCGGTCGGCCGAGCCTGCCAGGTGGGCGGACACCGCGTCTTCCCCGCTGCCAGCGTGGGGATCGCGGTGTTTCCCGAGGACGGAACCGATGTCGACGTGCTCATGCGCAGCGCCGACACCGCCATGTACGTCGCCAAGGGCGAAGGCCGCAACCACTACCGCTTCTTCTCCGCCGAGATGAACGAGGCACTGCGCGAGTGGATGAAGCTGTCCACCGACCTGCACTGCGCGATCGAGAACGGCGAGTTCGCCCTTCATTTCCAGCCGAAGGTGCGGGCGACCGACCACGAGCCCGTCGGCATGGAGGCGCTCGTTCGCTGGAATCACCCCGAGCTGGGCCTCATCCCTCCGGTGCGCTTCATCCCGGTGGCGGAGAAGTGCGGACTCATCGGTCCCATCGGCGAGTGGGTGCTCGGCGAAGCCTGCCGCCAGACGCGGGCCTGGCTCGACCAGGGCCTGGACCCCGGACGGGTGGCCGTCAACCTCTCGGCGGCCCAGTGCGAAGGCCCCCTGCTGCCGCTGCAGATACGGCGCGCGCTCGACGCCCACGGCCTGTCGGGGGCCCATCTTGAGGTGGAGATCACCGAGAGCATCGCCATGGCCGATGCGGAGGAATCCATCCGCGCCTTCTGGGCCCTTCGCGACATGGGCGTCCAGATCGCGGTGGACGACTTCGGTACCGGCTATTCCTCCCTCAGCTACCTCAAGCGTCTGCCGGTGGACGTGCTGAAGATCGACCGCTCTTTCGTTCAGGACATCGAGAGCGACGCCAACGACAGGGAGATCATCCGCGCCATCACCGCCATGGCGCACAGCCTGGGGCTGCGCGTGGTGGCGGAAGGCGTCGAGACGCTGCCCCAGCTGGAGTTCCTCCACGGCGTGGGCTGCGACCAGCTCCAGGGCTATTTCTTCAGCCGGCCGATTCCGGCCGACGCCATGACGGCGGCGCTGCGCGGCAGAGGTCGGACGGCCGCCGCGGCGCTCCCTCCGATGCGACAGCATCCGGCAATGGCAGGCAGAGAATCGACCAGGGGCCCCCGCATCCGGGAAGAGCGGGTCGGCTCGCCCCAAGACGGGAGCGGCACACCGTGAGCCGGCGACGCCGCGCGCAACGCCTGCTGCGGCAGCTCGCCTTCGCCGGCCTCGGCTGGGCGAGCGCGGCAGCGGCACAGGACGGCGGCGGTCCATCCTTCTCCCTGTCCGGATTCGGCACCCTGGGCGCCACCTGGCACGCCCGGGAGGGCGTGGAGTTCCGCCGTGATGCCACGCAACCGTCGGGCACGCGCGGCAACGAAGTCTCGCTCGAGCCGGACTCGATCCTCGGCGTGCAGGCGACGGCCGTGTTCACCCCCGCGCTCGAGGCCACCGTGCAGCTCATGAGCCGCAACACCGTGGACGCGGGCTACCGGCCCCAGGTCGCCTGGGTCTACCTCAAGTTCAAGCCCTCGGAGAACAGCGCCGTCAGGTTCGGACGACTGGGGATCGAGCTCTACATGCAGGGCGACGCCGCCGACATCGGCTACGCCAACCCGACGATGCGCCAGACGCTGGTGATCGCGCCCGCGCGCTACGACGGCATCGACGCGGAAACGACGCTGCCGCTCGGGCCCGGCCTCCTGCGCGTGAAGGGCATGGTCGGCCTCACCGCCGGCAGGGCGGAATTCGGCGGCGACGTTTTCGACACGAGCGGCGCCTTCCTGCGTTTCGGCCTGGTCGACTACATGGTCGGCGATCTGACCCTGCGCGCCGGGGGCGGCCGCCTCGAGCAAGAGCACGAAGTGTCGAGCCCGGGCTACGCTGCGCTCGTCGCCGGACTCGCCGTTACCCCCAATGCGCGGGAGCTCATCGACGCCATTTCGCTCGAGGGCCGCCGCTTCGATTACTACACCGTGGCCGCCGCCTACGACTCCGGGCGCTGGTTCTGGCTGGCGAGCCTCGGCGCGGCCTCTTCCCCCGGACTGCCGACCATCCACGGCTTCAGCGCCCACGCCGGGCGCCGCTTCGGCCGATTTGCGCCCTACGTCTCCTGGTACGGTCAGCACACGAAAGGCGATTTCGTCCGGACCGGCATCCCCGCGGGCCTTTCGCCCGCGACCGACGCCTTGAATGCGGCAGCCGACATCGCCCAGTCGAGCAGCCGATACAATCATCACGGCCTCGCCCTCGGCATGCGTTACGAGCTCTCCAGCCAGTCCGCGCTGAAGCTGCAGGTGGACCGCATCCGCTACCGCAACTCGGACAACATCATCGACCCCGAGGCCGCGGCCGAGCCCAGCTGGGCAAGGCGAACCCGGAGCCTGACCGTCTGGTCGGCCGCACTGGAGTTCGTGTTCTGATGAGCCGCCTTTCCAAAGCACGCCGCACGCTCGCATCGGCCTTGCTGCTCGTGCAGCTCCTTCCCGCCCACGCGGAGATGGTGGTGGTCATGAGCGCAAACAGCCCGGTGAGCACGCTGAGCAGGAACGACGTGGTCAACATCTATATGGGCCGCTATCGCCAGCTGCCCGACGGCTCACCCGCGATCCCGCTCGACGCGCCGCCCGATTCCGAGGAGCATCGCGCCTTCTACCGCGCGCTCGTGGACCGCAGCCCGGAGGAGATCAAGGCCTACTGGGCGCGCCTTGTATTCGCCGGCCGCACCCGGCCGCCCGTGCCGACGAGCGGGATCGCGGCCATGCGCTCGGAGGTCGCGCACCACCCGAACATGCTCGGCTACATGGAGCGCAAGGACGTCGGCCCGCAGCTGAGGATCGTCTTCGCGCTGAAGGAGTAGGGCTGCGGGCGGACGGCCCGCCCGCAGCCGACGGGGCTCAGCCGTTGCCCGGCTTGCCCGTCTTGACGTCGTTGTACCAGAACTCGTGGTGCTCCTTGGCCCACGACTCGTCCACGACACCCGTCTTCATGGACTGGTAGGCGCCCTCGACGCCGATGGTGCCCATGTAGATGTGCCCCAGCGACAGCGCGATGAAGAGGATGGAAGCGGTGGCATGGATGACGTTCGCCCACTGCATGGTGGCGCGCGTCTGGCCGAAGTTGGGGAAATCCATCACCAGCCCGGAGGCGGCCACGACCAGTCCGAGGAAGGTCACGCCGATCCAGAACCAGCTCTTCTCCCCGAAGTTGAAGCGCCCCGACGGCACGTGCTCCCCGGTCGCCAGCCCGCCCGCCTTGCGGATCCACAGCGCGTCGCAGGCTTGCCAGATGTTGTCGCGGGCAAAGGCGACGATCATCAGCAGGGTGAACACGATGAAGACCGGGCCCAGGTAGTTGTGGACGTTCTTCCCGGCGAGCAGCAGCACCGCCAGGAAGTCGTTGCCGAACACCGGTGCGAGCACGTGCCTGCCGAACAGGATGGCGAGGCCGGTGACCGCCAGGACCACGAAGGTGATGGCGGTGCCCCAGTGCACGAAGCGCTCGAAGGCCGAGAAGCGCTGCATGCTGCGCCCGGTGGGCGTGCCGTGCACCTTGAGCGCTCCCTTCACGAGGAAGAAGAGCGCGATGGCGGTGGGCACCACCAGCAGCAGGATCCCGCCGTAGAAGGTGATCGGCCCGTTGCGCACCGTCCGCCAGGTGTTGCCCTGGCTCTGGATCAGCACTTCGGTCTCGGGACCGCGCACGGTGGTGAAGGCCGGCTCGCCCGAGCGCACTTCCCGCCAGACGGGCGCGTTGTTGAGCGGCTGGGTCTGCTGGCGCTGGACCTGTTCTTCGGCAGCCGACTGGGCAAGCGCCGGTGCGCCAGCGAACGCGAGCAGCCACGCCGCGAGCAGGAGGAGAAGCGCCCCTCCTGCCCGACGCCTGAGTAGCATCGTCATGGCGTTCTCCTCATTCCACGCGAACGTATTCGTTCTGCCCGCGCGTGCGCTCACGCACAGCCCTCTCCCAGGCGGCCTTGTCGCCGTTGAAGGCGGGACCGTCCCACGGCGGGTTGTCCGCCTTGCCCTGGTAGGTGCCTTGCTCGTAGCGCGCCACCTGCGGCTGCTCGCCGCAGCCGGCCAGCACGAGGCCGAGGGCCGCCGACAGGCCGATCACGAAGGTCTTGGTGCTCATTTCTTCTCCTCCCCTGCAACCGGGGTCACGCCGCCCGGGGCGGCCTTGCCGGCGCTCGCGCCACCACCGGTATCCGGACCGTAGGCCGTGAGCCAGCCCCAGGCCTCGGTGCCCTTGCCCCGCCGCAGTACGCGGTCGCGGAAGATGTTGGAAAGCTCGGCCGCATCGCCGGCGAGCAGCGCCTTGGTCGAGCACATCTCGGCGCATAGCGGCAGCTTGCCTTCGGCGAGCCGGTTGCGGCCGTACTTCTCGAACTCGGCCTGGGAGCCGTGCTCCTCCGGTCCGCCGGCGCAGAAGGTGCACTTGTCCATCTTGCCGCGCGCGCCGAAGGCCGCCTGCCCCGCGGGGAACTGCGGCGCGCCGAAGGGACAGGCATAGAAGCAGTAGCCGCAGCCGATGCAGCCGTCCTTGTCGTGGAGCACCACGCCTTCCTCGGTGCGGTAGAAGACGTTGGTGGGACACACCGCCATGCAGGGCGCGTCGGAGCAGTGCATGCAGGCGACCGAGATCGAGCGCTCGCCGGGCACCCCGTCGTTGAGGGTGACCACGCGGCGGCGGTTCACCCCCCACGGCACCTCGTTCTCGTTCTTGCAGGCGGTGACGCAGCCGTTGCACTCGATGCAGCGCTCGGCGTCACACAGGAATTTCATGCGTGCCATCTTCTCTCTCCTCTCCCCTTCACGCCTTCATCACGCGGCACAAGGTGGTCTTGGATTCCTGCATCATGGTCACCGAGTCGTAACCGTAGGTGGTGGCGGTGTTCACCGCCTCGCCGCGCACGATGGGCGCCGCGCCCTCGGGGTAGAACTCCAGCATGTCGCGCCCCTGCCACCAACCGGAGAAGTGGAAGGGCAGGAACACCGTGCCCGGCGCCACCCGCTGGGTGACCTGGGCGCGCACCTTGAGCCTGGCCTTGGTGGGAGACTCGACCCACATGTACTCGCCGTTGCGGATGCCCTGGTCGTTGGCGTCCTTGGGGTTGATCTCGGCGAACATCTCCTGCTGCAGCTCGGCGAGCCACGGGTTGGAGCGGGTCTCCTCGCCCCCGCCCTCGTACTCCACCAGGCGCCCGGAGGTCATGATCAGCGGATACTCCTTCGAGATGTCCTTGACCTTCTCCTGCAGCGACTTGTACAGCGTGGGCAGGCGCCAGAACTTCATCTTGTCGTCGTGGGTGGGGTATTTCTCCACGAGATCCGGGCGCGGCGAGTAGATCGGCTCGCGGTGCAGCGGGATCGGGTCGGGGAAGTTCCACACCAGCGCCCGCGCCTTGGCGTTGCCGAAGGGATGGCAGCCGTGGTTCTTCATGACGACGCGCTGGATGCCGCCGGAGAGGTCGGTCTTCCAGTTCTTGCCCTCGGCGGCCTCTTTCTCGGCGTCGGTGAGCTCGTCCCACCAGCCCAGCTTCTTCAGCAGCACGTGGTCGAACTCGGGATAGCCCATCTGCAGGTCGGCGCCCTTGGAGGCCGAGCCCTCCTCGGCGAGCAGCGACACGCCCTCGCGCTCCACGCCGAAGTTGGCGCGGAAGTTTCCGCCGCCGTCCATGACGTGCTTGGAGGTGTCGTACAGGTTGGGCGTGCCAGGGTGCTTGAGCTCGGCGGTGCCGAAGCACGGCCACGGCAGGCCGAAGTACTCGCCGTCGCAGGGACCGCCCACGGCCTTCAGCGTCTTGACGTCGAAGGTGGCCATGTGCTTCATGTGCAGCTTCAGCCGCTCGGGCGACTGGCCGGTGTAGCCGATGGTCCACGTGCCCCGGTTGATCTCGCGCAGGATGTCCTCGGGCACCGGCTCGTCCCAGCCCTGCTTGTCCTTCACCACCTGGTAGTTCTTCACCAGCTCGTCCCCGAAGCCGAACTTCCTGGCGAAGGCGAGCATGATGGTGTGGTCGGGCTTGGACTCGAACAGCGGCTCGATCACCTTCTCGCGCCACTGGAGGGAGCGGTTCGAGGCGGTGGCGGAGCCGGAGGTCTCGAACTGGGTGCAGGCGGGCAGGAGATACACGCCGTCCTTCCTCACCATCGCCGCCATGGAGGCGGTGGCCGAGGGATAGGGGTCGATCACCACCAGGGTGTCGAGCTTCTTCATCGCCTCGACCATCTCGGCGCCGCGGGTCTGGCTGTTGGGCGCATGGCCCCAGTAGACCACCGCGCGCAGGTTGCCCGGCTGGTCGATGAGCTCGGGGTTCTCCAGCACCCCGTCGATCCAGCGCGACACGGTGATGCCGGACTTGGTCATGAGCTCGGGCGTGGCGAAGCGCGCCTTGGCCCACTCGTAGTCGACGCCCCACACCTTGCACCAGTGCTTCCAGGAGCCTTCCGCGAGGCCGTAGTAGCCGGGCAGCGAGTCGGGGTTGGGGCCCACGTCGGTCGCGCCCTGCACGTTGTCGTGGCCGCGGAAGATGTTGGTGCCGCCGCCCGACACGCCCACGTTGCCGAGCACCAGCTGCAGGATGCACATGGCGCGCACGTTGGCGTTGCCGATGGTGTGCTGGGTCTGGCCCATGCACCAGACGACCGTCGAGGGCCGGTTCTTGGCCATGGTCTCGGCGACCTTGTAGACCTGCTCCTCGGGGATGCCGGTTACTTCCAGCACCCGGTCCGGGGTCCACTTCATGATCTCTTCGCGGGCCTTGTCCAGACCGTAGACCCGCTGGCGGATGTACTCCTTGTCCTCCCAGCCGTTCTGGAAGATGTGATACAGGATGCCCCAGATGAAGGGGATGTCGGTGCCCGAGCGGATGCGCACGTAATAGTCGGCCTTGGCCGCGGTGCGGGTGAAGCGCGGATCGACCACCACCACCTTGCAGCCGTTCTCCTTGGCATGCAGCAGGTGCAGCATCGACACCGGGTGCGCCTCGGCGGCGTTCGAGCCGATGTAGAGCGCCGCCTTGGCGTTCTGCATGTCGTTGTAGGAGTTGGTCATGGCGCCGTAGCCCCAGGTGTTCGCCACGCCCGCCACGGTGGTGGAGTGGCAGATGCGCGCCTGGTGGTCCATGTTGTTGGTGCCCCAGAAGGACACGAACTTGCGCATGAGGTAGGCCTGCTCGTTGGAGTGCTTGGACGAGCCGATCCAGTACACCGCGTCGGGGCCCGACTCCTGGCGGATCTTGAGCAGCCGGTCGCCCACCTCCTGGAGGGCCTGGTCCCAGGAGATCTTCTGGTACTTGCCGTCCACCAGCTTCATCGGATACTTGAGGCGGTGCTCGCCGTGGCCGTGCTCGCGGATCGACGCCCCCTTGGCGCAGTGCGCGCCGAGGTTGAGCGGCGAGTCGAACACCGGCTCCTGGCGGATCCACACGCCGTTCTTCACCACCGCGTCGATGGCACAGCCCACCGAGCAGTGGGTGCACACGGTGCGGCGCACTTCCTCGCCGCCGGCACCCTCGGCCGCGGCCGCGCCGCCCGCCGCGTCCGCGGTATCGATGAGGTTGTAGGGAAGCTGGGTGGCGAGCGCGCCCGCCCCCACGCCCAGGCCGGAGCGCTTGAGGAAGGTGCGCCGGTCCATGGTCTGGCCCAGATGGCGCGCGGCGGAACTCCTCAGACTGCGGGCGCCGCCGGCCGCCGCCGAACTCTTCTTGATCAGCATCTTCTCGTCCCCCGCCTAGATCCGCGCCGAGCGGTAGTACTTGCGCGCGTGCTCGCTCAGGCCCTGGTCCCGAGCCGGTTCGCCCGCCGCCTGGGCCAGCGCCTCGGTCGGTGCGGCCTTGGCGGTCGTGGTGGCCACCGCGGCTGCCGCGCCGACGCCGCCGGCTCCCAACGTCACCAGGAAATGACGCCGCTTCAGATCGGCCTTGTTCTCGTCCATCCTCGCTCTCCCAGAAAACCGGCGGTTCGATCGTCCCGGCGCGCCTGCGCCGGGCCCGGCCGCCCTGTTACGCCATCTCGAAAGCCTCGCTTTCGATATCGAAAAACGCGCGCGCGAGCTCGCCCGCGCGGCGGTAGAAATCGGCCTGCGGCGCTGCGGCCAGCGCGTCGGCGAGACGCCCGTACCAGGGCTGCAGGTGCTGCGCGAAGAAGGCCCGCTGGCGCGCGAGCCCCTCGGCGTCCGGCCCGGTGAGCACCAGGTGGCGCATCACCTCGGCGAGCGCCGCGACGTGGTCCTCCGGCTCGCCCACGCCCTGACGGCGCGCGAGCCCCAGCGCGGCGAGGTCCTCCCGCAGCCGGGCGAGGGGCTCCTCCATGAGGAAGCCGGCCAGGTAGAAGGAGCCGTAGAGCATCACGTCGGGCCGGCCGATGCCGAGAAAGAGGGCGTCGTATTCGTCGCGCACGGCGGAAGCGGTGTGCATGCGCGCGGCCTCGCCCAGCGCGGCCCAGGCTCGCGAGAAGGGCGAGTCGCTCGTGCCCAGCACCCGTCCGGTGTCGGCGAGCGCAGTGAGCAGCCGCTCGTCGGGCGCGGCGACGAAGAGCCGCGCGACGAGCGCGTAGTGGTCGGCGCGGGCGCGGTCCTCGTCGCTCACGGCACAGGGCGCGTCGGGGCCGCCGGGCAGGTGTTGGGGCGCGTTCATTCCTTCATGTCCCAGGCGTTGAGGCTCTTCTCGTGCTGCATCAGGTCGATCACGCGGCAGTCGCCGCACATGGACAGGCGCCGCCGCTCGGCCTCGCCGGCGAACATCGAGTGGCCGGAAAGGCGCGACAGCATGGATTCGATGAGGGGCTTCGCCCCCATGGGCTTGCCGCAGCTCACGCAATGGAAGAGCTCGGCCTCCTTGAGCGTGCGGGAGCGGCGGACCGACTCGTCGAGCGCGAGGCGCGGGGTGAGCGTGATGGCGTGCTCCGGACAGGCCGCGGCGCAGATGCCGCACTGGACGCAGGCGCGCTCGAGGAAGCCCAGGCGCATGCTGTCGCTGCCGGCCGAGAGCGCGCCGGGCGGACAGGCGCCGACGCAGGACATGCACAGGGTGCAAGCGTCGCTCACCGCGAGGGTGCCGAACGGGGCGCCCTGCGCGAGCGGGATCTCGGTGGCCGGCGTCGGCGCCTCGGCGAGCAGGTGGCGCAGGGCGAGGTCCAGGGTGTCGCGCTTCCTTGCGGCGAGGCGGAAGGTGCCAGGCCGGGCGACGCCCGCGGCCGCCGCCCAGTCCCACAGGGCGGCTTCCAGCGCCGCGCCTTCGTCGGCCTCGACGATGCGGAAGTGCTCGCCGGTGTAGCCGAGGCCGTGCAGGATCGCCTCGCCGTGGCCGGCCTGGGCGCGCAGGGGTGCGGCGTCGTGGCTGCCGGCGGCGAGCACCGCCACCTGGACGGCGCCCAGCGCCACCGCGCCCAGCATCAGATCCAGCCCCACCGCGTCGGCGCTCCAGGTCTCGACCGGGATCATCCGCGCCGGCAGGCCCTTGCCGCGGCGCGCGAGCCGGTCGATGGCGGCGCGGCCCGCCTCGGCGGAGTGGAACAGCAGACAGGGCTCGGTCCCGCCCGCCTCGCGATAGGCGGCGAGGAGGGTCTTCACCCGCAGGCCCACGTCCTCGACCCGCGGATACTGGAAGGACAGCGCGCCCGACGGGCAAACGGTGCTGCAGGTGCCGCAGCCCTTACAGAGGTAGGGGTCGACCCGCACCACGTCGCCGGCGTGGGCGATCGCCTGGGTGGCGCACACGTCCAGGCAGTTGTTGCAGCCCGTCACCCGCGAGCGGCTGTGGGCGCACCGGCGGGCATCGAAGGCGACGTAGCGCGGCTTCTCGAACTCGCCCACCAGGTCGCCGAGCGCCTGCACCGCGAGCGCTTGGTCGAGGGGGTCGCGCCCCGGGGCGGCATAGCCCTGGGGCGGCTCGACGCGCACCAGCAGCGGCTCGGGCGAGAGGTCCAGCACCAGGTCGAAGCGCGCCTCGCGGGCCGTCGCGGCGCGGGCGAAGTCGATCGCGCCGATGCTGCCGCAGGCGGTCACGCAGGCGCGGTGGTCGCGGCAGCGGGCGGTGTCCACCTGATAGTCCCAGCCGATCGCGCCTTCCGGACAGGCGCGGATACAGGCGTTGCAGCGCACGCACAGCTCCAGGTCGATCGGGTTGGCCTGGGTCCAGGCGAGCTCGAAGGCGCCGAGATGGCCGGACAGGCGTGCCGCGGTGCCCGACCACACCGGGTAGCTGCGCGCCTGGGGCAGCTCGGCGTCGCCGGACCGGGCGGTGACGATCACCGCCACCTCGAAACGCTCGGCGAGCCGCTCCGCCCAGCCGAGGGCGGCGCCCGCCTCTCCGACGATGGCGAGGCTGCGCCCGGCGGCGAGCGGAACGCCCGGAACCGGCTCCGGCTCGGGCAGCGTGGCGGCCGCCACGAGGGCCGCCATCTTGGGGGTCGCCGCCGCGCCATCCGCGGACCAACCGGCGTTCTCTCGGAGATTGAACAGGTCGATGCGCCCGGGGGCGCCTTCGGCCACCTCCGAGAAGAGCGCCGCCTCCTGGGTACAGCCGACCCGCAGCGTGGCGCCTTCGGCGAGCGCGCGCTCGAGCTCGCCGATCTCGGCTCGGCACAGCGCGTGGTGGGTGGTGAGAGCGTGCGCCCCCGCCGCGGCCGTCAGGGCCGTCGCGTCGAGGGTGAAGCTGCGGTTGCAGTCGCAGAGCCTGATCTGTTGGTCGCCGGAACGCATCGTCGCCCCATGGGGTGGGATGGCCCTATGAAGCAGACTGCATACCCGCGCCGACGGCACGGGAATCCGCGCCGATCCGCGATTTGCGGCCGATCAGCGGCTACTTGTCCGGCGATGGGACATTTTGACCCGCAGCGTCCAAACTGTCGCACTCCGGCGGTGCGTCGCCCTGCCCGGGTTTCGCAGCCGCGGGCGCTTCCGGCGCGGCCGGTGGCGCCGCCTCGACCGGGGCGGCGGGCCCGCCCGGGACGACCTGGGACGCGGAGTCCGCCGTTTCGGCGGGCTCCTCGCTGCGTAGCAGTTGCTGTGCCTGGCGCAGCCGCTCCATCACGTCGGGCGGGATGGGATCGGCGACGGAGTAGTCGTCGATGTAGATGTCGAGCCCGTCCATCCGGTTGAAGTGCGGATCGCTGAAGAGCTTCTTCAACGCCGCGCGGCGCAGCGACTCGCTCACCTCCTCCCGCAGGAAGGCGGTGAAGTCGGAGTCGAGGCCCAGGGTCTCGACGGGCGGGAGCTCGGGCGCGGTGTCGGGCCGGTGAGCGGGCGCGGCCGGGACGGCAGACGCTTCCGCGGTGGGTGCCGGCGGAGCCGGGAGCGGAGCCGGAGGCGCCGCCGGCTGCGGCGCATCCGCGCGGCGCTTCAGCCGCGACCAGCGCTCGAGAAAGCGCCCCGCGCCGCTCACGCCCTGTCCCCGCCTTCCGCGAAGGGGTCGTTGCGCCGGATCTTCCTGCGCGGCGCCGGCTTGTAGTGGGTGTTCACGAAGTCCCCCACCCAGTCGGCGATCTCCCGCGGCATGGCCACGCCGTCGACCTGCTCGCCCGAGTCGAGCAGCCGCGCCGCCTCGCCGTAGCTCACCGTGACCGTCACCGGCCGCGCCATGCCCTCCTCGTGGCGCCACATCACGAACACCTTGGGAACCGGCGAGCTGAGGTTGAGGAAGTAATTGTCCGCCTCGTCCCGATACAGCTCCAGCGCGAAGCCGCCCACCAGGTACTGCTCGCAGTCGGCTTCCGACACCAGCCTGCGGAGCACCTCGCCCGGCGGCTCGAAGGCGGGCACGACGCCGACCGCCTGCCACGCCTCGTCGACCCAGCGGCTTTCGAGGCGGCGGCGCTCCATGACGACGGCGATTGGGAACTTGTCCACGGCGGCTCCTCCGTTCGTTCGCTGTTTCGCCATAGCATACGCCACCGGCGCGGGCCGCGCCCCTTGTCGGTGCATCCGGGCTTGGGGCTAGAATGGAACTCCCTTACCCGTGATACCCGCCATGGACCGATCCCCTGGCAGCACGCCCTACCGTCCCCTGCTCTCGAGCGCGAGCCGTCCGCTGACGGTCACCATCCCGGCGGTCAACGAGTCGGGCGAGACGGTGCCCACCCCCATCGCCGGCGAGCATCCGCTCACCCTCTACGTGGACAAGCGGGAGATCGTCACCCTGATGACCCTGGGCGCCGCGCCCGAGGCGCTCGCCATCGGCTGGTTGCGCAACCAGCGCCTGGTGGGAAGTCTCGAGGAGATCGTATCGGTGCAGGTGGACTGGGACGTGGAGGCCGTGGCCGTGGTTACCCGCGAGGGCCTGCGCGACGCGGACGAGCGGCTCGCCACCCGCACGGTCACCACCGGTTGCGGCCAGGGCACGGTGTTCGGCAGCCTCATGGAGGAGGTCGATTCGGTGCGGTTGCCCGCCGACCGCCGCCTCTCCGAGGCGACGCTCTACGCGCTCATGGAGGCGGTGCGCCACCACGAGTCGATCTACAAGCAGGCGGGCGCGGTGCACGGCTGCGCGCTCGCCTCGGAGCGCGGGGAGATCCTCATGTTCGTCGAGGACGTGGGCCGCCACAACGCGGTCGACGCGATCGCCGGGCAGATGTGGCTCGACGATCTGGCGGGCCACGACAAGATCTTCTACACCACCGGCCGGCTCACCTCGGAGATGGTGATCAAGACGGCGCAGATGGGCATCCCCTTCCTGGTCTCGCGCTCCGGGCTCACCCAGATGGGCTGGGAGATCGCGCGGCGCATCGGGCTCACCATGATCGGGCGCGCCCAAGGCAGGCATTACCTGCTGTTCACCGGCGAGGAGCGGTTCACGCGATGAGCGGGCGCGACAAGATCACCGGCGTGGTGCTCGCCGGCGGGCAGGGCAGCCGCATGGGCGGCGTGGACAAGGGCCTGGTGGCGCTGCGCGGCCGGCCGATGGTGGCGTGGGTGCTGGAGCGGCTCGGCCCGCAGGTGGACGAGCTCCTCATCAACGCCAACCAGAACGTCGAACGCTACGCCGTGTTCGGCCATCCGGTGGTGCCGGACGACATCGCCGGCTTCGCCGGCCCGCTCGCCGGACTGCACGCGGCCCTGTCCCGCGCGCAGCATCCGCTGGTCGCCACCGCCCCCTGCGATTCGCCCTTCCTGCCCGACGATCTCGTGTCGCGTCTGCATGCTGCGCTCGTCGAGCAGGACGCCGAGCTCGCCGTGGCGCGCACCTTCGACCAGCCGCACCCGGTGTTCTGCCTGTGCCGACGCGAGGTGCTGCCCCACCTCACCGAGTTCCTGGCCGGCGGCGGGCGCAAGATCGACCGCTGGTACGGGACCTTGAAAGTGGTGGAAGTGCGCTTCGACGACGAGGAGGAGGCCTTCCGCAACATCAACACGCGGGACGAGCTCGACCGGCTCGAGTGATGAGCGCGCGCGACGAGGCCGCCCCTCCGGACAGCCCCTGCCTCACCGCGCGGCAGGCGGCGGCCTACCTGCATCTGAACGAGAAGAAGCTCTACGAGCTCGCCAACAGCCGCGAGATCCCGGCCGCGCGGGTGGGCGGGAAGTGGCTGTTCCCGCGCCCGCTGCTCGACGCCTGGCTGCTCGAACAGTCCCACGGCGGGGTGTTCACCGACCGGCTGGTGGTGGCCGGCAGCGACGATCCGCTGCTCGCCGCCGCGGTGTGCGCGCTGACCGCGGATCTGGCCGGCGACGCCTACGTGGCCTACAGCCCGACCGGCACCCTGCTCGGCCTGGAGCTGCTGGCCCATCGGCGCGCCAACGTGTGCGCCATGCACTGGGGCGGCGCCGAGTACAGCGACGCCCAACACGTGGCGCTGCTCCGGACGCGCCCCGGCCACGGCCACTGGACGCTGGTGCGCATCGCGCAACGGGAGCAGGGCGTGCTGCTGCGCCCCGGACTGGACGCCGCGCCCCACGAGACGCTCGAGACCCTGGCCGGCTTCGACCTGCGCTGGGCGATGCGCCAGGCCGGGTCGGGCTCGCAGCACTACCTGGCATCGGCGCTGGCCGACCGCGGCTTCCGTCCGGAAGACTGCAGCGTGGTGGCGACCGCCCATACCGAGCGCGAGGCTGCCGCGCTGCTCGCCCGCGGCGAAGCCGACTGCGCGCCGGGCACGCGCGCGGCGGCGGGCGAGTTCGGACTGGATTTCCTGTCGCTCGGCTGGGAGCACTTCGATCTCGCCCTGCCCCGCGAGATCTACTTCCGCCACCTCTTCCAGCAGCTCCTGGCCCGGCTCGGAAGCGCCGAACTGCGCCGCCTGGCGGTGCGGCTGGGCGGCTACGACCTCACGCCACTGGGTCGGGTGCTGGCGCTCGAGTGACGGCCCAGCGGTAGACGAAGTCGGCCACCGCCTCGGCGTCGTTGATGTCGAGCCGCGGCAGCCGCGTGTCCACCGGCTCGTCGGAGGCGATGGCCACGATGTGCGTATCGCCGGGGAAGAGCAGGGGCTGCCCCACCTCCGCGCGATACACCTCGATCTTTGGGATGGCGGCGTGCTTGAAGCCCTCGACCAGCACCAGGTCGCAGTCGGAAAGCTTGCCGAGCAGCGCCTCCAGGGGCAGCTCCGGCGCGCCGCGCAGCTCGTGCATCAGCGTCCAGCGCTGGCCCGAGCTCACCAGCACCTCGCGGCAGCCGGCCCGGCGGTGGCGCCAGGAGTCCTTGCCCGCGTGATCCACGTCGAAGCTGTGGTGGGCATGCTTGATGAGCGAGACCGCCAGGCCGCGCGCGGTGAGATGCCCGATCACCTGCTCGATGAGCGAAGTCTTGCCGCTGCCGGACCAGCCGGCGAAGCCGATCACCTTCATCTGACGGATGTTCCTTTCTGCCGGCGCGTTCATACCAACGAGGCCCCCCATTCGGCGCACTTGCGCTCCAGCGTCTTGCGCGACACGCCCAGCCGCCGCGCGGCCTCCGACTTGTTGCCGCCGCAGGCCTCCAGGGTGCGCAGGATGTGGCGCTTCTCCACCTCCTCCAGCGACAGGTCCGACCCGCCGCCCAGGGTCTCGTTGCGCACCGCGAGGCTGTCGACCGGGAAGCCCCCGAGGATGAGCGAGCGCTCGATGAAGTTGCGCAGCTCGCGCACGTTGCCCGGCCAGGCGTACTCGGTCAGCCGCGGCAGCAGCCCGTGGGGGAAGGGCAGCGGCGCCACCCCGAGCTGGGTGGTGAGCAGGCCCATGAAATGCTCGACGAGATCCGGAATGTCCTCACGTCGCTCGCGCAGGGGCGGGATCAGGATGTCGACCACCGCGAGCCGGAAGTAGAGATCCTGGCGGAAGCGGCCGGCCGCCACCTCGGCCGCGAGATCGCGGTTGGAGGCGGCGATGATGCGCACGTCCACCGGCACCTCGCGCTCGGAGCCCACCGGGCGCAGGCGCCGCTCCTCGAGCACGCGCAGGAGCCGCGTCTGCATCGGCAGGGGCAGCTCGCTGATCTCGTCGAGGAAGAGGGTGCCGCCGTGGGCGTAGTAGAAGAGCCCGTTGCGGCTCTCCGCGGCGCCGGTGAAGGCACCCTTCACGTGGCCGAAGAGCTCGCTCTCGATGAGCTCGGAGGCGATCGCCGCGCAATTCACCGGCACGAAGGGGCGCTGCGCGCGCGGGCTCATCTGGTGCAGGGCACGCGCCGCCACCTCCTTGCCTGTGCCCGATTCGCCGAGCAGCAGCACCGTGCTGGGCGTCAGCGCCACCCGCCGCAGGAGCGCGCGCAGCTCCTGCATGGGCGCCGAGTGACCCACCAGCCCGTCCACCTCCGCCGCCAGGCCGGCGAGCTCGCGCCGCAGCACGAAGTTCTCGCGCGCCAGGTGGGCGCGGTGGAAGCAGTTCTTCATCGCGTTCAGGATCTGGTCGACCCGGAAGGGCTTCAGGATGAAGTCGGAGGCGCCGCCCCGCAGCGCGTTGATGGCGGTCTCCATGTCGGCGAAGGCGGTGACCAGGATCACGTCGCCGGCGAAGCCGTGCTCGCGCAGCTCGTACAGCCAGTCGATGCCCGACTTTCCCGGGAGCGCGATGTCGAGGATGAGGAGGTCGAAATGCAGACGCGCCATCAGCCGCGTCGCGTGCTCGACGTCGGCCGCGACCTCGACCATCCCGCAGCGCGGCCGGAGCGCGCGCTCGAGGAAGCTGCGCATGCCCTCCTCGTCGTCCACCACCAGGACGGAGTGGGCCTGCCAGTTGAACTCCGACGTAGTGTGTCCCGGCTCGCCTGTCGGCGGCGCCGTTTCGCGCTGCATCATGTCCCCTCGCTCGCCGGTACCTGCCGCCCCAGGGCGGCGATACTCTCTGTTGGATTGCTGTTGCCTTTTGTTACACCATCATACCCGAGGCGTGTCCACCGTCCAGCGCTTCAAGAAGCCCGGAGCACTGGGCGCCTCCTCGTACTGCGCGTCGCGCCGCAGATGGAGCACGAACTCGGTGCCCGCCCCTGGGGCGCTGTCGACCGTGATGCGCCCGCCGTAGCGCTCGACGATGGTGTAGCTGATGGACAGCCCCAGCCCCGTGCCGCTGCCTTTCTTGGTGGTGAAGAAGGGGTCGAAGATGCTCGAGAGGTTCTCCGGAGCGATACCGTGGCCCGTGTCGCGCACGCGCAATCTCACGCCGCACACCACCTCGGCCTCGACCCAGTCCTCGCTCGCCAGGGTGAGGGTGCCCCCCTCGGTCATCGCCTGAGCCGCGTTGACAATAAGATTGATCAGGACCTGCTGAAGTTCGCTCCGGTTGATCTCGACCGCGGTGACGGCGGAAAGCCGCATCTCCACCTTCACCGCGCTGCGCTCGAGATGGTGTCGGGTGAGCACCAGGCAGTCGCTCACCACCACGTTCACGTCCACCTTCTCCGTGTAGCCGGCGAACTCGCCCGGCCGCGCGAACTGCAGGAGCTTGGTGACGATCTGGCGGATGCGGTCGGTCTGCTGGTGGATGAGGCGGATCTCCTGGCGGACCGGATCGGCGGCCGGACCCAGGATGTCGCGCAGCACGTCCAGGTTGCCCTGAATCACGGCGATCGGGTTGTTCATCTCGTGGGCCACGCCGGCGGTGAGCTCCCCGATGGCGGCGAGCTTCTCGCTCATCACCAGCTGCTGCTGGGCGCGGCGCAGGATCTCGTTGGCCTGGGAGAGCTCGGCCGTGCGCTCGGCCACCTTGCGGTCGAGCTCGTCGGCCCAGCGCTGCAGCTCCTCCCGCTTTGCCTGCAGGGTGTCGAGGAGATGATCGAACTCGCCGGCGAGCCGTCCCAGTTCGTCGCGGCTCGCGAGCGCCCCCACCCGCGCACCCGCGTCGCCGCCCTCCACCCTGGCGATCACCGCGTTCATGCGCTCGATGGGCCGGAACACGCTGCGTGCCCAGCGCAGGCTGAACAAAGTGCCGGCCGCACTGATGCCGATGAAGACCAGGAAGAGCGCTCCCATCGCCATGGCCTTCGCCTCGCGGAAGGGCTTTTCCAGGAAACCCACGTAGAGCATGCCGACCCGCTGGCCGCGACCGTCGACGATGGGCTCGTAGCCCGACACGTAGTCGTCGTTCACCACGAAGGCGGTGCCGAGCCACACCTCCCCGCGCTCGAGCACCCGCTCGCGCACGGCGCGCGACACCCGGGTGCCGAGGGCGCGGGTGCCCTCGAAAAGATGCACGTTGGTGGCGATGCGGGTGTCGTCGAGGAAGAGGGTGGCGGTACCCCGGCTGCCGAGGGGCAGCGAGCCGTCGCGATAGACGATGGCGTTGAGCCGGTCGACGATCGCGAGGTTGCGGTTGAGCAGCACGCCGCCCTCCAGCACCCCCACCAGCATGCGGCGCGCGTCGTACACCGGGGCGGCGGCGTGGATGACGAGGCCGCGCTCTTCCGCCGTGCGTGGATCCGGCGCCGCCGCGCGCGTCTCCACCAGGGGCAGGTAGGCGCGCCGGCGCAGGGACGGAGCGATGCGCTCGAGCTCCTGGGGCGACAGGCGCTCCACGGTGGTGTGGGCGGCGCCCGCGAGGGCGGCGGCGACCACCGGCCACTCGGCCCGCAGCGCCGGCAGGGGCGGATTGCCGAGGGAGCCGGCAAGCGGCCGGCCGTCGATATCCAGGAAATGGATGAAATCGAGCCCGTGGCGCACCGCCAGGCTCTCCAGCAGCGCGCCGAGCTCGCCCGGATCGGCCGTGCCGAGGCGGCTCACCAGGCGGTTGGATTCGGCCAGCCCGCGCACGTCCTGGCCGACACCCTCTCGCACCCGGTCGAAATACTCGTGCGCGGTGACGAGGTCGGAGCTGATCTTGAAGGTGAGCAGGCGCTGGTAGGCCTCGTTGCCCCAGGTCCACACCAGCCCGAGCAGCAGCGGCACCCCCAGCAGGAGCGGCGCCAGCACTAGCGCCAGGAGCTTCAGGCGGACCGAGGCACCCAGGCGCCGGGCGAGGCGCCGCGGAAGCGGCAGGCGTGCCTCGGCGTCGCCGCTCACCGCATCGGACCGGGCAGGCCGCTCACACCGCCATCGCGCGCAGCCGCGCGATCCGTTCCTCGGTGCTGGGGTGGGTGGAGAACAGCCCTCGCAGCCCGCCGCCCGAGAGCGGATTCATGATCATCATCTGGGCGGTCTCGGGGTGCGCCTCGGCGGTGTGCATGGGAATGCCCTTGGCGTAGGCGTCGATCTTCGCCAGCGCGTTGGCGAGCGCATGCGGATCCCCGGAGATCTCCGCGCCGCCGCGGTCGGCACCGAACTCGCGGGTACGCGAGATCGCCATCTGGATGATCATGGCGGCGATCGGGGCGAGCAGCATCACCAGGATCTGCAGCGCCGGATTCGGGCGGTCCTCCCCGTCGCGCCCGCCGAAGAACATGCCGAACTGGGCGAGCATGGAGATGGCGCCGGCCACCGTGGCCGACATCGTCGAGATGAGGATGTCCCGGTTCTTCACGTGGGCGAGCTCGTGGGCCATCACGCCGCGCAGCTCGCGCTCGCTGAGCATGCGCATGATGCCGGTGGTGGCGGCCACGGCGGCATGCTCCGGGTTGCGGCCCGTGGCGAAGGCGTTGGGCTGGGGCTCGTCGATGATGTAGACCTTGGGCATGGGAATCTTCGCCCGGAAGGCCAGCTCGCGCACCATGTTGTAGAGGTAGGGGGAGGTCGCCTCGTCGACTTCGCGGGCGTTGTACATGCGCAGCACCATCTTGTCCGAGAACCAGTAGGCCCAGACGTTCATGGCGCCGCCCACGAGCAGCGCGATCAACATGCCCTGCTGGCCCCCGATCAGCGCGCCGACCGCGCCGAACAGGGCGACGATCCCCGCCATGAGAATGGAGGTCTTCATCCAGTTGCCGAACATGTCAGTCAATCCTCTCCTTGCCTTCGCGCGTTGCGATCATGCTCCAAATGGGGCCGATCGCGCAGGATTTCAAGCCTGCCGCGACCCCGCCGGCATGGCGACGTCGCAGCGATCGCCCGAAGAGACAGGAAATCCGCGCAGAAATTCCCGCGCGGGCAGGCGCCGGCTGCCCGGCCGCTGCAGGGTGGTCAGCCGCAGGGCGCCCCGGCCACAGGCGACCACGATGCCTTCGTCGCCTACCGTGAGCACCGTCCCGGGTTCGCCCTGCCCGACCACCACTTCGGCCCCCCAGATCTTGAGGGTCTGGCCGCCCAGCACGGTGGCGGCGCCGGGAAAGGGATCGAAGGCGCGCACCGCACGGACGAGCTCGTCCGCCGGGCGCCGCCAGTCGAGCACGGCCTCCTCGCGCGAGATCTTGGCGGCGTAGGTAACGCCCTCCTCAGGCTGCGGCGTGGCCGCGAGGCCGTCCGCGGCGAGCGCCGCGAGAGCCTCCACGATCATCTGCGCGCCAAGGGCGGCGAGCTTGTCGTGCAGGGTCCCGGTGGTGTCCTCGGGTGCGATCGGCAGCGCCCGGCGCAGGAGCATCGGACCGGTATCCAGGCCCTCGTCCATCTGCATGATGGTGATGCCGGTCTCGGCGTCGCCCGCCTCGACGGCACGATGGATCGGCGCCGCGCCGCGCCAGCGGGGCAGGAGCGAGGCATGGATGTTGATGCAGCCGAGCCGCGGCAGCTCGAGCACGGCGCGCGGCAGGATGAGACCGTAGGCGGCCACCACCAGCACGTCGGGCGCACAGGCGGTCAGTGCGGCGCGCTGCGCGGGCTCGCGCAGCCGCTCGGGCTGGTCCACCGCCAGGCCGTGGGCGAGCGCGACCTGCTTCACCGGGCTGGGGGTGAGTTTCATGCCGCGGCCGGCGGGGCGGTCCGGCTGGGTGAGAACGAGAGGGACTTCGTAGCCGGCCGCGAGGATGGCCTCCAGGGCGGCGGCCGCGAACTCCGGGGTGCCGGCGAAGGCGACCCGCAAGGGCGTCGCCGCGCTCACGCGGTGATCCGCGCTTTCTTGGCGAGGCGCGCCTTGATGCGGTTCAGCTTGAGCTGTGACAGGTATTCGACGAAGACCTTGCCGTCTAGGTGATCCAGCTCGTGCTGGATGCATACCGCCAGCAGGCCGTCGGCGTCGAGCTCGAAGGACTCGCCGCGCTCGTCGAGCGCACGCACGCGCACCCGCTCGGCCCGCGTGACCTTCTCGTAGATGCCCGGCACCGACAGGCAGCCTTCCTCGCAGGTCTGCTCGCCGGCCCTCTCCAGGATCTCCGGATTGATGAAGACGCGCAGACCCGACCGGTCCTCGCTCACGTCGATGACCACCACGCGCAGGTGCACATCGACCTGCGTGGCGGCCAGTCCGATGCCCGGCGCTTCATACATCGTCTCGGCCATGTCGCGAACGAGCTGACGAACGGCATCATCCACTACCGCGACCGGTCGGGCCCGGGTATGGAGGCGTGGATCTGGATAACGTAGTATGGGTAGGAGTGCCATAAATGCTTGCCGGGATAAGTCATTACGTGCAGAATTTCAAGCGCCTCCTCATGCCATCGGCGTGATCGGGCATTCGACACGACAGTGCGGATTGGACCCTCGTGCGGCGTGCGGCGTTCCGGCGCCGCGAGAATCCGGTCTGCTCCAAATTCGGAAGTGAGCGAAATGACCCGGATTATATTCCCTCTCCTGTTCAGCGTAGCGTTCCTCCTCGCCGGTCCCGCGGCGGCGGCGGCTCCGGCCCTGGCCGACGATGCGCCGGATACCTATACGGTGGTACGCGGCGATACGCTGTGGGACATCTCCGGCCGCTTCCTGCGCGAGCCGTGGCGCTGGCCCGAAGTGTGGCGCCTGAACCGCGAACAGATCCGCAACCCGCACCTCATCTACCCCGGGCAGGTCATCGTCCTCGACCGCAACGGCCCCTACCTGTCGATCGGCCGGCGCGTGGGCGACCCCCTCTACGAAAAGCGTTTCCCGCAGGTCTACGACGAGAAGGCCGAGCAGGCCATCCCGAGCATCCCGCACGAGATCATCGAGCCCTTCCTCACCCGTCCCCTGGTGGTCGACGAGGCGAGCCTTTCCGGTGCCGGCACCATCGTCGCCACCGAGACGAGCCGCGTCTTCATGGGCGCCGGCGACACCGTGTTCGCGAAGAACGTCAAGCCCGACACCGACGTCTGGCAGGTGGTGAGGCCGGCCACGCCGCTGGTCGATCCCGCTACCGGCGAGGTCCTGGGCTACGAGGCGGCCTTCCTCGGCACGGCCCGCGTCACGGCGCACGGCATCCCGGCCACGCTGAAGCTCCTCACCGCCGTCGAGGAGATCGGTACCGGGGACCGGCTGGTCGCGAGCGAGCGCCCCGAGGTCTTTTCCTACGTCCCGCATGCTCCCGACACCGAGGTGAGCGGCGCCCTCATCGGCATCTACCGGGGCGTGGTGGAAACCGGGCGTCATCACGTGGTCACCCTCAACATCGGCGCGCGCAACGGCCTGGAGCGCGGCCACGTACTGGCCCTGCACCGCACCCGCGGCTCGGTGACCTACTCCGGCGAGGACGGCAAGGAGACTTTCCAGCTGCCGGAGCAGCGCTACGGGCTCGCCTTCGTGTTCCGCGTCTTCGACCGCGTCGCCTACGCGCTGGTGATGGACTCCGACGGCCCGGTCAAGATCGGCGACAGCGTCCGCAAGCCGTAAGCACGGTGAGCCGGGCGGACGACGACCTCGCCGCCTGGCTGCGGCTCACCTTCGTCCCCCGGCTGGGCCCGGCCCGCCAGCGCCTGCTTCTCGCCGCGTTCGGGCCTCCCGAACGCATCTTCCGCGCCGGACACCCGGCACTCGCCTCGGTGGTCGGCGGCGAGCTCGCCGACGCGCTGCTCGCCACCCCCGACGAGGCCCGCATCGCGGCCGCCTGCCGATGGGCCGACGAGCCCGGCAACCGCATCCTCACGCTGGCCGACCCCGACTACCCGCCGTCCCTCCTCGAGATCGCCGATCCGCCGGTCCTGCTCTATGTGAAAGGCGACCCGGTGCTTCTGGCGCGCCCCGCCCTGGCCGTCGTGGGCGCGCGCTCGGCCACCCCGCAAGGCGTGGCCAATGCCCAGGCCTTCGCAGCCAGCCTCGCCGGGGCGGGCTACGCCGTGGTGAGCGGACTCGCGCTGGGCATCGACGCCGCCGCGCACCGCGGCGCCCTCGACGCGGACGGTACGACCGTGGCGGTGATCGGCACGGGCGCCGACCGCATCTACCCGGCGCGCAACCAGGCTCTGGCGCGGCGGATCGCGGCGCAGGGCGCGATCGTCAGCGAGTACCCGCTGGGCACACCGCCGCTGGCGCAGAACTTCCCCCGGCGCAACCGCCTGATCGCCGGGCTCGCACGCGGCGTGCTGGTGGTGGAGGCGGCCCTGGGCAGCGGCTCGCTCATCACCGCCCGGCTCGCGGCCGATTACGGACGGGAAGTGTTCGCGATCCCCGGCTCCATCCACTCGCCGCTCGCGCGCGGCTGCCACCGCCTCATTCGCGACGGCGCCAAGCTGGTGGAGACCGCCGCCGACGTGCTGGAGGAGGTCGGCCGGGCCGCGCCGGAAGGGACGGAATCGGCACCGGACACGCGGGAATCGGCGCCTGCCGCGGCCGACCCGGGGGATGCTCGGGTCCTGGCGGCGCTCGGCCACGATCCGGCCGATGTGGACACGCTCGCTTGCCGCACCGGCTTGACGCTCGATGCGCTCTACGCCATTCTGCTCTCGCTGGAACTCGACGGGCACCTTACCCGCCTGCCGGGAGGCCGGTTCCAGCGCCTTTGATTTCCCTTTCGTGCCGCCATGTTCGACATCCTTGTCTATCTGTTCGAGAACTACGTCCACGCCGCCGCCTGCCCGGAATCCGAGCAGCTGGCGCGCAAGCTGTCGGCCGCCGGCTTCGAGGAAGACGAGATCAGCGAGGCGCTGGAGTGGCTGGCCGGCCTGCGTCAGGAATCGGGCGAGCTGCCCGCCCCGCGCGCGCCGCAGCAGGGCTCGTTCCGCCTCTACGCTCCCGAGGAGACGGCCCGGCTGGACGCCGAATGCCGCGGCTTTCTCGCTTTCCTCGAGAACGCCGGCGCGCTCGACGCGGTCACACGCGAACTCATCATCGAGCGCACGCTCGCCCTGGACGGATTCAGCGTCACGCTGCACCGCTTCAAGGTGATCGTCCTGATGGTGCTGTGGCAACTCGATCGTCCCCTCGAGGGGCTGATCCTGGACGAGCTGCTCACCGGCGACGACGACGAGTACCCTGTGCTCGTGCACTAGATGCCGATGCCGGCGTCGTGCCGGCTTGCAAGTCGCGCCGCACGCTGCTTATCATGCGCCGCTTGACAAGGCGTCGAGCGCGAGCCCAGGTGTTCGTGCCGGGATCGGCGAGGCGGGTGTTTTTCGGAGCCCGAGGCTCCGCTGAATCGTAGCGAGGCCGTTCCGGCACCCGGAACGGAACGACTCACAACCATACAGGCGAAGACCCGCTCGGGTTTTCCAAGGCGGCCCCCAACAGGCATGAGCAAGCAACTGATCATCGCGGAGAAGCCATCGGTCGCGCAGGACATCGCACGCGCGCTGGGCGGCTTTACCAAGGAGAAGGACTACTTCGAGTCGGAGGAGTATGTCCTTTCGTCCGCGGTCGGCCACCTGCTCGAGCTGGTGGTGCCCGAGGAGTACGAGGTCAAGCGCGGCAAGTGGACCTTCGCCCACCTGCCGGTGATTCCGCCCCACTTCGCGCTCAAGCCCATCGAGAAGACCGACGACCGCTTGAAGCTCCTGACCAGGCTCATCAAGCGCAAGGACGTCACCGGCCTCATCAACGCCTGCGACGCGGGCCGCGAGGGCGAGCTGATCTTCAATTACATCGTGCAGCACGCGAAGACCGACAAGCCGGTCGCGCGACTGTGGCTGCAGTCGATGACCCCCGCCGCCATCCGCGAAGGCTTTGCCCAGCTGCGCTCGGCACAGGAGGTGGCGGGACTGCGCGAGGCGGCGGTGTGCCGCGCCGAGAGCGACTGGCTGATCGGCATCAACGGCACCCGCGCGATGACCGCCTTCAACTCCAAGACGGGCGGCTTCCACCTCACCACCGTGGGGCGGGTGCAGACGCCCACGCTGGCCATCGTGGTCGAGCGCGAGCAGAAGATCCGCGACTTCAAGCCGCGCGACTACTGGGAGCTGGAGGCCAGCTTCGGCTGCGCCACGGGCAGCTATCCCGGGCGCTGGTTCGACCCGGGCTTCAGGAAGCCCGAGGGCGACGAGCACGCGACGGCCTTCCGCCTGTGGGACAAGGCGCGCGCCGAGGCCATCAAGGCGAAATGCGAGGGCAGGCCGGGGACGGTGACGGAGGAGTCGAAGCCCTCGACCCAGCTCTCGCCGCTGCTCTTCGATCTCACCAGCCTGCAGCGCGAAGCCAACGGCCGCTTCGGCTTTTCCGCGCGGGTCACCCTGCAACTCGCCCAGGCGCTCTACGAGCGCCACAAGGTGCTCACCTACCCCCGGACCGATTCGCGCGCCCTGCCCGAGGACTACCTCGGCACGGTGAAGGACGTGATGGGGGCGCTGCCGGCGCAGTACGCGCCCTTCGCCGGCGAGATCGCGAAGCAGGGCTGGGTGCGGCCCAACAAGCGCATCTTCAACAACGCCAAGGTCTCCGACCACTTCGCCGTCGTGCCCACCGGCACGCCTCCGAAGAACCTGTCGGAGGCCGAGCACAAGATCTACGACCTGGTGACCCGCCGCTTCCTGGCGGTGTTCTACCCGGCCGCCGAGTATCGCGTCACCACCCGCATCACCCGCGTCGAGGACGAATCCTTCAAGACCGAGGGCAAGGTGCTGGTCAATCCCGGCTGGCTCGCGGTGTACGGCAAGGAGGCGGTGCGCGAGGACGACGAGGGCGGCGCCCAGCTGGTGGCGGTCGAGCAGAACGAGACGGTGTCTACCGACGCCATCCAGGTGAAATCCCTGGTCACCAAGCCGCCCGCCCGCTACAACGAAGCGACGCTGCTGTCCGCCATGGAAGGCGCGGGCAAGATGGTCGACGACGAGGAGCTGCGCGCGGCCATGGCCGATCGCGGCCTGGGAACCCCGGCCACCCGCGCCCAGATCATCGAAGGTCTCATCGCCGAGCAGTACCTGCACCGCGAGGGACGGGAGCTCATCCCGAGCGCCAAGGCCTTCTCGCTCATCACGCTGCTGAAGGGGCTGGACGTCAACGCGCTCACCTCGCCCGAGCTCACCGGCGAATGGGAGCACAAGCTCGCCCAGATGGAGCGCGGCCAGCTCTCGCGGCCGGCCTTCATGCACGAGATCGCGCAGATGGCGCGCGAGATCGTGGAGCGCGCCAAGCGCTTCGAGTCCGACACCGTGCCGGGCGACTTCGTGACGCTTTCCGCACCCTGCCCCAGGTGCGGCGGGGTGGTGAAGGAGAACTACAAGAAGTTCGCCTGCCAGTCCTGCGACTGGAGCACGTGGAAGATCGTCGCCGGCCGCCAGTTCGAGATCGAGGAGATCGAGACCCTGCTGCGCGAGGGCCGGGTCGGCCCGCTCACCGGCTTCCGCAACAAGATGGGGCGGCTTTTCAACGCCGAGATCCGCTTGAACGACGAGAAGCAGCCGGAGTTCGATTTCGGCCAGCCGAAGGACGAAGGCGAGGGCGCCGAGCCGGTGGACTTCTCGGGTCAGGAGTCGCTCGGGCCCTGCCCCAAGTGCGGCGCCCGCGTCTTCGAGCACGGCATGGCCTATGTGTGCGAGAAGTCCGTGGGGCCGGACAAGTCCTGCGACTTCCGCTCGGGCAAGGTCATCCTGCAGCAGCCGGTGGAGCGCGAGCAGATGGCGAAGCTCCTGGCCGAGGGCCGCACGGACCTCCTCAAGGGCTTCGTGTCCGCGCGCACCCGGCGCAAGTTCTCCGCCTTCCTGGTGCGCGGTGCCGACGGCAAGGTCGGCTTCGAGTTCGAGGCCAAGGAGCCGCGGGCGGCCAAGAGCGGCACGGCGAAGGGAGCCGTCAAGGCGAACGGTGCGCCGCGCAAGCGCGCGGCGGGCTGACAATCCTCTCCACCTGAAACGACGCGTCCACCCGCCGCCGGAGCGGCGGCAGCCGCGAATACATGGGGAGCCGCGGCTCCCCTTCGCGTTTCCGCCGCCCCTGCAAGCGGGGATGCGCGGACGGTCAGCCCTCGTCCGTGGATGTCTTGGGCGGCGGCGGACCGCGCCGGCGCTGCGCCCTGGGCGGCGGAGGCGGCGCGGCGCGGAGATCCTGCCGCCCCGGAGCGGGCCGATACACCATCTTCTGCCGCGTCCCGAGGGTCTTGTTCGCCATGACGGGCGACCTCAGCCGATCTTGACCGGCACGAACAGCCGCGAGGTGCCCCGCTGCACCAGCAGCGCGAAGCGGTTCCCGGCACGCTCGAGGAGTTTGCGGAAATGGTCCACGCTGGTGATCGCCTGATTGTTCACCGCCAGCACCACGTCGCCCGGCTGCAGCCCGGCCTCGGCCGCGGGGCCGGCGACGCGTTCCACCACCACCCCGCCGCGCACGCCGAGCTGACTCGCTTCCTCGCCCGTTAGCGCGCGGCCGCCGAGGCCGAGCTTGCCGCCCGTGTCCTCGCCGCCCTGGGCGGGTGCGGCCTCCGCGACTGTCTCGGGGCTCATCTCGTCCAGAGTCGCGGTCACCGTGCGCGATTTGCCGTCGCGCCAGATCTCCAGCTTCACCGTCGTGCCGGGCCGCTTCTCGCCGATGAGCCGCGGCAGATCGCCCGACTCGGCGGCCTTCACGCCATCGACCGCGAGAACCACGTCGCCCGCTCGCAGGCCGGCCTTGTCGGCGGCGCTGCCGGGCTCCACGTTGGCGACGAGCGCGCCGGTCGGCTCGGACAGGCCGAAGGACTGGGCGAGCTCGCGATCCATGCCCTGGATGGTCACGCCGAGCTTGCCGCGCTGCACCCGGCCGAACTTGATGATCTGGTCGCGCACTGAAAGCGCCACGTCGATCGGGATCGCGAAGGAGATCCCCATGAAGCCGCCCGAGCGCGAGTAGATCTGGGAGTTGATGCCGATCACCTCGCCGTTCAGATTGAAGAGCGGTCCGCCCGAGTTGCCGGGGTTGATCGCCACGTCGGTCTGAAGGAATGGCACGTAGTTCTCGTCCGGCAGGCGCCGCGCCTTGGCCGAAATGATGCCGGCCGTCACGGTGTTGTCGAAGCCGAAGGGCGAACCGACCGCGACCACCCATTCGCCGACCCGCGCGTCCTCGGCATTGCCGGTGCGCACCACGGGCAGGCCGGTGGCATCGATCTTGAGCACTGCGATGTCCGTCCGACGGTCGATCCCGACGACCTTGGCCTTGAACTCGCGCCGGTCCGTCAGGCGCACCGTCACTTCCGAGGAGCTGTCGCCCACCACGTGGGCGTTGGTGAGCACGTAGCCGTCCGGACTCACGATGAAGCCGGAGCCGATGCCGCGGCTGATGCGCGGGCCGCGTCCGGGCATCCCGGGCATCCCGGGGACCGGTACGCCGAAGCGGCGCAGGAACTCGTAGAACGGATCATCGGGCGACAGGCCGCCGTCGACGGCCGCCTGCTGCTTCACCACGCTGATGTTGACCACGGCGGGGCCGACCTGATCGACGAGGTCGCCGAAGTCCGGCAGGCCGTAGCGGTTAGGGGTCACCAACTGGCCAGACGGGGGTGTCTGGGTCGCGGTGGCAGCGTGTACGGACGACAGGGGATAGCCCGTGGCCAGGCAGGCAAGGAGCGCGACCGAAAAGGCGCTCGTGGCGATCGCTTTGCGCATGCTGTTCAGTTTTTTTGTAGATGATGGGAAGAAGTAGACGCCGCACCGGGCGGGGCGTTCCCACCCGTCGCACGACCCCCTGCAACCTATGTGGGGACAGGTGCTCGCCGATCAAGGGCGGCGCGGCAGCCCGACGAGGTTAATATGTAAGCACAGACTTCGCCTTGCATCGAGGGAAACTGGCCCATGACCCTTACCGATCTGCGCTACCTGATCGCCCTGGCCCACGAACGGCACTTCGGCCGGGCCGCGGAAAAATGTCACGTCAGCCAGCCGACGCTGTCGGTGGCCATCAAGAAGGTGGAAGAGGAGCTCGGCGTGCAGCTGTTCGAGCGCAGCGCCACCGAGGTGAAGATCACGGACACCGGCCAGCGCATCGTGGCCCAGGCCGAGAAAGTGCTGCTGGAGGCGGCGCAGATCCCGGAGATCGCCGCCGCCGGCAAGGATCCCCTGGCCGGTCCGCTGCGGGTGGGGGTGATCTACACCATCGGGCCCTACCTGCTGCCGCGGCTCATCCCGCTGGTACATCGGCTCGCACCGCGCATGCCGCTCATCATCCAGGAGAACTACACCACGCGGCTCGCGGACGCGTTGAAGCGCGGCGAGCTCGACGTGATCGTCATCTCGCTGCCCTTCGAGGAAGCGGGGGTCGTGGCGCAGCCGGTCTACGACGAGCCGTTCCGCGTGGTCATTCCGGCCGCCCATCCGTGGACCGGGCTCGACTGCGTCGACCCCGACACCCTCGCCGGGGACCAGCTCCTGCTGCTCGGCGCGGGCAACTGTTTCCGCGATCAGGTGCTGGAGGTCTGTCCCCACTGCCGCAGCGTGGGCGGCCTGCAGCGCACGCTGGAGGGCAGCTCGCTGGAAACCATCCGCCACATGGTGGCGACCGGCCTGGGGGTCACCGTGCTGCCGAGCTCGGCGGCGGACGAGCTGCCGGCACAGAACTCCCTGGTGGCGGTGCGTCCGTTCTGCGAGCCCGAGCCGCTGCGCCGGGTGGCGCTGGCCTGGCGGGTCACCTACCCGCGCAGCGGCGCGATCGACGTGCTGCGCAGCGCCATCCTGGAGAGCGCGCTGCCGGGCGTGCGGCCGATCGGCCGCAGTCCGGTGCGGGAGACGGCCGCAACGCCATAGGCGACGTCCATCGTCCCGATGCCCGTATTCAACTGGAAGGCCCCAGGGATTTCGCATAGCATGAAGTGTGAGGCCCAGGGCCAGCCGGGACGAATCCAGGCGACGCTTACCTTGAACGGAGCATGCAGATGGAAATCGATATCGGGATCAACGAGAAGGATCGCAGTGAGATCGCAGACGGACTGTCGCGCCTTCTGGCCGACAGCTATACGCTCTATCTGACCACGCACAACTTCCATTGGAACGTCACGGGGCCGATGTTCAACACCCTGCACCTCATGTTCGAGGCGCAGTACACCGAGCTCGCGACGGCCGTCGACCTGATCGCCGAGCGTATCCGTGCACTCGGTTTTCCGGCACCGGGAACCTACCGGGACTTTGCGGCACTCACCAGCCTGAAGGAGCCCGACGGGGTGCCCAACGCGACGGAGATGATCCGCCAGCTGATCCGGGGCCAGGAAGCGGTGGTGCGGACGGCACGCAGCGTGTTGCCGCTGGTGGACAAGGTGAGCGACGAGCCGACAGCGGATCTGCTCACGCAGCGCATGCAGGTGCACGAGAAGACCGCCTGGATGCTACGCAGCCTGCTGGAAGGCTGAGCTTCGGCCATGCCGCGTCCCCTCCCGGGGCGCGGCAGCTTGATGGCCGCATGGGGTGCCGCGTGCGTCGCCGAAGGCGGGCGCGGTACGTGTGACGAATCGCGCACGGGATGACGGCCATGAGTACGCCCCTGGTCATTGTCGGTAGCGGGATGGCGGGCTACGGCCTGCTGCGCGCGGTCCGTCACGTCGACCGCGGACGGCGCGTCTGGCTCTACACCGCAGACGACGGCTGCGCCTACGCAAAGAGTCAGCTCGCCTGCGGCCTGGCCCGGGGCAAGATGCCCGGCGACCTGGTGCTGGCCAGCGCCGAGCAGATGGCCCACCGCCTCGATGCCAGCATCTTCACCCACACCCGCGTGCGCGCCATCGACCGCGAGCGCCGGGTGATCCATACCGACCGGGGGGAGCAGGCTTACGGCGAACTGGTGCTGGCGCTGGGCGCCCGTCCCTTGCGGCCGGCGCCGCTGCGCGGCAATGCCGCCTCGCAAGTCCTCACCCTCGCGAACCTCGCCGACTACCGCTACTTCCGCAACGAGCTCGACGGCCGCCGCCGGGTGGCGGTATTGGGCGGCGGACTGCTGGGGTGCGAGGTGGCCGAGGGGCTGGTGCGCGCCGGCTGCGAGGTCACCCTGTTCGAACCCGGCAACCGCCTGCTCGCCGACCTCCTTCCTGTGCTGTGCGGCGCCCGGGTGGCGCGCACGCTTCACGCGGCCGGCGTGGAGGTGCGTCTGGAGGATGGCGTGCAGAGCATCGAACAGGGGCTCGAGGATCTGGAGCTCCTGACCCTGTCGGGCCAGCGCCTCACCGCCGAGCTGGTGGTAGCCGCCGTCGGAACACGGCCGACCGCTGCGATCGCGGCCGATGCGGGACTCGCCATCGGACGCGGCATCGTCGTCGACCATCAGCTGCGCACGAGCGACCCGGCGATCTACGCGGTGGGCGAGTGTGCTGAGCTCGGTGGAAGGCTGTTTGTGCTGCACGAGGACATCGAGGCTGCGGCAAGGGTGCTCGCCGGGGTGCTGACGGGGACCCAGGCGCGCATGAGCTGGCAACCGCGGCTGCAGCGGCTGCAGCTGGAGTGCTGCCCGACGGTGGTGTGCGAGCCGCCGCCGGTGGCCGGGGAGTGGCAGGAAAGCGCCACGCCGCGTGGCGTGCGCGCGCTCTTCCACGACCGGCGTGGAACGCTGCGCGGATTCGCGCTGGTCGGAGAGTCGGTGAGCGAAGCGGCGCGCTTCTTCGGCGCGATCCGCCACTGAAGCCCGCGTGATCCGACCCGCTAGACCTTGAACCGCGACACCGAGTCCTGGAGCTCGGCCGCGAGGCGCTCGAGTTCGCGCGCCGCGTCGACAGTGTGCTGGATCGCCTCGTTGTTCGCCTTGGCCATGTCGGCGATCGCCTCGATGTTCGCGGTGATGGTCTCGCTCGAGCGGCGCTGCTCGTCCGAGGCGGCCGCGATGCGGTCCAGGCCTTCGCCGACCTCGCTCACCGACTGGTTGGCGGCACGGAACACGTCGGAGAGCAGCTCGGCCGCGTTTCGGCTGGTCTGGAGGTGTTCCAGTCCGCGGGCGATCGACTCCTGAACGGCCGACGACTGGCGCGTAATGTCCTGGGTGATGCCGTCGATCTCGCCGGCCGAGCGCGCCGACTTCTCGGCGAGCTTGCGCACCTCGTCGGCCACGACCGCGAACCCGCGGCCCTGCTCGCCGGCGCGGGCAGCCTCGATCGCTGCGTTGAGCGCCAGGAGGTTGGTCTGCTCGGCGATCTCGCGCACCTCGCGCGTCATGCCGGTGATGGTGGCCGTGGAGGCGAGGAAGGCGCCCACCGAGTCGGCCATGTGGCGCACCGATTCCTCCACGTGCGCGACCTCGCCGATGAGATGCTCGAGGCTGCGCTGGCCTTCCTGGGAACGCGCCAGGCTGTCGCGCGAGCGCGCCCGCACCTCCTCGGTACTCTGCGCCACGTTCGAGATGTTCTCGCGCTGGCCTTCGACCGTGGTGGCCGCGCTCACCGACTGCACGTTCTGGCGGTTGGAGCTCTCCGCCACCCGCGCGGCGCTCTCCGACAGGCTGTGTGCCGAGCGCGTCACGGCGGACGCCGAGGTCGACACCTGGCGCACCAGCCCGCCGATCGCCGCCAGCATGGCATTGAAGGTCCGCGCGGCACGCCCGATCTCGTCGTCGCCCTCTCCGTCCAGGCGGCGGGTGAGATCCCCCTCGCCCTTGGCGATTTCCGACAGGCTGTCGGTGAGGTGTGCGAGCGGGCGCGACACGAAGTTGCGGATGAAGAGGTAGACGAAACCGAGCAGCGGCAGCGAGACGAGCAGGGCGAAAAGGATGCTCTGGTTGCGGAACTCGGCCACGGCCGCGTTCACCTTGTCCAGCGAAACGCGCATGCTCACCGCACCGAGCGGCGTGCCCTCCGGGACCTGGTGGCACAGGATGCAGTCCTTGCCCAGGTAGTTCTTGGAGGCCAGCGACGGGACCACCACGCGCAGGTGCTCGCCGTGCTGCGGATCCTCTTCGATGCGGATGATCGACTGCCCGGTTTCGATCGCCTTGCGCTCGGCTTCGTCGAGCACGTCCTCGCTGCCGTGACCCGGGCCGTAGACCTTGGAGACCGCCTCGCCGCGGATCACCTTCAGCCCGCGTACCGCGGAGAGTTCCTTGATCTGGTCGAGGAAGACGTCGCGCTGCGCCACCGTGCCGGTAATCATCATGCCGGTGAGGCCCGCCATGGTCATCTCGTTCACCGTGCTCGCGAACTCCTTGGCCTGGGCGATCGCCGTATCCCGATTCACCTTGGTTTCCCAGGCGATCATGCTGCCCCAGGCGAGCACCAGCATGAGCCAGATGGCTCCCGTAAGCCGTACCCAGATCGGCGTATCAGCCAATCGGCGCATGTTCTTCTCCTTTTGCCGGCAGGCGGCCGGGTCGGAATTGTCGATGGTCAAGATTATCTACGACACATTTCGTAGTTGCTTGAGTTTATGCTGCCCAAGTCGGGTACGGGGTGACGCGATGCACCCCCAGGGAATATCATCGGAAACTTATGTAAAAGCTTGAACCACCGTTTTCGCATCCGGTCGTAATCCCGTCCGGGCAATCCCCAACCAATACGTCATGAGGTCAGCAATGAAAGGAATGTTCGTTCGCGCCGCGCTCGGCGTGATCGCGGTGTCGCTCGCCGGCGTCGCCGCAGCTCAGGTCAAGCCCGAAGACCAGATCAAGTTCCGCAAGGCCGGTTACAGCTTCATGAGCTGGAACATGGGCAAGATCAAGGCCCAGGTGGTCGAAGGCTCGGTGCCGTTCAACAAGGACCAGGTCGCGGCCGCCGCGGCCGCCATCGCCGGAATCGCCAACTCCGGGATGGGCCAGCTGTACGGCCCGGGCACCGACAGGGACGTCGGCAACCAGAAGACGCGCGTGAAGCCCGAGCTCTTCCAGAACATGGAAGAAGTGGGCAAGCTCGCGAAGAACTTCAACATGGCCGCCAACGACCTCGCCAAGGTCGCCGCCGACGGCGACCAGGCGACCATCAAGGCCGCCTTCGGCAAGCTCGGCGAAAGCTGCAAGGCCTGTCACGACAAGTTCCGCGCCGAGTAATCCCCGATCCTGACCGGAAAGAGGAGAGGCCGCGCGAGCGGCCTCTTTGTTTTCCGGGAGGCTGCTGGATCACCAGTTCGGCAACGTCTCCGGTGCTGGAGGCGGCGGCGGGGGCGGCAGCAGGTTGCCGGCGGCCGCCCAGACGGCGAAGCCGGCTACGGCCAGCGCAGCCGCCAGTGCGAGAACCCCGCCGCCCGTTGCCGGCTCCTGGGCGGGATCGGTCGCCACCTTGTAGCCGGTGAGCATCGGCTTCACCAGGTCTTCCTTGCGTATGCGGACGTACCACGCCACGGCGGCCAGATGCAGCGCCACCAGTGCCCCGATCACCCACATGTTGAGCCGGTGCAGGCTGGTGAGCATTTCGCTGGTCTCGCTCGCCACCGCAGCATAGAGCGGCCCGGTGAAGGCGATGTCGTCGTTCGCGACGAGTCCGCTCGCCACCTGGAAGGCCAGGACCGCGAGGAGTGCCAGCACCGACAGCGCCCCCAGCGGATTGTGGCCGAGACCGCGCCATTCGCCGCGCAGGTAGGCGCGGATGGCGCCGGGTCCCCGCACGAACTGGGAGAAGCGGGCGTAGGTCGAGCCGAACAGGCCCCAGGCGAGGCGGAAGGCGAGGAGCCCGCCGAGCAGCAGGCCGAGGCGGCCATGCCACACCATCAGGTTGCCGCCCTGCAGGCCGGTCACGAAGGCCGCGGCGACCAGGATGGCCAGCAGCCAGTGGAAGAGGCGGGTGGGCAGGTCCCACACGCGGACGCGTCGTTCGCTCATATGAACCTCGATCCGGATTGCATTCACCGGCTGCTGACCGACGCCATGCCGGACGAGTTCCCGCCCATGCCGTCCGGCATGGCACGACCGGCGAGGAAAGCGGCGAGGTGCCGCCCGGTATGCGATCCCTCCACCGCCATCACCGCCGATGGTGCGCCGGCGGCGACGATCGCGCCTCCGCCTTCGCCGCCCTCGGGGCCGAGGTCGACGATCCAGTCCGCCTCGGCCATGACGTCCAGGTCGTGCTCGATGACGAGCACGGTGTGGCCGGCGTCGGTGAGGCGGTGCAGGACACGGATCAGCTTGTCCACGTCGGCCATGTGCAGGCCCACCGTGGGCTCGTCGAGTACGTAGAGGGTGTGCCGCTCGGGCGGGAGCGGGCGCCCGCCGGTGGCGGCCGCCTCGCCGGCGCGGCCGCGCACCTTGGCGAGCTCGGTAACGAGCTTGATGCGCTGCGCCTCGCCGCCCGACAGCGTCGGACTCGCCTGCCCGAGGGTGAGGTAGCCCAGCCCCACGTCCTGCAGCAGGCGCAGCGGATGGGCGATGGCCGGGTGGGCGGCGAAGAAGTCGACCGCCTCGTCCACCGGCATCGCCAGCACCTCGGCGACGTTCCGTTCGCGCCAGCGCACGGTGAGGGTCTCCGCGTTGAAGCGGGCGCCGCCGCAGGCCTCGCAGGGCAGCTTCACGTCGGGCAGGAAGCTCATCTCCACCGTGGTCTGGCCCTGGCCCTCGCACACCGGGCAGCGTCCGGCGCCGGTATTGAAAGAGAAGCGCGAGGCGTTCCAGCCGCGGGTCTTGGCCTCGAAAGTGTCGGCGAAGAGCTTGCGGATCGCGTCCCAGAAGCCGACGTAGGTGGCGGGGCAGGAGCGCGGCGTCTTGCCGATGGGGGTCTGGTCCACCTCCAGCACGCGGCCTACCTGCTCCCAGCCCTCCAGGGCGGCGCAGCCCACCGGCGGCTCGGCGCCGCGGGAAGCGAGGGCGCGGACGAGGCTCCCGAGGAGCACGTCGCGGGCCAGCGTGGATTTCCCCGAACCCGACACGCCGGTCACCACCGTGAGGCGGGCGAGGGGCACGCGCACGGTGACGTCCTTCAGGTTGTGCAGGGTGGCGCGCTTCACCACCAGCGCCGGATCGTCGGCGCCGAGCCCGCGCGGCGGCCGCATCGGATGGGCGAGGGGGGCGCGCAGGCAGGTGCCGGTGGCCGACTCGGGGGCGGCCATGAGGGCGGCGAGGTCGCCTTCCGCCACCACCCGCCCGCCGCGCACCCCGGCACCGGGGCCGAGGTCGATGAGATGGTCGGCGCTGCGGATGGTGTCCTCGTCGTGCTCGACCACCAGCAGGGTGTTGCCGCGGTCGCGCAACGCGGCCAGCGTGTCGAGCAGCAGCCGGTTGTCGCGCGGGTGCAGGCCGATGGTGGGCTCGTCCAGGATGTAGCACACGCCCCGCAGGTTGGAGCCGAGCTGGGCGGCGAGGCGGATGCGCTGGGCCTCGCCGCCGGAGAGGGTGGGCGCGGCGCGGTCGAGGGCCAGGTAGGCGAGGCCGACCTGCTGCAAGAAGGCGAGCCGGCCGCGGATCTCGCTCACCAGGTCGCGGCCGATCTCGGCCTCGCGGCCGGCGAGCTCCAGACCGGCGAAGAAGGCGTCCACCCGCGCCACCGGGAGCGACGAGAGCTCGTGGATGCCCAGCCCGCGGAAACGCACCGCGCGCGCCACCGGGTTGAGCCGCGCGCCCTCGCAGGCGGGGCAGACCGCCTCGCCGTCCGTCTCCAGCTCGCCCAGGTCGAGGGCATCCGGATCCTCCACCCGCCCTGCGATCGCCAGGCCGGTGCCGTAGCAGCTGGGGCACCAGCCGTGCTTGGCGTTGTAGGAGAAGAGCCGCGGATCCGGCTCGGGAAAGCTGGAGCCGCAGCAGGGGCAGGCCCGCAGGGTGGAGAAGGTGACCGGCGCGGCGCCGAGCTTGCCGATCTCCAGCACCCGCACCACCCCCTTGCCGTGCTCGAGCGCCTCGGCGAGATGGGCGCGCAGGGCCGCCTCGTGCTCGGGAGCGGCCACCGCCATGCCCACCGGCAGCTCGATGGTGTGCTCCTGGTAGCGATCGAGCCGCGGCCATTTGGCGGTGGGCAGGTATTCCCCATCCACCCGCAACTGGGCGTAGCCCTTGTTCTTCGCCCACTTGGCGAGGTCGGTGTAGAGGCCCTTGCGGCCGGTCACCAGGGGGGCAAGGAGCTCGACCGAAGCGCCCCGGAAATCCCGCAGTACCTGGGCGGCGATCGCCTCGAAGCTCTGGGGCGAGACCGGGACGTCGCACTTCGGGCAGTACTGGGTGCCGAGTTTCACCCACATGAGGCGCAGGAAAGGCTGGATCTCGGTGAGGGTGCCCACGGTGCTCTTGCGCCCGCCGCGGCTCACCCGCTGCTCGATTGCCACCGTGGGCGGAATGCCGAAGAGCGCATCCACGTCGGGGCGGGCGGACGGCTGCACGAACTGGCGCGCGTAGGCGTTGAGCGACTCCAGGTAGCGGCGCTGGCCCTCGCCGAACACGATGTCGAAGGCGAGGGTGGATTTCCCGGAACCCGACAGCCCGGTGATCACCGTGAAGCGGTCGCGGGGGATCGTGAGGCTCACGTTCTTGAGATTGTGCTCGCGGGCGTGGCGGATCTCGATGGCGGGCGCGGCCACCGGGCGGTAGCGGGCGACGGGCTCGGCCGCCTGCACCGCGGGCGCGGCGAGCCCCCGGGCGTAGGCGGAGAGCGCGCGGCCGGTGTGGGAGGCGGGCGCGTCCATCAGGGCCTGGGGTGTGCCCACCGCCACGATCTCGCCGCCGCCCTCGCCGCCCTCGGGCCCCAGGTCGATGACCCAGTCGGCGGCGAGCAGCACGTCCAGGTTGTGCTCGATCACCACCAGCGCGTGGCCGGCCTCCAGGAGCTTGTCGAAGGCACGCAGCAGGGTCGCGACATCCTCGAAGTGCAGGCCGGTGGTGGGCTCGTCGAAGAGGAACAGGAGCTGGCCGGCGGCCTCGCCCTTGCCGTTCTTCTTCTTGCCGGCGAGCCGGGCCGCCTCGGCCAGGTGGCCGGCGAGCTTGAGGCGCTGCGCCTCGCCGCCCGACAGCGTGGGCACGGGCTGGCCCAGGCGCAGGTAGTCCAGGCCCACGTCGGCCAGCGGCGCGAGCACCGCCTGTACCGCCGGCTGGTCGGCGAAGAAGCCGAGCGCCTCGGATACGGTGAGCTCGAGCACCTCGGCGACCGACTTGCCGCGCCACTGCAGCTCCAGCACCTCGGGCCGGTAGCGCTTGCCGTCGCAGTCCGGGCAGCGCAGGTACACGTCGGAGAGGAACTGCATCTCCACATGCTCGAAGCCGGAGCCGGTGCAGGTCGGACAGCGCCCGGTGCCGGAGTTGAAGCTGAAGGTGCCGGGCGTGTAGCCGCGGTGCTTGGCCTCGGGCAGGGCGGCGAAGAGGGCGCGGATCGCGTCCCACGCGCCGACGTAGCTCACCGGGTTGGAGCGGGCGCTCTTGCCGATGGCGGACTGGTCCACCATCACCACGCCGTGGAGCGCCTCCACGCCCTCGAGGCGCTCGAAGGCCCCCGGCGTCTCCACCGCCAGGCCGAAGTGCTTGGCCAGTGCGGGGTAGAGGACGTCCTGCACCAGGGTGGATTTGCCGGAGCCGGACACCCCGGACACGCACACCAGGCGACCCAGCGGAAAGTCCACGTCGATGCCGCGCAGGTTGTGCTCGCGGGCGCCGACCAGGCGCAGCACCGGCTCGCCCGGCTGCACCGGCCGCAGGCGGCGTCCGGCATCCACCCGCTTGCGCCCGGCGAGGTAGGCGCCGGTGAGCGAGGCCGGGTCGGCGGCGATGACGGCAGGGGGCGCGAAGGCCACGATCTCGCCGCCCCGCTCGCCGGGGCCGGGCCCGATGTCCAGGAGCCGGTCGGCCGCCTGCATCACCTGCGGATCGTGCTCCACCACCACCAGGGTGTTGCCCGCGTCGCGCAGGCGCCGCATCACGCCCAGGATGCGGTCGATGTCGCGCGGATGCAGGCCGATGGAGGGCTCGTCGAGCACGAACAGGGTGTTCACCAGGGAGGTGCCCAGCGCGGTGGTGAGGTTGATGCGCTGGACCTCGCCGCCCGAGAGGGTGCGCGACTGCCGGTCGAGGGTGAGGTAGGCGAGCCCCACGTCGGCGAGGTAGTCGAGCCGGGTGCGGATCTCGCCGAGCAGGAGGTCGGTCGCCTCGTCCAGGGGCTGCGGCAGGCGCAGCTCGCCGATGAAGGCGCGCACGCGGCGGATGGGCAGGGCCATGAGCTCGTGGATGGCGAGGCCCGGTTCGCCCAGGCGCCACAGCAACGCCTCCGGCTTCAGGCGTGCGCCGTGGCAGGCCGGGCACTCGGTGTAGCTGCGGTAGCGCGACAGGAGCACCCGGATGTGCATCTTGTAGGCCTTGGTCTCCAGCCAGTCGAAGAAGTGGCGCACGCCGTACCACTTCCTGGGCCAGGACGACTCCCAGCTCTTCCAGCTGTCGTCGCCTTCCAGCACCCAGCGGCGATGCTCGGGCGGCAGGTCGCGGAAGGGCACGTCCATGGCCACGCCGTACTTCTTGGCCATCTTCGCCATGTCGTCCTGGCATTCGCGATAGCTCGCGGTCTGCCAGGGCTTCACCGCGCCTTCGGCCAGCGTCTTCGACTCGTCGGGCACGACCAGCCCGAAATCCACCCCGATCACCCGGCCGAAGCCGCGGCAGGTCTCGCAGGCACCGATGGGCGAGTTGAAGGAGAAGAGGCCGGGGGTGGGGTCGGCATAGTGGATGTCGCAGTCGGCGCAGTGCAGGTCGTCGGAGAAGCGCCACACCGTCTCGCCGTCGTCGCGCATCGCCCGCACCGCCATGCGTCCCTGGCCGCGCACGAGCGCCGTCTCCACGGCCTCGGCGACTCGCGCGGGCTCGGCATTCGACAGGCGGAAACGGTCCTGCACCACGTGCAGCACCTCGCCCTCACGGGCGTGGATGCGGGTGTAGCCCTGGCGCTCGAGGAGCGCGGTGATCTCCTCCTCGCCGAAGTTCGCCGGCACCGGCACCGGGAAAGTCACCACCAGGCGCGGATCGTCGTGGGCGCAGCGCTCGGCGAGCGCGGCCTGGATGCTCTCCGGGTTGTCGCGCCGCACCTCCACCCCGCAGCCGCGGCAGTGCAGGCGCGCCGCGCGGGCGTAAAGCAGCTTGAAGTGGTCGGTGAGCTCGGTCATGGTGCCCACCGTCGAGCGCGAGGTGCGCACCGGGTTGGTCTGGTCGATGGCGATCGCAGGCGGCACCCCTTCGATGCGGTCCACCTGGGGCTTGTCCATCCGGTCCAGGAACTGCCGGGCGTAGGGCGAGAAGGTCTCCACGTAGCGCCGCTGGCCCTCCGCGTAGAGGGTGTCGAACACCAGCGAGGACTTGCCCGACCCGGACACTCCGGTGACGACGGTCAGGGCGTCGAGGGGAATGTCCAGGGACAGGTTCTTCAGGTTGTTGTGGCGGGCGCCGAGGATGCGGATATGGTCGGACATGGCTGCGCGGTGGGCGGCGAAGGGGTGATTCTAGCGGGCGCAACCGGTGTCGGTCCGTGTCCGGACGGCACGAGGCTTGCGTGATTTCGGTCGTCCGCCCCGGCAACCGCTTGGCTCCGGCGCGGACTACAAGAAAAACGAATAAGACTCAGGGACTTGAGTGCCGCCCCGGCTCTACTGGAAGGCGCCGGGGGCGATTGAGGGCAGGCCGTGCGCACCGTCTTGGTGCATCCCATCACCAGGACGATGCGCATCGCCTACTCCTTCGAGGAGGAGAGGACCATGCTGACCCTGGCCGATTGCCTGGATTTCATCGATCTGGACCGAGACACGATCGATGTGATCGCGGAGCACGAGCAGCTTCCCGCCATGGTGGCCGCCGAGCTCGGCAACGCACTGCTTGCCGACCTGCGCGGCATCCATCGCCTGCACCAGATGCACCGGGAGCTGATCGCCCACGCGGCGGAACACCGCCATCTGGCACACGAGAAGACGCTGAGGCAGATCTACGCCAGGTTCAGGAGGAAGTATCCGATGCCGCGCCAGGTGTGAGCCGGCCGGCTATTTCTCGTCCTTGCCGGCGGCAACCTCGCGTACCGTCTCCACGGCTTCGCGGCCCGCTTCCTTGAGCTTCTCGGCGGCGCCGCGGGTCGCGTCGAGGATCCGTCGCGCGGCCTCTTCGGTGGCCTCCTTGGCGTCACGGGTGGCAACCTGGCCGGGCTCGCCCGCTTCGGCGGGACCTTCGGCCGCCGTGGCAGGCGCCGGCCCGGTTTCACCGGCGGCAGGCGCGGCTTCGGCCGGTTGCCCGGTGGGCGCGGCGGAAGACGTGGTCGCAGGGACGGATGGGGCAGCGGGCGGTGCCGAGGCAGCCGGCGCGCCGACTGCGAGCTGCGTATCGGAGGAAGGCAGGTCGCGACTGCAACCCGCTACGCCGAACGCCGCGGCGGCGCTCAGCATGAGGATGGCGTTTTTCAGCCTGATTCGTTCGCTTGGGTTCACAACTTGAAGCCTAGCGTATCGAGGCATCGGTGCAAGTGCGGATATCCCGCACCTGGGCGAGCCCCGGAGGGCTCGCACGGGGCGCGTCACTTGACGCGGTTGCGGTACTCGTCGGTACGCGTGTCGATCTCGATCTTGTCGCCGATCTCGACGAAGGCCGGCACCGGAAGCTCGAAACCGGTGGCGATCTTGGCGGGCTTCAGCACCTTGCCCGAGGTGTCGCCCTTGACGGCGGGCTCCGTGTAGGTCACCTCGCGCACCACCGTGGTGGGCAGTTCCACCGAGATCGCCTTGCCGTTGTAGAACACCACTTCGCAAGGCATGCCGTCCTCGAGGTACTTGAGGGCGTCGGTCATGTTCTCGGCTTCGACCTCGTACTGGTTGTACTCCTCGTCCATGAAGACGTACATCGGATCCGAGAAGTACGAGTAGCTCACTTCCTTGCGCTCGAGCTGCACCACCTCGAACTTGTCGTCGGCCTTGTACACCGACTCCGAGGGGGCGCCGGTGAGCAGGTTCTTGAGCTTCATCTTCACGACCGCGGCGTTGCGGCCGGACTTGTTGTATTCGGCCTTCTGCACCACGAGAGGGTCGTTGCCCACCATGATGACGTTGCCGGAGCGAAGTTCCTGTGCGGTTTTCATGCTGTGTCCTGAATGTACGGAAGGGTCGAAATACCCTGTATCCTGAAAAAACCCGCTATTGTATCGCGCGCGAGGAAAATTGCACCAGGGCGGTCGCGAGATCGGGCATGGCGGCGAGCCGTGCCGACCAGCCCTGGTTATGGATCCCAAGCGTCGGGAGTACCGCGGCGAAACCGCGCCACGCCGGCCCGATCTCGCCCTCGCCGTTCCACGCCTGCCACATCGTGCGTACCCCCTGCGCCGAGGCGTGGTCGGCGCCTTCCAGGTAGCGATCGAGAAAGGCCTCGATCTTGACCCGGTGGGCGTCGCCGTCCTGCGCGTAGATGTGCCACACGAAGGGGCGCGCCGCCCATTGCGCGCGCACGAAGGAATCCTCTCCCCGTACGAAGTTCAGGTCGCAGCACCACAGCAGGCGGTCGTAGTCGTCCTGGGAAAGGAAAGGCAGCACGCAGGCGGTGAGCTTACCCCGCCGCAGGCGCTGCCCCGGCACCGCATCGCAGCTTCCGAAATGGGCAGCCACCTCGCTTGCCGCGCGGCCTTCCGGAACCAGCAGCCACACCGGACGCTCCCCTCGGGCCCATTCCTCCAGGAGCGCCGGCAAGGCCGGCTTCGCGTAGCAGAATAGGGAGACCAGCAGGGCCTCGGGGGGCGGGGCCAGCGCCAGGCCGGCGAGCCAGTCGGCCCGCGCCACCGGATCGCTCTGCCAGGCGTCCCGCGCCTCCAGCAGTCCGGGTTCCCGCAGCAGCCCCCCGGTGTCCGGGACGAAGCCGGGGAAGAAGAAGTGCTTCACCAACGGCAGACGCGCATGGGGAGAGGCCAGCCCGTGGCATTCGCCCACCCAGGGCTCTGCCGACAGGTACTCCAGGTTGATCCACACCGGGCGCGGCCGGAATGCCGCCATGGCCACGACGAAGCCGTCCGGCAGCTCGCAGGCGAAGGCCTCCACCACGACGGAGGCGGGCTGCGCCGCCGGCAGGGGCGTGGTCCACCGGCGGACCTCGACCGTGTCGTCGAGGAATCGGTCCGTGGTCGAGGCGGCGGCAGGACATAGGCGCACCAAGGCGGCCCAGTCGTCCACCCACAGGCGTACGCGCAGGCGGTGGCGACGGGCGAGATCCCTTGCCAGACGGCGGCATACGCCGATATCCCCGAAGTTATCCACAACCCGGCAGAAGATGTCCCAATCGGGTCGGCAGTCGGTTGGGGCAAAGGGCATGGCAGTGGGCAAGATTGCGAAAGAGACGTGGATGCTTTGTGGACAAGGGGCTTCGGACGGTGGATCGGAAAAAACGGACACAATCGACGCACAGGTGAACACGGCATTTGTCTACCGGCTTGTCCCCGTCGGAAAATGGCGCCGTTTCAAGCGGGAGCAGACTTATCCACAGAAAACCGCCTAACGTTAACTTCTTTGTTACTTAAATAATCAAAAAAACAGAAGAACAAAACCTTCACCCTGCTCGCGCAACTCAGGCCGGCTCGGCAAACGCCGCCAAGCGCGCCAGATCGCCGGCCTCCAGCCAGCGCCAGCCGCCCTCCGGCAGATCCGCAGGCAGTTCCAGCCCACCCACCGCCCTGCGGTGCAGGGTCTCCACCCGGTTGCCGGCGGCTGCGACCATCCGCTTGACCTGGTGGTACTTGCCTTCGGTGATGGTGAGTCTTAGACTCCGCTCCCCCGTCGCGATGCAGGCCGCCGCCCGTACCGGCGCAGGTTCGTCGTGCAGCTGCACGCCGGCGAGCAGCGTCGCGACCAGGGCCTGGTCCGCCGGATGGCGCACACCCACTTCGTAGATCTTGGGAATGCGCTTGCGGCCCGAGCTCCAGGTATGGATGAACTGTCCGTCGTCGGAGAGCAGCAGCAATCCGGTTGTGTCCTGGTCCAGGCGTCCCACGCTCTGCACGCCGCGGCGTACCAGCGGCTCGGGCAGCAGCGCGTAGACCGGACGGTGGAACTGGGGTGCCTGCGAGCACTCGTACCCGGAGGGCTTGTGCAGCATCAGGTAGACCTTTTCGCGGAACAGCCAGGGCTCGCCATCGACGGCAAACGCCAGCCCGGCCGTGGGAAGGTCTGCAAAGGGATCGTCGACCGGCGTTCCGGCGACCGTCACGCGCCCGGCGCGGATCAGGGCGCGGCAGGACTTGCGGGTGCCGAAGCCCTGGGATTGGAGAATACGTTCGAGGTGCATGGGACGATGCTAACCGAAGCGCGCCGGATCGGCGCCCGGACCCGGAGGACGAGGGCGTGATCTTCGAACACGTGGTGGTGGTGAACGATCCGGCCGACCCGCAGGTGAGCGATCTGTCGCGGGAGGAGCTGTGGTTCGGCCTGCTGTGCCGCGCCGAGGATCCGCGCCCCTTCCTGCCCGGTCTCGAGGCGTGCACCATCCTGGAACGCCACGAGACCTCGCTCGTGCGCGAGCTGCAGTTCGGCAGCGCGGTCATCCGCGACCGGGTCACCCTGGTCCCGATGGAGTCGGTCAGCTTCGAGAGCGAACGTACCGAGGAGCATGCCGGCGGCACGCTCACCATCTGCATCGAGGAGCCTGCGGCCGACCAGCTCGTGCTGCGCTTCTCCTACCGCACCACGCTGCCCGAATCGGGGGGCGACGACAGCCGCTATGCCGAATTCGTCAAATCGGCCTATCACCAGTCCGACCTCGACACCGTGCGGGTCATCCGCATGATTGCCGAGTCGGGCCGCTTCCATTAGCGTCGCGCGTATCCTCCGCGGCGTCCCTCACAGAAGTTCCGAGAACAGGAAGAGTCCTTCATGTGGTTCAAGAACCTGCAGGTTTACCGTCTCCCGGCCGGATGGAACATTACCGCCGAGGCCCTCGAGGATCAGCTCGCGCGCAAGCGCTTCGCCCCCTGCGGCAGCCAGGACCAGGAGACCCGCGGCTGGCTGTCGCCCACCGGTGACGAGTTCCTGGTGCACCGCGTCGGCGGCCAGTGGCTCATCGCGCTGGGCATGGAACAGAAGCTGCTGCCCTCGTCCGTGGTCAAGCAGGAGGCGGAGGAGCGCGCCGAGGAGATGGCGGCCCGCCAGGGCTACAAGCCCGGGCGCAAGCAGATGAAGGAGCTGCGCGAGCAGGTCATGCAGGAGTTCCTGCCGCGCGCCTTCACCCGCCGCCGCAAGGTGTATGCCTGGATCGACCCTGCCGGCGGCTGGCTGGGCATCGACGCCCCCAGCCAGGCCCGCGCCGAGGACGTGCTGGAGATGCTGCGCCACACCCTGGACAGTCTCCCCCTCACGCTGTTGCGCACCGAGCGTTCGCCGTCCAGCGCCATGGCCGACTGGCTCGCCGGCGGAGAGGCCCCGGCAGGCTTCACCATCGACCAGGACTGCGAGCTGCGCTCGGTGACCGAGGACAAGGCCGCCGTGCGCTACGTGCGCCATCCGCTCGAAGGCGACGAGGTACGCAACCACCTGACGGCGGGCAAGCTGCCGACCCGCCTGGCGCTCACCTATGATGAACGGGTGAGCTTCGTGCTCACCGAGAAGCTCGAGATCAAGCGCCTGGACTTCCTCGATGTGGTCAAGGAGCAGGTGGACGAGGCCGGTGCCGAGGATGCGCGCGCGATCTTCGACGCGGGCTTCGCGCTGATGACGGGCGAGGTCGTGCGCCTGCTGCCCGCGCTGGTGGAAGCGCTTGGCGGGGAAATGCGGGCGGCGGAGCCGCTGGCCGCCTAGTGCCCTCCGGCCCGCAGTGCCGCCGACTGCCCCTCCCTTTTCAAGGGGGAGGGAGAGGTTACCGCCTTCGGCGCACAATCACCGCGCGCACTGCAACTGCCCCGACGGCACCACCACCGCGCAGGTGAGTATGCCGCACTGGCAGTGGCTGATCAGCACCGGGCCGCCGTTGCCGCCGGTGAGGCTCACGCCGGGGGAGCAGACGCACTCCTGCGGGCGGGGGCTGGGTTGGGCGAGCGCCGGGTTGCTGCCGAGCCAGACCCACATGGCGGCGCCGAGCGCGCCCGCTGCGGCCATTCCAGGCCATAGTACCGATGCTTTCCTCATGGCGGCTCCCGTGGCGATGCGATCGACCTTCTCAAGATAGGCGGCGGCGCGCACGATGCAAGCTGCATCGCGCGCGAAATGCCGCGGGCCGGTGTTCGGGAGATCAGAAGAAGCGGAAGGTGCCCCGTCCGCCCTGCTTCGCCAGGTAGAGCGCTTCGTCGGCGCGCTGAACGAGAAGTGCGGGCTCGTCGCCGTCGGAGGGAAAGAGCGCGATGCCGATGCTCGCGCCGATCTCGGTGAGGGTGGCGGGAACCAGCGGGAAGGGCGGAACCAACTCCTCGAGCAGGGCCTGGGCCACCGTCGCGGCGGAACGGGCGCCGGACACGTCTTCGAGGATCACCACGAATTCGTCGCCGGCCAGCCGAGCCACGGTATCGATCTCCCGCAGCCGGCCCCTGAGCCGGTCGGCGACCTGGCGCAGGAGCTCGTCGCCCACCGGATGGCCGTAGGCCTCGTTGACCGCCCGGAAGCCGTCCAGGTCGAGGAACAGTACCGCACCCTGTTGGCGATGGCGGACGGCGCGGTCGATCGCGTGCTTCAGCCGCGACATCATGAACACCCGATTGGGGGTGCCGGTGAGCGGATCCTGGTAGGCACGCTGCTCGAGCTCGCCCCTGGCAAAGCCGCCGCGGGTGAGATCGATCGAGGTGCCGACGAAGTTCGTCACCCGTCCGGACTCGTCGCGAACCGCGCTGATGCTCAGCCACGCGACATACAGATCCCCGCTCTTGCGCCGGTTCCAGATCTCGCCCTGCCAGCGGCCGGTGGCGAGCAGCGTTTCCCACATGCTCCGGTAGAAGTGGCGGTCGTGGCGTCCCGACTTGATGAAGCGCATGTGGCGCCCGCGAATCTCGGCGAGCGGGTACTCGGTGATCCGCTCGAAGGCGGGATTGGCATCGATCACCTCGCAGCGCTCGTCGGTGATGACGATCCCCTCCTGCGCGTTGCGGAACACCAGCGCCTGGATGCGCAGCCGCTCCCGGGCCGCGGCGAGACTGTCGGCACCGAGGTCGGGTTCATGCCCGCCCTGGCTCAGCATGACCACCACCCCGGCCACCACGCCCGTCTCGTCGCGCCACGGCTGCATCGTCCATCGCGTGGCGCCGGAGTCCGCGTCCAGGCTGCGGTGTGCCGGTCCATGGACCGTTTCGCCCTGTAGACCGTGTTGGAAGGCGTCGCGCCAGGTGTCGGGCGTGTCGGCCGGCAGGCCGGCACCGTCCATCTGCGCGCCGGCGTGGCCGGCGTGCCAGGGACCGCTCACTGCGAGCAGGTTCATGTCGCGGTCGAAGAGTGCCATCGGACCCGGCGCCTGCTCCACCAGGGCACGAAGCTGCGATTCCACGCACGGCGTTTCTGCCATGTCCGCCTCCCGCGAACGGTTCCACCCGGGACGAATTGTGCCGCCGGAACGGTCCAGCGGGCGCATTAATGCGCGAGCGTCGTGACCGATTGCGCACGGAGACCGGTAGCCGGAGCCGGCGGGATTGCCGCTTTGCACGGGCGGGCGTAGAGTTTGCGTTTTGTGCACTGCAATATCGGGTCATGTCGGAATTCCTCGCCGTCCTCGGCTTCTCCTTCTCGGTCACCGGTCCGATCTTCGTCGTGCTTGCCCTGGGGGTGTGGCTGCGCCATGCCGGAATGCTCACCGACGCCTTCATCGAGGCCGGCTCGAAGCTGGTATTCACCGTGGCGCTGCCGGCGCTGCTCTTCATCAGCATCAGCAAGGCGCGCTTCGATGCCGCGGCCAATCTTTCGCTGGTGGCCTTCGGTGCGCTAGCCACGCTCGTCCTGTTCGTGCTGCTCGAGTGGATCGCGCAGCGCGCGGTGCATCCGGCGAGCGACCGCGGCGTGGTGGTGCAGGGGGCGTTCCGCTCCAACATGGGCATCACCGGTCTCGCCTACGTGGTCAACGCTTACGGCGAGCCGGGTCTGGTGGGCGCCTCGCTCTACCTGGCGTTCGTCACCATCCTCTACAACGTGCTCGCGGTCTTGACCCTGAACCGCTCCCTGGGCAAACACCGTGGGCTGCGCGGGATGCTGAAGGGCATCGTCACCAACCCGATCATCATAGGCATCGTGCTCGCCCTGCCGGTGTCCTGGGCGGAAGTCCGCCTGCCGGCCATCGTGCTCCAGTCCGGCCAGTACTTCGCGAATCTCAGCCTGCCGTTGGCGCTTCTTTGCACCGGCGCGGCGCTGGACTTCCGCAGCCTGAGGCTGGAGCGCAACAACGCGCTGATCGCAGCCGCGAGCAAGCTCGTGGCCGTGCCGCTCGTCATGACCCTGGCCGGCGTGGCCCTGGGCTTCCGCGGCATGGAGCTCGGCATCCTGATGCTGATGGCCTCGGCTCCGACGGCGGCGGCGAGCTACGTTATGGTGCGCGCCATGGGCGGCAACGCTACCCTGGCCGCCAACATCGTCGCGCTCACCACCCTCGGGTCGCTGGTCACCACGAGCTTCGGCGTGGCGGTGCTGCGCGGCCTCGGGCTGATGTAGAAGCAGCCCGGCGGCATCTGCTATGGTGCGGGGCATGCATCCCATCCTCTCCGTTTCCGCGCTCTCCAAGACCTACGCCTCCGGGTTCCAGGCGCTGCGCGAGGTGAATCTCGACATTCGCCGCGGCGAGATCTTCGCCCTCCTCGGGCCCAACGGGGCCGGCAAGACCACGCTCATCAGCATCATCTGCGGCATCGTGCGCCCGACCTCCGGACGGGTGACGGTGGACGGCCACGACATCGTCCGCGACTATCGGGCGGCCCGATCGCTGATCGGCCTGGTGCCCCAGGAGCTCACCACCGACGCCTTCGAGTCGGTGTGGAACACGGTGTCGTTCAGCCGGGGGCTCTTCGGCAAGCCGCCCGATCCGGCTCACATCGAGCGGGTGCTGAAGGACCTGTCGCTGTGGGACAAGAAGGACAACCGCATCATGACCCTGTCGGGCGGGATGAAGCGGCGGGTGCTGATCGCCAAGGCGCTGTCCCACGAGCCCCAGCTCCTCTTCCTCGACGAGCCCACCGCCGGGGTCGACGTCACCCTGCGCGAGGACATGTGGCGGCTGGTGCGGCGCCTGCGCGAGAGCGGCGTGACCATCATCCTCACCACCCACTACATCGACGAGGCCGAGGAGATGGCCGACCGCATCGGCGTCATCAACAAGGGCGAGCTGGTGCTGGTGGAGGAGAAGACCGAGCTCATGCGCAAGCTGGGGCGCAAGCAGCTCACCCTCCATCTGGCCGAGCCGCTGCCGGCGGTGCCGTCGGCCCTCGGCGGATGGGGGCTCACCCTCGCCAACGGCGGCAGCGAGCTGGTCTACAGCTACGACGCGAAGGGTGAGCAGGAGGCGAGCATCATCGCGCTCCTGGAGGATGTGAACCGCGCCGGCATCGCCTTCCGCGACCTGCAGACCACGCAGAGCTCGCTGGAGGACATCTTCGTGAGCCTGCTCCGGGAGGAGGCATGAACCTGCACGCCATCCGCGCCATCTATGCCTTCGAGATGGCGCGCACCCGCCGCACCCTGCTGCAGAGCATCGTCTCGCCGGTGATCTCCACGTCGCTCTACTTCGTGGTGTTCGGCGCGGCCATCGGCTCGCGCATTCCCGAGGTGGAGGGGGTGAGCTACGGCGCCTTCATCGTGCCGGGGCTCATCATGCTGTCGCTGCTCACCCAGAGCACCTCGAACGCCTCCTTCGGGATCTACTTCCCGCGCTTCGCCGGAACCATCTACGAGCTCCTGTCGGCGCCGGTGTCCTACCTGGAGATCGTGGTGAGCTACGTCGGGGCGGCCGCCACCAAGGCCATCATCGTCGGCCTCATCATCCTCGCCACCGCGGGTTTCTTCGTGCCGTTCCAGATCGCCCATCCGGTATGGATGGTGGCCTTCCTGGTGCTCACCGCGGTCACCTTCAGCCTGGTGGGCTTCATCATCGGCATCTGGGCGGACAACTTCGAGAAGCTGCAGCTGGTGCCGCTCCTGATCGTCACGCCGCTCACCTTCCTCGGCGGGAGCTTCTACTCCATCGACATGCTGCCGCCGTTCTGGCAGACGGTGTCGCTATTCAACCCGGTGGTGTACCTGGTGAGCGGCTTCCGCTGGAGCTTCTACGGGCTCGCGGATGTGAGCGTGGGGGTGAGCCTGGCGATGACGCTCGCCTTCCTGGGAGTGTCCCTGGCCGTGGTGGCGTGGATCTTTCGGACGGGGTATAGGCTGAAGGCGTGAGCGCGCCGCGGGCGAACCCGGGCGGCGGTGAGACATCCACCGCCGCTCCCGGATTCCGCCTTCGGCTCCGTCCGGGCTACTGGGCCCCCGCCGTCATGCCGCGCCGCTGGGCGTGGTCTCGGTCTTGCGCGGTCGGCGGGTGCGGGCCGCCGGCTTGCGGGCGGGTTTTGGCGCGGGCGCTTCGGCGGCAGGGGCTTCCGCTGCCGGTGCGCTTTCCGCGGGCGCGGGCTGCTCGGCGGGCGGCTGTTCGGCAGGGACCTCCGCCTTGGCTTCCGCGGCCTTGCGGGTGCCATGGGTCTTGCGGCGGCGCTTCGGTTTCTCCGGCGCGACCTCCTCGGCGGCGGCTTCGGCGACGGGCTGCGATTCGGGCTCCGGCGCAGGTTCGGGCACCAGCTCGGGTGCCGTCTCGGCGAGGATCTCGGACACGGGCAACGCTTCCGGCGGCGTCTCGGGGGCGGCCTTGCGCCCGCCGCGTCCCCGGCGGCGCGAGCCCTCGCGAGGGGCGCCCTCGGCAGGCTGGGCCGTTTCCGCCGCTGCCTCGGCCACCGGCTCGATCACCACGGGCTCGGTCGGGATTTCCGGCCCCGCCGTGAGCCCCGCGCCGCGGAACACGTAGGTGCCGGACTTCTCGTCGCGCCCGATCTCCAGCAGCCCGCGCGCCTGCGCCTCCTCCAGCAGGTTGCCGAAGGTGCGGAAGCCGTAGTAGGACTCGTTGAAGCCCGGCTTGCGCCGCTTGATGGCTTCCTTGAGCATGGACGCCCAGATCTTGCCGGTATCGCCGCGCTCGCCCACCAGCGCGTCGAGGGTCTCCACCGCCATCTCGATGGCGTCGCTCTTGCGCCGCTCCTGCTCCTCCTTGCGGCGTTTCTCCTCCTCGGGGGAGCGGCGTGTGGCGGGCTGCGCTTCGCGGGGCTCGCGCTTGGCCGCGGCGCGCTCGCTCTCGCGCACCAGGTCGTCGTAGAAGATGAACTCGTCGCAGTTGGCGATGAGCAGATCCGAGGTGGACTGCTTCACCCCCACGCCGATCACCTGCTTGGCGTTCTCGCGCAGCTTCGAGACCAGCGGCGAGAAGTCCGAGTCGCCGCTGATGATGACGAAGGTATTCACGTGGGACTTGGTGTAGCACAGGTCCAGGGCGTCCACCACCAGGCGGATGTCGGCCGAGTTCTTGCCCGACTGGCGCACGTGGGGGATCTCGATCAGCTCGAAGCTCGCCTCGTGCATGGTGGCCTTGAATGCCTTGTAGCGGTCCCAGTCGCAGTAGGCCTTCTTCACCACGATGCTGCCCTTGAGCAGCAGCCGCTCGAGGACGCGCTTGATGTCGAACTTCTCGTATTTCGCGTCGCGTACGCCGAGCGCGACGTTCTCGAAGTCGCAGAACACCGCCATGCTGATGTTTTCTTGGGGTGAGGCCATGTCCTTCTCCAGTGAGACTTTCCGGTCCAGGACGCGACCCTATCCGATTTTCGCCCCTTGGGGAAAGCACCGGCGTATCGTGGCGACAACTCCCTTGCGCCGCGGTCAAATGCGCGGATGACACAAGGAGGGACGGGAGCAGGGCATGCGCAAGCTGTCGGAGTACGTGGAGAAGGCCGCCGCCGAGTACCTGCGGGAGACCGGAGCGGTGGAGCTCGACGCGCGCTGGATCGCCGAGTTCTACCAGGACGAGGGGGTGGTGGACGAGCACCCGCTGGTCGATCTGGTCGCGTTCAGCGCGCTGGTGCAGAAGGCCCTGACCGTGAAGGCGGAGCGTGCCGGCAAGCAGGCGCACCGGCACATCGAGAAGGTGCGCGACCGTGCCCGCCGCGGCCGCCGCACACAGTGAGGCGCGCTGCCGCTCAGCCGCCGCCGGGCAGCGGCCGGGCGGCCCACAGGTGCGCGGCCACCAGTGCGCGCCACGGCGAGAAGGTGGCGAGCCAGCGTTTCGCCTCGGCCTCGCCGATGCGTTCCGCCGATCCCAGCAGCACCTGCAGGCCGCGCCGCACCGCCGCGTCCCCGTGCAGCGAGCCGTCGAGCCAGCCGAAGCCGCGCAGCAGGGTGTAGTCCACCGTCCACGGTCCGATCCCGCGGACGGCCAGCAGGACTTCACGAACGGCTTCGGGGCGCAAGTCCTCGCACCATGCGTCGAGCGGCAGGCGCCCCTCCGCCACCGCCCGGGCCAGTCCGAGCAGCGTGAGCGTCTTGGCGCCGGAGAAGCCGGCCGCGCGCAGGCTGCCCTCGTCCAGGTCGGCGACCCGCTCGGCGTCCGGATAGCAGGCGAGCCCGCCGGAGTGCGCGAGGGCGCAGGCGCGGACGAGGTTGCGGCGCAGGGTCAGCGCGGCGGCGACGCTGATCTGCTGGCCGGTGATCGCCCAGCTGAGGGCCTCGAAGGGCGTGGCCGCGAGCGGCACCCGCAGGCCGGGCCGGGCCGCGATGAGGGGGCCGAGCGCCGGATGGGCGTGGTGAGTCTGCTCGAACTCGGCCACCGGCTGGTCGAGGCCCAGCATGCGCGAGACGAGCCGGGCGAGCGCCTCGTCTGCGCCTTCGGAGCCCGGGCCGTCGCTCGCGAGCTCCGCCTGTACAAGGCCGTCCCGAAAACGGATCGTCAGGCACGTCGGCCGGCCATCCCGGACGAGCCCCTTCGAGAGACCGTCTTCGGTGACGCGCTCGGCCAGCTGCTGCGCGTCGCGCCGGTGGAAGGCCAGCACGTCTTCGACGCGGAAACCCGGCGGCAGCGGGAGCTGCGCCCGCAGCTTCATTCTTCCGCCTCGCGCGCGAGCAGCGCCCGTTTGCGCGCCACGCCCCAGCGGTAGCCGGAGAGCTTGCCGTCGCTGCGCACCACCCGGTGGCAGGGAATGACGACCGCCAGCGTGTTGGCGGCACAGGCCCCGGCCACCGCGCGCACCGCTTTCGGTGCCCCGACGCGCTCGGCGAGCTCGGTGTAGGAGACGGTCGCACCCGGCGGGATGGCGCGCAGGGCCTGCCACACGCGTTCCTGGAAGGTGGTGCCGCGGACGTCCAGCGGCAGGTCCAGCCCCAGGTGCGGCGCCTCGACGAAGCCCACGACGCGCGCCACGAGCGCCTCGAAGTCGACATCGCCGCCGATCAGCTCCGCCCGCGGAAAGCGGTCCTGAAGGGCGCGCACCAGCGCGTCGGGATCGTCGCCTAGGGAGATCGCGCATACGCCGCGCTCGCTGGCCGCCACCAGGATCGCGCCCAGGCTGCATTCGCCCACCGCGAAGCGGATTGCCGCGCCGCCGCCGCCGGTGCGGTAGCGGCCGGGGGTCATGCCCAGGACGTCCCCGCTCCCCGCGTAGAAGCGGGCGCTGGAGCCGTAGCCCGCGCCGTAGACCGCCTTCGTCACCTCGCTTCCTCGCGCCAGCGCCTCCCGCACCCGCTCGGCCCGGCGCGCTGCGGCGTAGGCGCGCGGCGTGAGGCCGGTGGACGCCTTGAAGAGGCGATGCAGATGGCGGGGGCTCAGGCCCACGCGGGCGGCGAGATCGGCGAGGGGGAGCGGGCCCTCCGCCGACTCGATGAGACGACAGGCCGCCGCCACCCGTGCCGCATCGGCCTCGGCCGGCGGCGCTCCATTGGGGCGGCAGCGCTTGCAGGGCCGAAAGCCGGCGCGCTCGGCCTCGGCGGGGCTGCCATGGAATTCGACGTTCTCCGGCCGCGCGGTGCGTGCCGCGCAGGAGGGGCGGCAATACACGCCGGTGCTGCGCACCGCGTATACGAAGGTCCCGTCGGCGGCCGCATCCCGTGCCAGCACGGCGGCCCAGCGCGGATCGCGCTCGATCGCGGCGGCACGGCTCTCGATGACCTCGGACATGGCGCGCTCCTTTCGCATCTCGGTGGTTCGACAGGCGCACTGTACGCCGGGTGCACGCCGGCGGCACTCCGCTTCCTGCCATCGAATTCCCGACGGACGGCGCACGGGAGCGCCGCTTGCTGTCGGAAGGGGACAAGCCTTGCGACTGGGAGGAAGAAAATGCCGAAACCCGAGAAGCCCGACATTCCCAACCCCGTCCAGCCCGAGCCGGAAGTTCCCAAGCCGGACCAGCCCCGGCCCGAGATCCCGAAGCCGGATCAGCCCGAGCCGGAAGAGCCGGCGCCGGAGCGACCCGGGCCCGAGGTCCCCGAGCCGCAGCCGCCGGAGGTCACGCCGCCCGATGTCCCGGAACCCCAGCCGCCCTCGCCGGGCCGGCCGCCGGACATCATCGGGTGGCAGTGGTTCTGGTGAGCGGTGTGCTGCGGGCCGATGAGCGATGGACCGCAGGCCCGCCGCGGCGCGGTCGAGGGCCGCGTCGCGCTCAGTGCAGCTTCACCGGCGGATGGATGCGGCCCGAAAGCCAGTCCCGCAGCATGATGAGGAAGGTTTGAGTCCAGCCCAGCAGGGTGACGAGATGGCGGCGGTAGAGCAGGATGTAGCTCGCGCGGGCGAAAGCGCCCTCCACCACCAGCTCGCGGCCGGCCAGGCGCCGGGTGATCGCGCCCACCGCCTCGTGGGGACCGAGCGAGATGAGCGCGCCGCGCTCGCGATAGCGGAAGGCGAGCAGCGGGCGTCCTTCCACCCGCCGGCGGAGCGAGTCCGCGAGCAGCCGTGCCTCCTGCTGGGCCGCCTGGGCCTTGGGCGGCACCGGCAGCTCGCCTGGGGCGGGCACGCACCAGGCGCAGTCGCCGAAGGCGAGGACGTTCGCGTCGCGGGTCGTTTCCAGCGTCGGGGCCACGACCAGCTGGCCGATGGCGTTGCTTTCGAGGCCGTCCAGGCCGTCGAGGAAATCGGGTGCGCGGATCCCGGCCGCCCACGCGACGAGGTCGGCAGGGATCCGTTTCCGTGCGCCGCTCGCGTCCATCACCACGAGGTGGTCCGGATGGACCTCGGTCACGCGCTGCCCCAGGCAGATCTCGATTCCACGTGCGATCAGATCGGCCTGCGCTCGCTCGGCCACCGGCTCCGGCATCGCGGCGAGCAGTCGGGGGCTGGTGTCGATCAGGCGGATCTGAACCGGACTGGGCAGGCGGCGCAGCGCGAGACCGTAGGCAGCGACCTGGCGCGAGGCGTCGGAGAGCTCCGCGGCCAGCTCCACGCCGGTGGCGCCCGCGCCCACGATCGCCACCCGCACGGGCCCCCGGTTCTGCATTTCGGCACGCGCCAGCAGCGCGAGCAGGCGGCGGTGGAAGCGCCGCGCATCGTCGGCGTCGTTGAGCGGCAGCGCATGCTCGCGCACGCCCGGAATGCCGAAGTCGTGGTCGCGGCAACCGACCGCGATCACCAGGGTGTCGTACCAAAGCCGCCGGGCCGGGGCGATGTCCTGGCCCGTCTCCGCGTCGGTGAGCGGGGCGAGCAGCACTTCCCGCCGTGCGCGGTCCAGCCCCACCATGGTGCCCAGGTGGAAGCGGAAGCGGTGCCGGCGCGCCTGCTGGAGGAAGTCGAGCGAGTTGGCCTCGGCCACCAGCGTGCCGGCCGCCACCTCGTGCAGGAGCGGTTTCCACAGGTGGGTGAGCAGGGGGTCCACGAGCACGATTTCCGCCTCCCCGCGGCGACCCAGGTCGTCGCCAGCACGCACCGCGAGCTCGAGACCGCCCGCACCCCCGCCGACGATCACGATACGGTGACAGGCGGCGCCGGGCGGCCGCGCGCCGGCCGGTGCAAAGACGGACGCTGCCTGTTGCTGCCCCGGGGTGATCCGGAGTATCGGCATCATCGGTGTGCGGCGTCGATGGCCTGCCGCACCGCCGCCGGGTGGGTACCGGTCGCCACTCCGCTGAAATCGCCGCGCAACGCCTTGAGCGCGTAGCGCTCGCGGTTGATCTCATCGGCCGTTCGCACGCCCAGGCGCCGGAACAGGGGCAGTGGCGGACACCAGCCCTGCAGCGCGTGCTGGAGCAGGAAGGCCGCCACGCCGGCGGGCAGCAGGAACCAGCTGCGGCGGCGGGTGGCACCCAGCACGGCGCCGAGCAGGCTCAGGGACGCGGCACCCGTCTCCAGGCACCGCTCGACATCCCACTCCCGGTCGAGCTCGGCGAGGCGCCGGTCGATGTGGCGCGGCCCGCCCTGGGCGGCGCGGGCTATCTGGCGATCGGTCTCTTCGCGGATGCGCTCGTTGGCGCCGGGGGCGGTGTGCGCCGGGACCCGGCTGGCGGTGGGTGCGACGAACGGCATGGCGGCTCCTCCTGTCGGTGGAACACCGCGGTTGCAAGCGTCGTTCCCGACGGGGACAGCGTCATGGGGACCGGGCCGCGCCGGCTGCGCTCAGGCCTGCGCCGGAGGGGGTGCCTTGCGCGGCAGTACCACCCGGAAGGTGGAGCCCCTGCCCACTTCGCTGGTGACCTCGATGCGGCCGGAGTGCTTGTTCACGATGCCGTAGGAGAGCGACAGCCCGAGGCCGGTGCCCTTGCCCACCGGCTTGGTGGTGAAGAAGGGGTCGAAGATGCGCTTCAGATGCTCGGGCGGAATGCCCTTGCCGGTGTCTTCCACCTCGACCCACACGTGCCCGTCGTCGTGGCCGGTGCGTACGGTGATCCGCCCGTGGTCTTCGATGGCGTGGGCGGCATTGACCAGCAGGTTCATGAAGACCTGGTTGAGCTGGGACGGGAAGCACTCGATCTGGGGGATGGCGCCGTATTCGCGCACGACCTCGGCCTTGTACTTGAGCTCGTTCCACACCACGTTGAGGGTGCTCTCCAGCCCCTTTTCCAGGTCCCCCCATTCGCGCTCGGAGCGGTCCACATGGGAGAAGTCCTTGAGGTCCTGCACGATGCGCTTGACCCGCTGCAGGCCGTCCAGGGATTCGGCGAGGAGGTGTCCGATGTCCTCGCGAAGCCAGGCGGCATCGATCTCCTGCTTCACCTGCGAGATGTCCTGGCGCGCCTCGTCGGTGAGCGACGCCTCCAGGTTCTCGTAGGCGGCGAGCAGCGCGAGCAGATCCGTGGCGTACTGCTGCAGGGTGCCGATGTTGGAGTTCACGAAGGCCACGGGATTGTTGATCTCGTGGGCGACGCCGGCCGCGAGCTGGCCGATGGAGGCGAGCTTCTCCGACTGGAGGAGCTGGTTCTGGGCCTCCTCCAGCTTGCGGATGAGCTCGGCCTGCCGCTGCTTCTCGGCCATCAGGGTGAGGTTGGCCGCCTCCAGCTCGGCGGTGCGCTCGCGCACCCGCTCCTCCAGCTTGTCGCGCGACTCGCGCAAGACCTCCTCGGCACGGGTGCGCTCGGTGATGTCGTTGTAGCCGAAGACCCGGCCCACGATGCACTCGCCGATGTACTGCGGCCGCGACTTGCACTCGAACACGCGTCCGTCGGCCAGACGCAGCAGGTCGTCGGTCTCATGGGTGTCGACTACCGCCTGCAGGCGTGCCCGAAAGGTCTCGGCATCCACCACCCGCGAGGCCATGAACTCGAACACGCCTTCGTCGTCGTGCGCCAGCAGCAGGTCTTCCGGGATGTCCCACATGCGGCTGAAGAGACGGTTCATGCTGGCGATGCGGCCCTGCCCGTCGATGACCAGGATGCCGCTGGCGGTCGATTCCAGCGTCGCCCGCAGTTGCGAGAGGGTCTGCTCGAGGACGTCCTCGACCTTGCGTTCCTCCTCCACGTTGCGCGCCTGCACCAGTAGCAGCCCGGCGCCCTCGTGTTCGACGATGCGGATCGACTTGAGCACCGTCAGCAGGGATTCGTCCGCGCGGCGATAGACCCCCTCCTGGTCCGTCATTTCCACGCACTGGCCGTTGCGTGCGTCCTCCCAGTAGAAGACGTCCTGCAGCGAGCTCTCGATGTCGGTGATGAGCATGCCCTGGAGCGCGCCGTCCGGGTAGCCCAGGGTACGCGCAGCCGCCCGGTTGGCCAGGACGACGGTGAGCGTTGCCGGGTCGACCAGCATCATCATCTGCGGAACGTGGTCGAGCATCAGGTGCGCAAGGCTCGTCATCGTGGCGGCTTCTCCTGCCCGGGCTTGCCCGGATCGAAGTAGTAGCTCACGCGCTTGCGCGGGCTGAGGTAGGCGTAGATCTCGCGCGGCACCTGCGCCGGGCGGATGGCCTTGGCGATGCCCAGGTCCGCCTCGGCGGCCAGGTCCACGATCATCGCCTCGTCCTTCGGAATGTTCGCGTCGTAGATCACGATCATCGGCTTCATCGGCTTGGCGGTGTTCACCGTGGCCACCATGGCGATGGCGCCGTTGGACAGCTGCACGATGGTGCCCGGCGGATAGACGCCCAGGCAGCGGATGAAGACCTGCAGCAGCTTGGGATCGAACTTGCCCCGCAGCTTGGCGAACATGAGCGAGAGCGCCTCGTGGGGCGTCAGCGCATCGGCCAGCCGCAACGGATTGCACATCTCGTCGTAGAAATTGCAGACGGCGACGATGCGCGACAGGAGCCCGATGGCCTCGCCCTTGAGCCGCGCCGGATAACCGCTGCCGTCGTACATCTCGTGGTGCTCCCGGATGACGGCGAGGACCGGGGGCGAGAACTGCAGGCGCTGTCCGATCTCGACGCCGTACTGGCAATGCATCTCGTACAGGTGGCGCTCGGCCTGGGTCAGCGGATCGGTCTTGAGCAGGATGGTGTTGGGGATCTCCTTGCGCCCGATGTCATGGAACAGCGCGCCCATGCCCAGGGTGCCGATGACTTCCTGCGGCAGGCGGATGTCGCGCGCCACCATCAGGGAGAGCATGGTCACGTTGAGGGAATGGAAGTAGAGCTCTTCCCCGCCCAGCTTGTCGCCCATGACGTGGATGGCGAGCTCCGGCGCGCACAGGATGGACTCGGCGATCTGGTTTACCAGCCGCGTGGCCTGCTGCACCGTCTCCTTCGGGTGGGTGTACAGGTTCTTCTCGATGTCGCGGATGGTCTTGGCCGAATCGACGAAGGCCGCCTCGATGCGCGCCGCGGCCTCGCGCTGCTCCCGGATGCGCTCGCGCAGGGCGCGCTTGGCGGCGAGCGCGGCAGGGAGCTCCTCGGCCGCCGGCGGCGGAGGGGGTTTGACCGCCTGCACGGGCGGTTCGGGATCGCTCAGCGCCGGGTTGTAGCGCACCGTCTTCAGCCCCAGGCTGCGCAGCGTACGGATCTGCTCCTCGGACTTGATCTTGAAATGGCTGAAGGCGAAGGGATGCTCGAACCAGCTCAGGTCGAGCACGACGTACAGCCCGACCCTGAGCTGGTCCATGGTTACGACGGAGTCTTCCGGAATCGACATCGCTGGCCTGATCGGGTGGTCGGGCTGCGGCGAGCTGCGGGCAGCCGACGCTTCGAAGCATTGTAAGCGCAGCGCGTCGTGACGGCGAAGCGGGCGCCGTCGGTCGCTCGCCAGTCGGCCGCACGGGCTGTACCATCCCGGGCAGCGCTAAGGAGGAGCGATGATGACCGCATGGAGTTGTCCACACGACCTGGACGGGGTCTGCCAGCGCGTTCAGGGCGCGGTGTGCGATCCGGGAATGCGCGGCTGCGTGCTGGAAGGCAAGGTGCGCTTCGCGTCCGAAGAGCGGAACCTGCGGCGCAAGCCGGTGAAGGCGGCGAATGGGAAGGGCGAGGACGGGCGCAAGGCCCCGGCACCGCCCAGGCGGCGGCTGCCCTTCTGAATTCCGCAGAGATGAACCGGGAGGAGACGGTCGCCGGTATCAGCGGCGTCCGCGAGGAATTGGTGCCTTGGGCGAGACTCGAACTCGCACGGCTTTCGCCACTACCCCCTCAAGATAGCGTGTCTACCAATTTCACCACCAAGGCGTCATCGCGGGGACCGGGCCAAGCGCTGTACCGCACTTGCCGTATGAGCACGCGAAGGGCGCAGATTATAGCGACGGTCCGGATTCTCCGCTAGCCATTTTGCAGCGAACCGCACGCGGACGGCATCGGTCAGGCGGCGGGCAGCGGCAGCGCCCGTACGGCCTCGGCGAGCGCGCCGAGCTCGGCATCGCAGGCGTGCACCAGCGGGTCGAGCGTGGCGGGATCGGCGCCGGCGCGCAGCGCGGCGTGCAGCGCGGTCGCTCGCGCCGCCAGGGAGGCCGCACCGACGAAGCCGGATATCCCCTTCAGGTTGTGGAGGATCGTGCGGGCCTCGTCGAGCTCGCCATCCCCGAGGCGTTCGCGCACGCGGGCGATGTCCTCCCCGTGCATGGCGATGAAGCGCACGAGGAGCGTCCGGTATTCGGCGAGTTCCAGCCGGCTGCCGCGAAGGCCCCGGCTGGCGTCCAGCCCCGGAATCGCCGCCAGGGCGTCGACCAACGGGTCGTCGGGCGGCGCGGGCGTGCCGCGGGCGGGCGAATCGAGGTCCGGCAACCACTGGGCGAGCGCGGCGGTGAGCGCGGCCGGCGTGACGGGCTTGCCGACGTGCCCGTTCATGCCCGCTTCCAGGCAGCGCCGGCGATCCTCGGCGAACGCGTTGGCGGTGAGCGCGATGATCGGCACCGAGCGGTAATCCGGCAGGGCACGGATCGCACGGGTGGCGGCGAGACCGTCCATGCGCGGCATCTGCATGTCCATCAGGATGAGGTCGTAGGGGTAGGCCTGGGCGCAGGCGACCGCTTCGGCGCCGTCGGAGGCCACTTCCACCTCGCAGCCGAGATCCTCCAGCATCTCGAACAGGATCTCCTGGGCCAGGGGATGATCCTCGACCACCAGGATGCGCCGGCCGCCGAGGTCGGTGCATCCCGGCGCGGCGGGTTCCGGCACCTCCGCGGCGCGGGGAAGGACGATGTCGAACCTGAAGCGGCTGCCCTTCCCGAGACGGCTCTGTACCTTGATCGTACCGCCCATCAATCCCACCAGCCGCTGGCTGATGGCCAGGCCCAGCCCGGTCCCGCCCCGCGAACGCGTCGGGGAGCTGTCGCCCTGGGTGAAGGGTTGGAACAGGCGCTGGCGGTCGGCAGGGGCGATGCCGATGCCGGTGTCGCGGACCGTGAAGCGCAGACGCAGGCGACCGCGGCCCTCCGGACGGCCGTCGATCTCGATGCGAACCTCACCCCGGTCGGTGAACTTGATGGCGTTTCCGCCGAGGTTCAGGAGAACCTGAGCGAGACGCAGCGGATCGCCCTGCACCGTGGCATAGCGCAGGTCGGGGGCGACCGCGAAGGTGAGCGCCACGCCCTTTTCCAAGGCGGGCCGCGCCAGGGTGCTGCGCACCTGGTCCACCAGGGCGTCGAGGCGGAAGGGGGTGTGGTCGAGAATGAGCCGGTCCGCCTCGATCTTGGAAAAATCGAGGACATCGTTGAGGAGGGCCAGCAGATGGTCCGAGTTGGCGCAAAGCTGGTCGAGCCGTTGGCGGTGCACCGGGTCGATGAGGTCGCGCCGCAGCAGATGGGCGAGACCGACGATGACGTGCAACGGCGTACGGATCTCGTGGCTCATGGTGGCGAGGAAGGCCGATTTGGCGCGGTTGGCGTGCTCGGCCGCCTCCTTCGCGTGGGCCAGCTCCTCTTCGGTGCGCTTGCGCTCCGTGATGTCCTGGGACATGCCCAGCACCCCCACGACCTGGCCCTGGGCGTCGCGTAGCGGGACCTTGCTGGTCTCCATCCAGCGAACCGAGCCGCCTGCGGGATGGACCGGCTCGAGCCGATGGTGCTCGGCGACGCCGGTGGCCATCACCCGGGCATCCTGCCTGCGGTAGAGTTCGGCCAACTCCCGCCACGGCAGGTCGTAGTCGGTCTTCCCGATGATGTCCTCCGGATCGGCCACGGCGGCCATCCGCGCCACCGCACGGTTGCAGCCGAGGTAACGCGACTGGGCGTCCTTCCAGAACACAGTGTGCGGGATGGTGTCGATCACGGTCTGCAGGACGCGCCGGGTGGACTCGAGCTTGGCGTTCGCCAGGCTCTGGCTCGCGATCTGCTGCGCCAGTCCGCGCAGCAGCTTGAGGATGGCCTGGATCCTGTCCCGGGACACGACGGGCACCTCCGCCAGCGCTTCGGAATAGGCCGCCTCGTCGAAGCCGCAGCGCCTGCCCTGCCGGCGGAAGAAGTCCGGATCGGGTTCGTCCAGCAGGAACTGCCCGGTAAACAGGTTCGCCACGTGCACCCCCTCGATGACGAGCGGCGTGGCGCAATCCGTCAGCCCGTTGACGCACTGGTAGATGGCGCAGTCGGAGCCCGCCTCCATTCTTCGGGAGAGCTCCGTATCGCTCTGGATGCAACCGGCCAGGGTGATCGGGTTGGCGCGATGGAAATCCAGGCACAGGCGCTGCCACCGGGACGAGGCGAGCACCCGCGCATCGAGATCGATGATGGAGATGGGCAGCCCGGTGACCTCGAGGAAGTTCTCGAAGATCCCGTTCAGCTGGCTGAAGTCGATCAGGGCCAGCAACTCGGCCCGGACGGCCGCCTGGGCCGGATCCGATCCGCTCTCCCGCCCGCCGGCCGACGTGCCGCACGGCAGCTTCCAATCCACGCGCAGCGGCGCCTCGCGCATGCGCTCGGCCTTGCCGCCGCGCACGAATAAGCGCGGTCTGACGGAGGGCGGCGGATCGGCTCGGTCGGTCATCGTCGGAGCGAGCGCTCCGGCCGGGCGTCGACGGCGGGAGCCGGAGGATGGGCGGACGTGGTCACGAGGCGGCTCGGGGCGATCTGGCGGGGGATCACGCAATTATGCATGGCCGATATCCAAGATCAACCGCGAATTTCACCGAGAAGTGCGCTCGGGGCGCACGAGCCCGGACGTCGCCTGCCGTTCGGTCGGTGCCGGCAGGGCCAGGACAGGCGGCACCGGCCCGCGGGCCGCCTGTCTTCACGCGCTCACACGTCGATATTGCGCGCGTACAGCGCGTTGCCCTCGATGAAGGCCCGGCGCGGCTCCACGTTGTCGCCCATGAGGGTGGTGAAGATCTCGTCCGCGGCGATGGCGTCGTCGATCTGCACCTTGAGCAGGCGCCGCACTGCCGGATCCATGGTGGTCTCCCACAGCTGCTCGGGGTTCATCTCGCCCAGGCCCTTGTAGCGCTGCTTGGTCAGGCCGCGCTCCACCTCGCCCAGCAGCCAGCGGATGGCTTCGGCGAAGCGGGTGACCGGGTGGCTCTTCTCGCCGCGGCGGATCTCGGCGCCGTGGCCGATGAGGTCCGAAATCGCCTCGGCGGCGGTGCGGATGCTGCGGTAGTCGCCGGAGACGAGGAACTCCTCGTCGATCCAGGTCTGGCGGCGGTTGCCGTGGTGCATGCGCTCGACCGCCAGGCGCCAGGTCTCGGATTCCTCGTGGTACTCGGCGGCGAGCCGCACGTCGTCCGGCAGGTGCGGCTGCAGGCGGGCCACCGATTCCAGCGCGGCGGCCTCGTCGTCGAGCTTGAGGGCCACGTCGTGGGCGAGCATGGCGTGGAGCACCACCGGCTCGATGTAGCCGGCGAGCCGGTTGATGACGGCCTCGGCCAGCAGGTAGCTGCGGGCGAGCCCGCCCAGGGCCTCGTCGCGGATGGGCTGGGCGCCGGCGCTCGGGACGAGCTCGGCGTTGTCCAGGGCGAGCTTGAGCAGGTGCTGGTTGAGCTCGTGCTCGTCCTTGATGTAGAGCTCGGTCTTGCCGTGCTTGATCTTGTAGAGCGGCGGCTGGGCGATGTAGATGTGGCCGCGCTCGACCAGCTCGGGCATCTGCCGGTAGAAGAAGGTGAGCAGCAGGGTGCGGATGTGGGCGCCGTCCACGTCCGCGTCGGTCATGATGATGATGCGGTGGTAGCGCAGCTTCTCCGGCT
>DYFV01000087.1 GCA_020725025.1 Azoarcus sp.
GGCTCGAAGAGCGCCTGGTTGCCGTCGCGCAGGTCGGTGCTCATCCAGATCGGCGGGTGGGCGATCCTGCGGTCCGGCCAGCTGCGGTCGGCCAGCGGTTTGCCGCCGGGGAAGGGGTTGAAGGGGCGGTACTTGGTCTCGGGGTGCTGCAACATGGTCGTCGCTTCCTGTGCTATCGGTCTCGTCGGATCATCGGTGCGGCCTCCCATGGGCTGCCGGACGGCCACGGGCTCGAGGTCCGGCAACCGGGCGGCAGTCGCAGGGGCATCAGGACGAGCTTCTTGTTCTTCATTGCAGTCTCCGGGACGGGGCCGCGGCGCGGCCATGCGGATACACCCGCGGGGGCGGGCGGGGAAAAGCGCGACAGGAGGGGAGGGAAGGTCAGCTGCGCGCGCGGCGCAGCAGCAGGCCCCGGCGCAGGAGCGCGGCCAGCAGCAGGCTCGCCAGGGCGGCGGCCGGAAGTGCTGCGAGGAGGGGCGTCTGGAGGTCCATGCCCCGACCATAGCGGAGGCGCCCGGCCGCCGTCAACGGCGGCGCGGACGCGATCAGTATTCCAGGTGCGTCGCCTTGCCCCAGAACACCCGGTACGCGAACACCGTGTAGGCGAGGATGAGCGGCAGTACGATGGCCACGCCGATGAAGATGAACATCATCGAGCCCGGAGCGGCGGCGGCCTGCCAGATGTCCATGCGCTCGGGCACCAGCCAGGGGTAGAGGCTGTAGGCGAGGCCGTGGAAGGCGAGCACGAAGATGCCCACGCCCGCCCCGAAGGGCACCCACCCCCAGCGCTCGTCGCCGTGGATGAGCTCGCGCGGCAGGCGCCGCAGCGCGAGCTCGGCGAGCACGAAGAGGCCGGCGGTGAGCACGGGGATGGGGGCGAGCAGGAACACTTCCGGCACCGAGAACCACTTCTCGAAGATCACGCGGTTGACCAGCGGCGTCGCGAGGGACACCGCCGCGATCCCCAGCGCGGTGAGCCAAAGCGCGATCCGCGCCCAGCGCACCGCGGCGAGCTGCAGCTCGCCCTCGCACTTCATGATGAGCCAGCCCGCCCCCAGCAGGCAGTAGCCGGCGGCCAGGCAGGGGCCGATCAGCAGGGCGAAGAGCACGTTCGGCAACGTGCGCTCGAAGCCCACCACCAGCAGCCCCAGCATATAGCCCTGGGCCAGCGCGGCCAGCAGCGATCCGGCGAAGAAGGCGCGGTTCCACCACGGCTTGTGATGCGCCTCGGCCTTCACCCGGAAGTCGAAGGCGACGCCGCGCAGGATGAGGCCGGCGATCATGGCCGCCACGGGCAGGTACAGGGCGGTGAGGATCACCCCGTGGGCGAGGGGGAACACCGTGAGCAGCACCCCGATGCCCAGCACCAGCCAGGTCTCGTTGGCGTCCCAGAAGGGGCCGATGGAGGCCACCATGATGTCCCGGTCGCCTTCCTGGGCGGGCCCGACCAGCATGCCCACCCCCAGGTCGTAACCGTCGAGCACCACGTAGACCAGGATGGCGAGCCCCATCACCACCAGGAACACGAGCGGGAGCCAGCCCGCCGGCTGCGAGAGATCAGGCATGACGCGCCTCCGTCGGGGCCAGGGGACCGGCGGCCGGGTTCATGTCGCGGGCGCGGTCGCTGGTGCCGGCCTTGCGCGCCAGGTAGAAGAGCACCGACACGTAGGACACCAGCAGCACCACGTAGAGCGAGAGATACATCGCCAGGGTGAGCCCCACCCGCCCCACCGTGTGGTCCGCCACGGCGGACGCGGTGGTGAGCACCCCCTGCACCAGCCAGGGCTGGCGGCCGATCTCGGTCACGTACCAGCCGGCCACCAGTGCCACCCAGCCGGAGAAGGTCATCGCCACCAGCACGCCCGCCATGCCCGAGCCCGGTTCGCCGCCGCGCCGGCGCAGCTGCGCCCAGGCGAGCCAGGACACGGCGAGCATCAGCAGCCCGATGCCCACCATCACGCGGAAGGCCACGAACACCGGCAGCACCGGCGGATGCTCGCCCACGAACTCGTTGAGGCCCTTCACCTCGAACTCCCACTCGTGGCCCAGGTAGAGCGAGGCGAGGCCGGGCACGGCCAGCTCGTAGCGGTTGGTGCGCGTCTCCTCGTCGGGCAGCGCCACGATCACCGCCGGCACCGCGGTGCCGGTCTCCCAGATGCCTTCCATCGCCGCGAGCTTGGCGGGCTGGTGCTGCAGGGTGTTGAGCCCATGCAGGTCGCCCACCAGGATCTGGATGGGGATGAGTATCGCCGCGAGCCGCACGCCGGTGGCGAGGGTGGCGTAGATCTCGCCGCTTCGCTCGCCGCGCCGCCAGCGGTAGGCGGACACCCCCGCCACCAGGAAGGCCACGGTCAGGCCCGAGGCGATCATCATGTGGGTGAAGCGGTAGGGGAAGGAGGGGCTGAAGAGGATCGCCAGCCAGTCGGTGGGGTGGGCTACCCCGTCCGTCATCTCGAAGCCCACCGGCGTCTGCATCCAGGAGTTGAGCGCGAGGATCCAGAACGCGGAGAGGGTGGTGCCGACCGCCACCATCAGGGTGGCGAAGGTGTGTACCCGGTTCGACACCCGCTTCACCCCGAACAGCATGATCCCGAGGAATGTCGCCTCCAGGAAGAAGGCGGTGAGCACCTCGTAGGCGAGCAGCGGCCCCGCGATGTTGCCCACGGTCTCCATGAAGCCCGGCCAGTTGGTGCCGAACTGGAAGCTCATGGTCACGCCGCTCACCACGCCCAGCGCGAAGGTGAGCGCGAACACCTTCACCCAGAAGCGGTAGGCGTCGAGCCAGCGTCCTTGCCCCGAACGGTCGTAGCGCAGCTTGAAGTAGAGCAGCAGCCAGGCGAGCGCCAGCGAGATGGCGGGGAAGAGGATGTGGAAGGTGATGTTGGCGGCGAACTGGATGCGTGCGGCGAGCAGCGCATCGATCGAGCCGAGGTCGGGCATGCCGGTCTCCGCTATTGGTCGGTGCGCCAAGAGGGCGCGTGATCGGGGCATCCGTCTCCGGCGCGTCGTTCCCGGCAGTGACGTTCCCGGTCGTCCACCGGCCGGGCTCCGGGGAATGCGGAATGCTTTCGGACATGGTAAGCGTCCGAAAGGGAGTCGAACATCGTGAGATCCCGGTACATGCCCTACGACCACCGCCGCGCCCCCGGCGAGCGGGGGCGTCGATGAAGCGCGACATCGTCGTGATCGGCGCCTCCGCGGGGGGCGTCGAGGCGCTCGCCACCGTGGTCGCGGGCCTTCCGCCGGATTTCCGGGCGAGCGTCTTCGTGGTGCTGCACGTCTGGCCCCATGCGCCCAGCCTGCTGCACGAGATCCTCGACGCCGCCGGGCCGCTGCCGGCGCGGGCCGCGGTGAACGGCGCGCCGATCGAGCCGGGGACCATCCACGTGGCGGTGCCCGACTGCCACCTGCTGCTCGAGCCCGACAGGATGCGGCTCGCCCACGGCCCCAAGGAGAACTACGCCCGTCCGGCGGTGGACGTGCTGTTCCGTTCGGCCGCCTGGGCCCTGGGGCCGCGGGTGGTCGGGGTGGTGCTCACCGGCAACCTGGACGACGGCACCGCCGGGCTGTGGGCGGTGAAGGAGCGCGGCGGCATCGCGATCGCCCAGTCGCCCGACGAGGCGAGCTACCCGTCGATGCCGCGCAGCGCGGTGCGAAGGGTGGCGATGGATGCGGTGGTGCCGCTCGCCGGCATGGCGCAAACCATCGTCGGCTTCTGTGAGGAAGGAATCATGCCGAGAAAGGAGCGGGGCGCCACGGACATGATGAAGGCGGAGATCGGGGCCGCCCGCGGCGAGGCGCGCGGGGGGGACCCGATGCGGTTCGGGCCCTTCGTGGCCAACACCTGTCCCGAGTGCCACGGTGCCATGAGCGAGATCCGCGAGGGTTCCATCATCCGCTACCGCTGCCACACGGGCCACGCGTTCACCCTCGATTCGCTCTACGAGCTCTCCCACACCCAGATCGGGAATTCCCTGTGGAACGCGCTGCGCGCCATCGACGAGCGCATCGTGCTCGCGCAGCGGCTGGAGCGCCAGGCGCGCGGCGACGGCGAGACGAAACTGGCCGAGGCCTACGGGAAGCACGCCGACCTGACCAAGGAGTGGGGCCGTCGGGTGCGCGACGTCATCCTGGACGTGGGGCTGCAGGCGAGCGAGACCATCCCGCCGCCCGAAGAGTATCCGCCGGGGCGCGAGGAGGCATGAGGCCGGGATCGCAGAACCCTGTAGCCCGGGTGGAGCTGGGCGGAATCCGGGGATGGCGCGCGGGCGATCCCACGCCGCTCCCGCAATCCGGCCTGCGGCCCGCATCCGCGCTACGAGCCCGTCGCATGCCCCTTGTCGCCCGGCCCGGCCCGCCGCGCCGCGGTCTCGCGATTTTTCGCCGCGGTGACGTCGATGAAGGTGATCACCACGCCGTCGATCACGTTGTCGGCGGTACGGTAGGGCACGATCTTGACCTGGAACCAGCGCCCGTCCCGGCTGGGCACCTGCTTCTCCATGAACACCAGGGTGCGCAGCACTTCCTGGGCGTCCTGGTGCAGCTTCGGGTAGTCGAGGTCGGTCACGACGTCCGACAGTGGACGCCCCACGTCGCTCGGGATGAGCTTGAAGAGCCGGGTGAGCGGTGGGGTGAAGCGGCGCACCTGGAGCGCCCCGTCGAGGAAGACGATCGCCATCTCGGTGCTGTTCAGCAGGTTCTTCATGTCGTCGCTGGCGAGCGAGAGCTCGTCGAGCTTGGACTGCAGCTCGTTGTTGAGCGTCTGCAGCTCCTCGTTGAGGGACTGCGTCTCCTCCTTGGAAGTGGTGAGCTCCTCGTTGGTGGACTGCAGCTCCTCGTTGGTCGATTGCAGCTCCTCGTTGGCCGAGCGCAGCTCCTCCTCGCGCGTCTGCATCTCCTCGCGGGCCGCCTGCAGCTCCTCGTGGGCGCGCTTCAGGGCCGCCTCCAACTCCTCGACCCGCTGGCCGCCGCTCGCGGCGACCGCGCCGTCGCCGGCACGCGCCGGGGGGACGTCCTGGAACACGATCATCGCCATGCCGCGCAGGGGCAGGGGCGAGTCGATGCGATGCACGGTGAGGTCGATGCGCTGGGTGCCGCCGTTGGTGTCCACGTCCACCCCGGGGCGCACGATGGTGCCGCCGTCGCGCAGGACCCGCGGCAGGCACACCATGAGCTCGTGGTGCAAGCCTTCGCGCGCCATCGCGAACACGTTCCAGTTGGCCTTGCCGGCGGCCGGCTCCAGGTACTTTCCGGTGCGGCCGTTGATGTAGAGGATGTCGCCTTCGCCGTTCACCAGCACCGCTGCGGGGGCGAAGCGCTGCAGGAGCAGCTTGTCCGCGAGGCCCTGCAGGTTCGCCACCGGCGCGGGCGGCCGCGGTCCGGCCTGGGCACGCACGGCGGCGGGTTTCTTGCTCGGAAAATCCAGGTCCACGGCGCGCAGGGAGCCGTTGGAGCGCCGGAACAGGCGGGCCTTGTTGTCGATCGGGGTGAAGAGATCGCTGTAGCGCCTGATCGCCTCGGCGCTGCCGAGGAAGAGCACGCCGCCGGGGTTGAGGCTGAAGTGGAAGAGCGGCATGAGCTTCGCCTGCAGCTCGGGGCCGAGGTAGATCAGGAGGTTGCGGCAGGTGAGGATGTCCAGCTTGGTGAAGGGCGGGTCCATCGTCACGTTGTGGGGCGCGAACACCACCATCTCGCGGATCTCCTTGCGCACGCGGTAGCCGCCCGGCTCCTCGACGAAGAAACGCGCGAGCCGCTCGGGTGTCACGTCGGCGGCGATGTTGGCCGGGTAGAAGCCGTGGCGCGCCCGGTCGATGGCGTCCGGGTCGAGGTCGGTGGCGAAGATCTGCAGGGTCACGCGGCCCGCGCGCTTCGCGTCGTCGAGGGCTTCGCGGAATGTCATCGCGAGGGAGTAGGCCTCCTCGCCGGTGGAGCAGGCCACCACCCAGGCGCGCATCACGTCGCCGTCCTGGCACTGGGCAAGCAGCTCCGGCAGCGCCTGCTGGCGCAGGCTGGTCCAGGCGGCCGGATCGCGGAAGAAGTTGGTGACCCCGATCAGGAGCTCCTTGAACAGCAGGTCGAGCTCGTGGGGGTTCTCCCGCAGGTAGTGCGCGTAGTCGGCGAGGTGGCCGAACTGGTGCAGGTGCATGCGCCGCTCGACGCGGCGGTAGAGCGTGTTGCGCTTGTAGAGGGAGAAATCCTGGCCGCTGCGCGAGCGCAGGAGCAGGATGATCTTGTCGAGGGCACTCTCCCGCGAGGGGGCCTCGGGCGAGGTCTGCGGGCGGCGATGCTGGATGTGTCGCACCGTCTCGACGAGGCGCGGCACCAGCTCTCCGGCCGGGGCAACGATGTCGGCCATTCCCGAGTCGATGGCATGCCGCGGCATGCTGTCGAACTTGGCATTGCGCGGATCCTGCACCAGCGTGAGACCGGCCATGGCCTTGATGGCGCGCAGGCCCAGGGTGCCGTCCGAACCCATGCCGGAGAGCACCACACCCACGCTGCGCTCGCGCTGATCGTCGGCGAGCGCGCGCATGAAGGTGTCGATCGGCAAGCGCGGCGCCCGGCCCGGCGGCGCATCGATCACCTGGAGGACGCCGCGCAGGATGGACAGATCCTTGTTGGGCGGGATCACGTAGACGTGGTCGCGCTCGACGTGCAGGCCGTCGGCCGCCTGTATCACCTTCATTCCGGTCGCGCGCTGCAGGAGCTCCGGCAGCATCCCCTCGTGGGTCGGGTCGAGGTGCTGGACGACCACGAAGGCCATACCGGTGTCGCTGGGCGCGTTGCCGAAGAGCTGCTCCAGTGCTTCCAGCCCGCCGGCGGAGGTGCCGATGCCGACGACGGGGAAATGATCGGTCGGCGAGGGCGGGGCCGTGTCCGGACTTGTCCCGGATTGCGGCCGCGACGTGGCGGCGGGTTCGGTGTGGGTGCGTCGGGTCACGCGGGGTCTCTCCGTAAGCGTCGCGCGGGGTGCGGCATCCGTCATGCGGATATTCTAGGGCCCCGCTTCGCTCGGCAGAACCGCGGCACTTTCTGGACACCATCCTGTCAATCAGCCCAACTTGCCTCCCGGAGTCGGGGTACGGGTGGCGGCTTCAGGCTGCCGCCCGTACCGTGCATCCCATGACAAGGCCGACGAAGCCCGATGGCGACTCTCCGCACCCCGACGCGTCGGCGCGGCCCTTCGACGCCGGCGAGCTGCGCCGCGTGGCCGAAGGCCGGGCCGAGTTCCTGCCCGCGCCGCTGCCACGGAGCGAGGGAGAGCTGCGGAAGCTGGTGCACGAGCTGCACGTGCACCAGATCGAGCTGGAGATGCAGAACGAGGCCCTCGCCGCGCGGCTCGAGGTGGAGGAGAGTTGCGCCCTCTACACCGACCTCTACGAGCTTGCGCCGGTCGCCTACTTCACGCTGCGGCCCGACGGCAGCATCCGCCAGATGAACTTTGCCGGCGCCACCCTGATCGGGCTTCCCCCCGGGCGGCTCAAGGGGCAGCGCCTCGGCGCCTTCGTCGCCCAGCAGTCCCTGCCCGCCTTCAACGAGTTCCTCGCCCAGGTGTTCGGAAACCCCGGCAAGAAGGTGTGCGAGCTCACCTTCGAGCGCCCCGGCGAGGTACCGGTGATGGCCCACGTGGAGGCGGTGGCCGACGCCGGCGGCGCGATCTGCCGCTTGGGCGCGACCGACATCAGCGAGCTCAAGCGCACCGAGCAGGCGCTGCGCGAGAGCGAGGAGCGGCTGCGGCTCGCGCTGCTTGCCAGCCGCGACGGCTGGTGGGACTGGAAGCTCGAAGCCGACGAGCTCTACCTGTCGCCGCGCTGGCTCGCCATCCTGGGTTACGCCGCAGGCGAGCTCGAACCGCGCGGCGGCACGCTGGCCGAGCTGGTGCATCCCGAGGACCGTTTGCGGGTGCGCCGGACGATCCTGGAGGCGATCGACGGGGGCGCGGAGCATTACGAGCTGGAGTTCCGCGCACGCCACAAGGACGGGCACTATGTGCCGATGCACTCGCAGGCGCACATCTCGCGCGACGCCGACGGGCGTGCGACACGCCTGTCGGGCACCGACGCCGATCTCACCGGGCGCAAGCGTGCAGCCGAGGAGCGCCGCCTCGCCCAGATGGTGTTCGCCAGTACCGACGAGGGCATCATGGTCACCGACGCGAAGGGTGCCATCGTGGAGGTGAATCCGGCCTTCGAGGTCATTACCGGTTACACGCGCGAGGAGGTCGTGGGCGCGAATTCCCGGATGCTGCGCTCGGTGACGCACGACGAAGCCTTCTTCCAGGCGATGTTGCATGCCCTGGAGAGCAGCGGGCAGTGGCGTGGGGAGCTGTGGTGCCGGCGCCGCAGCGGCGAGACCTGTCCGCTGTGGCTGTCCGTCAGCGCGGTGCGCGATCCCGGCGACGGGCGCGTCACGCACTATGTGTGCGTGTTCAGCGACATCAGCACGAGCAAGGCGGCCCAGCAGCAGATCGAATTCCTCGCCCACCACGATGCGCTCACCGGCCTGCCCAACCGCACCCTGTTCCGAGAACGGCTCGAGCACGCGCTGATCCGGGCGCAGCGCCACCGGTCCCGCCTCGCGGTCATGTTCCTCGACCTGGACCGCTTCAAGAGCGTGAATGACGCCCTCGGTCACCCCGTGGGCGACACGCTGCTGCGGGAGATTGCCGACCGTCTGAACCAGGTGGTGCGCGCCGAGGACACCCTGGCGCGGCTCGGCGGCGACGAGTTCGTGCTGCTCGTCGAGGACGATCCGACGGTGGGCAATGTCACCGCCGTCGCGCGCAAGCTGATCGGGGCGCTGGGCGAGCCGATGACAGTGGCCGGGCAGGAGCTGCGCGTGTCGGTGAGCATCGGGGCGAGCCTCTACCCGCAGCATGGCGGGGACGGCGATACGCTGCTCAAGAACGCCGACCAGGCCATGTACCAGGCGAAGAAGCAGGGCCGCAACCGTTTCCAGCTGTTCACCCCGCAACTGTCGGGTGGTGCGCTGGAGAGGCTGGTGATGGAGAACGCCCTGCGCGCCGCGGTCGGCCGGAGCGAGCTGCTCCTGCACCTGCAGCCGCAGGTGGCACTCGGCGGCAATCGTCTGGCCGGTGTGGAGGCACTGGTGCGCTGGCACCATCCCAAGCTCGGCCTGGTGCTTCCCGCCCGCTTCATCCCGCTGGCCGAGGAGATCGGCGTCATCGGCGAGATCGGCCAGTGGGTGCTCTTCGAGGCCTGCCGCCAGATGGCGCGCTGGCGGGCGGAGGGCATCCCGATCCCCTCGATCGCGGTGAATCTCTCGGCGCGTCAGATCGACGGCGCAGGCCTGCTCGGCGTGGTATCCGCGGCGCTGGAGGCGAACGGCGTGCCGCCGGCCCAGCTCGAGCTGGAGATCACCGAGTCCATGCTCGTGGAGCGCCCCGAGGAGGCCCGCCGGGTGCTCGCAGAGCTGCGCCGCCTGGGAGTGAGGACCGCGGTGGACGACTTCGGGGTCGGCTACTCCAGCCTCGCCTACCTCAAGCGGCTGCCGCTGGACCGCCTGAAGATCGACCGCTCCTTCGTGCAGGACATCGGGCACGACCGGGGCGACGAGGCGATCGCGCGGGCGGTCATCGGGCTCGCCGTCAACCTGGGGCTGGAGACGGTGGCGGAGGGCGTCGAGCATGCCGCCCAGGCCGAGTTCCTGCAGCGCGAGGGCTGCGGCATCGGCCAGGGCTTCCACTTCGGCCGGCCGGTGCCGCCCGACGAGCTGGTGGCGCGCCTGCGGGAACGCCGCCTCCTCCCCGGCTGAAGCCGGAAATCCCGAAAGGGGTACCTGCGCCCCGAACTACCGTAGTCCGGCGATTGTCTGCGCTGCAGGGTATGAGTATCGTCCGCATCCAGGTCATCGACACTCCCTTACCCACGTGCCTTCATACCGCTTCCGCGCGCGTAGCGCCCGTTCCTGCCCGGTCGGCGGCGTGACACCCGCCCCGGCGGATACCTCGTCGCCCCTGAGGCGCCGCGCCGAGGCGCTGGCGGCGGCCGAACCTTTCCCGGCCCCGGCTCGCGAGCCCGAGTACTGCAAGGTGCTCCACGAGCTGCGGGTGCACCAGATCGAGCTGGAGCTGCAGAGCGAGGCTCTGCAGGAGGCGCGTGCCGAACTGGAGGCCGATCTCGCGCGCTTCGTCGAGCTCTCCGAGCTGGGGCCGGTCGGTTATTTCAGCGTCGCTCGCGACAGCGGCATCCGGCGCCTCAACCTGGCCGCGGCGGGGCTGCTCGGCCTCCCCAGCGCCGAGCCGGGCAGGCGGCGCCTGGGCGCCTTCGTCGCGCCCGGGTCGCTGCCGGCCTTCAACCGCTTCCTGGATCAGGCCTTCGTCCCCGGCGAAAAACCGGTATGCGAGCTCGATCTCCTCGATCCGACGGGCGGCGAGCCGCTCACGGTCCGGATGGAAGGGGTGCGCGACCGCAGGGCGGACGAGGTCCATGTCGCGGTGATCAACATCACCGAGCGCAAGCGCGCCGAGGACGCCTTGCGGGAGGCCAAGGCCGAGGCCGAGCGGGCGAACCAGGCCAAGTCGCGCTTCCTTGCCGCGGTGAGCCACGACCTGCGCCAGCCGCTCGCGGCGCTGGGGCTGTACCTGGATCTGCTCCAGCGCCGCTTCGGGGGCGACGAGAGCCTGCCGGTGGCGAAGATGAAGGACTGCATGGAGACGCTCACCGAGGTCCTAGACGATCTGCTCGACCTCTCCAAGCTGGAGGCCGGCGCGGTGACGCCCCAGCCGGCCGATTTCGCGGTGGACACGGTGCTGTCGCGGGTCATCTCGGCACAGGCCCCGGCCGCGCGCATGAAGGGGCTGCAGCTGCGCTACGCGCCGTGCGCGGAGTTCGCGCGGACCGATTCGGCGCTGTTCGGCCGCATCGTGGGAAACCTCGTCGCGAACGCGGTGCGCTACACCGAGAAGGGCGGTGCGCTCGTCGCCTGCCGCAAGCGGCAGGGGCGGCACTGGGTCGAGGTGTGGGATACCGGGGTCGGCATCCCCGCGGAGCGGATCGGCGAGATCTTCGAGGAGTTCCGGCAGCTCGGCAATTCGCACCGGGATCGCAGCAAGGGCAGCGGCCTGGGGCTCGCCATCGTGGCGCGGGCGGCGGCGCTGCTCGACCTCCAGTTGCGCGTGCGGTCGCGCCCGGGGCGCGGATCCATGTTCGCCGTCGAGCTGCCCGCCGGGCGGCAAGTGGCGGCCGCCCCTTCCGCGCCTACGGCGACCCGTGCACTGCGCGTGGCGCTCGCCGAGGACAACCCCGCGGTGCTCAACGCGCTCACCTGGTCGCTGCAGGCCCTGGGCCACGAGGTGGTCGGCGCCTGCTCGGGCGCGAAGCTGATCGACGGCCTCGCCGGCCGCGCGCCCGATCTCGTGCTGGCCGATTACCGCCTCTCCGAGCGCGAGACCGGGCTCGACGTCATCGGCGCCGTGCGCGAGGCGTTCGGCGCGGGCGTGCCGGCCATCGTCGTCACCGGCGACACCGACCCCGGCTTCGTGCGCAGCATGGTCCAGCGTGGCGTCGCGGTGCAGCACAAGCCGCTCAGCCTCGATGTGCTCAAGCGGCGGATCGCCGAAGCGGTGGGCATCCACTAGCGTCCCCGAAGGGATGCCCGGCGCATCATGCCGGCCGGGCACACCGAATGCTTCCAGCACCTGCATCACCAAGCAGGTGTCCTATGAAAGACGGTGTCCCCTTGCTGTTGGTCGCTGCCGGCGCGGCGACCGTGGTCGCGCTGACGATGCCCTGGGCGTCGCCGCGCCCGGGCCGGGCGGCTCCCGGCGGCGAAATGTGGCGCTACCTGGCGAACGTGCCCGCCACCCGTGCGGGAGGCGAGGCGGCAGCGGGCGCAGGACAGCCGGGCGGCATCGCGCAATGCCTGTGGCCGCGGGCGGTCAGCGGCGACGCGGCGGGGGCGGCACGCAGCGAGGCGCTGGCGAGCAACATCGGGCTGGCCTTCTGCCTGCGGGTGCCGGCCGCCACCGCCGGGCCGGGGGCGGCCGCGCCGGCCAGGCCGACGTACCGGATGTGAGCACGCGGGGCGGTCGGGGATGACCACGCCGACGCGCGCAGAGGTTCCCGTCGGCCCTTTCCGTCGACGCCCCTCGGCCGTCGGCCCGCTCGCAGCTTTTACCCCCTCCTGCAATTTCTACCGCGCCGGCCGTACCGCCCGGCCTCCCCCGATGTTGCGCCGCGGCGGGAATGCCGCTTGCAACCTCCCTCGCTACGGAAAGCCCTTTCCGCCGTGCCGGCATCGGCCGGCACGGGCCATTCACCGAGGGGAAAATCGTGATGAACCTGTTGGACAACAAGGGCGTGCCGCTGGACCGTCAGACCTTCACCTGGAAGGAGATGGTCGGCAAGCCCATCAGCAAGCTCGACGACGAGGCCTTCACCCGCGTGCGCGTGATCCTGATGAACGGCCTGGAGGTGGACGCCCTGCGGCTGCAGCACATCGGGGCACGCTTCCATGCCGACCTGCGCCGCCCGCTCGCCGAGGTCCGGCGCGTGGAGCAACACCAGGCGACGACCGTGAACTGGCTGATCTCGGCCGACCACTCGCCGCTGGAGACCACCATCGCCTACGAGCAGGTGGCGATCGAGGTGACCGCCGAGGTCGCCCAGAAGGAGCCCAATCCCTACCTCGCGCAGATCTACCGCTTCGGCCTGCTCGAGGACTTCGACCACCTGTACCGCTACTCGGCGCTCCTCGACCGCCTCGAGGGCAAGGATGCCAACAACATCCTGCAGGGGCACACGGACATCGTGCCGGGGCGTCCGACGGCCGACGAGCATCGCCATCCCCAGGACGACGTGCGCCGGCCCTACGGCGCGGACGCCGACCTGATGACCAAGCTCCACGCGACGCTGATCACCGCGGCCGAGTACCAGACCCACGACTACTACATGAACATCGGGCCGATCTTCGCCGACCCGATGGCGCGCCAGCTCTATGCCGAGATCGCCTCGATCGAGGAGCAGCACGTCACCCAGTACGGCTCGCTCATCGATCCGTCCCAGAGCTTCCTCGAGCAGTGGCTGATCCACGAGGCCACCGAGGTGTGGGCCTACTCGAGCTGCGCCGATTCCGAGAGCAATCCCCGCATCAAGGCACTCTGGGAGCGCTTCACGGACTACGAGCTGGGCCACCTGCACTACGTGGGCGAGCTGCTTCAGCAGCACGAGGGACGCGATCCGGCCGAGATCCTGTCGCGGGCGCTCAGCTCGAAACTGGAATTCAAGAGCCAGCGCGACTTCGTGCGCGACGTGCTCTCCCGCGAGGTCGACCTGCGCGCGAACGGCACCGACATCGTCGATCGCGACAAGGAAAGCCCGGCCTCCCGGGACTACCGCTCGAAGATCAATTCCGACGGCTCGCCCTCGACCCTGGTCGCGCAGGGCTATCACTGGACCGCCGGCACGGAGCTCGCACGGCCGCTGCAGAAGGCCGCCTGAGGGACCGCAGGCCGTCAACCGACACGAGGAACACCACTCATGGAAAACGCCACGACTATGGGCATGAATCGCACCGGGACGAAATCGTCGCCGATCGATTCGAGCAAGATGCAGAAGTTCGCCGATGCGCGCCCGCACACCGCGCCCGACGGCGGCATCGCGGAAGTACGCGCCGACTACGTGCAGGAGGCCGATCGCATCGGCTCGGTGCCGGTGCCCGGCACGCTGACCGGCGTGGTCTCCACCGGTGCCGACAAGCTCACGGGCAAGCGGCCGGAGGTGCTGGTGGACAAGCTCGGCGAGCGGCTCGCCTTCGAGCGGGGCGGGGTACGCCTGTACGATGCGCTGATCGACAAGGTGTCCGCCCATATCGCCGCCGGCGAGGGCCTGCCCTTCGGCATCGAGGACCTGCGCCACAACCGCGACGAGGAGCTCGAGCATGCGCACATCCTGTCCTCGGCGCTCGAGTCCATCGGCGCCGATCCGACGGCGCAGACGCCCTCGGCCGACGTGATCGGGGTCGCCAGCACCGGCATCATGCAGGTGCTGTGCGATCCGCGCACGACGGTCGCCCAGTCGCTCTCCGCGATCCTGTCGGCCGAGCTCACCGACCACGCGAGCTGGGAGCTCCTGATCGACCTCGCCAGGCAGACCGGCCACGACAAATTCGGCGACCCCTTCGGGCACGCGCTGAAGCAGGAAGAGGAGCACGTGCGCAAGGTCCGGAGCTGGCTCTCCCAGATGGTGGTGGGCGAGGCCGTGTGAGGGGGCAGGCATGAGACTCGCCAACCGCATCGCGCTGGTCACCGGCTCGGACAGCGGCATCGGCCAGCAGATCGCGATCGCCTTCGCGCGGGAGGGGGCCGACGTCCTGGTTCACTTCCATCGCGACGTCGAGGGCGCACGCGAGACGGTCGGACACGTGCGGGCGCAGGGGCGGCGCGCCGAGGTGATGCAGGCCGACTTCGGCGACCCGCGTGCCGCAGGCGGGTTTTTCGCGGATGCGCTGGCCCTGATGCGCCGCTTCGACATCGTGGTGAACAACGCCGGCGTGGGCTCGGGGGCGGCGCACTCCCTCGACACCGAGCTCGACGAGTTCGTCCACGTGCTCAACGTGGACCTGGTGAGCCCATGGGTGATCACCCGGGCGGCGGCGCGGCACATGCTGGAGCGCGGGGGTGGCACCATCATCAACGTCACCTCGGTGCACGAGGAGATGGTGCTGCCCGGCGCCGCCGCCTACGACGCCGCCAAGGCGGGCCTTCGCTCGCTCACGCGGGCGCTGGCGCTCGAGCTCGCGGACAAGGGCATCCGCATCAACAACATCGCGCCCGGGATGATCGCCACCCCGATGACCGCCGGCGTGCTGAGCGACCCCGAACGCGCCCGCGAGGCGCGCCGCCAGATCCCCATGGGGCGTCCCGGACGGCCCGAGGAGGTGGCGCAGGTGGCGCTCTTCCTCGCCTCGGACGAGGCGAGCTACGTCACCGGCAGCAGCTACTTCGTCGATGGGGGGCTCATGCGCGCCATCGGCGGCACCTGAGCGAACGGTGTCCGGCGGCGAAGTTCAAACCGCGAGAGGGGAACGATGGCAATAGGAGGAACCGACATGCCGAGAGAACACGGAGTCGATCTGCCCGACACGATCAAGCGCTCCCCGGCGAAGGCGCAGCGCACCTACGCCAAGACGCTCGAGAGCGCCGAGCAGCAGTACGGGAAGGGCGCGCGCGCATCGCGCACGGCGATCGCGGCGCTCAAGCACAGCTTCGAGAAGGTGGGGGACCACTGGGAGCCCAAGGAGCACCCCGGGCCGTCCGACCCCCGGGCGAAGCAGAGCACCGCCGACAAGCGCCGCGGCAAGGGCGAGACCTTCGGCGGCGTGGACGTCGAGGGCAACAGCCGGCGGGAGCTCTACGAGCGCGCCCGGGAACTCAATATCCCCGGGCGCTCCTACATGAGCAAGAAAGAGCTGGCGCGCGCTGTCGCCCGCAAGCAGGACTGAGCGCAGGCACCGGACAAGGGAGGGAAGGCGATGTCGAGGAACGAGGACGATCTTCTGCAGATGGTGCGCGGCGCCTCGCAGAGCATGGCGGGCCTGGACGACGTCGAGTCCATCCTCGAGCGGATGGGCGAGGCGCGGGTGGTGCTGCTCGGCGAGGCGACTCACGGCACCCACGAGTTCTACCGGCTGCGCACCGAGATCACCAAGCGCCTGGTTCGCGAGCGCGGCTTCGCGGCGGTGGCGGTGGAGGCCGACTGGCCCGACGCCCTGCGGGTGAGCCGCTACGTGCAGGGCGGCGAGAAAGACGCCGACGCGGGCCAGGCGCTGGGCGGCTTCGAGCGCTTTCCCCGCTGGATGTGGCGCAACGCCGAGACCGTCGAGCTCGTGGAATGGCTGCGCGCGTACAACGGCACGCAGACGGATCCGGTGCGGCGGGTGGGCTTCTTCGGGCTCGATCTCTACAGCCTGCGCGCCTCCATGGCCGCCGTGGTGAGCTACCTCGAGGCGGTCGACCCACCCGCCGCGCGGCGTGCGCGGGCGCGCTACGGTTGCTTCGACAACTTCGGCGACGACCCGCAGCGCTACGGCTACGCCACCAGCCTGGGGCTGTCCGAGGACTGCGAGGTGCAGGTGTTGCAGCAGCTGTCCGAGCTCGCCGCCGACTTCGAGCGTCACCTGCGCCACGACGGGACGGCCGAGGAGGACGAGCTGTTCTACGCCCAGCAGAACGCGCGCGTGGTCAAGAACGCCGAGTCGTACTACCGCATCATGTACCAGGGGCGGACGGACTCGTGGAACCAGCGCGACACCCACATGGCCGACACCCTGGAAGCGCTCGTGGCGCACCTCGGGCGGCGCCGCGGCGGCCAGGCCAAGGTAGTGGTGTGGGCGCACAATTCCCACGTGGGCGACGCCCGCGCCACCATCTGGAGCGAGCGCGGCCAGCTCAACCTGGGCCAGCTCATGCGCCAGCGCATCCATGGCGGGGGCGAGGTCTTCCTGCTCGGCTTCACCACCCACAGCGGCACGGTGGCGGCGGCGGCGGACTGGGACGCGCCGGTCGAGCGCAAGCAGCTGCGCCCCTCGCGCCATGCCAGCGTCGAGCGGCTGCTCCACGAGTGCGGCCTGGGCATGTTCATGCTGCCGCTGGCCGGCGACCGTCGCCTGCGCAACGCCATGGCCGGCGGGCGCCTGGAGCGCGCGGTGGGCGTGGTGTACCGGCCGGAGACCGAGCTTCTCAGCCATTACTTCCGCGTGCTGCTGCCGCGGCAGTTCGACGCGGTGGTGCACGTGGACCACACCCGGGCGCTCCACCCCCTCGACGCGCCGGACGACTGGCGCGCCGACGAGGAGGAGACCTTTCCGAGCGGGTTGTAGGGGCTTCCCGGCGGTCCAGGAGCGTAGCCCGGATGGAGCGCAGCGGAATCCGGGAAGCGGCGGTTGGACTTCGGCCGGCGCTGCTCCGGATTCCGGCCTGCGGCCTGCATCCGGGCTACGACCCCGTCAAGCTCCTTCAGCGCGCCGCCGCGCGAGCAGCTCGACGACCTCCTCGTCCTCCACTTGGGTGAAGTCGCCGTAGTAGAAGCCCACGGAGTGGAAATCCACCGGCGACAGCAGGCACACCAGGTCGTCCGTCTCGGCCGCGAGCGCGTCCACCACCACGTGGGGCGCGACCGGCACCGCCAGCACCGTGCGGCGGGCGCGTGCCGAGAGGGCACGCAGCGCGGCGCGCACCGTCCCGCCGGTGGCCACGCCGTCGTCGGTGACGATCACCGTGTGGTGCTCGACGGGCACCAGGGGACGTCCGCCGCGGTAGCGCTGGCGGCGTTCGGCCATGAGCGAGAGCTGGCGCGCCTCCTCCGCCTCCAGGTAACCCGGCGGCGGGTGCAGCGCCGAGACGACGTTCTCGTTCAGGACCCGCTGGGGCGGCGTCCCCTCGACCACTGCCCCCAGGCCGAGCTCCGGAAAGCCGGGCGCCCCCAGCTTGCGCACGAGGAGCACGTCGAGCGGCGCGCCGAGCGCCTGCGCGATCTCGAAGCCGACCGGCACGCCGCCGCGGGGCAGCGCCAGCACCACCGGCTGCTCGTCGCGGTAACGGGTGAGCGCCTTGGCGAGCAGCCGCCCGGCGTCGCGCCGATCGACGAAGTAGGCGGCGTAGGAAAGGTTGTCGCGATGCTTGTCCATGGCAGGGAGGCAGCAAGCGTCATTCCCCGGGAGGGCTGGAGGTCCGGCAGATCCCCGTTCCCCGCCTACTCGCCGAACGCTACCGTCGACAGCAGCGCCAGCGCCGCCTGGCGTGAATCCAGGCGGGTGTGCTGCACCACCACCGGCTCGTCCGACTCGATCACGCTGGCGTAGTCGGTATCCACCGGCACCGGCTCCGGGTCGGTGAGGTCGTTGAAGCGCAGGTGCAGGGTGCGGCGGGCGGGGACGGTGACGCGGTATGGACCGACCGGATCCCGGTCGGCGAAGAAGAGGGTGAGCTCGATGTGGGCGTCGCGCTCGCCCGTGTTGAGGATGCAGGCCGTCTCGTGGCTTTCGAACCGGCGGCCCTGGCCGGTGCTGCCCCCGGGGATGTAGCCTTCGGCGATGGCCCAGCGCTTCCTGCCGATCGATTCCATGGCGGAGTCCTCCTGTCCAGCTAGTCCATGAAGCAGCGCGCGTCGCGTTCCTTGAACTCGAGGCCCAGGCCTGGACGGGTGGCGTCGGGGGCGAGGCGGCCCCCGGTGGGGCGCGGCGTGCCGTCGAAGAGGCGTTCCTCGATGCCCACGTGGTCGTGGAAATGCTCCAGGTGGGCCGCGGGCACCGCCGCGCACATGAGCGGGACGTGCAGTGCGGGGGCGCAGTGGCTGGAGAGGGGAACGTGATACGCCTCCGCGAGCGCCGCCGCACCGAGAAAGCCGCTCACGCCGCCGCAGCGGGTGGCGTCGGCCTGCAGCACGTCCACTGCGCCGGCCTCGAGGAGGCGGCGGAAATCGTCGAGGCGCCAGCCGTATTCGCCGGCGGCGATCGCCATGCGCGGCGGGCCCTGCTCGCGCAGCAGGCGCAGGCCCGGTATATCGTCGCTCGTCACCGGCTCCTCCAGCCAGCGCACGTCGAACCCGGCGAAGCGCCGTGCCCAGCCGAGCGCCTCCTTCACCGTGTAGGCGCCGTTGGCGTCGACGAAGAGGGAGACGGCCGGGCCGACGGCCTCCCGCGCGGCCGCCACCCGCCGTGCGTCCTGCTCGGGTTCGCGGCCCACCTTCATCTTCACCTCGGTGAAGCCCGCCTGCGCCCAGCGGCCGAGCACCTCGCGCAGCTCGGCGGGCGACTGGCTGGTGAAGCCGCCGCTGGCGTAGGCGGCGATCGTCTCGCGTGCGCGGCCGAGTAGGGTGACGAGGGAGGTGTCGAGGCAGCGCGCCTTCACGTCCCACAGGGCTACGTCCAGCGCGGAAAGCGCCATCGCGCCGATGCCGGAGGTGCCCAGGTTGCGCAGCGCGACATGCAGCTCGTGCCGGCGCGCGGCCGTGGCGAGGGCGTCGCGGCCGGTGAGCAGCGGCCCGAGCCGGTCGCGGACCAAGGTGGCGGTGGCGGTGTCGGCATAGGTGTAGCCCAGCCCGCGCTGTCCGCCGGCCTCGATATGCACGACCACCAGCGTGGTCGACCGCCACACCAGCGTGCCGTCCGACTCGGGCGCCTCGGTGGGGACGGTGTAGGCCGCCGCCGTGACCCGCTCGATCGGCGCCGTTCCGTCCGCCATCAGCCGATGCCGCGCTTGGGCGGGAAGAGGTTGTCCCAGGTCTCCTTGAGGGAGGCCACCACGATGCCTACCGAGTCGGGATCGCCGTGCAGGAGCGCCGACATGTAGGCGCGCGCCTGCTTCATCGTGATGTGCGGCGGGATCGGCGGCACGTTCGGATCGGTGTACATTTCCAGCACCACCGGGCGGTCGGCCGCGAGCGCCTCGTCCCAGGCCGATCCGACGAGCGCCGGGTCGCTGACCTTCACGCCGAGCAGCCCCAGCATGCGCGCGTACTCGGCGTAGGGGAAGTCCGGCACGTCCTGGCTGGTGGCGAACTTCGGGTCGCCTTCCATGACGCGCTGCTCCCAGGTCACCTGGTTGAGGTCGCCGTTGTTGAGCACCATCACGACCAGGGTCGGGTTCTCCCACCGGCGCCAGTTCTTGGCGATGGTGATGAGGCCGTTGATGCCGTTCATCTGCATCGCCCCGTCGCCCAGCATGGCGATCACCGGCCGGTCGGGGTGGGTGAACTTGGCGGCCAGGGCGTAGGGCACCGCCGGGCCCATGGTGGCGAGTCCGCCCGAGAGGGAGGCCATCATGCCGCGGCGGATCTTGAGGTCGCGCGCGTACCAGTTGGCCGCCGAACCGGAGTCGCAGGTGAGGATGCAGCGTTCGGGCAGCCGCGGCGAGAGCTCCCAGAAAACCCGCTGGGGGTTGATCGGGTTGGCCTCGTTGCGGGCCCGCCCTTCCAGCACCCGCCACCAGCGTTCCACGCCGCGCTCCACGTCCTCGCGCCAGCTGCGGTCGTCGTTGCGCTTCAGGTGCGGCAGGAGCGCGCGCAGCGTCGCGGCGCTGTCGCCCACGAGCCCGACTTCCATCGGATAGCGCAGCCCGATCATGCGTCCGTCGATGTCGATCTGCACCCCGCGCGCCTGGCCTTCCCTGGGCAGAAACTCGGAGTAGGGGAAGCCGGACCCGATCATGAAGAGCGTGTCGCAGCCGCTCATCAGGTCCCAGCTCGGCTTGGTGCCCAGCAGCCCGATCGCGCCGGTGACCCAGGGCAGGTCGTCGGGCAGGGCGGCCTTGCCGAGCAGCGCCTTGGCCGCACCGGCTCCGAGGCGCTCCGCCACCTCGATCACCTCGTCGGTGGCGTTCAGGGCCCCGGCGCCCACCAGAATGGCCACCTTCTTGCCGGCGTTGAGCACCTCGGCCGCCCGCAGCAGCTCGGCTTCCGGCGGCACGAGGGCGGATGCGGTGTGGCCGATTCCGGTATGTACCGTGCCGTGCTCGCGCGGCGGCGCCGCGGCCGGCATGTCCTGGAGGTCGTTGGGGACGATGATGCAGGTGACGGTGCGCCGGTCGAGGGCGATGCGCACCGCGCGATCGACCAGCTGGCGCATCTGCTCGGGGACCATGGCCGTGTGGACGAACTCGCGGGCCACGTCCTTGAAGAGCGACGTCAGGTCCACCTCCTGCTGGTAGTCGCCGCCGATGGCCATGCGCTTCTGCTGGCCCACGATGGCCACCACCGGTTGGTGGTCGAGCTTGGCGTCGTAGAGGCCGTTGAGCAGATGGATCGCGCCCGGTCCCGAGGTGGCGAGGCAGACGCCGACCTCGCCGGTGAACTTGGCGTGGGCGCAGGCCATGAAGGCCGCCAGCTCCTCATGCCGTGCCTGCACGAAGTCGATCCCCGACCCGCCGCGTCCCAGGGCGCCCATGATGCCGTTGATGCCGTCGCCCGGGTAGCCGTAGATGCGCCGAACGCCCCAGGCGGCGAGTCGCTCGAGCAGGAAGTCTCCGACGGTCGCGTTCACGGTTCTGTCCCCCAGGTGACGATGGTCCCGGAAAGGCTGCAAGCCCCATTCCCGCGGGGGCGGATCCTGAAGGAAATCGGTCCCCGGCCGGGTGCGAAGCGGACTATCCTGGGCACTGTCCTTGCCTCGCTGCCCGGGCCCAGCGCTTACCTCCGGATACCTCGCGCCATGTTCTCCATCCAGCACGTCACCACTTACCGCTACGCGCGTCCGGTCCGGATCGGCTCCCACCGGCTCATGTTCCGGCCGCGCGACAGCCACGACATGCGCCTGCTCGCCGCGACGCTCACCATCAGTCCGCCGGCCGCCTCCATACGCTGGCTGCACGACGTGTTCGGCAACTCGGTGGCGATCGCCGCGTTTGACTGCGAGACGGCCGAGCTGCGCTTCCAGAGCGACATCAGCCTCGAGCACTACGGACTCGACAGCCCCGAGTTTCCGATCGCCGAGTATGCGCGGACCTTTCCCTTCAGCTATTCGGCCGAGGAGATCCCCGACCTCGGGCGTACCGTCGAGCGTCATTACAGCGATCCCGAGCATCATGTGGACGAATGGGCCAGGCAGTTCGTGGCGCCCGATCCGGCCGCGGGCAACGGGCTGGTGGAGACGCAACCCATGCTCGAGCGCATGATGCACGCCATCAAGCGCGACTTCGTGTACGCGGTGCGCGCGGCCGAGGGCACCCAGAGCCCGGCCGAGACCCTGGCTGCGCGCAGCGGCAGCTGCCGCGATTTCGCGCTGCTGATGATCGAGGCGGCGCGCAGCCTCGGGCTCGCCGCGCGCTTCGTGAGCGGCTACGTGTACGACCCGGTGGTGGACGGCGAGGGGACCGGAACCACCGGCGCCGGAAGCACCCATGCCTGGGTGCAGATCTATTTGCCGGGGGCCGGCTGGGTGGAGTTCGACCCCACCAACGCCATCGTTGGCGGGCGCAACCTGATCCGGGTTGCCGTGGCGCGCGACCCGCAGCAGGCGGTGCCCCTGTCCGGGGAGTGGACCGGCGCACCGGCCGACTATCTCGGCATGGAGGTGTCCGTGACGGTCACGGCCCTGGCCTCGACCGGAGCGGTGGCCCCTTCGGCCTAGCTCCGTCGGGCAGGAACGACACCCTGTTGTAGAACTTGCCGATTCCTCGCGGCGCGGGCCGTGTTCGGCGCCGAAGCGATCGCGCCGCGCGCAGGTGCCCGGCAGCCGGACGCCGCCCCGGAAGGGGCGTGCGCAGGGCCATCCGGGGCCGGGCGGGCGGTGACGACGAGATGTGGTCCGGCGTACCGGGAGCACGGCACGAAACGTGCAGAGAGCTACCTGGAGGCCGGGCGCCCGAGGCGGTGCGTGACCGGGAGGGGTAGTGTTCTGAACAGTGTGCAAAAGCCCGGAGGGGCTTGCAGAGAGGGG
>DYFV01000009.1 GCA_020725025.1 Azoarcus sp.
GATGCCGATGCGGATGCCGACGCAGATGCCGACGCCGATGCCGATGCCGATGCCGACGCGGATGCGGACGCCGACGCCGATGCGGATGCGGACGCCGATGCCGATGCCGATGCAGATGCCGACGCCGATGCGGACGCCGATGCCGATGCCGACGCCGACGCCGACGCCGATGCCGATGCCGACGCCGACGCCGACGCCGACGCCGACGCCGACCTCCCGACGGTGACCCTATCCGTCTCCGAAGAAGGCCTGGAGACCGGCAACCCGGATGTGCTCGGTACGCCGGAAGATACGACGGATGCGAAGTCCGCGAACTTCCAGATGGATCTGTCCGCCCTGGGCACCATCCAGGCGGTGGCGCTGACCGCACCGAGCGGGGAGCTCAGGTCGGGCGGTGCGACGATCGAGTGGAGTGGCGGTGGGACCGACACGCTGGTCGGTACGACCACGGACGGGCGCGAGATCGTCCGTGCCCAGATCGACAGCACCGGCTACATCAGCGTCGCGCTGAGTGGTCCTATCGACCATCCGGACAACGCCGCGGAGGACGTCGTCGCGCTCGAGTTCGGAGTGGCGGTGACGGCGGACGACCTGACGACCACCACCTTCCTGGTGGTGAACGTCGAGGACGATTCGCCGGTGATCCAGTATGCCGCCGATGCGTCGCTCACCGGACTGCTCGGCGAGGACTTCGCCCTGGACTTCAGCTTCGGTGGCGACGGCCCCGGCGAAGTGATGTTCACCAATAGCGGCGCCGTGATGGGTACCGTGAAGGACGCCACCGTGGCGCTGACCTCGAACGGCGAAAGCCTCACCTACACCTGGGAGAACGGCCAACTGGTGGCGCGCACCGAGTCCGGCAAGGACGTGTTCCTGATCACGCCTGACACAGAGGGGCACGAGTACTCGGTGCAGTTGCTGGATGTGCTGGACCAGGCCGTCGAGACGGTGACTTCCACCTTCTCCTGGACTGCGAGCACCAGCGGCGGTGGTTACGTCGTATCGGTCGCCATTCCGGACGCCGACGCCAACATCGTGTTTACGGCGCATGGCGAGGACGGCAGACACAGCGAGGTGAACTACTCCAGCCAGGGCATGGGCGTGGGCAACGGCGCCAAGATCGACCCGGGCGAGAAGCTGGTGATCAAGATCGAGGACATGGCGGGCAATCCCCTGACGATGACCGAGCTCAAGTTCACCGCGGACCATCTGGACAAGAACGAGCTCATGCGCTGGACGGCCTACGACAAGGACGGGAACGTCGTCGGGACGGAGGACATCAAGGGACTGAGCGCCGGCTCGAGCTCCGGCTCCGACCAGGGCATCACGATCAGCCTTTCGCAGGGCTTCGTGAAGGTCGAACTGGAGGACGTCACCTCGTCCGGCAGCAACGGTTACCGGGTGCTGGATTTCTCGGGGACCTTCCAGCAGCCGTCGAGCACGCTCGCCGACGTCACGGTGAACATCGGGGTGCAGGTCACGGATGCCGACGGCGATCTGGCGACCTCGTACTTCGACGTCACCTTCGAGAGCAGTGCGCTGGAGCTGCTGCACAACCAGCCGCCGCTTGACGCCTGACGGGGGATTGGCAATTCTGACGTCGGACGGAGGGGCCGAGCCCACCGTCCGACGCGTCTTGCGTCATGCCGTGCCGTGGCGGTCACGACTCTCCCGGCACGTTCGTCCTTTCCGGAGGAACCTTTACCGATGTCACTGGCGGACCTGCTGATCCGCGCACGGCCGGCGGTCGAAGCGCACGCGGGCGGCGTGTCGGTCGCGGCCCCTGGCGGATCGCGGTCCATCCTGTTCTTCTCGGTGTGCGACGGAGCGCAGCGCGCCCGGGTCGTCCACGCCGCCGCTCCCGATTTCGATTCCGCCTGGGAGGCGGGGCGCACCCGCGCCGAGGCGCTTGTGGCGCGGCGCGAGCTCGACGTGCGCTGGCTGCGCGTCGACTGGGTATACGACGTCGAGGAGACCAACTGGGCCGCGCTCGACGAGCGGCTCGCGCACACCAAGCGCAACTACTTCCGCCACGGCATCGCCTTCGATGCCGAGCTGCGGCATGCCTTCCTCGAGCAGGAGCTCAACGCCAATGCCATGTTGTATGCGGGCGGCGAAGTCGTCCATGCCCGCTTCAACGAGAAGAACTTCGCCGTCTACGCCAAGCGCCGCTACGGCCTGGACGCGCTGCCCGGGCGCGATCCCCAGGGGAGGGTGTGGGTTTTCTCGACCGCGGGCGTGTTTTGCGACGGCGAGTCGGCTCATCTGCTCGGGCCGGCCGGGCTGGACGCGGGCCGCCGGGTGCTGCCGGACATGGGCGCGGCCGAGGTGGCCGCGATGGTGGCGGCGGGCAGCCGTTATCTCGCGGGCCAGGTGCAGGAGGACGGCCGCTTCCACTACGGCTGGTTCCCCTGCTTCGACCGACCGATTCCAGCCTACAACGCGCTACGGCACGCGAGCTCAACCTACGCCCTGCTCGAGGCCTGGGAGCTCGAGCGCGAGCCGCAACTGAAGGCGGCGATCGACCGGGCGCTGCACTACCTCGTGACGACGCTGATCCGTCCCGCGCCCCTGCCCGACGGGACTCGGGCGGCCTTCCTGGTGGACGAGGGCGGCGAGATCAAGCTCGGCGGCAACGCGGTGTGCCTGCTCGCGCTCGTCAAGCATGCCGAGCTCACCGGGGAGAAGACCCATCTCCCGCTCCTCGAGCAGCTCGCGCTGGGCATCCGCCATATGCAGGACGCGGAGAACGGCCGGTTCGTGCACGTCCTGAGCCATCCCGATCTCGCGGTCAAGCAGGCCTTCCGCATCATCTACTACGACGGCGAGGCGGCCTTCGGGCTGATGCGGCTCTACGCCCTCACCGGCGACGCGCGCTGGCTCGCCATGGTGGAGAAGGCCTTCGAACACTTTATCGCCGCCGGGCACTGGAAGGCGCACGACCACTGGCTGAGCTACTGCGTGAACGAGCTCACCCGGCATCGCCCGGAAGAGCGCTACTTCCGCTTCGGGCTGCAGAACGTCGCCGACTACCTCGACTTCGTCCTTCAGCGCGAGACGACCTTCCCGACGCTCCTCGAGCTGATGATGGCCGCCCAGCAGATGCTCGAGCGGATCGAGGGCGACGCCGCGCTCGGCCACCTGCTCGACGGCTTCGACCGCGACAAGTTCTACCGGGCGCTAGAGCACCGGGCGCGCTACCTCGCCAACGGCCACTTCTGGCCGGAGCTGGCGATGTACTTCAGGAATCCGGCGCGCGTCGTGGGGAGCTTCTTCATCCGCCATCATGCTTTCCGGGTCCGCATCGACGACGTCGAGCACTACCTTTCGGGGCTCGTCGCCTATCTCGCCTTCCTGCGCCGTGGCGGCCGGCCGCCGCAGGCGGTGGCGAAGGCGCGTGCACATGGCCGGGTATCGGCGCTCGCCTACCGGGGCGGCCCCAACTGGACGGCCCCGCGGCTCGTCGCCGCCACCGGCGGGCGTTGGCGCGTGCCGCCGCAAAGCACGCGATGGGCCGCCACCGGCCTGTGCATCTGGGCGCCTTCCATGCAGGCCGGGCAGATCGTGGCGCTGCGCCCGCGGGATCGCGCGGGCGGGGTTCCCATGGATGCGATCCGCAACCTGCCGTTTGCGCCGCAAGCCCTGATCACCAGCGATCCCCCCCACGAGTCGCTGCCCGCCTCGACGCCGGTGCTGGAGGTGGACGACGTCAATGACGCCATCCTCAAGATGGGCCGCTACGCCCGCGCCCAGATGCAGGGGCGCATCGTGGGCGTGACCGGCAGCGCCGGCAAGACCACCACCGCGGCCATGCTCGCCCAGGTGCTGCGGCCCTGGGGCGAGGTCGGGCAGACTGCGCACAATGCGAACCTGCCCCACGGCATCGCCTGGAATCTCGCCTCGATCCCATGGTCGGCGCCCCACCTGGTGCTCGAGATGGCCATCGGGCGGATGCAGCAGAACTCGGCCCTGGTGCGTCCGCACGTGGCGGTGTTCACCAACATCGCCGCCGCGCATCTGGAGTACCACGGCACCACCGCGGAGGTGGCGCGGCGCAAGAGCCGCATCTTCTCGGGGATGGCCGACGACGGGGTCGCCGTGCTCAACCGCGACATGGACGAGTGGGAGATCGTCCACGCCGCGGCGCGCGCCCGCGGGCTGCGGATCATCCACTACGGCCTGCATTCCGAGAGCGAGGTGCGCCTGCTGGAGTACGACGCCGCCGCAGGGCTGGTACGGGCCGAGGTGTTCGGCGCCGAGGCCCGCTTTCCGCTGGGTGCGCCGGGCATCCACATGGCGGTGAACAGCCTGGCCTGCATCGCGGTCACCCAGGCGCTCGGCCTGGCGCTGCAGCCGGCGCTGGCGCAGCTCGAGCTCTTCCGTCCGCTGGCCGGACGCGGCGAGGTCGTCGATCTTGTCGTCCGCGACAAGCGCCTGCGGGTGGTCGACGAGGCCTACAACGCCAATCCCGCCTCGATGGATGCGGCCATCCGGCTGGTGGGCCATCTCGAGCCGCCCGGTCCGCAAGGGCGACGAGTCCTGATCCTGGGCGACATGCTGGAGCTCGGCGAGAACAGCGCCGAGCTCCACGCGAATCTCGCGCCGGCAGTGCTGTCGATCGCGCCCGATCTCGTCCTGCTCTGCGGCAAGACCATGGAGTCGCTGTTCGGGCGGCTACTGGATCAGCTGCCGGTGCACTGGCGGGAGGACGCGGACACCCTCAACGCCGAGGTGCTCGACCATCTCCAGGACGGCGATCTGGTCCTGGTGAAGAGCTCCGGCGGCACACGATTGAGCGAAACCGTCGCGCTGCTCAAGGCTCACCACGTACCCGCGTCGCATCGACCGCCGGTCCGGTGAGGCCGTCCACCCCGAGCGTCGGCAGCACCCGCAGTTCCCCGTCGCTCGACACGCCCTCCGCGATCACGCTGAGGCCGATCGCGTGGGCGACCACCACCAGCCCGCGCACGAAGCTCTGGTTGCCGGCGTCGCTGTCGATGTCGCGGATCATGGCCGCGTCGATCTTGACGTAGTCGAGCCCGATGTCGTGCAGGTCCCCGATCCGGTTGAACTGCCTGCCCACGTGCTCGATGCCGAGCCTGCATCCGAGCGGGCGGAGCAGGGCGCACAGGGTGCGGAATTCCACGAGATGGCGCAGCGCTCCGTACTCGGGAACCTCGATCCACAGGCGTCGTGCCGCTTCCGGGGCTGCCTGCAAGATGGTGACCAGCTCGTTGCGGAAGCGCGCGTCGCACATCGACTGGCTCGACAGGTTGATGCCGAGCGCTTCGTCCTTGGCGGCGATCTCGGCGAGGGCGGCACGCACGACCGCGATGTCCAGCGTCGCCATGAGGCCCAGTCGCGCCACCCACGGCGTGAAGTAGCCGGCGTTGCGCCAGGCGCCGTCGAGGAGCAGACGCGCCGGCGCCTCGTCGTGCAGCAGCCGGCCGTCGACGGCGAGCACCGGGAAGCGTGCCAGGTGCACCGCGGGATCGTCGAGCGACGCGGTGAGTGCGGCGCGCCACGCCTGCAGGTCGGTGTAGGGCGGAGCCGTGTCGGGCGCCTGGGCGATCTCTATCGCGCGGTCCCCGGTCTGCTCGGCGCGCGCCAGGGCACCGTCGATGCGGGAGAGCAGGGCTCCGTGCGCCTCGCCCGCGGCGTAGCGGCCTGCGGCCATGGGCAGGCGCAGTCCGCCGGGCTCGGGCAGGGCGTCGATGGCGCCGTGGACGGCGGCGGCCAGCTCTTGCGCGAGTGCCGCGGCGTCATCTGCGCCAGGGGCGAGCAGCGCAAAGTCCGATCCGCCCAGGCGTGCGGCTTCCCATTCCGGATGGCGATCCGCCACCTCGAGCAGCGTCCGCCCCAGGCTGCGCAGAATGTCGTCGGTGGCGCCGTGGCCCACGTGCCGGTTCAGGGCTGCAAGATCGCCCAGGCGCACGATGGCCAGGGTACCGCCGGCCTGGGCGTCATCGCGGGCGAGCGCGGCGTCGAGCACGTTCATGAACTGATTCCGGTTCACCAGCCCGGTGAGCTCGTCGTGCTGGTTCTGCCGGCGCAGTTGCTCCAGCCGCTGCGATTCATCGGCGAGCATGGTGCGCACCCGCTCCGACAGCGCGTTCATCGCCCGCACCACACTGCGGAACTCGGTGGTGTTCGGTTCCTCGGTGGTCACGAAGCGCCGTCCCCCGATCGCCTCGGCCTGCGCCACCACGCGCCCGAGCGGACGGGTGATGTGCTTGATGAGGATGGTGCCGACGACGCCTGTGATCGCGCCCCCGAGCAGGAACCACAGCAGCAGGTGGACCGTGCCGTCCCACAGCGCCTGGTAAGCGTAGCGCTTGTGGCTTTCGAGCGTGAGGGTGCCGAACTGATGCCAGCCGTCCTGCACCTGCGCAACGCCGGGTTGCGTATCGATCGGGACGAGGCGCACGAACCATTCCGGGGCGCCGGTTTCCGGGTCGGTGTACTTGCGTTCGACGATCACGGCGCCGCTGCCGGGCTCCGTGAGGCGGATCAGGCTGTAGTGCCCGGCATCGAACTGAGCGGCGATCTGCAGCTCCACTGTCACCGGGTCCTTCGGCATCTGCGACAGCGACAGGGCGAGGGAGGTGGCGTTGTCGAGGTTCTTCACCTGCAGCTGCTGCTCCAGGTAGTGGCGGGCGGCGAGCGTGCTCACGACCAGGCTGCCGCCGAAGGCGAGCGTCGAGACCACGACGATGGCGATCCAGAGTTGCTTGATCAGGGACATGGATGGAGGCCTCCGGGAAGCGGGGGAAGAGGAGGGCGCGTCATCGCAGTCCCTCCTCTTGCATTCGTTGCAGGACGCTGCGCCAGCGCGACAGGCGCGTGGTGGGGTCGGCTGAGGAGGCGGTCGCGCCGCCCACCCACAGCCCCTCGGTGTTGAAGCTGAAGACCGGAAACAGATCCGGGCGCCGCGCGGCCGGGCGGATCTCGCCGATCAGGTTGTCGAGCACGAGCGGCTCGGCGTCGGGGCTCGGGTAGTAACCGAGCACCATGTGCGCCTGGGAGACTCGGCTCGAGGGGCCGCCGATCTGGGCGCGCACGTAGATGAGGCGCAGCTTCGCGGCCGACACGCCGAGCGCGCGCAGCGTCATGTACTTCGCGATGGCGAAATCCTCGCAGTCCCCGGCAGCCCGGCCCATGGTCTCGAGCGGGGTGGCCCAATAGTCGGAATGCTGCCAGATCACCGCGTCGTCGTCGAAGGCGAGGCGGCGGTTGAAGAAACCGTTGACCCGCTGCAGGATCTCCGCCTCCTCCACGCCGTCGGCATCGGCCATCATCTGCCGCCACGCCGCGACCGTCTCCGAGCCTCTCGTGCCGTAGCGCTCACCTGCCAAGCGGAGCATGCGGTCGAGATCGGGGACGGCAGTGCTCCGTCCGGCCGCGAGGGCCAACAGCAGTGCCCCCAGAAACGGCAGTCCCCGCCGCAGCACGGCGGCGATGGCGAGACGGGGGCACGGGAGCGGGGGCAGCGGCATGGGCGGGCGCGGTTCCTGTCCCGCGCATTATCCGGCATTCGATCCCTGCTGCATCGTGCGGAATCCCGCGCCACGCGGTTTTTTACGACCGATCGTTAGCTAGTTGGCACGGCCGGTCGAAGTCCCTCGGATATGATCGGATCGTGCTCAATTTGGGGCATGCCGTCGACAGGGCGCACAGAACGTCCGACCAGGCATGCCGTCTCGAACCCATCCTGGAGAAATCATGAAAACAACACGTACCGTGATCGCGCTCGTCGCGCTCGCGGCACTGCCGTCGCTCGCCGGCGCGGCAGCACCCGAGCCCCTGCGCGAGGCCGCGCGCAAGGCAGTGGTGAGCAACCCCGAAGTACAGGCGAGCTGGCATGCCTTCCGTGCCGCTGAAGCCGAGCAGCGCGTGGCGCGCGCGGGGTACTACCCCCAGGTCGACCTCGTCGCCGGAGCGGGGCGCGAGAGCATCAAGCGTCCGGGCAGTTCGACCCGATACTACGGACATCCCGGGGCGAGCATCTCGCTCAGCCAGATGGTGTACGACGGGTTCTTCACCCGCAGCGAGGTTTCGCGCCTGGGCTACGCCAAGCTTGCGCGCTACTACGAGCTGATCGATGTGTCCGAGGGCGCGGCGCTGGAAGCCGTGCGTGCCTGGGGCGACGTGCTGCGCTATCGCGAGCTGGTGCGCCTCGCCCAGGAAAATTACGTCCAGCATCGCCAGATCCACGACCAGATCGCCGAGCGGACCGGCGCCGGGGTGGGGCGCCGCGTGGATCTCGAGCAGGCGGCAGGGCGTCTCGCGCTGGCCGAATCGAACCTGCTCACCGAGGTGTCCAATCTGCACGACGTGAGCGCGCGCTACCTGCGCATCGTGGGCGAGGCACCGCCCGCGGAGCTGGCGCCGCTGCCCCAGGAGGCGAAGCTGGGCAGCCTTCCGGTCAGCGCCGGCGAGGCGCTGCGCGAAGCCTTCGCCACCAGCCCCCTGCTCAACGCGGCGGTGGAGAACGTGCGCTCCGGCCAGGCCCAAGTGGACGTGCGCCGCGCGGCCTTCCATCCGCGCGTAGACCTGCGCGCCCGCCAGGGCGTAGACCGCAACCTCGAGGGGGTGGGCGGCATCTCCCGAGACGGCGTGGTCGAGCTTGTCATGAGCTACAACCTCTATCGCGGCGGTGCAGACGAAGCCCGCCTGCGCCAGAGTGCGGAGAACCTGAACCAGGCGCGCGACCTGCGCGAGAAGGCCTGCCGCGACGTGCGCCAGACGCTTTCCATCGCCTACAACGACGTGCAGCGCCTGGACGAGCAACTGCGCTACCTCGACCAGCACCAGCTCTCCATCGAGAAGGCGCGCGAAGCCTACCGGCGCCAGTTCGACATCGGCCAGCGCACGCTGCTCGACCTGCTCGACACCGAGAACGAGTACTTCCAGGCACGGCGCGCCTACGTGGGGGCCCGCTACGATCAGTACACCGCCCAGGCCCGGGCACTCGCAGGCATGGGGCGGCTGATGACCGCGCTGGAGGTGGCACGCGAGGATCTGCCCGCCGCTGCCGACATCGGGCAGGACCGCGCCGGGATCGATCCGGAAACCATCTGTCCGCCCGAAGCGCCCACCCCGCTCGAGATCGACAAGGAGGCCCTGCTCGCCGAGGCGATGCGCGCGGCCGGCGGCATGCGCAAGTAGGAGCCGGTGCGGCGCTGAGCCGCGTCCGGGCATCGCGTCGCCGACGCGCAGCCCGGATGGAGCCCCGGCGGGATCCGGGGCCCGTGGCGCAGCCACCGATGCCGTTCCCGGATTCCGTTGCACTCCATCCGGGCTACGAGAGCGGCGGGAAACGGCGGACCGGACGGTCCGCCGTTTTTTGGCATGTGCCTTGCTCATGGCAGGCGCCATGTCCACGAACCGCGTCCACTTCTTCCGCCGCGTCGAGCCCGGCCCCGACCAGCCGGCCATGGGCGCGACCACGCACGGTGGCGCCGAGGGCGAACCCGTCCAGCGCGTCGTGAAGGTGCGCCGCGACTACAACACCTGGGTCGCCAACGAGACCCTCGAAGACTACGCGCTGCGCTTCACCCCGCGCGGATTCCGCCGCTGGTCGGAGTTCCGCGTCGGCAACACCGCCTTCGGGGCGGCCTCCTTCCTGGTGCTCGAGGCTGTGGGCGCGACCATGCTGGTGGGCTACGGCTTCGTCAACACCTTCTGGGCGGTGCTGGCGATCGGGCTGATCATCTTCCTCACGGGGCTGCCCATCAGCCTCTACGCCGCGCGCTACGGCGTGGATATGGACCTGCTCACCCGCGGCTCGGGCTTCGGCTATATCGGCTCGACCATCTCCTCGCTGGTCTACGCCTCCTTCACCTTCATCCTGTTCGCGCTCGAGGCCGCCATCATGGCCTACGCCCTCGAGCTCGCGCTGGGGATCCCACCCGCCTGGGGGTATTTGATCTGCGCGCTGGTGGTGGTGCCGCTGGTCACCCATGGGGTCACCGTCATCAGCCGTCTGCAGACCCTCACCCAGCCGGTGTGGCTCTTCCTGCTGGCGCTGCCCTTCGTCTTCCTGCTGCGTGAAGACCCCGGTGTGCTCGCCGGGCTGTGGCACTACGGTGGTGCGCATGGCGCACCGGGTGTGTTCGACATGCACCTCTTCGGTGCGGCGATGACCGTAGGCATCGCGTTGATCACCCAGATGGGGGAGCAGGCGGACTACCTGCGCTTCATGCCGGAGCGTACCGCCGCCAATCGTCGGCGTTGGCTCTTCGGCGTGGTGCTGGGCGGACCCGGGTGGGTCGTGATGGGCGTGGTGAAGATGCTGGGCGGCGCGCTGCTCGCCTGGCTGCTCCTGTCGGCCGGGGTGCCGCCGGAGAAGGCGGTCGATCCCAACCAGATGTACCTGCTGGGTTTCTCCCGGGTGTTCGACAGCGGCTGGTGGGCGGTGGCGGTGACCGCGCTCTTCGTGGTGGTGTCGCAGCTGAAGATCAACGTCACCAATGCCTACGCGGGCTCGCTGGCCTGGTCGAATTTCTTCTCCCGCCTCACCCACAGCCATCCGGGGCGGGTGGTGTGGGTGGTGTTCAACATCCTCATCGCGCTGCTCCTGATGGAGATGAACGTCTTCCAGGCGCTGGGGCAGGTGCTGGGGCTCTACGCCAACATCGCCATCTCCTGGATCGTGGCGGTGGTGGCCGATCTCGTCATCAACAAGCCCCTCGGGCTCTCGCCGCGGGGCATCGAGTTCAAGCGCAGCCACCTCTACGACATCAACCCGGTGGGGGTGGGGGCGATGCTCGTCGCCTCGGCGCTTTCGGTGTCCACCTTCGTCGGTGCTTTCGGCGCGGCGGCGCAGCCCTTCGCGCCCTTCGTCGCGCTCGTGGTCGCCCTGGTGGTGTCCCCCCTGATCGCCTGGGCCACCGGCGGGCGCTACTATCTGGCGCGCGCACCGGAGCCGCCGGCGGGTGCCGCGCGGCAGTGCTGCATCTGCGGCCAGCATTTCGAGCCCGAGGACACCAGCCACTGCCCCGCCTACCAGGGCACGATCTGCTCCCTGTGCTGCTCGCTCGACGCGCGCTGCGAGGACTTGTGCAAGCCCCACGCGCGGCTTTCCGCGCAATGGTCGGCGCTGCTCGAGCGGGTGCTGCCGCGTCCGCTCCTGCCCTATCTCGACGCGGGGCTCGGTCACTACCTGCTGCTGATGGCCGGGATCGTCGGCTTTCTCGCGCTGCTCTTCGGCACCATCTACTACCATGAGCTGCAGGCGCCGGCCGCGGAGAACCTGGCCGAGCCGCTGCGCGCCGTGATGCTCAAGATCTTTGCCGCGCTCTTCCTGGTGGGCGGCATCGCGGCCTGGTGGATGGTGCTCACCCACAAGAGCCGCAAGGTGGCCCAGGAGGAATCGAACCGCCAGACGGCGCTGCTGGTGCACGAGATCGAGTCCCACCGCCAGACCGACGAGCAACTGCAGCGCGCCAAGCGCGTCGCCGAGCAGGCCAACCAGGCCAAGAGCCGCTACATCACCGCCATCAGCCACGAGCTGCGCACGCCCTTGAACAGCATCCTCGGCTACGCGCAGATCCTGGACGGCGATCCGTCCATCCCGCCGCACCGGCGCCGGGCGGTGAACGTGATCCGCCGCAGCGGAGAGCACCTCCTGTCGGTGATCGAGGGCACGCTCGACATCGCCCGCATCGAGGGGGGCAAGCTCACCCTGGACGTGAAGGCCCTGGACTTCCCGGACTTCCTCCAGCAAATCGTGCGCATGTTCGAGCCCCAGGCGCAGGCCAAGGGGCTCGCCTTCGCCTATCGCGTGGAAGGGGAGCTCCCGCCGGTGGTGCGGGCCGACGAGAAGCGCATGCGCCAGATCCTCATCAACATCCTCGGCAACGCGGTGAAGTTCACCGCGCGCGGCGCCATCACCCTGCGCGTGAAGTACGCGCGCGAGATGGCCTGCTTCGAGATCGAGGACACCGGCCCGGGTATCGGCGAAGCCGAGCTCGGCCGCATCTTCGAGCCCTTCGAGCGTGGCAGCGCGTCGCTTAGCGCCACCGGGGCGGGGCTGGGGCTCACCATCAGCCGGATGTTCGCCGACGTGATGGGCGGCGAGCTCACCGTGGCGAGCACACCGGGCCAGGGCAGCCGTTTCCGGGTGCGCCTCTTCCTGCCCGCGGTGTACGGTGCCCAGGCCGCGCGCGAGCTGCCGCGGGTCACGCCCGCCGGCTACCTGGGTCCGCGGCGGCGCATCCTCATCGTGGACAACGAGCGGGTCGACCGGGAGTTCCTCATCAACCTCCTGGAGCCGATGGGTTTCCTCCTCGCCGAGGCCTCTTCGGGCCATGCATGCCTGGAGATGCTCGCGGTCTTCGAGCCCGACGTCATCTTCATGGACCTCGCGATGCCCGGCATCGACGGCTGGGAGACCATCCGCCGCATCCGCCGGGAGGGGGCGTCGCGCGCGCACATCGCGGTCATCTCGGCCAACGCCTTCGACAAGGGCCTGGACAACGACGCGGGCATCGCGCCGGACGACTTCATCCTGAAGCCGGTGCGCGTGCCCGAGCTGGTGGACTGGATCGGCCGCCGCCTGGCGCTGCAGTGGCTCGCGGCAGGCGAGGTCCCGGCTCAGCCCGCCGTAGCGAGCACGGCCGCGACCCAGGCGCCGCCCGAGGCACAGCTCGCTGCGCTGCGCGAGCTGGCGGACATGGGCTACGTGCGCGGCCTGCTGAAGAAGCTCGACGAGATCGAGGCGCTCGATCCCGCCTACGCGGGCTTCGTCGCCACGGTCCGCGAGCTGGCGAGCGAGTTCCGCCTCGACGCCATCCCGCCCATCCTCCGGAGTCACGCCGATGCCTGAGCTCGACCCCCTCGCCGGCGACGTGGTCCTGATCGTCGACGACATCCCGGACAACCTGTCCATGCTGCACGACGCTCTCGAGGAGGCGGGCTACACGGTGCTGGTGGCCACCAACGGCGAAGCGGCGCTCGCGCGCGCCGTCCAGCATCAGCCGGACGTCATCCTGCTGGACGCCCTGATGCCCGGCATGGACGGCTTCGAAGTGGCCCGCCGCCTCAAGTCCGACGACGCCACCAGCCACATTCCCATCGTCTTCATGACGGGCCTCACCGAGACCGAGCACGTGGTGGCCGCCTTCGACGCCGGCGGTGCCGACTACGTCACCAAGCCGCTGCGTCCGCGCGAGGTGCTGGCGCGCATCGCCGCCCACATGCACAGCGCACGCCTCACACACCAGGCGCGCAGCGCGCTCGACGCCTATGGGCAGGCGACGCTGGCGGTGCACGCCGAGACCGGACGTGTCGTGTGGCAGACGCCGCTCGCGCGCAGCCTCTTGCGCGAGCACGGGCTGGTCGCCGGCGAGCAGGCGCCGCCGGCCGTGCGCAACTGGCTCGAGGGCGCCGCCCGCGCCCGGCGCGATCGCCGCGAGGTCCTGCCCCTGTCGCTCGCCCAGGGCGGCAGCCGCCTCGTCTTCACCGCCCACGAGCGCACCGAGGAGGGCGAATGGCTGGTCGTCATGCGCGAGGAATCCGACACCGCCGTGATCGGCGCGCTCACCGCCGCCTTCCGGCTCACCGCGCGAGAGGCCGAGGTGCTCTACTGGGTCACCAAGGGCAAGACCAACCGGGACATCGGCGACATCCTGGGCACCAGTCCGCGCACGGTGCACAAGCACCTGGAGCACGTCTTCGAGAAGCTCGGGGTGGAGACCCGTACCGCGGCCGCCGCGCTGGCCATGGACCGGCTGCGCACGGCGGGCGCCCCGGCCCGCCTGTAGGCCGTTCCCGGATTCCGCCTTCGGCTCCATCCAGGCTACGCGCCTGCCCGTGCCCAGGCTGCGCACCGGGGTCGGAGACGACCTACTCGGCGAGATCCTCGAACGCCTCGCCGGCCGAGAGCTCCAGATTCACGCTCGCGAGCCGCAGCGGTGCGCGCCCGGTCTCGGTCTCCATGAGCAGCCAGTGGTCCGCCTCGCGCCGGTAGAGCTCGAGGCGGCGCGCGTCGATGTCGACCAGCAGGTACTCCTCGAGGCTTTCCAGCTTGCGGTAGGCGGCGAACTTGGCGCCGCGGTCGTAGGCGGCGGTGGCGTCGGAGAGCACCTCCACGACCAGCACCGGATGCTCGATGGCGTAGTCGGCGCGGCGGTCGCGCTCGTCGCAGCTCACCATCACGTCCGGGTAGAAGCACGCGTCGGCGGCGGCGACGAAGAGCTTCATGTCGGACACGAAGGACTGGCAGCGCGTGCCTTTCAGGTGCTCACGGAAGCGCGCGTGGAGCCCGCCAGCGACCAGGACGTGCTCGCGCCGCGCCCCGACCATGGCGAAAACCTCGCCGGCCAGATACTCGTGCTTGTCGGGCTGTTCCGCTTCCCACCGCAGATAGCTCTCGCGGTCGAGGTGAATGCGTTCCCGTGCGTGGCCCATCTCGGCGCTCCCGGTGCAGACCGGCCCATTGTCGTCCACTCCCCCGGCCGGGACAAGGCAGGCCGGACGGCCCCTCGATGCGCCACCGGACCGCCCGTACGCCAGGTTGCGTATTCCTGCTCTCGGGGGGCGGCCCTACTCTGCGTCCATGCAGTGCAACACGGCCGGGACACCGACCGGTTTCCGTCATCGATTCAGGGAGCCCTCCATGCAGACCCGTCGCAACTTTCTCAAAGCGCTGACCCTTTCCGCCTCCATCGCCGCCATCGGCATGCCGATGGGCGCGCACGCCGCCGACACCATCAAGGTCGGCATCCTGCATTCGCTCTCGGGCACCATGGCGATCTCCGAGACCGCCCTGAAGAACGTGGCGCTGATGACGATCGAGGAGATCAACGCCAAGGGCGGCGTCATGGGCAAGAAGCTCGAGCCGGTGGTGGTGGACCCGGCCTCCAACTGGCCGCTCTTCGCCGAGAAGGCGCGTCAGCTGATCAGCCAGGACAAGGTCGCGGCGGTATTCGGCTGCTGGACCTCGGTCTCGCGCAAGTCGGTGAACCCGGTGTTCAAGGAGCTCAACGGCCTGCTCTTCTACCCGGTGCAGTACGAGGGCGAGGAGCTCGAGAAGAACGTCTTCTACACCGGCGCCGCGCCCAACCAGCAGGCGATTCCGGCGGTCGAGTACCTGATGAGCGAGGAGGGCGGTGGCGCCAAGCGTTTCGTGCTGCTGGGCACCGACTACGTCTATCCGCGCACCACCAACAAGATCCTGCGCGCCTTCCTCAAGAGCAAGGGCGTGGCCGAGGCCGACATCATGGAGGAGTACACCCCCTTCGGCCACTCCGACTATCAGACCATCATCGCCAACATCAAGAAGTTCGCCTCGGCGGGCAAGAAGACCGCGGTGATCTCCACCATCAACGGCGACTCCAACGTGCCCTTCTACAAGGAGCTCGGCAACGCGGGCCTGAAGGCCACGGACGTGCCGGTGGTCGCCTTCTCGGTGGGCGAGGAGGAGCTGCGCGGCGTCGACACCAAGCCGCTCGTCGGCCACCTCGCGGCCTGGAACTACTTCATGAGCGTGAAGAACCCGGAGAACGACGCCTTCATCAAGAAGTACAAGGCCTGGGCGAAGAAGAACGGCGTACCCAACGCCGACACCGTGGTGACGAACGACCCGATGGAGGCCACCTACGTCGGCATCTACATGTGGAAGCAGGCGGTGGAGAAGGCGAAGTCCACCGACACCGACAAGGTCATCGCGGCCCTCGGCGGCCAGACCTTCAAGGCGCCCTCGGGCTTCACCCTCACCATGGACAAGACCAACCACCACCTGCACAAGCCGGTCTTCATCGGCGAAGTGCGCGGCGACGGCCAGTTCGACGTGGTATGGAAGACCAAGGAGCCGATCCGCGCCCAACCGTGGAGCCCGTTCATTCCCGGGAACGAGGGGAAGCAGGGGCTGTAAGGCTGCCTCGCAGTCTCGTAGCCCGGATGGGGCGCAGCGGAATCCGGGATCGGCGCTCGATACGCGATAGCCGATCTCCCGGATTCCGCCTTTGGCTCCATCCGGGCTGCGCGCCCGCCGGTCGTTGAACGCCTACGCGAGCCATCCATGATCCGAATCTTCCTGCGAATCGCGCTCGTGCTCTTCGCCCTCGCGGCCCTCCCGGTTCGCGCCGCCCTCGACCCCGCCATCCTCGCCAACCTCGCCGGCGACGACTTCGGTGACCGGGTCGCGGCCATCGAGGCCCTCGGTGCCGACGGCAGCGAGGCCGCGCGCGGGATCGTCGCCGCCCTCGAGGCCGGCGAGCTCGCGGTGGCGGGCGGTCGCCTGATGATCCTGCGCGAGGGGGCCGCGCTCGACGCCGCCACCGGCGAGGCGATTGCCGAAGCGCCGGCCGACGCGGAGCCGGTGCGGGTGAACAACCGCATCCGGCGCACCATCGCCACCGCCAAGGCGCTCTTCGCGTTGTCGGCAGAGAACGCGGCCGAGCGGCTCGCTGCGGCCGAAACCCTGCGCGACAACGCGTCGGAGGCCATCCTGCCCGCCCTCGAGCGCCGCATCGCCGTCGAGCCCGACGCCGCTGTGCGCGAGCTGCTGGTGCGTGCGGCGGCCAAGGTGAACCTCGCCTCGTCCGATACCGCCAAGCGGCTCGCCGCAGCCCAGGCCCTGGGCGGCTCGTCGGATCCGGCGGTGAAGAACCTGCTCGCGGCGCTCCTGGAGAAGACGGATGGCAGCTGGGCCGAGCCCAGCGCCGAGGTGCGGGCGGCGGCGCAGGAATCGATCCGCGCCATCGACCGTCGCATCGCGCTCGCCGAAAACGTCGGAACCGTCTTCTCCGGTCTTTCCCTCGGCTCCATCCTGCTGCTCGCTGCGCTGGGGCTGGCCATCACCTACGGGGTGATGGGCGTGATCAACATGGCCCACGGCGAGCTCCTCATGGTCGGCGCCTACGCCACCTTCGTGGTGCAGGGCCTGTTCCGCGCGCACCTTCCGCAGTGGCTCGACTGGTACGTGGTGGCCGCCATCCCGGTCGCCTTCCTGGCCGCGGCCCTGGTGGGGATCGTGATGGAGCGGCTGGTGCTGCGCCATCTCTACGGGCGTCCGCTGGAGAGCCTGCTCGCCACCTGGGGCCTGTCTCTGGTGTTGATCCAGGCCGCGCGGGTCGGCTTCGGGCCGCAGAACCTGGAGCTCGCCAACCCGTCCTGGATGTCGGGCGGCATCGAGCTCGCGGCCGGCGTGGTGCTGCCCTGGAACCGCATCGTCATCATCGGCTTCGCCGTGATGGTGCTCGTGCTGGTATGGCTCACGATGCAGAAGACCCGGCTCGGCATGTTCGTGCGCGCCGTCACCCAGAACCGCCCCATGGCGGGCTGCGTGGGCGTGCCCACGGCGCGGGTGGACACCCTGGCCTTCGCCATCGGCTCGGGCGTGGCCGGGCTGGGCGGGCTCGCCCTGTCCCAGATCGCCAACGTGGGGCCGGCCATGGGGCAGGGCTACATCGTCGACGCCTTCATGGTGGTGGTGCTGGGCGGCGTGGGTCAGCTTGCCGGCGCGGTGTGGGCCGCTCTGGGGCTGGGGATCGTGGCCAAGTTCCTCGAGGGCTGGGCCGGCGCGGTGATCGCCAAGATCCTGGTGCTCGTCTTCATCATCGCCTTCATCCAGAAACGGCCGCAGGGCATCTTCGCCCTCAAGGGCCGGTTCGCCGACAGCTGAGACAGACACGATGCGCACGCCCTTCACCGTCCGACTCTTCTCCGCCATGCCGCGCGCCGGCTGGATCGCCATCGCACTCTTCGCTGTGGTGGCCTGGATCGGCGTGCCGGTGGCGCACGCCGTGCTCCCCGAGTCGCACCCGCTGCATCTGTCGGCCTACACCGTGAGCCTGCTCGGCAAGATCCTGTGCTACATGGTGGTGGCCGTGGCGATGGACCTCATCTGGGGCTACGCCGGCATCCTGTCCCTGGGGCACGGGCTCTTTTTCGCGCTGGGCGGCTATGCCTTCGGGATGTACCTGATGCGCCAGATCGGGCGCGACGGCAGCTACCAGAGCGACCTGCCGGACTTCATGGTCTTCCTCGACTGGAAGGAGCTGCCCTGGTACTGGGCGGGCTCGGACTCCTTCCTGTGGACGCTCTTCCTCGCCATGGCGGTGCCGGGGCTGGTGGCCTTCGTGTTCGGCTGGTTCGCCTTCCGCTCGCGCATCAAGGGGGTGTATTTCTCCATCATCACCCAGGCGCTCACCTACGCCGCCATGCTGCTCTTCTTCCGCAACGAGACGGGCTTCGGCGGCAACAACGGCTTCACCGACTTCAAGCGCATCCTGGGCTGGTCGATCACCTCGCCCGAGATGCGCGCGACCCTCTTCGCGCTTTCCGCGGCGCTGCTCGTCGCCTGCCTGGTGCTCGGCCGCTACCTGGTGAGCTCGCGCTTCGGCCGCGTGCTCGCGGCGATCCGCGATGCCGAGTCCCGGGTCATGTTCCTCGGCTACAACCCGCTCCACTACAAGCTCTTCATGTGGACCCTGTCGGCGGTGCTGTGCGGGCTGGCGGGCGCGCTCTACGTGCCGCAGGTGGGCATCATCAATCCCTCCGAGATGAGTCCGGCGAACTCGATCGAGATCGCGGTGTGGGTCGCCGTGGGCGGACGCGGCACCCTGGTGGGTGCGGTGCTCGGCGCGGGGATCGTCAATCTCGCCAAGAGCTGGTTCACCGTCTCCTTCCCCGAGTACTGGCCGTTCTTCCTCGGCTTCCTCTTCATCGCGGTGACCCTCTACCTGCCCGACGGCGTGGTCGGCCTGTGGCGCAAGCTCGTCGCGCGCCGTGCCGCTGCTCCCGCCCCACCGGAGCCCCAGGCGCGCGCGCACGCCCCCTCCGCCGCCGAGGCCGAAGCGCCCGCGCCGACCGACGACACCGCCCCCAGGGGAGCCACCGCATGATGCCCGTCACCGAGACCGAACGCGCCGCCGCCGAGGCGGCCAACCAGCGCGAGCAGTGGGAGGGCGAGGCGGCGACCTCCCACCTGCTGCGCCCGGGCGAGCTCGACCTCTCCCACAACGTGATCCTCTATCTGGAGGACATCACGGTGAGCTTCGACGGCTTCCGCGCCCTGAACCAGCTCTCGCTCACCATCGACGCCGGCGAGCTGCGCTGCGTGATCGGCCCCAACGGCGCGGGCAAGACGACCATGATGGACGTCATCACCGGCAAGACCCGGCCCGACGCCGGCCAGGCCTTCTTCGGCCAGACCATGGACCTCACCCGCATGAGCGAGCCGCAGATCGCCCACGCGGGCATCGGGCGCAAGTTCCAGAAGCCCACCATCTTCGAGCGCCACACCGCGTTCGAGAACCTGGAGCTCGCGATGAAGGCGGACAAGCGGGTGCGCCGCAGCCTCTTCGCGAGCCTCATGGACGACGAGCGCGACCGCATCGCCGAGGTGCTGCGCCGCATCCGCCTGGACGCCCACGCCGACCGCGAGGCGGGGCTGCTCTCCCACGGGCAGAAGCAGTGGCTCGAGATCGGCATGCTGCTGATGCAGGAGCCGAAGCTGCTCTTGCTCGACGAGCCGGTCGCCGGCATGACCGACGAGGAGACCGAGCGCACCGCCGAGCTCTTCGTGAGTCTCGCGGGCGAGCACTCGCTGATGGTGGTCGAGCACGACATGGCCTTCGTGGAGGCCCTCGGCGGCAAGGTGACCGTGCTCTCGGAAGGCTCGGTCCTGGCGGAGGGGGCGCTTGCGACGGTGCAGGACGACCCGCGCGTGATCGAGGTGTATCTGGGGCGCTAGCCCTCGTAATCGGTCGTGCTCGACTCGGGGCGGCGGTTCGCCGGCTCGGACGTCCGAGGACCGGACACCCGCCCGCGGCCGCCCTCCTTCGAGAGGTACATCCAGCGGTCGGCGTCGCGGATCAGCTCCTGCAGCGACTGCTGCCCCATGCGGTCGGCGACGCCCAGGCTGGCCGTGAGCTGCAGGGTCTGGAGGTTGGCGTGGACCCGGGCCGCGCGGATGTCGCCGAGGAGCCGTTCCGCCAGGACCCGGGCCTGGGCCGCGTCGGTCTCCGGCAGCAGGACGATGAACTCCTCGCCGCCCCAGCGTGCGGCAATGTCGCCGCGCCGGCAGTTGGCGTCGAGCACGGCCGACACCGCGACCAGTACCTTGTCTCCCGCCTCGTGGCCGAAGCCGTCATTGATCGCCTTGAAATGGTCGAGATCGAGCAGGATGACCGAGAGCGGGCGTTCCTTGCGTACAGCGGTGCTCCAGGCCGCCTCGCCCAGTTCCAGGAAGGCGCGGCGGTTGAGCAGTCCGGTGAGCGGATCGGTGCGCGAGAGCTGTTCGGCGACCGCCTGGGCGTTCTGGATGCGGCGCATGCGATAGGCGAGCGCCAGGGCGAGCAGGGTTCCCTCCAGCGCGAGGCCGCCCTCGGCGGCATGGAACAGGAAATCGTTGAAGGGCAGCCCCTTCCACACCGCCAGGGCGGTGACGGCGAACCCGGCCATGGCCACCGCCGCGCCGGCGAGGAAGTACCTGGCGGCGGTTTCTCCGCGGCGGACGCACAGGAGCCCGAGGGCGAGCATCGTCACCGAGAACAGCAGCACGAAGACGAAGGCCACCAGCGCCGCCGCGGCTTGCCACTGGGCGAGCACGCACAGCCCGATCGCCGCCAGTCCGACGGCGCTGAAATTTCCCACTGCCCGGTCCACCCGGGGGCTGATGTCCGCCAGGCCGAGAAAGCGGCGGGCGAAGCGCAGGCCAGCGGCGCCCGCCAGCACCATCAGAACGAGGATCACGTAGCGCTGCAAGCCGCTCGCGCCGGGCCACAGCCAGGCATAGCCGTGGCCCGAATAGGATGCGCTCAACAGCACGAAGGTCATGAGGTAGAGCGCATAGTCCAGGTGGCTGCGCTCGCGCAGCCCGGCGTAGAGCATCCCGTTGTAGCCGATGAGCGCGAACAGGAAACCGTAGAGAAGACCGTAGCCGTAGTCGTGCAGGCGCGTCCGGGCATTTGCGGCCTCCGGATCGAGGAGGCGAAGGGGGACCACCATCGGGTCGGCCGTCTCGACCCGGACCAGGATCTCGGTGAGACCCGGTTCGAAGTCGTGCGCCAGCACGTAGCCGATGCTGCCGAGGGGGCGCTGGAGGGCCGGATCCCCGTCGCCGGCCGACCATTGCCTCGCGATGCGGTCGCCGCGGACGAGATGGACGTCCACCCGGTCCAGCCACGAGACGCCCAGCAGCAGGCGGCGGGCAACCGGGCGGGGGGCGCCGTTGCTCACTGCGAGGTGCAGCCAGACCGGCGAGGCGCCGATCCCGAACTTGGGTACCTCGGCGTCGGCCGGGTGGAAGGCGCCCCGGCGCAACTGCGCCAGGGCCTCGTCCGCGGCGAGCGGTCGATCGCCTTCGACGAGCACCGACGCCCACCGGCCGAGCGGCCCCGCGGGTGCGGATTCGACCGCGAACGAATCGGCCCATACGGGCAGCGCCGCCAGCAGCAGGACGGCCAAGAGCCACGGCAGCAGGCTTCGGCGTGCACGCCGCCCTCCGGAGGCGGCGCCGGTCGAGGCGGGGAATCGGGTGGCAACGCGGTGAGTGGCCATCCTCTCTGTGGTTTCCGGTCTTTTTCTGCGGTTCGCAGCCGTCGGGCGCCCGGTCGCCCACGGCGGTGTCCATGTTTGGACGATGTCTCGCATCTTAGGTGTTCGCTGCGCGCCGCACCGCGAAATACTTGGCATTTCCCGCATACGCCATCTCGCGTATTCCGGCGTCTGCTGGCCGCTTCTAGCATGGCGGGCATGCTCCGGGGGCGCCATCGCCTTCCGCGAGCCGGAAACGGAAACGACTAGGAGCCGGAGGGCGGATGCTGAAGGTCGACAACCTCAACCAGTACTACGGCGGCAGCCACATCCTGCGCGGGCTGTCGTTCGAGGTGCCGCTGGGCAAGGTCACCACGCTCCTCGGCCGCAACGGGGTGGGCAAGACCACGCTGCTGAAGACGCTGATGGGCCTCGTCCCGGCGGCGAGCGGCACGGTGAGCTTCGCCGGCGAGGACATCACCCGCGCGCCCTCCCATCGGCGCGTCTACGCGGGTATCGGCTACGTGCCCCAGGGGCGAGAGATCTTCCCGCGGCTCACCGTCGAGGAGAACCTGCTCATGGGGCTCGCCAGCCGCCCGCGGGGCACGGCGGTGCCCCAGCGCGTCTTCGAGATGTTCCCGGTGCTCGAGCAGATGCTGCGCCGGCGCGGCGGCGACCTCTCGGGCGGCCAGCAGCAGCAGCTCGCGATCGGGCGAGCGCTCGCCTTCGGGCCCAGGCTCCTCATCCTCGACGAGCCCACCGAGGGCATCCAGCCTTCCATCATCAAGGACATCGAGCGCGCCATCCGGGCGCTCGCCGAGACCGGCGAGATGGCGATCCTGCTGGTCGAGCAGTACTACGACTTCGCCCGCTCGCTGGCCGACCAGTACCTCCTCATGGAGCGCGGCGAGATCGTCATGCGTGGCGAGGGCAGCCGCATGGATGCCGACGGCGTGCGCGCCGCGCTCGCCGTATGACGGGGCGGCGGGAACTTCGCCCAGGCCGCTGCGATCGAGTGGGATGCCTGCCCGACGCCGGGAAGGAGGCATCCGCCGATGAAGCGCCGACGATCCGCCTGGGTCGGGCCGTGGTTCGATCTCGCCCGCAGCACCTCGCGCGCCGTGACGCGGCTCAACCGGGCCGCCGGCAAGGAGGCCGCGCGCCATGCACCCGCCCTGCAGAGGGCCGCGCAGCGCGTGCTCTCGGGCGTGGCCACGCCGGTCGCGCCGCCCGCAGCCCGCGGCAGCGGACGCTGGGAGGAGGGCCGCTGGGGGCTCGGGCCGATGGCGATGCGCCGCTTCCGGCTCTTCATTCCGCCCGGCACCGGCATGCGCCGGCCGGCGCCGCTCCTGGTGCTGCTCCATGGCTGCGGCCAGGATGCGGCGAGCTTCGCCGCCACCACCCGCGCCGCGGCCGCGGCCCGCTCGGGGCACTTCGCGGTGCTGCTCCCCGAGCAGGCCTCCGAGGCGAACCCCCAGCGCTGCTGGAACTGGTTCCGCTCCGAGGCCGTGGTGGCCGGTGAGGCGGAGATCCTGATGGCCATCGTCGATCACGTGTGCACCGTGCATCCGCTGCGCCGCGACCGCGTCTTCGCCTTCGGCCTGTCTGCCGGCGGCGCCATGGCCATGACCCTGGCGCTGCGTCACCCCGAGCGCTTCACCGCCGTCGGCACCCACTCGGGGGCGGTCCCGCACAGCGCGAGCAATGCCAACGAGGCCGGGCAGGCGATGCGCGGCCATCGCGGCCCCGCACTCGCGAGCCTGCGCCGGCGTCTGCAGGGGCGGGCGCTTCCGCCGCTCGTCGTCATCCACGGCGAGCTCGACCGCGCCGTCGCACCGGCCAACGCCGAGGCCTCGGCCGAGCTGTGGCGTGCGCTCGCCCATCCGCCCGTCATCGCGCGCGGCAAGCCCCGCCTCGCCCGTCGCGGGCAGCGCCATCCCTACACCGTGGCCGACTGGACCCGAGGCGGCAAACCCTATCTCAGGACGATCCGCATCGCCGGACTCGGTCATGCGTGGAGCGGCGGGGCGGCACACCAGGCCTTCTCCGACGCCCGCGGCCCCGACGCCCTGCGGCTCGCCTGGCAGTTCTTCTCGCGCTGTGCGGAGTGAGGAGGCGGCTGACGTAAAATGCGCGACGTGAATACCTCCTCTCCCCCCGAGCACGGCGCGGAAGCCTCGCTTCTGGGCCAGCCCACGGCCTACCGCGACACCTACTCGCCGGAGCTCCTCTTCCCCATCCGCCGGCAGCTCAAGCGCGACGAGATCGGCGTGAGCGCCGACGCGCTGCCCTTCGTCGGCGAGGACCTGTGGAACGCCTACGAGCTGTCCTGGCTCGACCTGCGCGGCAAGCCCGTGGTGGCGCTGGGCACCTTCCGCGTGCCGGCCGATTCGCCCTGCCTCGTCGAGTCGAAGTCGCTCAAGCTCTACCTCAACTCCTTCAACCAGGAGCGCTTCGCCGATGCGGTGGTGGTGCAGGCCACGATCGAGCGCGACCTGTCCCAGGCGGCCGGGGCGCCGGTGGCGGTGGCGCTGGAGCCCCTCTCGCGCCGCCCGGTCCGCCCCATCGGCTATCCGGCGGGGCGGCTACTGGACGAGATGGAGATCGACATCGACACCTACGAGCCCGATCCGGGGTTTCTCGGCCGCGAGCCGGGGGGCGAGGAGGTGAGCGAGACGCTCTACTCGCATCTGCTCAAGTCGAACTGCCTGGTGACCGGCCAGCCCGACTGGGGCACCGTCGTCGTGCGCTACACCGGCCCGGCGATCGACCGGGCGGGGCTGCTGCGCTACATCGTCTCGTTCCGCCGCCACAACGAGTTCCACGAGCAGTGCGTGGAGCGCATCTTCTGCGACATCCTGCGCCGCTGCGCGCCGCGCCACCTGGCGGTGTGGGCGCGCTACACGCGCCGCGGCGGCCTCGACATCAACCCTTTCCGATCCACGGGTCACTTCCCGGTGCCGGACAATGTGGCCGAAGTGCGGCAGTGACCGGGGCGCGGGGCGCCGCGGCGGTCCGCGCTCAATAGAGCTCTGGGAAACGCTCGAGCCACAGCCAGTCGACGCCGAGGAGGATCACCACGATGAAGGTCCAGCTGCCGAGGATGTAGCAGCCGGCCGCCGGCACCGCCGCCTCGAACTGCAGCAGCGCTGCGCCGGTGAGGAAACACAGCGCAGTGAGGAACACCCACTTCAGCATGAAGCCCGGCAGGTAGACGCGCATGGCGCGGTTGTACCGGTAGTTCTGCTGGCGCTCGAGGAGGCTGCCGCGGGTGACGTCGCGAAAGTACTGGAAGGGCCAGAAGAAGCGATAGGCGAGAAGCCACAGCGGCTCCAGCGGCCGCTCTCCGCCCGGGATGTCGTCTCGGCGCTCCATGCCTACCTCTGCCTCAGCCGGCGTGCCGATCGGCCGCCGCGCAGCTTCCAAGATGCCCTTTCCCGCGACACCGCGCCTGGCATATGCACCAATTTGGTGCGTGGCGCCCGTGCGCGTCGCGGCTCGAATCGATCGCAAGTCTGGAAAGAGATCGCAGGAAGGCCGAAACAGTTCCGGCGGGCCGGAAATTTCGCCGTGGCCCGGTCGAGTCGTGCGGTGTCTGGCCCGCTTGTTGCTGGAGGCCGGGGATGAATGCCGTCCGGGAGTCGCCTTTCGCCCCCCCGTCGGCCGCACAGGCGGCGGGCTGGCGCGCGGACCTGCGTCTCGAGTTCGAGCGGCGGGGCGAGCGCACCGTGCTCGCACGCCGCTCGCACGTCGGGCCGCTGGTGGTGCAGAAGGCACTCTATCCGGAAGGCGACGCGGTCTGCCACGCGATCGTCGTGCATCCGCCGGCGGGGATCGCGGGCGGCGACGCGCTGGCGGTGACGGTGGCCCTGGGGCCGGACGCGCACGCGCTCCTCACCACGCCCGGGGCGGGCAAGTGGTATCGCAGCGCCGGGCCGCGGGCGCGCCTCGTGCAGACCATCGCGGTGGGCGCGGGCGCCCTGTGCGAATGGCTGCCGCAGGAGAGCATCGTCTTCGATGCGGCGCGCGGGGAGCTCGTCACCGAGGTCTCGCTCGCACCCGGGGCGCGCTACATCGGCGCCGAGATGCTGTGCTTCGGCCGCACGGGGGCGGGCGAGCGTTTCGCCAGCGGCGAGCTCGCCCTCGCCACCCGCATCACCCGCGACGGCGCGCCCCTTTGGCTCGAGCGTGGCCGGGTGGAGGGCGGTGGGCCGCTGCTGGATGCGCCCGTGGCGCTCGCCGGCGAGCCGGTGTGCGGCACCCTGGTGGCGGTCGCGCCCGAGTGCGACGCCGCGCTCCTCGCCGCCTGCCGCGAGGAGGTGCCGGCCGCGGGCCGTGGCGCGGTGACCCTGCTCCCCGGCGTGCTGGTGGCCCGCTATCTCGGCCCCGCCTGCGAGCCGGGGCGCGACTGGTTCGTGCGGCTGTGGGCGCGGCTGCGGCCGGCGTTGGCGGGGCGGGCGATGAACGTGCCGCGCATCTGGAAGACCTGAATCGACAACCGAGAAGCTGGAGAACAGACGATGGAACTGACGCCGCGCGAGAAGGACAAGCTGCTCATCTTCACCGCCGGGCTGCTCGCCGAACGGCGCCGCGCCCGCGGCCTCAAGCTGAACTACCCGGAGGCGGTGGCGTACATCTCCGCCGCCATCCTGGAGGGGGCCCGCGACGGGCGCACCGTGGCCGAGCTCATGAGCTACGGCGCGACCCTGCTCACCCGCGACGACGTGATGGAAGGCGTGGCCGAGATGATCCCCGAGATCCAGGTCGAGGCCACCTTCCCGGACGGCACCAAGCTGGTCACGGTGCACAACCCCATCGTTTGACCGACTCCATCTCTGCGGAGGCCACATGATTCCAGGCGAAATCGACACCGCGGACGGCGAGATCGAGCTCAACGCCGGCCGTCCGACGCTCACGCTGGCCGTGACCAATACCGGCGACCGGCCGGTACAGGTGGGCTCGCATTACCACTTCTTCGAGACCAATGCCGCGCTCGACTTCGACCGTGCCGCCGCCCGCGGCTTCCGCCTCGACATCCCGGCCGGCACCGCGGTGCGCTTCGAGCCGGGCCAGACGCGCACCGTGCAGCTCGTGGCTCTCGCCGGCGCACGGGTGGTGTACGGCTTCAACGGCAAGGTGATGGGAGGGCTCGAATGAGCACGAAGATTTCGCGCCGCGCCTACGCGGAGATGTTCGGGCCCACCACCGGCGACCGGGTGCGGCTCGCCGACACCGAGCTGTGGATCGAGGTCGAGCGCGACTACACCCTCTACGGGGAGGAGGTGAAGTTCGGCGGCGGCAAGGTGATCCGCGACGGCATGGGCCAGGGCCAGCGCGTCTCGGCCGAGGTGGCCGACACGGTGATCACCAACGCCCTCATCGTGGACCACTGGGGCATCGTCAAGGCCGACGTCGGCATCAAGGACGGGCGCATCTCGGGCATCGGCAAGGCGGGCAACCCCGACATCCAGCCGGGGGTGACCATCCCGATCGGCGCCGGCACCGAGGTGATCGCCGGGGAGGGAATGATCCTCACCGCCGGCGGCATCGACGCCCATATCCACTTCATCTGTCCGCAACAGATCGAAGAAGCGCTGATGAGCGGGGTGACCACCATGCTCGGCGGCGGCACCGGGCCGGCCACCGGCACCTACGCCACCACCTGCACGCCGGGACCGTGGCACATCCACCGCATGCTGGAGGCAGCCGAGGCCTTCCCGATGAATCTCGGCTTCTTCGGGAAGGGCAATGCGAGCCTGCCCGAGTCGCTGCGCGAGCAGGTCGAGGCGGGCGCCATCGGCCTCAAGCTCCACGAGGACTGGGGCACCACGCCGGCCGCCATCGACAACTGCCTGACGGTGGCCGAGGAGCTGGACGTGCAGGTGGCGATCCACACCGACACCCTCAACGAGTCCGGCTTCGTGGAGACCACGCTCGCCGCCTTCAAGGACCGCACCATCCACACCTTCCACACCGAGGGCGCGGGCGGCGGCCACGCGCCGGACATCATCCGCGCGGTGGGGCAGGCGAACGTGCTGCCGTCTTCCACCAACCCGACGCGGCCGTACACGGTAAACACCATCGACGAGCACCTGGACATGCTGATGGTGTGCCACCACCTGGACCCGGCCATCGCCGAGGACGTGGCCTTCGCCGAGAGCCGCATCCGCCGCGAGACCATCGCCGCCGAGGACATCCTGCACGACACCGGCGCCTTCTCCATGATGAGCTCGGACTCCCAGGCCATGGGGCGGGTGGGCGAGGTGATCCTGCGTACCTGGCAGACCGCCCACAAGATGAAGCTGCAGCGCGGCGCGCTCCCCGAGGATACGGCGCGCCACGACAACTTCCGGGTCAAGCGCTACATCGCCAAGTACACCATCAACCCGGCGCTCACCCACGGCATCGCCCACGTGGTGGGCTCCATCGAGGTGGGCAAGCTCGCCGACCTGGTGTTGTGGAAGCCGGCCTTCTTCGGCGTGAAGCCCTCCCTGATCCTGAAGGGCGGAGCCATCGCGGCGGCGGCCATGGGCGACGCCAACGCCTCCATCCCAACGCCCCAGCCGGTTCACTACCGGCCGATGTTCGCGAGCTTCGGCAAGGCGCTGCGGAGCTCCCTGACCTTTGTGCCACAATCCGCATTGCATAACCCGGCGATCGCTGCGCTGGGGCTCTCGCGCCCGCTGGAGGCGGTGCGCGGATGCCGCTCGCTGCGCAAGTCGGACATGGTCCACAATGGCGCCACACCGCGCATCGAAGTGGATCCCGAAACCTACGCGGTGCGCGCCGACGGCGAGCTGCTGGTGTGCGAGGCGGCCAGCGTGCTGCCGATGGCGCAGCGCTACTTCCTGTTCTGACGGAGGCCCGACATGCATGCTGGTGATGACACCGTCGCCGAATCGACCCCGCCCGGGGGCGCCATGCTGCTCATCGAATCGCTCTACCACGGCGTGCACGCGCCGGTCGACACCCTCGAACTCGACTTCCACCATCGCACCAAGAGCCGCCTGCGCGCGCGGCTCGCGTCGGGCGAGGAGGTGGGGCTCTTCCTGCCGCGCGGCACCATCCTGCGCGGCGGGCAGAGGCTGCTCGGGCGCGACGGGCGCGTGGTCGAGGTGGTCGCCGCACCCGAGGATCTCCTCGAGGTGACCTGTGCCGACGCCCTCGAGCTCGCCCGGGCCGCCTACCACCTCGGCAACCGCCATGTGCCGGTGGAACTGGGCGAAGGGTGGCTCCGCATCCAGGCCGACCACGTGCTCGAAGGCATGCTGGAAGGCCTCGGCGCCGAGGTGGCCGCGGTGCGCGCGCCCTTCGAGCCGGAGGCCGGCGCCTACGCCCACGGTCACCAGCACCAAGGCGACGGGACGAGCGGGGCGCGCATCCACATCATGGGCGGCGACGCCTGAGCCGGCGCACATGCTGCCCCTGATTCGCCTCCTCCAGCTCGCCAGCCCGACCCTGCCGGTCGGGGCCTACACCTATTCCCAGGGACTGGAATGGGCGGTGGAGGCGGGCGTGGTGCGCGACGAAGCTTCGGCGCGGCGCTGGATCGGCGATCTCCTGGAGTGGAGCGTGGGCGCCTTCGAGGCCCCGCTCGTCGCGGCGCTGATGCGGGCCTGGGCGGAGGCGGACGAGGCCGAGGTCCGGCGGCTCGATGCCGACTTCACGGCGAGCCGCGAGACGAGCGAGCTGCGCGCCGAGACCCTGCAGATGGGTCATTCGCTTTCGCGGCTCCTCACCGGGCTGGACGCCTACGCGGGGCTGCCCGGCTGGCGGGCGCGGCTCGAGGCGCTCCCCGAGCCCTCCTTTCCCACCTCCTGGAGCGCGGCCGCCGCGGCCTGGCAGGTGCCGCCCGACATGGCGCTCGCCGCCTACCTGTGGAGCTGGCTCGAGAACCAGGTGATGGCGGCGGTGAAGCTCGTGCCGCTCGGCCAGTCGGCCGGTCAGCGCCTGCTCGCCGGGCTCGGCGAGCGCATCCCCGAGGTGGCCGCGCGGGCGCTGCGGCTGCCCGAGGAAGAATGGAGCAACTTCACCCCCGGGCTGGCGATTGCCGCCAGCAGCCACGAAACCCAGTACAGCCGACTCTTCAGATCATGACCAACTCCCAACCGCTGCGCGTGGGCATCGGCGGGCCGGTAGGCTCCGGCAAGACCGCGCTCACCCTGGCCCTGTGCCGTGCCCTGCGCGAGCGCTACGACATCGCCGTCGTGACCAACGACATCTACACCGCCGAGGACGCCCAGTTCCTGGTGCGCAACGAGGCGCTCCCGCCCGAGCGCATCATCGGCGTGGAGACCGGCGGCTGCCCGCACACGGCGATCCGCGAGGACGCCTCCATCAACCTGGAGGCGGTCGATCGCCTGGTGCGGCGCTTCCCCGGCGTGCAGATCGTCTTCGTCGAGTCCGGGGGCGACAACCTGGCGGCCACCTTCTCGCCCGAGCTCTCGGACCTCACGCTGTACGTGATCGACGTCTCCGCCGGCGACAAGATCCCGCGCAAGGGCGGGCCCGGCATCACCCGCAGCGATCTGCTGGTCATCAACAAGATCGATCTCGCCCCCATGGTCGGTGCCAGTCTGGAAGTGATGGAGCGCGACGCACGGCGCATGCGCGGCGAGCGGCCCTTCGTCTTCAGCAACCTCAAGACGGGGCAGGGACTCGCCGAGATCATCGCGTTCATCGAGCGGGAGGGGCTGCTCGCCGCGGGGGATGTGGAAAGCAGCTGATCGCTCGCGCGTCCGCGCTGGAATGCGCCTGACCGGCGGCGATCGCGGGATGCCGCGCAACGCTGGCGGGCGCGCCTTTCGCGGTCCTGGCACATATCTTGTTTCAACCGCTACGTCGGATATCAACCCGTAACCTTCCGAAAGGACTTCGTCATGACCATTCGTCGTTTCCCGATCGCGCTGGCCCTCACCCTGGTGGCCGGCTCCGCCATGGCGCACAGCGGTCATGGCGAAGCCGGCCTCGCCGCCGGGTTCGTCCATCCCTTCACCGGTCTCGACCACATGCTGGCGATGCTGGCCGTCGGCCTGTACGCCGCCCGCCAGTCGGGCGCCCTGCGCTGGCAGCTGCCGGTCGGCTTCCTCGCGGCCATGCTCGCCGGCGCCGGCCTCGGTGCGCTGGGCGTGGCCATGCCGGTGGTGGAAGGCGGCATCGCGGCCTCCCTCCTGGTGATCGGGCTGCTGATCGCCTTCATGGTGAAGCTCCCGGCGCGCGTCGCACTGCCGCTGGTGGCCGGCCTCGCGACCTTTCACGGCTATGCCCACCAGGCGGAAATGGGGGCGGGCCCGCTCGCGCTCTACGCCGCGGGCTTCGTGGCGGCGACGGCGCTGCTGCACGGCGCGGGCTACCTGCTCGCGCGCTGGATGCCCGAGGCCGGCTGGGCGATCGGGACGAAGCGGGTGCTCGGTGTGGCCGTGGCGGGAACGGGAGCGGTGCTGCTCGGCGCTTGAGTCGTCTCGAGATTGGACCGAACGGGGCGCTTGGGCGCCCCGTTTCTTTTCGGGAGCCATGGCGTGGAGGTGTCGCGGTGAGCGGCGCCTCTCCGTGGGGAATTGCGGCTGGCCACCGCTGTCACGACGATCATCATGATCCTGCCCCGGGGAGACGCCCATGCCGAACCGACTCGCCCGCGAAGCCTCGCCCTATCTCCTGCAGCACGCCGACAACCCCGTCGATTGGTGGCCGTGGTGCGACGAGGCCCTCGAACTCGCCCGCCGCGATGACAAACCCATCCTGTTATCCGTCGGTTACTCCGCCTGCCACTGGTGCCACGTGATGGCGCACGAGTCCTTCGAGGACCCGGACACCGCGGCGACCATGAACCGCCTCTTCGTCAATATCAAGGTCGACCGCGAGGAGCGGCCCGATCTCGACCAGATCTACCAGCGCGCCCAGCAATTGCTTACCGGGCGAGGAGGCGGCTGGCCGCTCACGATGTTTCTCACCCCGGACGGCGAACCCTTCTATGGCGGGACCTATTTCCCGCCCAACCCCCGCTACGGGCTGCCGGGATTCGGGGACCTGCTCGAACGGGTGGCCGAGGCATGGCGCGAACGGCGCGATGCGATCGACGAACAGAACGGTGCCCTGCGGGCGGCGCTCGCGCGAACGGATGCGGCAGGCGCACCGATCCATCCCGCGGATATCGATGCGGTGCCGGCCGCCCGCCTGCGCGATCTGCTGGAGCAGGCCTACGATGGGCGTCACGGCGGTTTCGGCGAGCCGCCGAAGTTCCCCCATGGGCCGGACCTCGAATTCCTGCTGCGTCGCGCTCGTGTCGCCGGCGACGGCGCCGCGCGCGATATGGCGCTCGCCACCCTCGCGCGCATGGCCGAGGGCGGGATCGCCGATCAGCTGGGCGGCGGCTTCTTCCGCTACAGCGTGGATGCACGCTGGCAGATTCCCCACTTCGAGAAGATGCTCTACGACAACGGCGTGCTGCTGGGGCTTTACGCCCACGCCTGGCAGGCGAGCGGCGAGTCGCTCTTCCGACAGGCCGCGGAGGGGATCGCCGGCTGGGTGATGCGTGAAATGCAGGATCCGGCGGGCGGGTACCGCGCGGCGCTCGACGCCGACTCCGAAGGCGAGGAGGGCAAGTTCTACGTGTGGGACCGCACCGAAGTGCAGGCTCGCCTGGCGGCGCCGGACTACGCCGTCGCCGCCCCGCACTATGGGCTGGACGGGGCGCCCAACTTCGAGAACCGGCACTGGCATCTCGCCGTCGCGCGCCCGCTCGAAGCGATCGCCCGCGACCTGGACATCCCCCTGGACGAGGCCGCCGATCGCCTCGCGCGGGCGCGTGCGGCTCTCTTCGCCGAGCGTTCCCATCGGGTGCGGCCCGGAGTGGACGACAAGCTCCTCACCGGCTGGAACGCGCTCATGATCGGCGGGATGGCGCGGGCGGCGCGCGTCTTCGGTCGCGACGACTGGCTCGCGTCGGCGCGGCGTGCGATGGAATTCGTGCGCGGCGGGCTATGGCGCGGCGGGCGCCTGTATGCCGCGAGCGACGGCAAGAGCCCGCGGCTCAACGCCTATCTGGATGACCACGCCTTTCTCATGGACGCGCTCCTCGAGCTCATGCAGGCGGAGTTCGACCCTCGCGATCTCGAGTTCGCCGAGGATCTGGCCGATGCCTTGCTCGACGACTTCGAGGACCGCGCGGCCGGGGGGTTCTTCTTCACCCGCCACGATCACGAGGGGCTCATCCATCGTCCCAAGCCATTCCACGACCAGGCCACGCCGGCCGGAAACGGCGTGGCCGCGCGTGCGCTCGGGCGGCTCGGACACCTCACCGGCGAGACCCGCTACCTCGATGCCGCCCAACGGACCGTGGGGGCCTTCCACGCCGCGCTGGCACGCGATCCGTCCGGCGGCGCGAGCCTCGTGCTCGCCCTCGAGGAACTGCTCGTGCCGCCCGCGGTGGTCGTGCTGCGGGGGGCGGCCGAGGGGCTGCGCACCTGGCAGACGGAGCTCGCGGCGCACTACCTTCCCGACGTCCTCGTGCTCGCCCTGCCACCCGAAATCGGCCCGCTGCCGCCCTTGCTGGACAAGCCGATCGGACCCGAAGTCAACGCCTGGGTGTGCCGCGGCGTTGAATGTTTGAGCCCGGTCAAAACCAGCTCGGAACTCGTGAAATTGTTGGGCAACAGTGTGTTGCATCGATAGGCAAGGTAGAGCGATTCGTTTAGTATCGCTCCCGGTTTCACCCAACATTCGAAAGGAACAAGACACATGAAACTGTTCGTTGCTGCCGCGGCCGCCGCGGGTCTGTTGTCCTCCGCTCCCGCTTTCGCCGACGCCGACCTGGCGAAGGCCAAGAACTGCCTGGCCTGTCATGCCACCGACAAGAAGCTGGTCGGTCCTTCCTACCAGGAAGTCGCCAAGAAGTACGCCGGCCAGGGCGACGCCGTTGCCAAGCTTGCCGAGAAGATCCAGAAGGGCGGTTCCGGCGTGTGGGGCCCCGTCCCGATGCCTCCCAACCCGCAGGTCAACGCCGACGAAGCCAAGAAGCTGGCCTCGTGGGTGCTGTCGCAGAAGTAATCCGCGCACTGGCGGACGGAAAGGGCTGGCCGGCGGCCGGCCCTTTTTCATTTTGGGGGCTCAGCAGGCGGGATCGGTAATCGGCTGGCGCATCCACTCGAGTATTACCGCGGCCGGGGCAGGGCGGGCGAAGTGGAAACCCTGCATGACGTCGCAGCCCAGGGCCTGAAGGATCTCGGCCTGTTCGATGCGCTCCACGCCCTCGGCCACCAGCTCCAGCCCGAAGCCGCGCGCGATGCCGGTGATCGCCGAGATGATCGGGTTGTTCACTGCGCCGTCGAGGTCGCGCACGAAGCTGCGGTCGATCTTGAGGGTGTTCACGGGGAAGCGCTGCAGGTAGGCGAGCGCCGAATACCCGGTGCCGAAATCGTCGATCGCGATGCTCAAGCCCGCCTCGCGCAGTTCGTGCAGCTTCGCGGCAACGCCGGCGGTGTCCTGGATCATCATGCTCTCGGTGATCTCGAGCTCCAGGCGCTCGGGCGGAATGCCGTGCCGGTGCACGCAGTCGGTGACGGTGGACACCACGTCGTTGCGATCGAAGTCGTGCGACGACAGATTGAGCGACATCTTGAGATCCGGGAAGCCGGCGCGGCGCCACTCGGCGAGTTGGGCGCAGGCCCGGTCCAGCACCCAGCGGCTGATGTCGCCGATGAGGCCGATCTCTTCCGCGAGCGGGATGAACACGTCCGGTCCGAGAAGACCGCTTACCGGGTGCTTCCAGCGCAGGAGCGCCTCGGTGCCGACGACCCGGGCGCGCGAGAGGCTGACCTGGGGCTGGAAGTGCAGCTCGAACTCGTTGCGTTCGATCGCCCCGCGCAGCTCGTTCTCCAGGGTGATGCGGTCGCGGTGGTAGGTGTTGAGCGTCGGATCGAAGAAGCGGAAGCCGTTCTTGCCCGAGCGCTTCACCTGGTACATGGCGATGTCGGCATGCTGCGTCAGCGCTTCGGCGGTGTCGCCGTCGCGCGGGTAGAGCGCGATGCCGAGGCTCACGGTGGCGCGAAAATCGCCGTGGCTGAGGGTGACCGGCTCCTCCAGGGCGGCGAGCACCTTGCGCGCGATGAACTCGGCGTCCTCGGGCTGCGAGATGTCGGGCAGCAGGATGGTGAACTCGTCGCCGCCCAGGCGTGCGAGGGTGTCTCCGCGGCGCAGGGTGGACGACAGGCGCGTGGCGATGGCGCGCAGCAGGACGTCGCCCTCCGCGTGACCATAGCTGTCGTTCACCAGCTTGAAGCGGTCCACGTCGACGAACATCACCGCCAGCGCGCCGCCGCGCCGCTGCGCGTGGGCGATCGCGAGCTCGAGCCGGTCCTTGAACAGGACTCGGTTGGGCAGCCGCGTGAGCTGGTCGTGGTAGGCCTGGAAGGTGATGATCTCCTCGGCGCGCTTGCGCTCCGAGATGTCCCGTGCCACCCCGTACAGGCCGACGTAGCGTTCCTCGGCGCCGCTGCGCTGGATCATCGGCACCCCTTGGAGCGCGACCGTCACGTACTCCTGCGTCTCGCCGACCCAGGCCTCACGCGGCCGGCGCAGGCGCAGCTCGAGGCTGAAAGTCGATCCCGAGAGATTGCGCGGCGCATGCAGCGTACGGTGGACCCGGTCCACGTCCTCGGGCATGACCAGATCGAGGAAGGGGCGCTTGAGCAGGCGGCTGCGTTCGTAACCGAGCAGCTCTTCCACGCGCGGGTTCAGGTAGCTGAAGCGCCCCTCGGCATCGAGCGTGAAGATGAGGTCGGGCGAGCTCTCCACCAGATAGCGGTGCAGGCGTTCGGAGGCGCGCAGGCGCTGGCTCATCGCCTGGTTGGCGCGCTCCAGGGCGGTCTTGTGCAGGGTGCCCTGCACGGCACGCTGGAGTTGCGCGACATGGTAGGGCTTGCGCACGAAATCGTCGGCGCCGCGCCGCAGCGCGCCGATCGCCGCCTCGATCGCGTCCTCGCCGGAGATCATGATGACCGCCTCGCTGCGCTGCCGGTTGGCCAGCCAGTCGAGCACGTCCAGGCCGGTGCCGTCGGGCAGCCGGTAGTCGAGAAGGATGAGGTCGAAGGTGGTGGCGGTCAGGTGCGCGATCGCCTCGGATACGGCGCCGCAGTCGGCAAAGATGCGCCCGTCCTGGGCAAGCAGCTGAGGCAGGGCGCGGCGCAGGGCCGGATCGTCATCGACGATAAGTATCCGGGATGGATCAGGGTCCGAACGCAAATCGGTCGCCTCGCAGAAAGGTTGCTCTCCCGGAATGGCCATGATTTGCCGTTGTCGTTTCAGCCCTTTCGACTTATCGCGCAATGATGCATCAACTCACCCGCCTTTATCCAGCGGAATGAAGAGTTGGAAGCTCGTTCCGGTGCCCGGCTGGCTACGACAAAGGATCGATGCGCTCCATTTCCGCAGGATGTCTCGCACGATGGCCAGGCCCAAGCCCTGGTGCGCCTCGCCCTTGGTGCTCGGATGGGTCGCGAAAAGGTCGGCGAGCCGCTGGGGCGGAAGTCCCGGCCCATTGTCGATGACGCGCAGCTCGAGGCAGGGAATGCCGTCGCTCAGTACCTGGCCGGGCACGCTCACGATGAAGCTTCCGCCAGGGTGGAGCGCCTCTGCGGCGTTGCGGAACAGGTTGAGCAGGACCTGCGTGAGCGCAGAGCGGGGCATGGCGGCTGCAGGCAGGTCGCCGGCGCAGCGCACCTCGAAACGGATGCCGCGCTTGCCGAACAGCGGCTCCGCGTAAAGGGTGTGCAGTTCCCGCAGGAGCTCGGGCACGCGGCAGGTGGCCGCCTCGGGCTGCTCCGCCGGGGGCTGGGCGGCCGCCTGCAGCAGGGCGCCGATGCGATCCAGCTCGGCATGGACGATCTGCAGGCCGGTGCGCGCGGAGGCGTCGTCCCCATGCTGCCGTGCCATGATGTCCAGATGGCTCTTGATGACGCTGAGCGGATTGCCGGCCTCGTGCGCGATGCGTCGCAGGTGCTCGCGGAAGCGCTCCTCGATGCGACGGCTGCCGGCTTCGCGGGCAGCCGCCTCGCGCTCGCTGGCCAGCACCGCCGCGGCGGCGGCGCGCGCCAGTTCGCCGAGCAGGCGGGTCGTGTAGGGCGCGGGCGGTGCCTCCGCGTCGCTGCCGATCACCGCCACGGCCCGGGTGTCCGGCAGATCGAGCGGCAGGCACATGAAGCCGTCGCGGCCGAGCCAGCGCACGAGGTGCCTGTCGCATGCGCTGCGTGTGCCGGCAGCATTGAACGCGGTGGCATCGCCGCTGCGCAGGGCACGGGCGACGACGCTGGTGGCGTCGTCGAGGCGTTGCCCGAGCTCGGCGAACCATGCCGGAATATCGTCCTCGCCCCTCCCGGCGAACGGCAGGGCCCGCAAGGTATCGTCTTCGCCGGCCACCACCACCAAGGGCGCTGCCGCGTCGCACAGCAGGCGAGCGCCCATCGCCAGGCGCGCGGAGACGGTGTCGGGCGGCAGGCCGGTAAACGCCCCGCGCACCAGGGCCGTCAGGACGATCTCGCGCAGCGCGCCGTCGCCGCCTTCGGCCGGAGTCGCGGGCAGGGCGAGTCCCGTGCCGGGGGGCTGTGCGGCGGCGAGGTAGCCCACGTCGTGGCGCAGGGCGAGCACCGCTTCGCGCGACAAGCCCAGGATCGGCCCTACCCTGGCGGCTTCCTCCTTCCACGATTCGCCGGCGAGGCGCTTGGCGGCCCACAGCAGGCGAACGAGGGGATGGGCGGCGAGACAGAGCTCGTCTTCCATATGATGCAGGACGAGGGCGTCCGCCAGCGGACCGCGTACGCCGGCCCGCCGGGCGAGCTGCTCTGTGAGCGCCGCGGCGGCGCCGGGTGCCGCGCCCGAGGGTGCCGGCTGCGCCGCGAAGCACAGCTCCCCCAACTCGTGCCATAGCCCGGCGAGATAGGCTTCGTCCGGGTGCGGGTAGCGGGTCTCCAGGGCGAGATGCAGGGCGCATTCGGCGACGAGCAGCGCGCGTGCGCTCACGCGTCGAGGGAATTCGCCCGGGGGGTGCTGGCTCCACGCCAGTTGCAGCAGCCAGGCGCGCAGCAGGTCTGCACCGAGCCGTTCCAGGCGGGCGGAGAGCTCGGCGTTCAGCTTGCTGCCGAGCCGAGCCGCGGCGAGCGGCGCAGCGTCGAGTATGGCGTGGAGCAGGGCGGGATCGCGCTGCACGACGGAAGCGATCGCCTCCCAGGCGGGAGAAGGTGCGGCGAGCTGGCGCAACATCGCCTCGCGCTGCTCCGGCAGGAGGGCGAGGCGGGGCGGGCACAGTACGCTCGGCACCGGGGACACCATGAACGCGCCGTCATCTGTTTGATATGGCGCGCATTCTACCCGGCAAAGTTGTAACAAGTTGTGACCGAAGTCTCGGCCCGCGCAGTTTGACCCCTAAAGGTGGTCCTCAGGCCTGCAGGCTGTCGGCGAAGCCGAGCGCCGAAACGAGGGCGCGGTTGATCTGTTCGTTCGGCAGATGCAGCTCGGCCGCCTGCTTCTGCAGCGCCGTGCCGTCGAAGCTTTCGCACAGACGGGCGAGCTTGAGGAAGGGGGCGAATTCCCCCTGCTCGTACAGCAGCGCTTCCGTCACCGCCGCGGGCAGGCTCATCTCGTCCAGCACCTTCTGCATCGAAGTGCCCAGCAGCACGTTGAGCAGCGAGAAGGCGCCGGTGATGAACAGGTTGTCGCGGGCCGATTTGTCGAAGAAACCCGCCCCGATCTCCTCCATGAAGCGTCCGCGCGCGATCGCGGTCTGCATCATCGCCGGCGCGCCCGGGTCGCGGCTTGCGGTGACCAGCAGCAGCGACAGCCACTTGTGCAGATTGGCGTAGCCCAGGATGCTGACCGCGTGGCGGAAGGACTGGATCTCGCACATCAGGCCGAAGCCGGCCGAATTGATGTAGCGCAGCAGCTTGTAGGAGACCGCCACGTCCTGCTTGAGCACCGCCTCGATCTCGCGGATGTCGGCGTTGTTGCGCACCAGGTTGATCAGGCGCACCAGCTGGGCGTGGGCCGGTGCGAGCTCCTTCGGCGGCGGATTGCCCTGCAGGAAGAACCATCCCGAGGCGCCGTCGTAGCCGTTCTGTACCGCACCCTGAAAGGCGCCCACCTCGGGCAGGCCCCACGCGAGCGTGAGGCCGGGCGAGCCCATCGGACTGGCATGCTTGCGTGCATCCATCAGCACGAAGCGCCAGTCGACGTCGGCCGGCAGCGCCACGCCGGGCGTGAACCAGCTCAGGCAGACCGGGATGCCCGCGGCGGCCAGTTGCGGCAGCAGCGCCTGGGTCTGCGGATGGCCGAGGGTCGGCGCCGGAATCTCGATCATGGCATTGGCGGGCACCTGCCACTCCAGGAGCTCGGGCGTGGGCACCAACCGGCCCAGGCACACGAAGACGGTGTGATGGGTGGGCCAGCTGTCGGCCAGGGCGTTGAGCGTGTGCACCGCGGCCGCCATGTTCGCGCCGTGTACGACGAGCCGGTTGGCGGTGATGGCTCGGCTCTTGTTGACGACCGGTTCGCGGGTGAGAAGGGCGGTCTGGCTCATGGCGTCGGGTCGGTGGCGAAGGTGAACGCGTCGCAGAAGAAGGCGTCGTCGGGCAGTCCGCAGCGCGTGGTGAAGTCGCGGCGCGCGGCGTCGATCATCGCGGGGGCGCCGCAGGCATAAACCTCGTATCCGGACAGGTCGGGCAGATCCTCCATGACGGCATGGTGGACCAGCCCGGTGCGGCCGTCCCACGCGTCCTGGGGCGTCGCATCCGACAGGACGGGCACGTAGCGCAGCTCCGGCAGGGCGCTTTCCCAACTGCGGGCGAGCGCGTCCAGGTACAGGCCCTCGCGGTTACGCGAACCCCAATACAGTGCCATGGGCCGGGTGATGCCCGCGTGGATGGCGTGCTCGACGATGCTCTTGATCGGCGCGAACCCGGTACCGCCGGCCAGCAGCACGATGGGCTTGTTCGACTCCTCGCGCAGGTAGAAGCTGCCCAGCGGCCCTTCCAGACGCAGGATGTCGCGCTCCTTCATGCCGTTGAACACGTGCGTCGTGAAGCGGCCGCCTTCGACGAGGCGAACGTGCAGCTCCAGGTGGCCCGAATCGTGAGGCGGGTTGGCGATCGAGAAGCCGCGGCGGCGGCCGTCCGGCAGCAGGAAGTCGATGTACTGCCCGGCCCGGTAGCGGAAGGGCTCGGAGGCGGGCATCTTCAGGTCGACGATCATCACGTCGCTCGCCACCCGGCGCAGCGACTGGACCCGGCATGGCAGCTTCTTCACCGGGATGTCCCCGGCACGGGTGACGTTGCGGGCCTCCAGCACCAGGTCGGACTTAGCGTGCGCCCGGCAGAAGAGGGTCGAGCCGGCCGCACGGTCGGCTTCGCTCAGGGCGCTGCTCGAGTGCTGGCCGAGGGCCACCTCTCCTGCGATCACCTTCCCCTTGCAGGCGCCGCAGGCGCCGTCGCGGCAGCCGTAGGGCAGCACCAGGCCGGCCGCGAGCGCGGCTTCGAGTATCGTCTGATCAGGCTCGGCGGTGAATCGCTGGCCGCCGGGCTCGAGTGAAATCTGGAACGGCATGTGGCGTGAGATAATCCGCGGATGAAAAGAATACTGATCGTCGGCAGCGGCGACGTGGCCCGGCGCGCGATTCCGTGGCTGGTGAAGCGCTTCACCGTGTATGCCATGGTGCGTCGGCCGGAGGCCGCGGCCGAGATGCGGGCCTGCGGTGCCATTGCCGTGCGCGCCGACCTCGACGACCGTCGAAGTCTGCGCCGCCTCGCGGGCATAGCCGATGCGGTCATGCACTTTGCGCCGCCCCCGAGCCAGGGCGCGCGCGACGCGCGAACCGCCCGCCTGCTGGCCGCTCTGGCGTGCCGAGGCAGTCTACCACAGCGGTTCATCTACATCGGTACGACAGGTGTGTATGGCGACTGCCGGGGCGAAACAGCCGACGAGACGCGGCCGTGCCGCCCGGCGACGGCGCGCGCGCGGCGGCGTGCCGACGCGGAAGCGCGCCTGCGCCGCTTCGTCGCCCGCAACGGAGTCCAGGCCGGTATCCTGCGTGCGCCCGGCATCTATGCCGCCGACCGACTGCCGCGGGAGCGGCTCGAACGGGGCGACCCGGTGCTGGCGGCCGACGAGGATGTGTATACCAACCACATCCACGCCGAGGATCTTGCGTATCTCGCCTGCCTCGCGCTGTTTCGCGCGCGCGGCGGGCGGGTGTACAACGCGGTCGACGACAGCTGCATGAAGATGGGGGAGTGGTACGACCTGCTCGCCGACGCGCTGAAGCTGCCGCGTCCGCCGCGCGCGACCCGCGCCGAGCTCGAAGGCCGGCTCACGCCGACCACCCTGAGCTTCATGTCCGAGTCGCGCCGGCTGGAGAACCGCCGCATCAAGCGCGAGCTGCGTGCGCGCCTCAGGTTTCCGACCGTCCGCGACGGGGTCGCGGCGGCCCTCAACGCCTCCTGAAAGGGGATCCGACTCGATGCTGGTCGTCAAATCGCTGCACATCATCTTCGTGGTGAGCTGGTTCGCCGGGCTCTTCTACCTGCCACGGATCTTCGTGAACCACGCCATGGTGGAAGATGCCGCCACCCGCGAGCGTCTCGCCCTGATGGAGCACAAGCTCTACCGTTTCATGACCCCCATCGGGATCCTCGCCGTCGGCCTCGGCCTGTGGCTGTGGTTCGGCTACGGTTTCGGCGGCGGCTGGCTGCATGCGAAGACCGCCCTGGTCGTCTTCCTCATCGGCTATCACCTGTATTGCGGCAAGCTGGTGCGCGACTTCGCCGCCGGTCGGAATACGCGCAGCCACGTCTGGTTCCGGGTGTTCAACGAGGTGCCGGTGCTGGTGCTCGCCGCGGTGGTGTTCCTGGCCGTCCTGAAGCCCTTCTGACCCGCCCGGCCGCGGGTTTTTCCCGCGGCCTCGCATTTCTCTCCTGGTCTTTCGCCCATGTCCGAATCCTTCTTCTCCCCCTGTCCGCGCGGTCTCGAACCCATGCTCGCCGAGGAGCTCGCCGCCCTCGGTGCGACAGCCGTCGAGCCCACACACGGCGGGGTGGGATTCTCGGCCGACTGGCCCACCTGCTATCGCGTGAATCTCGAGAGCCGGCTCGCCACCCGCGTCATGTGGCGGGTCGCCCGCGGCCGCTACCGCAGCGAGGAGGACATCTATCGCCTCGCCTACGGCGCGACCTGGGCGAAATGGTTCACGCCCGAGGACACCATCCGGGTGCAGGTCACCGCGCAGCATTCGCCGCTGAAGAGCCTGGAGTTCGTCACGCTGCGGGTGAAGGACGCGGTGTGCGACCACTTCCGCACCGTGTCCGGGCGCCGGCCCAGCGTGGACACCGCGAATCCCGCGGTCCGGGTGCACGCCTTCCTCACCCGCGACGGGGTGAGCCTTTATCTCGATACATCCGGCGAGCCGCTCTACAAGCGCGGCTTCAAGCGGGCCGCGGTGGAGGCACCGCTCAAGGAAAACCTCGCCGCCGGCATCCTGCGCATCGCGGGGTGGCAGCCGGGCGAGCCCCTCATCGATCCGATGTGCGGCAGCGGCACCTTCCTGATCGAGGCCGCGCACATCGCGCTCGACATCGCCCCGGGGCTCGGCCGCGGCTTCGCCTTCGAGCGCTTCCGCCACCTCGACCGGGCGGCCTGGGCCGGCGTGCGCGGTGCGGCCGAGGCGCGCCGCCAGGCGCCGCGCCCGCTGCCCATCTACGGCTCGGACATCGTCGCCGACCAGGTGAGCCGCGCCCGGGTGAACCTGCAGGCGGCCGGGGTGGCCGAGTGCGTCACCCTCGACCGCGCCGACATCCTCACTCGGGCTGCGCCGGCCGATGCGGGAGTGATGGTGTGCAACCCGCCCTACGGCGTGCGGCTGGGCGAGGCCGAGGGCCTTGCGGCCTTCTACCCGCAGCTGGGCGATGCGCTGAAGAAGCGCTGGAGCGGCTGGCGCTGCCATTTCCTGAGCGCCGACACCGAGCTGCCCCGGCTCATCGGGCTGAAGGCGAGCCGGCGCACGCCGCTCTACAACGGCGCGCTGGAATGCCGTCTCTACGAATACCGGATGGTGTCGGGGAGCATGCGCCGCAAGCCGGCCGAGAGCTGATCACGGCGCATGCTTTCGTAGGCCGTGATCGCTTCGGGGGCGCGAGCGTCCGCCTCAGATGATGTCCAGGTGCTGGATCCCGGTGGTGATGTCCTTGTCGCCGTGCTTGCTGTGGAGCTTGATCTGCAGGCGCAGGTCGTTCACCGAGTCGGCGTTGCGCAGCGCGTCCTCGTAGGTGATCTGCTCGTCCTCGTAGAGCTGGAACAGGCTCTGGTCGAAGGTCTGCATGCCGAGCTCGCGCGAGCGCTTCATCACTTCCTTGATGCCCGGCACCTCGCCCTTGAAGATGAGGTCCGCGATGAGCGGCGAGTTGAGCAGGATCTCGACCGCCGGCACCCGCCCCTTGCGCTCCTTCAGCGGCAGCAGCCGCTGGGAGATGAGCGCGCGCAGGTTGAGCGACAGATCCATGAGGAGCTGCTGGCGCCGGTCCTCGGGGAAGAAGTTGATGATGCGGTCGATGGCCTGGTTGGCGCTGTTGGCGTGCAGGGTCGCCAGGCACAGGTGGCCGGTTTCGGCGAAGGCGATGGCGTAGTCCATGGTCTCGCGATCGCGGATCTCGCCCATCAGGATCACGTCGGGCGCCTGACGCAGGGTGTTCTTGAGGGCCGCCTCCCAGTCTTCGGTGTCGATGCCGATCTCGCGCTGGGAGACGATGCAGTTCTTGTGATGGTGGACGTACTCGATCGGGTCCTCGACCGTGATGATGTGGCCGTAGGAGTTCTCGTTGCGGTAGTCGACCATGGCCGCGAGCGAGGTCGTCTTGCCGGTGCCGGTGCCGCCCACGAAGATCACCAGGCCGCGCTTGGCCATGGCGATGTCGCGCAGCACCGAGGGCAGGCCCAGGTCGTCGAAGGTGGGGATGCGCTGCGCGATGGTCCGCAGCACGAGCCCGACTCGCGCCTGCTGGATGTAGGCATTGGCACGGAAGCGCCCGATGCCGGCCGGCGAGATCGCGAAGTTGCACTCCTTGGTCGCCTCGAACTCCGCTGCCTGGCGGTCGTTCATCACGGCCCGCGCGAGCTCCGCGGTGTGCTGGGGGGAGAGCACCTGGTTCGACTGCGGCACCACGCGACCGTCGATCTTGATGGCGGGCGGGAAACCCGCCGTGATGAAGAGGTCGGAGCCGTTCTTCTGCACCATCAGCCGCAGCAGATCGTGCATGAACTTGAGTGCCTGGTCGCGTTCCATCGTCATTCTCCTGCTGGGCGGCGCGTTCTCGCGCAGACCCGATTATCCCGCTTTACGCACCGTCGGTGTCCGCGGTGTGACAGCTCTGCAGCACGGCCCGCTATGCGGCGAAGTTGTCCTTGTTCTGGGCCCTGATGCGGGCCTCGGCGGAAGACACCACGTTGCGCCGTACCAGATCGGTCAGGCACTGGTCCAGGGTCTGCATCCCGACGTGCTGGCCGGTCTGGATCGCCGAGTACATCTGGGCGATCTTGTTCTCGCGGATCAGGTTGCGGATGGCCGGCGTGCCGATCATGATCTCGTGCGCCGCCACGCGGCCCTGGCCGTCCTTGGTCTTCAGGAGCGTCTGCGAGATCACCGCGCGCAGGGATTCCGAAAGCATGGCGCGCACCATGTCCTTCTCCTCGGCCGGGAAGACGTCGACGATCCGGTCGATGGTCTTGGCGGCCGACGAGGTGTGCAGGGTGCCGAACACCAGGTGGCCGGTCTCGGCGCCGGTGAGCGCGAGGCGGATGGTCTCCAGGTCGCGCATCTCGCCCACGAGGATGACGTCGGGGTCTTCGCGCAGGGCCGCGCGCAGCGCGTTGTTGAAGGACATCGTGTCGCGGTGCACCTCGCGCTGGTTGATCAGGCAGCGCTTCGATTCGTGCACGAACTCGATCGGGTCCTCGATGGTGAGGATGTGGCCGTGCTCGTTATCGTTCACATAGTCGATCATCGCCGCGAGCGTGGTCGACTTGCCCGAGCCGGTGGGGCCGGTCACCAGCACGATGCCGCGCGGCTGGCTGGCGATCTCCTTGAAGATCTTCGGCGCATTGAGCTCTTCGAGCGTCAGCACCTTGGTCGGAATGGTCCGGAACACGGCCGCCGCGCCGCGGTTCTGGTTGAAGGCGTTGACCCGGAAGCGCGCGAGGTTCGGGATCGCAAACGAGAAGTCGCACTCGAGCGTCTCCTCGAACTGCTTTCGCTGCGCATCGTTCATGATGTCGTACACCATGGCATGCACATCCTTGTGCTCCATGGGCGGCAGGTTGATGCGGCGCACGTCGCCATGCACCCGGATCATGGGGGGCAGGCCCGACGACAGGTGAAGGTCGGACGCCTTGTTCTTGACGGCGAAGGCGAGCAGTTCGGTGATGTCCATGGGATGGCGGGAGATCTACAGAGGGTCGGTCGGGCGGCAGGCGCCCGTGCATGCGATGCTATACTGGCTCGCCGTTTTCCGGAGCGGGATCCTGCCGTATATGACATCAATCTCAGGGAACTTGCAAGCCGTGCGCGACCGAGTGGCGGCTGCGGCGCTGACGGCCGGTCGCGATCCCGATTCGGTACGCCTGCTGGCAGTGAGCAAGACCTGGCCGGCCGAGTGCGTGCGCGAGGCGGCCCGGGCCGGGCAGACCGCCTTCGGCGAGAACTACGTGCAGGAAGGCGTGGCCAAGATCGCCGCGCTCGCCGACCTGCCGCTCGAATGGCATTTCATCGGCCCGCTGCAGAGCAACAAGACGCGCCCGGTGGCGGCGCACTTCCATTGGGTGCATTCCATCGACCGGGCGAAGCTCGCGCACCGCCTGTCGGAGCAACGCGACCCCCACCTGCCGCCGCTCCAGGTCTGCATCCAGGTGAACGTGAGCGGCGAGGCGACGAAGAGCGGCGTGGCGCCCGGGGAGGTGGCGGCGCTCGCCGAGGCGGTGGCGGGTCTGCCGCGCCTGCGGCTTCGCGGGCTGATGTGCATTCCCGAGCCGGAGCAGGACACGGCGAGGCTGCGCGCCCGCTTCGCGCAGCTGCGTGAGCTGCGCGATGCGCTGAACGGCCGCGGCTTCGCGCTCGACACGCTGTCGATGGGCATGTCGCACGATCTCGAGGCGGCCATCGCCGAGGGCGCTACCATGGTGCGGGTCGGCACCGCGATTTTCGGCACGCGGGAGCGTGCCTGAGGCATACAGGATGAGCAAAGGCATGAGGATCACTTTTCTCGGCGGCGGCAACATGGCCGCGGCGCTGGTGGGCGGACTGGTCGAGCGCGGTTTCTCCGGTGCCGACATCCAGGTGGTCGACCTCCAGGCCGCCAATCGCGAGGCCCTGGCGTCGCGATTCGGCGTGCGTGCGGTCGAGTCCGTCGACGACGAGGCGCTCGGGTGCGACGTGCTCGTGCTCGCGGTGAAGCCGCAGCAGATGAAGGCCGCGGTCGCGCCGATCGCCGGGCGTCTTTCCCAGCAGGTGGTGGTGAGCATCGCCGCCGGCTTGCGGCTCGACGACATCGGCCGCTGGCTGGGCGGCTACCGGCGCCTGGTGCGGTCGATGCCGAACACCCCCGCCCTGATCGGCGCCGGCGTGACCGGGCTCTACGCCGACCCTTCCGTCGATGAGCGCGGCCGCGAGGCGGCCGGGCGCATCCTCGAGGCCGTGGGCAGCGTGGTGTGGATCGCCGACGAGGCGAAGATGGACGCGGTGACGGCAGTGTCGGGCAGCGGTCCGGCCTACGTGTTCCACTTCATCGAGGCGCTCGAGGCGGCGGGGACCGGACTCGGCTTCGACGTGCCCACCGCTCGCAAGCTCGCCATCGACACCGTGCTCGGCGCCGCGAAGCTCGCCGCGTCCTCACCGGACGCCCCCGGCGTGCTGCGCGAGCGGGTGACGTCGAAAGGGGGCACTACCGAGGCGGCGCTTGCCAGTATGGCGGCCTCGGGCGTGTTCGATGCCATCGTGAAGGCGGTGGGGGCGGCCGAGGCGCGCGGCCGCGAACTCGGGGAACAACTCGGAAAGGATTGAGCATCCATGTTCGGGAACATCCTGCTGCTGATCGTAAACACCGCCGTCGGCTTCGTCACGCTGATGCTGCTCGCACGCTTCTTCATGCAGTGGCAGCGCGTATCCTTCCGCAACCAGATCGGGCAGTTCGTGGTGGCGACCACCGACTGGCTGGTGCGGCCGATGCGGCGGTTCATCCCGGGGCTCTTCGGGCTGGACATGGCGAGCCTCGTGCCCGCCTGGGCGCTGCAGACGCTGCTGGTCTACCTCGAGCTCGCCCTGCGCGGCGTGCCGATGGGCGGCGTCCTAGGCGTGATCCTGGGGCTGCTCGGCCTCGGGCTGCTGGAGGTGATCCGGCTCGCCATCTACCTGGTCTTCGCGGTGGTGCTGATCTCCGCCGTGCTGTCCTGGGTGAGTCCCCATGCGCCGGCCGCCTCGCTCTTCCACGGGCTCGCCGCGCCCTTCCTGCGGCCGTTCCGGCGCATGATCCCCCTGGTGGCCAACGTGGACCTGTCGCCCCTGGTGCTGCTGCTGGTGCTGCAGATCATGCTGATCGTGCTTGCCGGCCTGCGCGACAACTTCGTGCCGCTCATCGTCGGGGTATGAGCGAGGACTGGCTGCGGCGGGCCAATGACGGCGCGCTGCTGCTCGTCCTGCACGTGCAGCCCGGTGCGAAGCGCACCGGCTTCGCCGGGCGGCATGGGGACGCGATGAAGCTTCGCCTCGCCGCGCCGCCGGTGGACGGCAAGGCGAACGCCGCCCTGTGCGCCCATGTGGCGGAATTCTGCGGCGTTCCGCGCTCGGCGGTGACCCTCGTCGCCGGCGAGACCTCCCGTGCCAAGCGGGTGCGGGTGGAGGGCGCCGACGACATGGCCCTGGCGCGTTTGAAGGCGCTGTAGCCTGGCCGCCGCAGCGTCGGGGCATGCTAGGCTACTCCTCACAACAACGACGCATCGGAGGAGGAGACCATGGCGGCCGTCGACCGTTATGCCGAGCTGCATGCGGCCTTTCGCTGGCAGGTGCCGGCGCGCTTCAACATCTACGAAGTCTGCTGCCGCCGCTGGGCGGACGACCCCGCCCGCATCGCGCTGATCGCCGAGGACGCGGATGGGGGCTGCGCGTCCCACACTTACGCTGCCATCCTCGCCGCGGCCGAGCGCCTGGCCGGTGCCCTGCGGGCACTGGGTGTCGCGCCCGGCGACCGGGTGGCGATCGTGCTGCCGCAGCGGGTCGAGGCGATCGTCGCGCACATGGCGATCTACCGTCTCGGCGCGGTGGCGATGCCGCTGTCCATGCTGTTCGGTCCGGAAGCGCTGGAGTACCGCCTGCAGGACAGCGGGACGGTGGTGGCGATCGCCCAGGCCGATGTCCTGCCCCGGCTGCAGGCGCTCCGATCCGCGTGTCCCGCGCTGCGCGCGCTCATCGCCGTGGGAGGGCTCGGGGAGGCCGACGCCACGGTGCTCGACTGGCAGGCGCTCCTCCGCCACGAACCCGATCCCGCGCCGCCGGCCGACACCCTGCCCACCGACCCGGCCGTGCTCATCTACACCAGCGGCACCACCGGCCCGGCCAAGGGGGCGCTCGTGCCCCATCAGGCCATGCTCGGCAATCTTCCCGGCTTCGTGGCGAGCCAGAACGGTTTTCCGCGGGATGGCGACGTGTTCTGGTCGCCCGCCGACTGGGCGTGGACCGGCGGGTTGTGGGACGCCCTGATGCCCACGCTCTACTTCGGACGCACCATCGTGGGCCTGAACGCACGCTTCTCGCCCGAGCGCGCCTTCGCCCTCATGGCGCGCCACGGGGTGACCAACACCTTCCTGTTCCCGACCGCGCTGAAGGCCATGATGAAGGCCTACCCGCGGCCGCGCGAGCAGTTCGACCTGCGGCTCCGGGCCATCATGAGCGCGGGCGAGGCGGTGGGCGACGCGGTGTTCGAGTGGTGCCGCGAGGCGCTCGGTGTGACCGTTAACGAGATGTTCGGCCAGACCGAGATCAACTACGTGGTCGGCAACAGCCACGAGGACTGGCCGGCGCGTCCCGGCTCCATGGGCCGCCCCTACCCGGGCCACCGGGTGGCGGTGATCGACGACGCGGGCGACCCGTTGCCCGCGGGCGAGGTGGGGGAGGTGGCGGTGAACCGCTTCGATCGCCACGGCGATCCCGATCCGGTGTTCTTCCTCGGCTACTGGAACAATCCGCAGGCCACCGAGCGCAAGTTCACCGGCGACTGGTGCCGCACCGGCGATCTGGCGACGGCCGACGAGGACGGCTACCTCTGGTACAAGGGCCGTGCCGACGATGTCTTCAAGGCGGCGGGCTACCGCATCGGCCCTTCCGAGGTGGAGAACTGCCTGGTGCGCCACGCCGCCGTGGCCAACGCTGCGGTGGTGCCCAAGCCGGATCCCGAGCGCGGGGCGGTGGTGAAGGCCTACGTGGTGCTCGCCGCCGGCTTCGAGCCCGGGCCCGGGCTGGTCGAGGAGCTCCAGGCGCATGTGCGCGGCCAGCTCGCGCCCTACGAGTATCCCAAGGAGATCGAGTTCATCGAAGCCCTGCCGATGACCACCACCGGCAAGGTGCAGCGGCGCGTGCTGCGCCTCCAGGAGGAGGAGCGGGCGCGCGCCCGCGGCGCATAGGGGGGGCGGCAGTGCCGCGCGGCGCGCAACTGCCGCGCGGCGTCGGGGCGCTTATCGCAGCTCGTGCATTACCTGGCCTTCCACCAGGGTGTAATGCACCCGGCCGGGCAGCTCCATGCCGAGGAAGGGCGTGTTCTTGCCCTGGCTGCGCAGCTGATCGCGGCTCACGGTCACATGAGCGGCGGGATCGAACAGGCACAGGTCGGCGCGCGCTCCCGGGGAGAGGTGGCCGGCCTTGGTGATGCCGACGATGCGTGCCGCGTCCGAGGTGACCCGGGCGAGCGCCTGCACCAGTGGCAGCCCCGCCTGCTCGGCCCATTTCAGGGTAAGCGGCAGCAGCAGCTCGAGCCCGGTCGCGCCGGGTTCCGACTCGCTGAAGGGGGCGAGCTTGCCGTCGTCGTCCACCGGCGTGTGGTCCGAGCACAGCGCGTCGATGCGGCCGTCGGCGAGGGCGCGCCGCAGCGCGTCGCGGTCGCGCTGGGTGCGCAGCGGCGGCACCAGGTGCGCGTTGCTGTCGAAGTAGCCGATGTCCATCTCCGACAGATGCAGGTGGTTGATCGACACGTCGCAGGTGATGTCGAGCCCGGTGGCACGCGCCTCTTCCACCAGGGCGAGGCCCTCGGCGCTGGAGAGCCGCGTGACGTGCAGCTTCGCGCCGGTGAGCCTGGCAAGCTGGATGTAGGTGTAAAGGGCCACCGTCTCGGCCGCGGTCGGAATACCGGGCAGGCCCAGCCGGCTCGACACCTCGCCGTCGTGGGCGACGCCGCCGCGCGACAGGAAGGGCGCGAGCGGCTGCAGCCACACCCGGAAGTCGAAGGTCGCCGCGTACTGCATGGCGCGCATCAGCACCAGGTTGTCGACGATAGGCACGTTGGCCTGGCTGAAGGCCACGCAGCCGGCCTCCACCAGCTCCGCCATCTCGGACAGACGCTCGCCGGCGAGCCCGATGGTGAGGGCGCCCACCGGATAGACGTGGGCGCGGTTTAGTTTCTTGGCGCGGTAGCACAGCATCTCCACCAGGCCCGGCTCGTCCAGCACCGGGTCGGTGTCGGGCGGGATGGCGAGGCTGGTGACGCCGCCCGCCATGGCTGCGTCCATCTCGGATTCGAGGGTGGCACGGTACTCGTAGCCGGGCTCGCGCAGGCGCGCGGCGAGATCGATCAGGCCCGGGCACACCACGAGCCTTGCCGCATCGATTTCCCGGTCGGCGGTGAAGCCGTCCGGCGCATGACCCTGCCCGACGATCCGCCCGTCGGCGATATACAGGTCACGCGGCGCGTCGAGTCCGTTGGCCGGATCGACGACGCGGCCGTTGGCGATGCGAATCCTCATTTACTTGCCTCCCTGCTGGCCGGCCAGCATGCTCATCACGGCCATGCGCACTGCGATTCCGAAAGTCACCTGGGGCAGGATCACGGCCTGCGCGCCGTCGGCCACCGCCGAGTCGATCTCCACCCCGCGGTTCATGGGGCCGGGGTGCATCACGATCGCGTCCGGCTTGGCGAGCGCGAGCTTCTCCGCGGTGAGGCCCCACACCTTGTAGTACTCCTGCGGGGTGGGCAGCAGCGCCCCGTTCATGCGCTCGTTCTGCAGGCGCAGCATCATCACCACATCCACGTCCTTCAGGCCCTCGCGCATGTCGTGGAAGACATGCACGCCCATGCGGCCGACCTCGGCCGGCAGCAGGGTCTTCGGGCCGATCACGCGCACCTCGGGCACACCCAGGGTGGTGAGCGCGGCGATCTGCGAGCGGGCCACCCGCGAGTGCAGCACGTCGCCGACGATCGCCACCCGGAGATCGGTGAAGTCGCGCTTGTAGTGGCGGATGGTGTACATGTCCAGCAGCCCCTGGGTGGGGTGGGCGTGACGCCCGTCGCCGGCATTGACCACATGGATGTCGTCGCGCCCGGTGTTGAAGAGGTGCTGGGCGATCAGGAAGGGCGCGCCGCTCGCCGCATGGCGCACCACGAACATGTCGGCCTGCATCGCGCACAGGTTGTCCACCGTGTCGAGGAGGCTCTCGCCCTTGGCGGTGGAGCTGGTCGATACGTTGAGGTTCACCACGTCGGCCGAAAGGCGCTTGGCGGCGATCTCGAAGGTGGTGCGGGTGCGCGTCGAGTTCTCGAAGAACAGGTTGAAGATGCTCTTGCCGCGCAGCAGCGGCAGCTTCTTCACCTCGCGCTCGGCCACCTCGGTGAAAGGCGCCGCGGTGTCCAGGATGGCGGTCAGGACGTCGCGCGGCAGTCCGTCGATGGTGAGCAGGTGCTGCAGTTCGCCGTGCTTGTTGAGCTGGGGATTACGCATCGATGAGCCTCAGGGTAAGCATGCCCGAATCGTCGGACTCCAGTTGCAGACTCTGGTTGGGGGGCAGGGGTTCGGGCAGCGTCAGCGCGCACCAGCGCGGCGCGATGGGCAGCTCGCGACCGCCGCGGTCGACCAGCACCGCGAGGTCGATGCGCGCCGGGCGCCCGTAGTCGAAGAGCTCGTTCATCGCCGCGCGCGTGGTGCGGCCGGTGTAGAGCACATCGTCGACGATCACCACGTCCGCGCCTTCGACGGTGAACGGCACCTCGGTGCGCTGCGGCTGCGGGTGCAGGCCGCGGGAGCCGAAGTCGTCGCGGTAGAAGGAGACGTCGATCGCCCCCATCGGTTGCGCGAGCCCCAGGGTCTCGTGCAGGCGCCGCGCGAGCCAGACGCCGCCGGTGTGGATGCCGAGGAGCGCCGTCCTGGGCGTGACGTGGGGCCGCATCTGCTCGACCAGGGCCTGGAAGAGCGCTTCGGCGTCAAGTGTTTGCATGTCGTTCGGTATCCAGGAAGTGTTGCAGGATCGTCTGAGCGGCCACGGCGTCGAGCACACCCTTGCGGGCGCGCCAGTCGCCGATGCCCGCATCGCGCAGGGCCGCGTCGGCGCCCGCCGAGCTGAGCCGTTCGTCCCATTCGAATACCGGCAGCGCATAGCGTCCGCGCAGCTGGTTGGCGAAGCGCCGACAGCGCGCCGTCAGCGCCTGCTCGGTTCCGTCGAGGTGCAGCGGGATGCCGACCACCAGCGCTACCGGGCGCCATTCGCGCAGCAAGGCTTCGATCGCGGCGAAGCGTGCGGCGTTGGCCTCCTCACCGAGCGTGGTCAGGGCGCTCGCCTGGCGGGTCTCGAGCTCGCCCACCGCCACGCCGGTACGCGTCAGGCCGAAATCGAAGGCCAGGACGGTTCCTCGGGCGGGCAGGGGGGCCGGCCCATCAGGCATGCCCGGCCGTCTCGCTCAGGTTCGCGAAATCGATGCCGAGCCGCTGCATGGCGGCCACCAGGCGTTCCTCGGGCGGCATGTCGAACACGATCGACAGGTCGGCGGGCACGGTGAGCCAGGCATTCTCCGCGATCTCCTGTTCGAGCTGTCCGGCCGTCCACCCTGCGTAGCCCAGCGTGATCAGGACGTCGACGGGCTCGCCGCGGGTACCCATGGACTGAAGGATGTCGCGCGAACTGGTGAGGCCCACCTCGGGATTGACCACCAGGGTGGACATCCACTCGCCGGCCGGGCGGTGCAGCACGAAGCCGCGATCGGTCTGGACCGGGCCGCCGAAATAGACCGGCTGCTCCGAGTAGCCCTCGGTCTCCAACGGGAGATCGACGCGCTCGAAGAGCGAGCCGATGGTCATGTCGATCGGCCGGTTGACGATGATCCCCAGCGCCCCCTGGTCGTTGTGCTCCGCGATGTAGGTCAGCGTGCGCGTGAAATTGGGATCGGTCATGCCGGGCATGGCGATCAGGAAGTGGTGCGTGAGGTTGGCGGAAAAGGCGCTCATGGCTGTATTTTACGCGCTCGTGCGAAGAGTGCACGGGGAGCTTGGGCCGAGGACGATTTCCGGCGTTCGCCCGCGACGCCGCATGGCCCTGCAGGAGCGGCGGAAGCCGCGATCGACGGCGTGCCCGTCGATCGCGGCTTCCGCCGTTCCCACGGCGAGCAACCAGCCTATACGGTCGCCTCGTTCGCCTCGTTCGCCTCGTTCGCCGCGTAGCTGCGCAGCAGCCCGAGCAGCTCCGCCTCGTCGTAAGGTTTGCCCAGGTAGTGGTCGGCGCCGATGCGCATGGCGTACTCGCGGTGCTTGTCGGCGAGCCGCGAGGTGATCATGATCACCGGGATACGGCGCAGGCGCTCGTCGGCGCGGATGTTGCGCACCAGATCGAAGCCGTCCATGCGCGGCATCTCGATGTCCGAAAGGATCACGTCGGGAATCGTCTCGAGTAAGGCCTCCAACGCATCCACGCCGTCCTTGGCGGTGATCACCCGGTAGCCTTCGCGTTCGAGCAGCCGCCCGGTGATCTTGCGTACCGTAAGCGAATCGTCGACCACCATCACCGTCGGCTGGTGGGCGGGCGCCGCCTGCTCGGTCGGTACCGGCGCCGCGGAACGTGCTTCCGGCTCCGCGAGGCTGCGGCTCGCGAGCGCCACCGGGTTCAGGATGAGCACGATCTCGCCGTCGCCCAGCACGGTCGCGCCCGAGACGCCCACGATGCGCACGAGCTGCGGGCCGGCGTTCTTGACCACGATTTCCTGGTTGCCGCGCAGGCCGTCCACATGCAGCGCGAGCGTCTGTGCGCCGGCGCGCAGGAGCAGTACCCAGTTGAAGCGCTGCAGCTCCGGCTGGGCGTCGCGCTCGCCCAGGAGCTGCGACAGGTAGCGGTAGGGGTAGTGCTCGCCCTGCCACTCGGTGCCGCCCGCTTCGCGCAGCTGCTGCATGGGCTCGGCCCTGAGCTCCATCACCTGGGCGATCATGTTCGACGGGATGGCGTAGCTGCGGCTACCGGCGCGCACCAGCACCGCCTGGGTGACCGCGAGGGTGAGCGGCAGGTGGATGCGGAACTCGGTGCCTTTGCCCGGAAGGCTGTGCACGTCGATCCGACCACCCACAGCGGCCGTCTCGGACTTCACCACGTCCATGCCGACACCGCGGCCCGAGACGCTGGACAGGCTGCCGGCGGTGGAGAAGCCGGGCACGAAGATGAGGTTGGTGAGGCGGCGCTCGTCGGCCGCCTCGTCGGCGCCGAGTAGCCCTTTTTCGCGGGCACGCTCGGCAATGCGGCCGTAATCGAGGCCGCGGCCGTCGTCGGCGAGCGAGATGGCGATTTCGTTGCCCTCCTGGCTCACCGAAAGGGTGAGCTGGCCGATCTCGTCCTTGCCGGCCGCGAGGCGGTCGGCGGCGGGCTCGATGCCGTGAGCCACCGCGTTGCGCAGAAGGTGCTCGAGGGGCGCGGTCATGTGCTCCAGCACGCTGCGGTCGATCTCGATGCGCCCGCCGCGCAGGTCCAGGTTGGCGCGCTTGCCCAGTTCCTTGGCGGTCTGGCGCACCACCCGGTAGAGCCGGTCGGCGAGGCTGTCGAAGGGCACCATGCGCACCTGCATCAGTGCTTGCTGCAGATCTCGTGACAGGCGGGCCTGGCTGTTCAGGGCGAGGTCGGCGCCGTCAAGGTTGCGCAGCAGGCTCTGCTGCACGGTGGTGACGTCGCCGACGCTCTCGGCCATCATCCGGGTGAGCTCCTGGAGCCGCGTATAGCGGTCCATCTCGAGCGGATCGAACTCGGTGTGGTGCGATTCGGCTTGCGCGATGCGCGACTGCATCTGCACTTCGGCCTGGATCTCCACCTCGCGCAGCTGGTTGCGCAGGCGGATCACGTTCTCGGTGAGATCGAGCAGCGAGCGGCGCAGGGTACGCAGCTCGCCTTCGATCCGCGAGCGGGCGATACCGATCTCGCCGGCCTCGTTCACGAAGCGGTCGATGGCCTCCGCACGCACGCGCAGGGTGCCGCCGCCGAGGCCGGCTTCCATCTCGCCCGGGGTCGGCTCGATCGCAACCGGTGCGGCGGGAGCGGGGGCGGCAGCCTCGGCGGCTGCCGGAGTCTCGAACGGCTCGGCGGCGGGCTCTTCGCCGCTCGCGAGCACGTGCATCATCTGCTCGGCCTGGTCGAGGCCGGATTCCAGCTCCTCGATGAGCTCGGCCGCCGGGCGGCCGCCCATGCGCGAGGCCTCCAGGCTGGATTCGAGGTGGTGCACATGCTGGCCCAGCGACATCGCGCCTGCCATCCGGGCGCTGCCCTTCAGGGTGTGGAGCAGCCGCGCGCAGGCCTTGGGATGATCGGCGCTGTCGGGATCGCTGCGCCAGGCGCGCAGCGCGCCGTGCAGCTCGCTGACGAGCTCGGTGCCTTCCTCGAGGAAGATCGGGAGGAGCTGCTCGTCCAGGTCGTCATGGACCGGGGGCGCGGGTTCGTGCGTGGACGCTTCCACGCTCGGCACGGATTCCGCGGCGGCTGGCGTCTCGGCGACCGGCTCCACGGCAAGCTCGTAGCGGCGCTCACGCCCGAGGGCGTCGAGCTGTTCCACCAGCTCCGGCACCTCCAGCGGCATGCGGCACGCCTCGACCTCGGCGAGCATGGCTTCCAGGGTGTCGCGCACCAGCAGGAGCAGCGCGGACTGGTCGGCACTCGGCGCGAGCGCATTGTCGCGCAGGCGGTCGAGGCCGTGCTCGAGCGCTCGCGCGAGGGCATGCACCGACATGACGCGGGCCGTCCCGGAGATGCCCGCCAGGGTGTGCGCGGCCCGTACCGCCGGCTCGGGCGGCACGAGGGTGGGGTTGGCCTGCAGGCGCGCGAGCTCGCCGTGCAGTACGGAGAGGTGGTGCCGTGCCTCGTTGCAGTACAGGTCGAACAGCGGCCGCGAGATCTCGGTGTCGCCGATGGCGATCACGTCCGACACCGGCACTGCCGACTCCAGCTCGGGCTCGGCTTCCGCCTCGGATTCGAGGGCGATCTCCGGTTCGGGCTCGGCTTCCGCCTCGGATTCGAGGGCGATCTCCGGCTCGGTCTCGGCTTCCGCCTCGGATTCGAGGGCGATCTCCGGCTCGGTCTCCGCTTCCGCCGCGGGCTCGAGGGCGATCTCCGGCTCGGCCTCGGCTTCCGCCTCGAGCTCGAGGGCGATCTCCGGCCCGGTTCCGGCTTCCGCCTCGGTCTCGAGTTCCGCCTCGGTGTCCGGTACCGATTCGAGCTCGAACACCGGCTTCGGCTCTTCCTCTAGCACCGCCTCGGGTTCGGCTCCGACAGTCGCCGTCTCTGCTGCGGGTTCGGGAGCGGTCGGTAGGTCGCCGAAATCGAAGGCGGCGAATGTTTCCTCGATCTCGCCCGGAGGCGCTTCGAGGGAGGCTTCCTCGGGCAGGGCCGTGGTCGCGGGTTCCGACGACGGCTCGAGCAGTTCGAGCGGTTCGAGCTCCTCGACAGGCTCGAAGGCCTCGAGCGGCTCGGGCGTCTCGACGAATTGGATGGCGTCGAGCGCCTCCATTTCTTCGGTCGGCTCGAGCGCCTCGATCTCCTCGATGGGCGGCGCATCGTCGAGCGACTCGATTTCCTGGGCCGGTGCCGCTTCGTCCGCCATGACCGAGAGCGGTGCGAACGGCTCAGCCTCGTCCAGTTCGAGCGGTTCGAGCTCTTCACTGAGAAGCATCTCGTCGAGCGAGGTCTCCTCAGGCAGGAAGGGCTCGTCGGCCGCGCGTGCCACGGGAAGGACCGTGCCGTCGTCGGCGAGATCGAGCTCGCCGAACTCGAGCGAGGTCTCCACCATGTCGGGGGACGGTTCGGCGGCGGGGGTGGCGGGGGCGGCGGGTGCAGACTCGGCTGCGGCGGGCTCGTCGATCGGCGTCTCGCCGCTGCGCAGCCGCTCGGCTTCGGCCATGAGGGCGGCCGCGTCGCGTACGGGGCTTCCGCCCGCTTCGAGCTGGCCAACCCACTCGGTGAACACCTGGTGGCCGGCATCGATGAAGTGGTGCAGCGCCGCGGTAGGAGTCCACTCGAGCTGCAGCCAGCGGTTGAGCGTCTGCTCCACGCCCCAGGCCGCCTCGCCCAGCTCGCGCAGGCCGACCATGCGTCCGCTGCCTTTGAGCGTATGGAAGCCGCGGCGGATCGCCGTCAGGTGGCCGCCGCCCGGATTCGTGCGCGAGAGCTCGAGCTCCTCGCCGATGGTGGCGAGTACGTCGTGCGCCTCCTCGATGAAGATGGCGAGCAGCTCCGCGTCGATCTCCTCGGCGCTCGCCGACAGGAGCTTCTGCGTCTCGGGCGCCGGTTCGGGTACCGCCACCGGTACCGGCGGGGCTTCCGGCTCGAAACCGTGCGTGTCGTGGAGCTCATCCACGCTGGCGATGAGCTCGTGGTGCTCCTCGTGGGCAGGCTCCTCTGCGGCCGCGGCCTCCGCCGTGGGTTCGCCGACCGGCTCGGGATGCGCTTCGACTTCCATGGCCGCCATCAGCTCGAGGGGCGCCGCTTCGGATTCTCCGGACTCGGGCAGGGGTTCCGGTTGAGCTTCCGCCGTCCCGGGCTTCAGGAAGCGCTGGAGGTCGGCGCGGCCGTGCTGCAGTGCCTCGACGTAGAAACCGAGCGCCGACAGGCGCTGTGCCAGCGCCTCGAACTCGTCCTGGGGGGGCGACTCGGTGGCTTCCGCGAAGCGCGCCACCGTGGCGGCTGCGTCGTGTACGAGGTCGATCGCCTGCTGATCGCCGATCAGCGCGAGCGCGCCGGCGATCTGCTTGAGCGGCTTGTCCAGGGTGGCGAGCGGGGCACGTTTCTGCTGGTTGCGGAAGTAGTCGTCCAGGGTCTGCTCGACCTGGGCGAGGCTGGAGAGGATCTCGCGGGAGACCTGGACCAGCGCCTCCCGTTCCTGTGCGCGCCGCGCCACCTCGACGGTCGGCGAGCCTTCCGCCGCCTGCAGCGCTTCGCCGCGCATCAGCGCCTGCAGCCGGCCCGAAGTGTCGCTCGCCTGTTCGGCGAACGCCGAATCGGGTACGCCGCGGTCCAGTGCCGCCTCGGCCAGCAGCAGGGCAGTGGCCATCTCGATGGCCATCCCGGAATTGAACCGCAGCGGATCCTTGCGCAGCCAGCGAACGAATTCGCCGAGGGCGTCCACCAGGCGATCGAGCGCCGGGCGTCCCAGCAGCGCGGACTGCGTGGCGAATTCGCCGAGTTGGGCGTCGAAGCGCGACAATGCGGCGGCCTGTCCGCCGCAGAACTCGTCCCACTCGAACTTGGTGGAGGTGATCAGACCCTGCAGGCTCTTCAGCAGCGGTGCGAGAGGGGTCTCGCTCACCGTGGCGCCCGCCTCGGGCAGCAGGGCGTCCAGATGCCAGGTGGTCCGGACGGCGCGCTGAAGGTCGCTGCGCATCGGCGCCTGGCTCACCCAGTACAGCAGCTCGCGCATCAGGCGGTCGGGCGCCGCGGCGGAACCCTCGCCGAGACGCCGGATCTGGGCGTGCAGTCCCGAGCACAGCCGCTTGATCTCGGGCTGATCCGAGAGGTCGCCACTCGCCAGCGCCTCGAAGAGTGCCTGCGCCGCCCACCACAGGGCGGCGAGCTGCGGACTCGTCTGCAGTTGCTCGATTCCCGCCACCGCGGCGCCCATGGCCTGGGGGCCGCCGGCGTCACCCGGCGCCCGCAGCCACTGCAGCAGACCGCGCTCGAAGCCGGTGCGATGGTTGCGCAGGCGGCTCGCGCGCGTGGCCTCGTCCAGCGCCGGCATGCGTCGGCGCGGGGGGCGCAGGGAGAGGTCGGGGTAGAACAGGTCTGCGGGAGAGGCGGGTGGCAGGCTACGCGCGGCGGCGAGCTCGGCGTAGAGGCCGAACAGACGCAGCGGCTGGTCCGGCGTGCCATGGACCAGCTCTTCGAGATAGTTGCCGATTGCGGCCACCGACCGCCGCGCCAGGGTGAGCGCGGTGGGGTCGGACGGGTTGTCGCTGCGGGCGAGGTTGCCCAGCATCTGGTCGAGCGCGGAGGCGAACTGGGTGAGGCCGTCCAGGCCGACGATGGACAGCGCCCCGCGCGCCTGGTGCAGATGGGTCTGGGCAAACTGGACGCGCGCCGCCGGATCCGGGGCGGTGGCGGCCTGTTCGAGGGATTCGTCGGCGCGAGCGAGAGCGAGATCGATCTCGCTCTTCACCCAGGTGAGGGGGCCGAGGTCCAGTTCGTTGGGCTGCGTCATGGGTGGTCCTGAGGGCCGGATGGAGCGTGCTCGGAGGGCTGGGCGGAGGTGGCCGGGGGGCCGGCGCTCAGACCTTGAAGCCGGACACCGAGCCCTTCAGCTCGACCGCGAGATCGGCGAGCTGGCCGACCGACACGGCGGTCTCCTGGGTGCCGCGGGTGGTCTGCTCGGTAATCGCGAGAATGCCCTTCATCGCTTCGGCCACTCGGGTCGCGGTGGCCGCCTGCTCCTGGGTGTCGTTCGAGATCTGTTCGATGAGGCGGGCGGTTTCCAGCGACACCTCGCCGATCTCCGCCAGGGCCTGGCCGGCCGCGTCGGAGAGCTGCGCCCCCTCGACCACGTCGCGAGTGGCGATTTCCATTGCGCCCACCGCGTCCTTGGTGTCCGTCTGAATGGTCTTCACGATGGCCGCGATCTGCTTGGTCGCCTCGGCGGAGCGTTCCGCCAGGCGCTGCACCTCTTCCGCAACCACGGTGAAGCCTCGTCCGGCTTCGCCCGCCGAGGCGGCCTGGATGGCGGCGTTCAGCGCCAGCACGTTGGTCTGCTCGGTAATGTCCGAGATGAGCTCCACGATCTCGCCGATCTCCTGGGAGGACTCGCCCAGGCGCTTGATGCGCTTGGAGGTCTCCTGAATCTGCTCGCGGATCTCGTTCATCCCCTTGATGGTGTTCTCCACCGCACCGGCGCCCTTGCGCGCGGATTCCAGGGAGCGGCGCGCCACCTGGGCGGACTGCAGGGCGCGCTCGGAAGAATCCGTCATCGACTGCGCCATGCGCTGGACCGTGTCGCCCGCCTCCTGGATCTCGCGCGACTGGCGCTCGGTCGCTTCGAGCAGCTCGCCCGAGGTGCGCTGCGCGGATTCGGTGGCGGCGGTCACGCGGATGGCCGCGTCGTTGATGCGGCGCACCAGCACGGAGAGCTCCTCGATGGTGTAGTTCACCGAGTCGGCGATGGCGCCGGTGATGTCCTCGGACACCGTCGCACGCACGGTGAGGTCGCCGTCGGCGAGGTCGCCCATCTCGTTCATGAGGCGCAGGATCGCCTGCTGCGTGAGGTTGCGTTCGTTCTCTGCCGCCAGCCGCTGACGCTCGGACTCGATACGGCGGTTGGCGATGTCGTCGTTGTATGCCTTGGCTGCCCTGGCCACCACCGCGAGGGCGGCGATCGCCGCCAGCGCGATCACCAGGGTGAGCATGCTGAAGCCGCGGAACTCCCGGTCGTATGCTTCCGACAGGTCGCGGGTGTGCGCGAGCAGCGGAGCGGAGTCGCGGAAGATGCGGCTTCCCGCCTGCTTGGCCTGGACCAGCAGCTGGATGTTGCTCAGGATCGCGGACACCGCCTCGAAGCTCTCCTGGGCCGCCTGGTCGAGCTCCTGCAGCTTGGCGCGGAGCTCTCCGTCGCCGCCCGCCTGGCGCAGCTGTCCGAGCTGCTCGCGGAAGGTGTTGGTGTCCTTGCCGAGCAGGAAGGCCACTTCCGGATCGATGGCGTCGGCCACCAGCAGCGAGTTGGCGTTCTTGGCGATGCGCTGGGTGAGCATCACCAGGCGATTGGCGGCGGCGAGGTCCCGGCCCGAGGCACCCGACTGGGCCTTGAGGGCGGCAATCTGCTCGGAAAGCTCGAGCAGCGCCGCGTTGCCGGCGTTGATCGCGTCCACCGACTTGTTGAGCGTGATCAGGTTGGCCTGCTGAGCGAGGAGCTGGTTGGCATCGCCCTCGGTCTTGGTCCAGGCATCGCGCAGGGCGTCGAGCTGCGGGCGAGTGGAGTCGGGGCTGGGCGGCACCGCGTTGCCGTCGATCTCGCCGCCGCTGTTCACCGCGCCGAGCAGGCCGGCGAAGCGCGTGGTGCCGGCGAGCAGCTCGGCGAAGGCCTCGGGGTTGCCGCGAAGCGACAACTGGGCCGCCTTGGCGATCTGCTGCGACAGCATCTGCATCTCACCGGCGGCTGCCACGTAAAGCGTGGCGTTGGCGGTCTGGCGGTTCTGGTGGATGGTGAGGCCGACGGCGATTGCCACCAGGATTGCGAACACCACGCCCAGCCGCTTGAGTTGCTCGGAGACGGGACGGTCCGAAGCGCGTGCGGCGGACTGGGCCGCCGGCGCCGCCTCGGGCGGGTTGGTCTCCATGATGGTAGTGTGGGATTCGTCCTCGGCTGCCTTCGTCATTCTCCCGAAGGGCAGTTCGGGAAACTTGATTGCCATATCGCGTGCTCCGCGGCAGTAATGGGTGTGAGTCGATCGGGGCGGCGCTCAGAGCGTCTCCAACCCCGCATTCAGAAAAGCCGGATGGGCCAGCAGGTTGCGAACGTTCAGGCGCAGCCACAGGCGGTTCTGCATGTCGCGCAGGCGCTGGGCCACCCAGGGGCGCTCGTCGGCGGGACCGTCCTCGGGCTCGAAGTCCTCCAGGCTGCGCAAACCGCTCGCGCGCGAGACCAGGAGCGCGCTGTTCACCCCGTGACGGGCGTTGAGCAGGAGCAGTCGCGCGTTGCCGGCAGGAACGACCGGGGAGCCGCGATGGAAGCGCGAGAAATCGAGCACGCCGTAGAGCGTGCCGCGCACGTTGGCGATGCCGCGGAACCAGTCGGAAGTGAGCGGGACCGGCGCCAGCGGCGGCACCGGCAGGATCTCGCCGGTGTCCGTGAGGTCGATCAGCCAGTGGTCGTCGCCGGCCTGCACCCCGAGGAGCGTGCGCCGGTCGCCCGTGCGCGCCTCGGACAGCCGCCGAACCAGATTCTCCTGGAATTCACGCAGACTGATGCGCTTGGCCATGATCGGTCAGCCCAGCGCCTGGATCCGCTTCACCAGCTCCGCGTGATCGACGGGCTTCACCAGGTAGTCGTAGGCACCCTGGCGCATGCCCCAGATGCGGTCGGTCTCCTGCCCCTTGCTGGTGCACATGATGATCGGGATGTTGCGCGTCACCTCGTCGCGCGAGATGGTACGGGTCGCCTGGTAGCCGTTCATTCCCGGCATGACGACGTCCATCAGGATGAGGTCGGGGAGCTCGCTGCGGCTCTTGGCGATCGCTTCTTCGCCGCTCTCCGCGGTGATGATCTGATAGCCCTTGCTGATGAGGGCCTCCGACAGGGCCAGGCGTTCGGTCGGCGAATCGTCCACTACCAGGATCTTCTTGATTGGCATCGCTTCGATACTCCCCTCAGGACTCTCAATCCGTGCGGCGCGCGGCGTGCGCGGCCACTGCCTTGAGCAGGCTGTCTTTGGTAAACGGCTTCGTGAGGTACTCGTCCGAGCCCACCATGCGACCGCGCGCGCGGTCGAACAGGCCGTCCTTGGATGACAGCATGATCACCGGCGTGGCCGCCAGGCGGGAGTTCTTCTTGATCAGCGCGCAGGTCTGGTACCCGTCCAGGCGCGGCATCATGATGTCACAGAAAATGACGTCCGGATGGTGGTCGGCGATCTTCGCGAGCGCATCGAACCCGTCTTCCGCCAGCAGCACCTGGCAGCCGGCCTGGGCGAGGAAGATCTCCGCGCTGCGCCGGATGGTGTTGCTGTCGTCGATGACCATCACCTTGAGCCCGGTCAGGTCCATGCTGTCGTTCCTTGGTCGTTCGCCATTGCCGACTGCCGCGCTGCGGACCGTCTCGTTCGGTCCGTAATGTCCGTAACGGGCGCAAGGATACCGGAATTCTGGTAACGGCCCACGCTTGTCCGACGTACGGCCGTCATATCTCGACGAGCTCGAAGTCTTCCTTGCGCGCCTGGCACTCGGGGCAGGTCCAGTTGGGGGGGATGTCTTCCCAGCGCGTTCCGGGCGGGATGCCCTCGTCGGGAAGGCCGGCGGCTTCGTCGTAGATGAAGCCGCAGATGAGGCACATGTACGTCTTGTATTCCGGGTTGGCCATCTAGTGGAGTGCGCTAGGGCGATTGGCGGTAAAATCGCTGCATCTTACCGCATTTTTCCCCCCGCGCCATTCGCTCCGGGCGCCCTTTTCAGAACTCCGTCATGCCCTTCCAGCCCACCGACGTGCCCCCGACCGTACTGTGTTTCGCCGCCTGCGATGCGACCGGCGGCGGCGGGCTGCAATCGGACGTGTTGACCCTCGCAAGCATGGGCTGCCACCCGCTCGCGGTGGCCACGGCCGTGGCGGTGCGCGACACCCGCGGCGTGGACGAGCTCGTCGCGCTGGAGGCCGATACCGTGGTGGCCCAGGCACGTGCCCTCCTCGAGGACATCCCGATCCACGCCTTCAAGCTGGGCATGCTGGGCAGCGTGGAGAACGTGGCCGCCGTGGCCGAGATCCTGTCCGACTACCCCGAGCTTCCGCTGGTGCTTGAGCCGGCGCTCATGTATGCCGCCGGCGACGAGTCCGCGACCGAGGACATGCTTTCGGCGCTGCTCGAGCTGGTCCTGCCGCAGGTCACCGTGCTGGTGGCGAGCCGCTACGAGGTGACACGGCTGGCGAGCGTGGATGGAGACGGCGACGAGGAGCTCTCCAGCGACGACGCCGTGGCGTCTCTGTTGGGCCTGGGCGCACAGTACGTGCTGTTGACCGGCGCAAGCGAGCCGGGTCCGCAGGTGGTGAACGCGCTGGTGGGCGCCCAGGGTGTGGTGCGCACCGATGCATGGGAGCGCCTGCCCGACCGCTACCTGGGCGCCGGGGCGACCCTCGCCGGTGCGGTGGCTGCGGCCCTTGCGCACGGCATGGAGGTGCCCGAGGCGGTGCGCGAGGCGCAGGAATTCACCTGGCAGGCACTGTCCGCGGCCTATCGCCCGGGCATGGGCATGGCGCTGCCGGACCGCTTCTTCTGGGCGCGTGCCGAGGACGACGACAATGCCTGAAGCCCGTTTGCGCGGACTCTACCTGGTCACCCCCGACGGCCTGTCCGGCGAGGTCCTCGTCGCGCGCGTGGCGCAGGCGCTCGCCGGGCGGCCGGCGCTCGTGCAGTACCGCAGCAAGCAGCCGGATCCGGCGGTGCGGCGCGAGCAGGCCGGAGCGGTCGGCGCGCTGTGCCGCGAGGCGGGCGTGCCCTTCATCGTGAACGACAGCGTCGAACTGGCACGTGAAGTGGGGGCCGACGGGGTGCACCTCGGGCGCGACGACGGCGACATCGCCGCGGCCCGCGCAGTGCTCGGGAGCGGGAGCCTCATCGGCGCCTCGTGCTACGACGAGTGGCCCCGCGCGGAAGCCGCCGTGGCGGCCGGGGCCGACTACATCGCCTTCGGAGCGGTGTTCGCCTCGCCCACCAAGCCCGCCACCGTGCGTGCGCCGCTCGATCTCTTCGCCCGGGCGCGGGGGGCCTTCGACGTGCCGCTCGCCGCCATCGGCGGCATCACCCTGGAGAACGCCGCCGCGCCGCTTGCCGCCGGGGCGGATCTGCTCGCCGTGGTGAGCGACGTCTTCGACGCGCCCGACCCGGGCGCGCGCGCGGCAGCCTACCGGACCTTGTTCGCCGCCTGAGAAAGTGTGAAGGAGTCGTCGCGAGGGGGCCGAGGGCGAGGCCTCAGTTGGCAAGCACACAGCGACCGAGACATATCAAGGAGATAGGCGAGGGAGCGAGCGCCGCGCAACGCAGCCATCGGCCCACGCAGCAGATTGATTCGCACCTTCCGAGCCGATGTCCGGCTCGGGGCGCTCGAGTCGTTCGGTCGGCGGTCCGCGGTTCCGGCCCGCTCAGTCGTTGCGATGGATGCGAAAGGTGTTACGCCCCGAGCGTTTGCTGCAATAGAGCGCCTGGTCTGCATGACCGATCAGCGCTTCGTGGCTTTCGGCGGTCGCCTCGGACTGCGCGACCCCAAGACTGACGGTGACCGGGATCCGGAGGCCGTCGCAAACGATCTCGAGTTCCTGCATCGCGATGCGGATGCGTTCGGCCAATACCGCTGCGCCGTCGCAATCGCACTCGGGCAGGATCACCCCGAACTCCTCGCCGCCGTAGCGGCCGACGATGTCCGTTTCGCGGACGACCTGTGCGAGACGACGCCCGACCGCGCGCAACACCTCGTCGCCGGCCAGATGTCCATAGCGGTCGTTGATCGACTTGAAATGGTCCAGGTCGAACATGATCAGCGCGAGGACGGAGCCGTTCCGCCGGCTGCGCTTGAACTCGAGCGCGAGACAGTGCTCCCAGTGCCTCCGATTGAAGATCCCGGTCAGCCCGTCGAGCCGGCTGCTCTGCTCCAGCGCGTCCCTCGCGTCGGCAAGAGCGCGCTGCGCGATCGCAAGATCGGTGACGTCCTGAACGGTCACCGCGACCGATTCGACCTCGCCCGCGTGATCGCGACAAGGAATGAAGGTGCAGTTCTGGAACATGTAATCGGCGCCGCCGGTGATCGGCCGGTTGTGTCTGAACCGGAACAGATAGGGGCGCTGCTCCCAGCTTGTGAAAGCCTGGTTCTTCAGCACGAACACGGTTTCGACCTTCTTGCGCAGCCAGCGCTCGGGGAGCTCCGGAAAGAGCTCTGGCAGCCGTCGACCGAGCACGTCCGTCACGGTCTTGGCGCTGTTCGCAGCCATGAAGCGGTTCCAGAACAGCACCCGCAGTTCGCGGTCGAGCACAATGATGCCGATGTCGAGGCGGTCGATGACGTGATGCAGGGCCTCGGACCGCATGTCCTTCATTCAGAGCGCGTCCAACAGCTGGTCCAGCTTGGCCGTCAGATGCGATATCGCGCTGTCGGGCATCAGAAGCAGCAGGGCGCAGCGGAAGGAGCGGTTCTCGAGTCGATAGACGATCTCGACCGACAATACGCTCTCCCACTGCAGCCGCTCCTTGACGAGCCAGTCGTCGATATGGGGTCCGCGACCCAGCACGGATGGGGCGCTGTAGATCAGCTCCTCGCCGAGCTGATCGGCGATGCCGGTCAGACAGGCGCCGTTGAGCACGTTGGAGACATCGAGCAGTAGCTCGGTCTCCGCGTGATCACCGGTCTCCCCGTCGTCGTAGTCGAGCAGTTCGGCCAGTTCGCCGAAGCTCGAATCGCCGAACACGGTGATCGCCTCACCACGCAGGCAGCCGGCCTTGCCGCTGCCGTCCTGGAAGGCCTGGCGCGTTGCGACGACCGATTCACCGCCGATCGTGTGGTGGATGTCGCTCGGCGCGAGTATCGAGATTCTCGGCACCGACAGCGTCACGAATACGCCGAGCAGGCGAGCCAGCGAGTCGCCCGCCTGCCCCATCGCCACATTCACGACCTCCTGAAGACAGTCGTTCTGATTTGCGGACAGTCCGAATCGATCGCTCATGTCAGGCCGAACGTGCGCAACACGTCGTCGAGTTTTTCCTTGTTGATCGGCTTCTTGATGAGCTCGAGCGCGCCGGCCTGGATGACGCGCTCGCGCGCCTGCGGCTGGATGTCGGCCGAAATGACGATGATCAGGCTCTTGAGGCCCTCCCGCCTGACGCAGTCCAGCACCTCGTAGCCGTCCATCTCCGGCATCGTCAGGTCGAGGAGCACCACCTCGCCCTTCCCCTCCCGTATCGCCTGCAGGCCCTCCCGGCCGTTCGCGGCAAACGTGACCGAGACGTCCCAGGTTTCCGGCAGGGCGCGCTGCACCTGCTTGCGCGCCATGTTCGAATCGTCGCAAATCAGTAGAGGAGTCGGCATCGATCGGCTGTGATCTGTCGGCCACCCAAAGCGGGTGGCACGAGTATAGCCGAGGATGGATGCTCGTGTTTCCCGCCCAAATCGAGAGAGTGCGGCCAGCCATGAGGCGATGGGGCAGCGGGGCGGCGGCTGCCTTTCGACCGCGCAGGCGAGCTCGGGAACGTCCCCGGGCGCGGGGAGCCTCCCGGCGGCCGGGCAGGGGACGCGGCCGAACGCGTCGATCATGCCCTTCGTGCCTCGGCGCTCGGCGGTCCGCACCGCACTGGACCGGGGCGCGCTTCGGGGCGAAAATCGCCTTTTTGCCGCCACACGAGTGCCGACCGTCATGACCAGCAGAAACGAAGCCCTATTCCAGCGCGCCCAGAAGACCATTCCGGGGGGCGTCAATTCGCCGGTGCGCGCCTTCCGTTCGGTGGGTGGCACACCGCGCTTCATCGCGCGTGCCGAAGGCGCCTGCGTGTGGGATGCCGACGGCAAGCGCTACATCGACTACGTGGGCTCCTGGGGGCCGGCCATCGCCGGCCATGCCCATCCCGACATCGTCGAGGCGGTGTGCGAGGCGGCCGCCCGCGGCCTGTCCTTCGGCGCACCGAGCGAGGCCGAGGTGGAGATGGCGGAGCTCCTGTGCAAGCTGCTGCCTTCCGTCGAGATGGTGCGGCTGGTGAGCTCGGGCACCGAGGCCACCATGAGCGCCATCCGGCTCGCCCGCGGTTTCACCGGGCGCGACGCCATCGTCAAGTTCGAGGGCTGCTACCACGGCCACGCCGACAGCCTGCTGGTGAAGGCCGGCTCGGGGCTCCTCACCTTCGGCAATCCGTCGTCCGGGGGCGTGCCGGCCGACTTCGCGCACCACACCATCGTGCTCGACTACAACGCGCTCGATCAGGTCGAAGAGGTGTTCGGCGCACGGGGCGCCGAGATCGCCGCGGTCATCGTCGAGCCGATCGCTGGCAACATGAACCTGGTGAAGCCCGCGCCGGGCTTCCTGGAAGGGCTGCGGCGCCTGTGCACCGAGCACGGTGCGGTGCTCATCTTCGACGAGGTGATGACCGGCTTCCGCGTCGGACCGCGAGGGGTGCAGGGGCTCTACGGCATCACCCCGGATCTCACCACCCTCGGCAAGGTCATCGGCGGCGGCATGCCGGTGGGTGCTTTCGGCGGGCGGCGCGACATCATGGAGAAGATCGCGCCCCTCGGTCCGGTGTACCAGGCGGGCACGCTCTCCGGCAGCCCGGTGGCGGTGGCGGCGGGGCTCGCTTCCCTGAAGCTCGTGGGCGAGCCGGGCTTCTACGAGCAACTCGCGGTGCGCACCGCGGCGCTGGTGGACGGGCTCGCCAAGGCGGCGCAGGCCGTGGGCCTTCCCTTCAGCGCCGACTCGGTGGGCGGCATGTTCGGCGTCTATTTCAGCGAGCGGGTGCCGACCTCCTTCGCCGACGTGATGGTCTCCGACCGCGACGCCTTCAACCGCTTCTTCCACGCGATGCTCGACGAGGGGCACTACTTCGCGCCCTCGGCCTTCGAGGCGGGCTTCGTGTCCGCGGCGCATACGGCCGAGGACGTGGCCGCCACGCTCGCCGACGCACGCGAGGTGTTCGCGGCGATGGCCCGCGGCTGATCGGCACATCGGGCGGCGCCCCGCAGGCGCGCCGCCCGGTCGGGTGTCAGCTCGCGCGGGCGCGGCGCAGGCCGGCGAGGCCGAGCAGGCCCAGTCCGGCGAGGAACAGCGAGCCGGGCTCGGGCACGTTCTGGATGCCGCGGGCCACGAGCTCGAAGGAGAAGAAGCCGTTCTCCGAATCGCCGCTCGCGAAGTTGGTCACTGCGACGGTGTAGAAGCCGCTGGTTGCCGCCGTGAAGATCGACTGGGGATCGCCGAACGGCCCCGGGTGCGGGATCTCGTCGTCGGCGAAATCGATGTAGCCGGCGTCGCCGCTGTCGAAGCTTCCCCCGAACTCGTCGGTGTCGGCGAACTCGCCCTGGAACAGCCAGAACGCCATGTCGTAGTTCGCATCGAGGCGCGAGCCGATGACGGTCACTTCGGAGCCGGCGTTGGCGAAGAACCGGTAGTACTGGGCACCGACCGGATCCGACGCCGTGTTGGTGTCGGAGATCGTCCCGGTGACGGGCACTCCGTTGGAGAGGGTCGCGTTGTAGGTGATCGGTGCGGCGGCGGCCGCGCCGCTGACCAGGACCGTCGAGGCCGCGAGAGCGATACTGCGGAACATGATGGGAGTCTCCCTAACTGGTACAAGTGTTTCTATTTGTTGCACCGATGTGGAAGCAAGTACCGCACCACCGGGTAGGCGAATACCCCATACCTGGTATAAACGATTTGCGCTCAATAACTTGCCGATCTGCACCGAAGGGTGCCTGCAAGGCCGCCGGACGGCAGTGTAAAAAAAGTCGACGCCCAGGCACGCCGACCGGCGCGCTGCCGCCTCACAGCAGGAAGATCGTCGCCAGCCCGAGGAAGATGAAGAAGCCTCCCGAGTCGGTGAGCGCGGTGATCATCACCGAGCCGCCCATCGCCGGATCGGCGCCCAGGCGTTCGCGCAGCATGGGGATGGCGACGCCCGCCGTAGCGGCGAGCAGGAGGTTGAGCGTCATCGCCGCGGTCATGACGATGCCGAGCGGCACGTTGTCGTAGAGCCACCAGGCGATCACGCCCAGCAGTCCGCCCCAAAGCAGGCCGTTCACCAGCGCCACGCCCAGCTCCTTCTTCATCAGGCGCTTCATGGCGCTCTGCTCGACCTGGCCCATGGCGATCGCCCGCACGATCATGGTGGTCGTCTGGTTGCCCGAGTTGCCGCCGATGCCGGCGACGATGGGCATCAGCGCGGCGAGGGCGACCAGCTTCTCGATCGAGTCCTCGAAGGCGCCGATCACCCGCGAGGCGATGAAGGCGGTGACCAGGTTCACCGCCAGCCATGACCAGCGGTTCTTCACCGAGTCCCACACCGAGGCGAAGATGTCCTCCTCCTCGCGCAGACCGGCATGGCTGAGGATCTCGGCCTCGGATTCCTCGCGGATGAAGTCCACCACGTCGGCCACCGTGAGTCGGCCGATCACCCGGTGCTCGCCGTCGACCACCGGCGCCGAGATCAGGTCGTAGCGCTCGAAGGCCTGCGCCGCGTCGTCGGCGTCGTCGCCCGGCTCGAAGCTGATCACCGGCTCGGTGCGCATCACCTCGGCCACTTCCTTCTCGGGGTCGTTGATGAGCAGCGACTCCAGGGTCAGGATGCCTTTCAGGTGATCGTCGCGGTCGACCACGAAGAGCTTGTCGGTGTGGTCGGGCAGCTCCTCGAAGCGGCGCAGGTAACGCAGCACCACCTCCAGGGTCACGTCCTCGCGGACCGTGACCATGTCGAAGTCCATCAGGGCACCGACCGAGTCCTCGGGATAGGACATGGCCGCCCGCAGCTGCTCGCGGCCCTCGCTGTCCAGGGATTGGAAGACGTCCTGGATGACCTCGGGCGGCAGGTCGGGCGCCAGATCGGCGAGCTCGTCGGCGTCGAGGGACTCGGCCGCGGCCTTGAGCTCGTCCGGGTGCATCGTCTCGATGAGCGACTCGCGCACCGCGTCCGACACTTCCAGCAGGATCTCGCCGTCGCGCTCGGCCTTGACCAGGTCCCACACGAACAGGCGTTCGTCGTGAGGCAGCGCTTCCAGGATGTAGGCGATGTCGGCCGGATGCAGCCTGTCGAGGCGATTCTGCAGCTCGGCCACGTGCTGCTTGTGCACCAGGCCTTCGACCAGCTCGTGACGCGGCATCTCCTGGCGGTGGACGAGGTCCTCCACCACGCGATGGCGCGCGAGCAGCTCCTGCACTTCACGCAGGTGCTGCTGGACGTCGTCGGGGTGGTGTTCCTCTTGCTGCGTCATCGGCACTCGCGAGGCTGGAGAGGTCGGGCACGAGGCGCGAATTCTACGGGCTTCGCCCGCGCGGTGCGACCCCGGAGTGTGACGAAAGGCCGCCGTGCGCGGCATTCGGCCCGGCGTCTATGGCACCGTCGAATGGATCATGCGCGAGCGGATCCGTTCGGCATGGGCCGCGAGCCGCGGAGTGAAGCGCTTTTCGTAGCGGCGCGGGTTGGGCAGCATCACCGCCAGCCGGGCGGCCTCCGCCGGGCCCAGGCGGCTCGCCGAGAGCTGGTAGTAGCGCTGGGCGGCCGCCTCGCAGCCGAAGACGCCCTCGCCCCACTCGGCGACGTTGAGGTACACCTCCAGGATGCGGCGCTTGCTCCATACCGCCTCGATCATCACCGTGATGACCGCCTCCTGGGCCTTGCGGAAATAGCTGCGCGAGGGCGACAGGAAGAGATTCTTGGCGAGCTGCTGGCTGATGGTGGAGCCGCCCGCAACCGCCTTGCCCTTCTTCTGGTTCTTCTCCATCGCCCGCTGGATGCCCTCCCAGTCGAAGCCGTCATGATCGATGAAGCGGTCGTCCTCGGCGGCAATGACCGCGCGCTTGAGGTGGACCGAGATCTGTTCGTAGGGGACCCATTTGTGGCGCAGGCTCGCTTTCGGGCGCTTCTCCTGCAGCTCGTCCAGGCGCAGGCGCATGAAGCTGGTGGAGGAGGGGTTGACCTGGCTCCACCACACCACGCGCGCGAAGATCCACCCCTGCCACAGGACGACGAGCGCCGCCAGCAGGGCGAGCGCGCGCCAGAACCAGCGTACGGCCGGCTTCATCGCGCTGCGAGGTCGCGACGCAGCTCGGCCAGGACCGGCGCGGTGTCGGGGCGTACGCCGCGCCACAGCAGGAAGCTCTCCGCGGCCTGCTCCACCAGCATGCCGAGTCCATCGGCACGGCGCTCGGCGCCGTCGGCACGGGCGGCGGCGAGGAAGGGCGTCTCGCCGCGGCCGTACATCATGTCGTAGGCCAGCGCGCCGGGCGCGTAGAGCCCCGGCGGCAGCGCCGGGGCGGCATCGGCAAGGCTCGCTGCCGTGGCGTTGACGACCACGTCGAAGCTGCGGCCGGCGAGCTCGGGGAAGCCGCACCCATCTAGCGCGGCCGTACCCGCCTCGGCGCGGAATGCGTCGGCCAGCGCGAGTGCCTTGGCTGCGGTGCGATTGGCGATGGTCAGGGCCGCCGGCCGCTCGGCCAGCAGCGGCAGCACCGCGCCGCGGGCCGCCCCGCCCGCGCCAAGCAGCAGGATGCGCCGGCCGGCGAGCGGGCAGCCGAGGTTGTGGGTGAGGTCGCGCACCAGCCCGGCGCCGTCGGTGTTGTCGCCGAAGATCCCCTCGGAGTCGAAGGCGAGGGTGTTCACCGCGCCGGCCGCCTGGGCTCGCGCCGAGCGCCGCTCGGCGAGTGCGAAGGCCTCGAGCTTGAAGGGCACAGTCACGTTCATGCCCCGCCCGCCTTCGGCGCGGAAGGCCGCCACCGTTGCCGCGAAACCGTCGAGCGGCGCGAGGACCCGCTCGTAGCCGAGCGCCTGCCCGGTCTGGCGGGCGAAGGCGGCGTGGATCTGCGGCGATTTGCTGTGGGCGACGGGATTGCCGACGACGGCGTAGCGGTCCATGGTCACTCGGTTCTCAGCCTGTCGGCGTTGGTGAAGGTCCAGGTGCGGGTGATCTCGAGGATGTCGGTGTCGCGCCTGATGTCGGGCGGGAAGGCTGCGAAGGGGGCGGCCAGCTTCACGATGCGCATCGCCGCGTCGTCGAGCACCTGCTGCCCCGAGGAGCGCTGGATCTCCACCCGCTCCACCGAGCCGTCGGCGCGGATCACCACCGACATGAGGAGGCTGCCGTACAGCCGTCCGCGGGCGCTGTCCGGGTAGTTGAGCGTGCCGACGCGCTCGATCTTCTGGCGCCAGTCCTCGACGTACTGCGCGAAGCGGTACTCCTTGGTGCGGGCGCCGATGAAGCGTTTGCGCGGCCGCTTGGCGTACTCGTCGAGCTGGCGGTCGATCTGCGCCTCCATGCGCGCGATGGCGGCCACGCTGTCGAGCAGGTCGAGGCCGGAGGCCGGTTTCCGGGGCGCTTCCTCGGCCGGCTGCGGCGGCGCGGTGCTCACCCGGGCTTCGGCCTTGGGCCGGGTCAGGACCTCTTGGCGCGGCGCCGTCCGGTTCTCGCGGCGCGAACGGGTATCGACCAGGGCGTCGCCCTCGCGGGTCGCTTCCTGGGGCGGCAGCGGCGACTTCGGCCTGTGCTCCTTCTCGCTCGTGCCGCCGCCGTCGAGGTTGGCCTGCGCCAGCGCTTCCGCCTTCTCCGGTGCCCGCTCGTGGCGGGCGTTTACCAGCACTACCTCGAGGCCGCGGTCGCGCACCGGCGGCTTGGTGTCGGGCAACGCGAAGCGGGTGGACAGCAGCGCCGCGTGCAGGCCGAGCGAGATCGCGAACGCGATCGCCAGCCGCGGGCTCAGCTTGGGCCCGTCGGCCGCGTCGCGTGGCGGGCGGCTCGCTGCGTCCAGTGCTGCGGGTTGGTCCGGCCCCATGGCTGCCTGTCTATGAGCTCTCGTAAAGGGGATCCGCAAGCTCCTCGGGATCCGGCTCGGCGAGGATCTCGACGAAGCGGGCATGCACGTCCACATCGATGAGATCGCTGCTCTCGATCGTGAGCCGGACCCGGCTGCCCGGCAGCTGCAGCGGCATCGAGGGTACCTTCATCACCAGGGGAATCGCCTGCAGGCGCACCACGTTCTCGCGCAGCACCTTCGCTTCCACGCTCTCGGGGCGATTCTGGCGCAGCCACCGCAGGCACCAGTAGCGCTCCATCTGGCGCTGGAACTCGGCGTAGGCGGCGTAGGTGAGCTCGAAATCCCGCAGCGCCGCCATGAGGTCGGGCGACTTGGGGGCGAAGGCGGGCTCGGTCTCCCGGAGCACCGACACGATCTGCCACTGGTTCACCAGGTCCACGTAGCGGCGCAGCGGCGAGCTCGACCAGGCGTAGCAGTCCACGCCCAGCGCGTCGTGGGGCGCTGCCACGGTGGTCATGCGTACCTTGCCGCCGCTCTGGGCGCGATACAGGCCCGGAATGCCGGCCTCGTCGAGAAGCTTTCCCCAGGTGGAGTTGGCGAGGATCATCAGCTCGGCCACCAGCTTGTCGAGCGGCGAGCCGCGCCGGCGGGGCGTGATGGTGATGTAGCCCGGACCGTCGCTGGTCTCGGTCTCCCAGTCCACGTAGAAGTTGTGGTCCACCAGGTTCTGGTTGGCGGCGGCCTTGCCGCGCCCGGCTTCGAGCACGGTGGCGAGGTCCCACAGGACGGTGAGCTCGCGCTTCCACTGGAAGTCCGGGCCGCCGTGCTCGAGGGTCTCCTCGTTGAAGAGCGGCTCGATGTCGTGGTGGCGCAGGTTGGCGACGATGGGCACGCGCTCGACGCGGGACTCGTGGCCCATGATGGCGAGCGCCGCGGTCACGTCCAGGTAGAGCGACACCGCCGGGCATTCGCGTCCCTCGGCGAGCGTAAACGTCTCGACCACCTCGTCCGGCAGCATGGTGATCTTGTTGCCCGGCATGTAGACGGTGGAAAGCCGCCGCCGGGCGATCGCGTCCAGGGAGGAGCCGCGGGCGAAGCCCAGCGCCGGCGCGGCGATGTGGATGCCGATGCGCCAACCGCCGCCTTCGCGCGGGGTTACGGAGAAGGCGTCGTCGATCTCCGTGGTGGTGGCGTCGTCGATGGAGAAGGCCGTCACGTCGGCCCGCGGCAGCTCGGCCGGCACCGCCGGCCCCTCGAAGGGCGGGAAGGCCACGCCTTCCTGGAAGTATTCGAACAGGAAGCGCTGGAAGTGGTAGTCGTAGCTCGAATCGAGCGCGCCGCACTTGAGCAGCAGGCGCGGCACCGACAGTCCCGCGTCCACCGCGGCCGCCTCCAGCGCCTTGGTCTCGATGCGGTTGCGGTCCGGGCGGTAGAGGAGCTGCGGCAGCATGCCGGCGAGCTCGGGCGGGAGCCGCCCGGCCACCAGCTCCGCGCGCATGCGCTCGATGGCCTCGGCCTGCTGGCGCTTCTTCTCCAGGCCGGCGAGCGCCGCCTGCAGGATCTCCGGCGGCGCCTTGCGGAAGCGTCCGCGGCCCTTGCGGTGGAAATAGATCGGGGACGAATGCAGGCGCAGCAGCAGGCTGGCCGACTCCACTGCGGTCGGGCTGCGGCCGTAGTACTCGGCGGCGAACTCCGGAAAGGCGAATTCCTCGTCGCCGCACACTTCCCACAGGAAGCCGGTATCGAGCTCCTCGGCGGCGGCCTCGGCGCGCTCCAGGAGCTCGCCGGGCCCGGGCGCGGTGAAGCGCAGGAGCACGTGGCTCGCCTTGAGCTTCACCCGCTTGCCGTGGGAGGTCTCGACCTGCAGGGACGAATCGTTATCAGCGAGGACGGTCCCGGCCTTGAAGGCCCCATCCTCTTCGAACAGCACGAACATCGGGTACCGCCATCGGAATTCAAGCCCGACAGTTTAACTCACGTCGGAGCGGGTTCACCTTGCAGCAGGTTCGCGCCGCGCCGCGCGGAGCATGTCTGCGGAATAGAGGGCGAGCGCGCTCCAGATGAAGGCGAAGCCTACCAGCTGCGCCACGCCGAAAGGTTCTCCGAAGGCAAACACGGCCAGCAGGAAGTTGAGGCTGGGGGCGAGATACTGCAGAAAGGCGATGGTGGACAGCGGCAGCCGCTGCGCGCCCACGGCGAAGAGCATGAGCGGCACCGCCGTGAGCACCCCCGCGAGCGGCAGCAGCGCGCTGGTGAGGGTGTCGCGCCCGAAGTGCAGCGCCTCGCCCGCGCCCAGCCAGGCGAGCCAGGCCAGGGCGAGCGGTGCGGTCACCAGGGTCTCGACGAAGAGGCCGTTGAGGGCGTCCACCGGCGCGCGCTTGCGCAGCAGTCCGTAGAAACCGAACGTGAGCGCCAGGAAGAGTGCGATCCACGGCAGGCTCCCCACCTGCCACACCCGCCAGGCGACGCCCACCGAGGCCAGCACCACCGCCGCCTGCTGTGCCGGGCGCAGCCGTTCGCCCAGGAAGAGGCGCGCGAGCAGGATGCTCACCAGGGGATTGATGAAGTAGCCGAGGCTCGCCTCGAGCAGCCGGTCCACCGAGATCGCCCAGACGAAGACGAGCCAGTTGCTGCCCGTGAGCATGGCCGTCACGCACAGCAGGCCCAGCAGGCGCGGCTGGTCGCGCAAGCGCCGCAGCCCGTCGAAGCCGCGCCAGAAGGCGAGCAGCCCTCCGAGGAAGACGAGCGACCACAGGATGCGGTGGGCCACGATCTCGGTGGGCGGCACGCTGCCCACCGCCTTGAAGTAGAGCGGCGCGAGGCCCCATATGGTGAATGCGCAGAGGGCAGCGGCCACGCCCTGGCGGCGCGCGCGGAGGTCCGCCGGGGCGGACAGGGCGGCGGGAACGCTGCTCATTTCCCGACGAGTCCCGCGAAGGCCAGCACCTCGTCGAGGTAATCGTTCCAGCGCGAGAAGCCGTGGTCGCCGCCTTCCAGCACGGTCTGGCGCGCGCCGGCGTACTTCGCCACCGCGTCACGGTAGTCGAGCACCTCGTCGCCGGTCTCCACCAGCAGCCAGTAGCGCTCGGGCCGGGTGATGGCGGGCACGTCGAGGGTGCGCAGCTCGGCGATGTGGGCCTTGGTGAAGTCGAAGGTCTCGCCGGTGTAGAGGTTGGTCTGAGGGCCGATGTAGGCCTCCAGCGAAAGCGGAGCGATCACCGCGGGATTGACCAGCACCGCGGCCAGGCCGTGCCGTTCGGCGAGCCAGGTGGCGTAGTAGCCGCCCAGCGAGCTGCCGACCAGCGTGGGCGGACGTTCGGGCCGGGTGGCGCGGCAACGGGCGATCTCGTCCTCGACGAGCGCGATGGCCGCGCGTGGGGAAACCGGCAGCTGCTCGCACCAGAACGCCGCGCCCAGGCCCTTGTCGAGCATGTGGCGGCGCAGCGCCTGGGCCTTGATCGAGGCGGGCGCGGAGCGGAAGCCGTGCAGGTAGATGATCATGTCGGTACGCGAGGGGTGACGCGAATCGGGCAGTTTAGACCCGGTCCGGCGCGGGCGGCCCGGTACGCTTCACGGCGGAAGCTCCATGCCAGCGGTCGGCCGCAGCTACACCTCTCTCACGGCCGCGTGGCCGCCTCCAGGCGCTCCAGCCAGACGAGCGCGTGGACGCGATCGGTCCCGCACATCTCCTCGGACGGCTGCAGCCCGCTGCAGCACCCCGGACGCCCGGGGCGGCCGAAGATCGCACAGCGCAGGTCCTCCGTGAGCTGGGGGCAGGGGAGACCGGCGGGCTTGCCGTCGGGCAGACCGGGGATGGGGCTGGAGATGGACGGCGCGATGCAGCAGGCGGCGCAGCCCGGGCGGCACTCCATCCCGGTCAGGCGCGGGCGAGCCCCGCCCACCAGGCGAGCACACTTTCCAGCGTCGGCTCGAGCAGCGCGCCGTCGCCCCCCGTGAATTCCCGCCACTCGGGGAGGAAGCGTCCGCCCACTGCGGTGAGAAGCGGCACTCCGGCGAGCGCCACCATGCCCATCTCGTCGCGCAGGCCGGAGCCGGCCGCCTCCTGGGCGCCGAACTTGTTGATCATGATGAGCTCGGCGCCGCCGTCGAGGGCGGCGCGCACCGCCATCGCCGCGTGGGCGAGGGAGTTCGGGTCGAGCCGGCAGGCCTCCGAGCCGCTGCCGAGATCCTGGGACAGGGCGAAGCGCTCGCCGCTCGCGAGATCCTCCAGCTCCATCGCGCAGGGGTCGTTCACCGCGGTCTCGATGTCGTGCTGCAGCACCCCGCCGAGCTTCACGCCCTGGCCGGCGAGCGCACGTGCGGCCTTGACCATCAGCGCCTCGACGTTGTCGGTGGGGGCATAGACGATGGCGGCGATGGGCAGGGACGAATCGGTCGGCATGGCTGCGGGCTGGCGTGAACGGCGATGGCGGATTGTCGCACCGCGTACGGCCGGGGGCCAGGATCCAGATCAAGAAAGCCGAACGACGGGCGCGCCGGCATCCTCTCGTCCAGGGCGGCTACGGCAGCGGCGCGAACAACGCCTCGATGTCCGACTCGCCGAACTTGGCGAGCGCGTCCGCGTCCTCGGACAGCACGCCGGCCGCCAGCGCCGCTTTCTTGTCCTGCAGGGCGAGGATGCGCTCCTCGATGCTCCCGGCGCACACCAGCTTGAACACGAACACCGGCTTGTCCTGTCCGATGCGGTGGGCCCGGTCGGTGGCCTGGTTCTCCGCCGCCGGGTTCCACCAGGGATCGAAATGGATCACGGTGTCGGCCGCAGTGAGGTTCAGGCCCACGCCGCCCGCCTTGAGGCTTACCAGGAAGACGGGCGCTTCGCCTTCCTGGAAGGCGGCCACTACGGCCTCCCTGTCCTTGGTGTCGCCGGTGAGCTTCACCCAGGCGATGCCGCGCTCGGCGAGCTCCGCCTCGATGAGCGCCAGCATCCCGGTGAACTGCGAGAACACCAGCACCTTGCGCCCCTCGTCCACCAGCTCGGGCAGCATCTCCATCAGGAGGTCGAGCTTGGCGCGCTCCTTCACGCCGGCCGCCGCGTCGGTCTTCAGGAGCCGCGGATCGCAGCACACCTGGCGCAGCTTCAGGAGCGCATCCAGGATCACGATCCGGCTGCGGGCGAAGCCGCGGGCGGCCACCTCGTCGCGGATGCGCTGGTCCATGCTCGCGCGCACCGTCTCGTAGAGGTCGCGCTGGCGGCCTCCGAGCTCGACGCTGCGCACCACCACCGTCTTGGGGGGCAGCTCCTTGGCCACGTCCTCCTTGCGCCGGCGCAGGATGAAGGGGGCCACCCGGCGGGCGAGGAGCTCGCGGCGCAGCAGGTCGCCGTGCTTCTCGATGGGCGTGCGCCACTGGGCGTTGAAGGTCTTGGCGTCGCCCAGGAAGCCGGGCAGCAGGAAGTCGAACTGGGCCCACAGCTCGCCGAGGTGGTTCTCCAGCGGCGTGCCGGTGAGGCACAGGCGATGGCGGGCGGTGAGCTCGCGCACCACGCGCGCCGCCTGGCTCGCGGCGTTCTTCACCGTCTGCGCCTCGTCGAGCACGATGCTGTGGTACTCGTGGCGGGCGAGCTCGGCCCGGTCGCGCCACAGCAGCGGGTAGGTGGTGAGGCAGACGTCGTGCTCGGCCATGCGCGCGAAGGCGGCCTTGCGCGCCGTGCCGTGGAGCGCCAGCACGCGAAGCTCCGGCGCGAAACGCTCCGCCTCCCGCCGCCAGTTGAAGACCAGCGAGGTGGGCAGCACCACCAGCACCGGGCGGTCGAGCCGGCCGGCGCGCTTCTCGGTGAGGAGATGGGCGAGCGTCTGGGCGGTCTTGCCCAGGCCCATGTCGTCGGCGAGGATGCCGCCCAGCCCGTGCTCGCGCAGGTGCTGCAGCCAGGCGAGGCCTTCCAGCTGGTAGGGACGCAGCGCCGCGCCGAAGCCGTCCGGCGCGGCCACGGCACGCACCTTGGCGGCGCCGCGGATGCGCTCGAGCCAGTCGTCGAGCTGCTGCCAGCCCTCGCGCCGCCAGTCCTCGCCCAGCGCCTCGGCGAGCCGTGGCGCATCCATGCGCGAGAGCGGGCGGGGGCCGCCGGCGGGGGCGTCGAAGAGGTCCACCAGGGTGCGGGCCAGCGGCTTGATGCGCCCGGCGGGCGCGAGGATGCGCGCGCCGGCCGGCTCGTGCAGGGTCACCGGCTCTTCGTCCGGGATCGCGGCGAGCCGCTGGGGATCCAGCCAGCGGCCGTCGCGGCGGAACAGCGCGTGCAGGAGCGGCACCAGGTCCACCCGCCGGCCCTCCACCTCGATGCCCAGCGAGAGCTCGAACCAGCCCGCCTCGGTTTCGGCGAGGTCGGCGAACCAGGCCTCGGCCTCGATCACGTGGTGGCGGAAGTCGGGGGCGCACTCGATGCGCCAGCCCGCCTCGCGCAGGCCGGGCGCGGTGTCGGCGAAGAAGTGCCGCCAGGCGTTCTCGCTCGCCAGGCCGAGTGCGCCGTCCGGCAGCTCCTGATGGCTCACGATCCAGCGCGAGCGCACCGGCTGGAAGCCTGCCGCGGCGAGCGCGTCCATGGCACGGGCTTCCGATTCCGGGCGGCGGCGCACGCGGACCGAGCGGCCGTCGGGCAGGCTCGCGAAGATGGTCTCCGAACCGGCCGCCACCTTCGCCTCGCCGTAGGCGAAGTCCGCCTCCGCGAAATCGAAGGTGGCGTGCACCGTGTGCGGGTAGTCGCGATGGGCGTGGAGCTGCCACGCATGCACGCTGTCCAGGCGCAGCACCGGCTGCGGCTCGGCGTCGATCTCCGGCAGGCTCTCCGCGCCGGCCGCCAGCGGCGAGGGCAGCCGCGGCGCGCTCTCGGCGAGTGCCGCGGCCACCAGCGGCAGCTCGCTGCGGGTGAGCGCGGGCAGTTCCAGTACCGCCCGCAAGGCCGCCTGGTCGGCGATCCCGGCCGGTCCCGCTTCGCCGCGCTCGGCGTCCACGTACCACATGGGGGCGGTGGCGAGCACCACGCTCGCCGGCGGATCGCTCTGAACCCGGGCGCGCACGCCCGTGCCTTCCGGCTGCCAATGCAGCGCCGCCGGCCGGGCGGGGGCGGCGGCGAGCGGCTTCAGCGGATGGTCCTCGTCCTGGGCGGCGAAGCAGCGTCCGGTGGCGAGCGCCGCCTGCAGCAGCGCGAGTCCCTCCGCGCCGACGATCGGGGCGCCGCCGTAGCCGCTCGTGCCCGCCTTGCGCAGGAGGGCGCGCAGCTGCCGGAACACCGCCAGGTCGTCGTCCTGGACGAAGGAGGGCTGCTTGAGGAGGGCCTGCTCGTAGTTGAACCACAGCTCGCCACGCCCGGCGAAGCCGCCGTCGGCGTCGAGCTGCGCCTTGAAGAGCGTGAGTCGCGCACGGTGCGCCGCGGGCTCGCAATGCAGGCCGTAGAGGATGGCCTCGCGGGCGGTGCGTGCCGGCTTGCGCGCCGTCGCCGATTCCTTCGACACCCGCCTGGCGAGCGCGGCCGCCCATTGGCGCACCGCGTCCCGTGGCTTCTCCACCAGCGCGCCCGGGCGCTGCGCGAAGAGCAGCACCGCCACCGCGTGCTTGCACCGGTTGCCCACCGGACAGGTGCAGCGGGTGGCGACGTCGATGGTCGCCTCGCCGAAGTAGTCGCGCCGCTCGAGCCTGACCGAGGTGCGGTAGGGCAGGGGCTCGCTGCCTTGCACCTGGGCCGACAGCGTGTTGCCGGCCACCTCCAGGTTCCTCACGCGGCCGACGTAGGGCCTGCCCTTGGCAATGGCATTGTTCGAGAAGAGCTGGTGAAGCGTGTCGTCGTCGAGTCGTGCGAGCAGTTGGGCCAGAGCCATCGGAAAGCGCGTCGGGCAAGCGGAACCCGCAATTGTAACGGGCCCCGTGTGAATCCCGTGGTGGGCTCAGGGCATGATCTCGACGTACTCGTACACCTCGCAGTCGCGCAGCGCCTTCTTCACCGGCAGCGCGGCGCGGGCGTACCAGTCGGCCGGCGAGCGCGCGTCCACCAGCGTGCCCAGGTGGCGCACCAGCTCGCAGATCGGCTCCACCACCGCCTCGCGGTACTGCGTGTCCTGCTTCACGTAGGCGAGATGCAGGTTCTTCATGCAGTTGCGCCGGCAGAAGTGGAAGGCGTCGCAGGTCCCGCAGGGCATGTCGGGGTGCGGCTGCAGCGGGGAACGCTTCAGCCAGTTGGCGACGATGTCGCCCTGGAGCATGTCCGGCAGGTACATCATGTCGGGACAGGGGTAGATCTTCCCGTCGGGCATGATGTTGAGCAGGTGGGTCGACACCCGGCACTGGGTGAGGCCGTGGCAAAGCTCCTCGGCGCGGCTGGGAAAGAGCTTGTTGCGCACCACGCCCATGATGGGGATCACCGGGTAGAGCCGCGCCGGATCCTCGAAGAAGCGCGCCACGAGCTGCTCCAGCACCGCCTTGCGGCGCGTGATGCTCTCCGGCGTGTAGGCCTCGCCGGCGACGAACTGGAAGTAGAGGTAGTCGAAGGTGCCGGCGAGCTCGTCGAACTCCTCGAAGCTGGTCTCCGGGTCGTTCCAGGTCATGCGCGCGGTGATCGTGCCGCCGATGCGGCCGCGCACCTTTTCCAGGTTGCGCAGCACCTGGCGGTAGATGCCGCGGCCGCGGTAGCCGTCGGTGGTCTTCTCGCCGCCGTCCACCGACACCAGCACGTTGGAGAGGTTGGCGAGCACCGCGTCGGGCAGGCCGTCGAGCAGCGTCCCGTTGGTCTGGAGCTGGTAGCGGAACTGGGGCCAGCGCTCCATCACCGCGAACATGAAGTCGCGGTTGAGCGTGGGCTCGCCGCCGTAGAAGGTGACGTAGATCTCCTTGCCCGCGAGGTGGCGGGCGATGAAGGCGTCGAGGTGGTCGAGCTCGTAGGCCACGTCGTTCTGCGAGCCGAGCACCTCGCCCACGCCGAGGGAGCAGTAGCTGCACTTCAGGTTGCACTTGAGGGTGGTGAGGAGCTGCAGCTCGACCCGGCCGCCGCGGATGGGCTCGCATTCGGATCCGGCCGGCGCGGCGGGGTGGAAGACGATGGGTTGCATGATCGGTCGCCGTCGAATTCTCGGGGTGGTTGGCGGGGAGGGCGATTCTCGCCAGCCCCGTGCGGCGACGGTTTGACGCATGTCAACGGGGTGCCCGGGCAGACGGCCCGGACACCCCGTTGCCGTTACCACATGAAGCGCACCCCGAGGGTCGCGTACCGGGTGTCGGTGGCGCGGCCGAAGGCCGGGTTGAGGTCGAACTCGGAGCGGCCGAGCTCGCCGTAGAGCGTCATGAAGGGGTTCACCGTGTGATAGACGCCGGCGAGCGTGCCTTCGGCGGTGTGGCCCGGCGTGGCCGCGGTGTCGTCCACCTCGGTGCGGCCGTAGCTCAGGCGCAGCATGGTCGAGGGGGTGACCTTGCCGGTGACCTGCACCCAGTAGCCGCGGCTCTTCCTCTCGCGGCCCTGGGCGTCGAGGGCGTCGAAGTCGAACATCAGCGCCGAGCCCAGGCCGCGGCCGGTGAAGGCTGTGGCGGACAGGGCGACCGGTCCGAGCGCGAGCTGGACGCCGGTGGACGCACCCTTTCCGGTCACCCGGTCGCCCCCGGCGCACACCGCACCGCCCGGCAGCCGGCAGTTCTCCGCCGACTGGTATACCCCGTCCACGTACAGCGTGTAGGCGCCGCCCTCGAAGCGGCCGTCGTAGGCGAGCTCGGCCTCGACGCGCGGCGTGGTGGTCTTGCTCGCGGTGGGCGCCCCCGCGATGAACACGTTGCCCATCTGGCTCGGGTCGTAGAGACCGACCGCGGCCTTCAGCGCCTTGTCCTGGGGCGTGCGGTAGACCAGGCCGCTGTTGAAGTTCGCGTACAGGTAGCCCGAATGCAGCGAGCCGGCGGCAAGCGCGAAGCCGCTGTTGGCGTTGTCGTAGCCGAAGAAGCCGCCCGCCAGCACCGAGGCGTCCCACAGCACCGGCCGGCCGTTGAAGATGCTGTAGTGCTTGCCGATCAGCACCTGCCCGAAGTCGCCCTCGAACTTCGCGTAGATCTCCCGCGGATCGATGGATTTCGACGCGGAATCGCCGACGTTTCCGCGGTTCTTGAAGTTGCCCTCGCCAGAGTGCGGGTTGATGCGCAGGCCCAGCCGGCTCGACATGCGGATGCCGTTGGTCTCGGGCACCGCGAAGTTGAAGCCGACCAGGTTCGGCGAGTCGCCCGAGGTGATGCGGAAGGCGTCGTTCGCGTCCGCGTCGCCGCGGGTGGAGCTGGCGTTGAGGATGATCCAGCCGTCCGTGCTGAAGCGGTAGCCGTCCTTTTCATACACGACGATCTCCGCCTGTGCCGCGCCCGCCACCAGCGCGCTGCCCACGAAGCTGGCGAGCAGCTTCACCGAAGGTCCTTTCATGGGATGTCTCCTGTCTTTCTTTTCGTAGGGACGGGCGGATTCGATCCGGCGCCGCACGCGGTCCGGGGCGATCCGCCCTGTTCGGGGTGGCACGCCGCGGCCCTCCTCGACCGACGGTGCGCTTCCCGCAGGAGGCGGGGATAGCAACGCCGATGCCAACGGGTAGGCCGCGATACCGGAGGGACGGCCGTCGCGCGGTCGGCCGCGTCCCGCGAACCGTGTATCGGCGCGGGTTTCGACGGTAGGCGGGGCAGTCGTTCGGGCCCTGCCGAAACGGTCGGCTGCAGCGCCGGGGCGCCGGGCGAAGCGGCCGACGGCTGTCGCATCCGCTGCGACAGGCGTCGCAGGCGCTGCGACACCCGCGCGACGCCGCGACGGGCCGCCGCAGACCTCTCGCGGGACCGCTCTCTCTCCTCGAATCCCTTTCTGGTCAGTCACTTGCAATCGTCTAGGCGCGGTCCCGCGTCCCGCTGGCATCGCCCTTGCGATGACGGCTTTCGCAGAGGCTCCCGACCGGGGGCCGGGCGGGCCGGCCGTCGTCCCGCCGAACGATTTCGTGACCTAGAGGAGACCGAGGGCTATGGACCCCACATCCGAACAGCTGCTGTGGATGTACGAAAAGATGGTGGAAATCAGGGAGTACGAGGAGACCATGGCGAAGGTCTATCTCGAGGGCAAGCTCCCGCCGAAGATCCAGAAAGGGCTCGCCTTCGACATCGGCGCCGGACCCGTGCCCGGCGAGATGCACCTGGCCGCCGGCCAGGAGCCGGTCGCGGTGGGGGTCTGCGCCCACCTGCGCCGGGAGGACACGGTGGTGGGCGCGCACCGGCCGCACCACTTCGCCATCGCCAAGGGTGTGGACCTCGACGCCATGACCGCCGAGATGTTCGGCAAGGTCACCGGCCTTGGCCGCGGCAAGGGCGGGCACATGCACCTCTTCGACCCCGCGGTGAAGTTCTCCTGCAGCGGCATCGTGGGCGCCGGCGCGCCCCAGGCCTGCGGTGCGGCGCTGGCGGCGAAGAAGATGGGCAAGGACTGGGTGGCGGTGGCCTTCTTCGGCGAAGGCGCGGCCAACCAGGGCGCCTTCCACGAGGCCTTGAATCTCGCCGCGCTGTGGAAGCTGCCGGTGGTCTTCGTGTGCGAGGACAACAAGTACGGCATCTCGGTGGAGAAGTGCGACTCCACGGCGGTCGAGTCCAACGCCGTGCGCGGCGCGGGCTACGGCATGCCCGGCGTGCTGGTGGAGCGCAACGACGCGGTGGCGGTGTTCGCGGCGGCCGGCGAGGCGGTGGCGCGCGCCCGGCGCGGCGAGGGCCCGACCCTCATCGAGGTCAAGACCGACCGCTACCTGGGCCATTTCCAGGGCGACCCGGAAGTCTATCGGCCCAAGGGCGAGGCCCAGCAGCTGCGCGCCAACGACCCCATCCCGGCGCTGGGCACGCTGCTGCGCGCCCGCGGACTCCTCGACGACGCCGCCGACACCCGGCTGCGCCAGGCGGTCTCCGCCCGCGTCGAGGCGGCCTACGCCTACGGCCGCTCCAGCCCCTATCCCGAGCCGGCCGAAGCCCTGCTCCACGTCTTCCACTGAATCCGCGACGAGGCAAAGCAATGACGATCGAAACGAAAGCGCGCACCCTCACCATGGCCCAGGCCATCTCGGAAGCCATCGGCCAGGAGATGGAGCGGGACGAGCGGGTCTTCGTGATGGGCGAGGACGTGGGCAAGTACGGCGGCATCTTCAGTGCCACCACGGGGCTCCTCGACCGCTTCGGCCCGGCGCGCATCATGGACACGCCGATCTCCGAGACCGGCTTCATGGGCGCGGCCCTGGGCGCCGCCGCCGAGGGCCTGCGCCCCATCTCCGAGCTGATGTTCGTGGACTTCTTCGGGGTGTGCTTCGACCAGATCTACAACCACCTGGCGAAGAACACCTACATGTCGGGTGGGGCCTGCAAGTACCCGGTGGTGATCACCACCGGCATCGGCGGCGGCTACAACGACGCCGCCCAGCACTCCCAGTGCCTGTACTCCATCTTCGCCCACGTGCCGGGCCTCAAGGTGGTGGTGCCGTCCAACGCCTACGACGCCAAGGGCCTGATGACCCAGGCCATCCGCGACGACAACCCGGTGATCTTCCTCTACCACAAGGGCATCATGGGCCTGTCCTGGATGTCCTATTTCGAGGGCAGCACCAACGAGGTCCCCGCCGAGCAGTACGCCATCCCCTTCGGCCAGGCCAAGGTGGTCCGCGAGGGCCGCGACCTCACCATCGTGACGCTTTCCCAGATGGTGCAGAAGTCGCTGCTGGCCGCCCAGCAACTCGCCGCCGAGGGCATCGACGCCGAGGTCCTCGACCTGCGCACCCTGGTGCCGCTGGACCGCGAGGCGGTGCTCGCCTCGGTGGCGAAGACCGGCCGCCTGCTGGTGGCCGACGAGGACTACCTCTCCTACGGCCTGTCCGGCGAGATCGCCGCCCTGGTGGCGGAGAACCTCGACCGGGTGAAGCTCAAGGCGCCGGTGCGGCGCCTGGCGGTGCCCGACGTGCCCATCCCCTTCAGCCGGCCCCTCGAGCAGTTCGCGATTCCCCAGGTGGACACGATCGCGGCGAGTGCCCGCACCCTGATGACCCTCAACCTCGACTGAAACAGAGAGAAAAAGACATGACGCAAATCGTTCTGGACGACGCAGTGTGGGCCGACGTGGAGGAGGGCACCGAAGCCCTGCTCCAGGAGTGGCAGGTGAAGCCGGGCGACACGGTGGAAGCCGGCCAGGTGCTGGGCGTGGTGGAGCTGGTGAAGACCAGCCACGAGATCCTCGCGCCCGGCGCCGGGCGGGTGGCCGCCCTGGAGGTGGAGGAGCAGGCCACCTTCGGCCGCGGCGCGGTGCTCGCCGTCCTCGAGGCCTGAGGCCATGGGGAACGCAGCCGACTCCGCGGCCCTCGCCCCGGCACGCAGGACGGTGCCGCTGGCCGGCCTGCGCGGGGCGATCGCCCGCAACATGGCGGCGGGCTGGCAGGTGCCGCGGGTGGCCCATCACGTGGAGGTGGACGTGAGCCGCTGCGAGGCGGCCCGCCAGGCCTTGCAGGCCGGGCTCGCCCCGGGCGAGAAGGTGACCCTCACCGCCTTCGTCCTGCGCGCCCTGGCGCTGACCCTGCGCGAGCATCCGCGCATGAACGCCCTGGTGCGCGACAAGGAGGTGGAGCTCGCCGACGAGGTGAACATCGGGCTCGCCGTGAGCCTCGAGGAGGGGCTGATGGTGCCGGTGATCCGCCGCGCCGACACCAAGTCGGTGGCCGCCCTAGCCGCCGAGAGCCGGGTGCTCGCCTCCGGCGCCCGCGCCGGCAACCTGTCCCCGGGCAGCTACCAGCGCGGCACCTTCACCCTGTCCAACCTGGGCAGCACCGGCATCGACGCCTTCACCCCCATCATCAACCCGCCCCAGGTCGGCATCCTCGGCGTGACCCGGGTCGTGGAGCGCCCGGTGGTGCGCGACGGCGCCATCGTGGCGGCGCCGATGATGGGCCTGCACCTGGTGTTCGACCACCGGGCGGTGGACGGCTACCCGGCCGCGCTGTTCCTCGGCGACCTGGCCCGCCGGCTCGAGCGCGCGGACCTCGACTGATGCTCGCGCCCCTCCCCCTCCACCTCACCGACGCCGCCGGCGAGCAGCGCTGGATCGAGGCCGCGCTCGCCGAGCCGGTGACGGCGCCGGCCATCCGGCTGTGGACCTATCCGGCGCCCGGCGTGGTGCTCGGCTGCTCCCAGGCGCGGCTCCTGGCGGCGCGGGCCGGGCGCAGCGGCTGCGAGCTGGTGCAGCGGCGCGCCGGGGGCGGGGCGGTGCTGGTCGGGCCGTGGATGCTGTCGGTCTCCATCGTCCTGCCGCCGGAGCACCGGCTGCTCGCCGCCGGCACCGTCGGCAGCTACCGCTGGCTGGGCGTGCTCCATGCCGGGCTGCTGCGCGACATGGGGATCGCCGCCCACGCCGTCCCCCCTTCCGAGGCGGTGGGCGCGGCTGCCCGCGGTGCCCCGGGCTGGGCCTGCTTCGGGGGGTTGTCCCCGTGGGAGGTGGTGGTGGGCGACCGCAAGATCGTCGGCCTCGCCCAGCTGCGCCGCAAGACCGGCGTGCTGATCACCTCGGGGACCCTGCTCTATCCGCCCGACTGGCCGCTGCTGTGCCAGGTACTCGACCAGCCGGGGGGCGATGCCCGCGCGCTGGCCCGATCCACCCTTTCGTGTGCCGAGGCCCTCGGCACGCCCGTTCTGGCGGAGGCGATGGCGCGGGACCTCCACCAGATGCTGGTCGACGTCCTGGGCGGCGGCGAGGCGCCGCACGCCCGGAGCCGTCGACGCAGCGCTTCGCGCCCGTCCGGCATCCCGCCGCTCGGGCTCGTCTGAATCCCGCCGCAAAACAAGAGAGGAGACATCATGCAAGACACCGAGAAGGATCCGTCCGCCCCGCGCGAGACGGCGATGCGCATCATCCCGCGGGGCGTGGCGCTCACCCGGCGCGGCTTCCTCAAGGGCGGCGGCGCGGCGGCCATCGGGGCGGCGGCCCTGTCCGCCGGCGCCATGCTCGCCCCGGCGCGCGAGGCGCTGGCCGAGTCGTTCACCGTGCTCGGCCCGGCCGTGGGCAAGACCCTGCTCGTGATGGCCCGCGACATCTTCCCCCACGACCGCATCTCCGACCGCTACTACATGCTGGCGATCGAGCCCTACGAGGCCAAGGCGGCCAAGGATCCCGAGCTCAAGACGCTGCTCGTCGAAGGGGTGAAGAGCCTCGACGCCCTCGCCCGGGCGCGCTTCAAGAAGCCCTACGCCGAAGTGCCCACCGAGGCCGAGCGGGTGAGCCTGCTCTACGGGATCGAGCGCGGCGCCTTCTTCCAGAAGGTGAAGGGGGACCTCGTCACCGGCTTCTACAACAACCCGGCGGTGTGGCCCTTCTTCGGCGAAGAGGGCTCGGCCTGGGAGAAGGGCGGCTACGTGAACCGCGGCTTCGACGACATCGACTGGCTGCCGGCCGACGACGCCTGAGCGCCACGAGCAAACGAGAACGGATAACGGAGACACACAAAATGGGCGTCAAATATTCCCTGGACGACGACGGCGTCGTGGTCATCATCGGCTCGGGCGCCGGCGGCGGCACCCTGGCCGACGAGCTCACCCGGCGCGGCGTGCGGGTCGTCATCCTGGAGGCCGGCAAGCACCACACCCAGGCCGACTTCGAGAACGACGAGTGGGCCATGTTCGCCAAGATCTCCTGGCTGGACAAGCGCATCTCGGCCGGCGGCTGGCACCACACCGAGACCTATCCCAACCTCCCGGCCTGGATCGTCAAGGGCGTGGGCGGCTCCACCATGCACTGGTCGGGCCTCGCCCTGCGCTTCGAGCCCCACGAATTCAAGATCCGGAGCACCTACGGCGACATTCCCGGCGCCAACATGCTCGACTGGCCGCTCTCCTACGAGGAGCTCGCCCCCTACTACGAGATCGCCGAGCGCAAGATGGGCGTGGCCGGCACCAAGGCGAGCGGGCTGCCGCCCATGCCGCCCAACAACCACTACAAGGTGATCGCCGCCGGGGCGAAGAAGGTCGGCTACAAGGAGATCGTGCGGCCGGTGGCCTCGAACTCCAGGCCCTACGACGGGCGCCCGGCCTGCCAGCAGATCGGCTACTGCATGCAGGGCTGCAAGGTCGGCGCCAAGTGGTCGACCCTGTACTCGGAGATCCCGCGCGCGGTGGGCACCGGCAAGGCCGACCTGCGGCCCCAGAGCATGGTGCTGCGCATCGAGCACGACAAGTCGGGCAAGGTGACCGGCGTCCTCTACGCCGACAAGGACGGCAATCACCACCTGCAGAAGGCGCGGGTGGTGTGCGTGGCGGGCAACTCCATCGAGTCGCCGCGGCTGCTCCTCAACTCGGCCTCCAGCCTGTTTCCGGACGGCCTCGCCAACTCCTCCGGTCAGGTGGGCCGGAACTACATGAACCACACCACCGCCGCGGCGCTCACCATCAACAAGGGGCCGGTGTACATGTACCGCGGCTTCGACATCGCCGCGGTGATCTCCGACGAGGTGCATAACCGCCCCGAACGCGGCTTCGTGGGCGGCTACCACCTGGAGGGCCTGGCCCTGCACCTGCCCTTCACCGCCGCCTTCATGAAGCCCGGCGGCTGGGGCCGCGAGGTGACCTCGGCGCTGGAGAAGTTCGACCATATGAGCTGCGTGTGGGTGTGCGGCGAGGACCTGCCCCAGGAGGAGAACAGCATCACGCTCCATCCCACCGAGAAGGACCAGTACGGGCTGCCCATCCCCATCGTCACCAAGACCGACCACACCAACGACGCCGCCATGCGCCGCCACGGCCTGGCCCAGTGGCGCAAGCTGTCGGAGGCGATCGGCGCGACCCGGGTGATCGACATGCCGCCCTACCCGGCGAGCCACAACATGGGCACCAACCGCATGAGCGCCAAGGCCCGCGACGGGGTGCTGAACAAGTGGGGCCAGGCCCACGACGTGAAGAACCTGTTCGTGTCGGACGGCAGCCAGTTCACCTCCAGCGGCGCGGCCAACCCCACCCTGACCATCGTCGCCCTGGCGGTGCGGCAGGCGGAGTACATCGCCGGCGCGATGGCGCGGCGCGAGATCTGACCCCCTTCATCCGACCCCTCTCCTCCTGGTGGTGCCGGGGCGCGGCGACGCGCTCCGCACCACTTTTTTTCCGTGGACGACGAGCTGGCACGGGACCTGCGTAGGCCCCGGGCAGGCATTCCCGTCAACAGAGGCCGCAGCAGCGGTCCGTCGTCGTACCGCGGAGGAGACGAAAAATGGAACGATCCCTTTACCGTGCCCACGTGGAGCGCGTGCTCTCGGTCGGCCATGCCGAGGCGCCCGCCACCGACACCATCGAGCGCTCCTGGATGCGCTGCATCCAGGAGCACGCGCTCGACCCCTCGCGTCCCGTGCCGGCCCACATCGTGGACTCGCGGCAGCTGCGGGAGCACCGCGAGCAGATCGAGGGCTTCCTGCACGTGGCGCGGACCGGCATGGAGCAGCTCTACAAGCGGATGTCCCCGCTGGGCTACGTGCTGCTGCTCACCGACGCCCACGGCATCACGGTGGACCACATCGGCGACGACACCCGCCGCGCCGAGCTGAAGGGGGCCGGCCTCTACCTGGGCGCCGACTGGAGCGAGGCGCGCGCCGGCACCTGTGCGGTGGGCACCTGCATCGTCGAGCGTGCGCCCATCACCTGCCACCGCACCGAGCACTTCAACCCCTCCCACATCACCCTCACCTGCAACAGCGCGCCGCTGTTCGATCCGACCGGCGAATTCCTGGGCGTGCTCGACGTATCCGCGCTCAGCTCGCCCTCGGCGCGGGAGAGCCAGTACCTGGCGCTGCAGTTGGCCACCATGTGCGCCCAGACCATCGAGGACGCCAACTTCCTGCGCTTTTACGCCGACCGCTGGGTGCTGCGCCTGGGCTCGGCCTGGTCCATGGTCGAGGTGAGCGCCCAGATGATGCTCGCCTTCGACGGCGACGGCGTGGTGGTCGGCGCCAACACCGCGGCGCGGGAGCAGCTCGCCACGGACGATTCCCCGCTCGTGGGCCGCGCGCTGACCGAGGTCTTCCGGGAGGACCTGGACACCCTGTGGCGGATCGCCCGCGCCGGCATGTCCTCCGAGCGCTCCGCCCTCACCACCCAGGACGGCCGGATGTTCTACGCCTCGGTGCAGCCGCCGCGGGTGGCCCGGCGCGCCGCGAAGCCGTCCGGTGAAGCGGTAGAGGCGCCCCGCAGCCATCCCGCCCTGGAGGCGCTGGCCGGCGACGACCGCCAGATGCGGCGCCTCATCGAGCAGGCCGGCCGGCTCGCGAGCAAGCGCCTCAACATCCTGCTCCACGGCGAGACCGGCACCGGCAAGGAGGTGATGGCGCGCGCGCTCCACGCCGCGAGCGACCGCTCGGTGCGGCCCTTCGTCGCCATCAATTGCGCGGCCATCCCCGAGTCCCTCATCGAGAGCGAGCTCTTCGGCTACAGCACCGGCACCTTCACCGGCGCGAAGAACCGGGGCAAGACCGGACTCGTGCTGGAGGCGGACAAGGGCACGCTCTTTCTCGACGAGATCGGCGACATGCCGCTGCACCTTCAGACGCGGCTCCTGCGGGTGCTCTCCGAGAAGGAGGTCCAGCCCCTCGGGGCGAACCGGCCCACGCCGGTGGACCTCACCGTGGTCGCCGCCTCCCACCAGGACCTGCGCCGGCTGATCGCCGAGGGGCGCTTCCGGGAGGACCTCTACTACCGCCTGTGCGGCGCCGTGCTGACGCTGCCGGCCCTGCGCGAGCGCCAGGACCTCGCCTTCCTCATCCGCAAGATCCTCGCCGAGGAGGCGGCCGAGCTCGGCTGCCGGGCGGAGCCCGACCCGGCCGCCGAGCGGGCGCTGCTCGCCTACGAGTGGCCGGGCAACGTGAGGCAGCTGCGCAACGTGCTGCGCTTCGCGCTGGCCGTATGCGACGGCGAGACCATCACCGAGGACGACCTGCCGGCCGAGCTGATGGCGGCCGGCCTCCGGGATGCCACGCCGGCGGTCGCGGCCCAGCTCGTCACCCGCGCCGAACGGCGCGCCGAGACGGAGGCTGCCGAGCTGCTGGACGCGCTGCGCCGTGCGAAGTGGCGCATCACCGGCGCGGCCGCCGAGCTCGGCATCTGCCGCGCCACGGTGTACCGGCAGATGAAGCGCTACGGGATCGTGCCGCCCAATCTCGTGGGCTGAGCGGCGACGAACGTCTCATCCGACGGGACGTTCTACGCGTTCCTCGGCTCCTCATCGGTGACTTCGAACCGCCCTTCCGGCCTCCAATCGGGTCATGCCGAGGCCGAATTCTGGCGCCCGCGCCCGTCAGTACAAACCTGCTCCAGTCCGCCTCACCCCGTCCGTGCCTGAGACGAACGTCGCAGAAATGCGAGACGTCCGTCTCGCCCGGCATGCCGTGCTCCTGCCCCCACTTCCTTGAAGGAAAAGGACTTTCGTCTCTGGCAGGCAACTTGCGGAAGCCCTCGCCGAAGACCGCGCAATCGCGAAGCTTCGACCAGACGCATACCGAAAAAACCAAAGGAGACACCATGCACGACCCAAGGCTGAGATCGCTTCCCGCGCTGCTGTCCGCCCTCGCGCTCGCCCTCCTGCCGCCGGCGGCGGGGGCGGAGGAGGCCGGCTATGCCGACCCCGAGGACTGGCCCCAGTACCACCGCACCCACAACGCCTGGCGCTTCAGCCCGCTGAAGGCCATCGACAAGACGAACGTCGGCCGGCTGCGGGTGGCCTGGATCCACCAGCCGGGCAACATCACCCACGGCCTGCAGGCCACGCCCATCGTGATCGACGGGGTGCTCTACTACGTGTCCGCCAACAACAACGTATGGGCGGTGGACGCGGCGAGCGGGCGCACCCTGTGGCACTACGAGCCCAAGCTCGATCCGCTGACCCGGCAGGTGTTCTACGCCGCGGCGAGCCGCGGGGTGACGGTGGGGCGCGGCAAGGTCTATCTCGGCACGCTGGACGGGCGCTTCGTCGCGCTCGACCAGAAGACCGGCAAGGAGCTGTGGGCGACCCGGCTCACCGACCTCAAGACCCAGCACGGCGCGCTCTTCTCGTCGCCGCCGCAGCTGGCGGGCAATGTCCTCTTCGGCGGCACCACCGGCGGCGACCAGCCCATCAGCGGCAAGATCTACGGGGTGAACGCGGACACGGGCGAGCCGGTGTGGACCTTCGAGGTGCTGGTGGACGACTCGGCCAGCTGGCCGGGCGACAGCCGCGAGCGCGGCGGCGGCAGCGCCTGGATGCCCGGCACCTACGACCCGCGCACCGACACCATCTACATCGGCACCTCCAACGCCGCGCCGGACTACTTCGCCGGGGAGCGCAAGGGCGACAACAAGCACACCGCGAGCCTCCTCGCCCTCGATCCCAAGACCGGCAAGCTCAAGTGGGCGCGCCAGGAGATCCCCCACGACTCCTGGGACTTCGACTCCGCCTACGAGGCGCTGATGGTGAAGGACAAGGACGGCAAGGAGGTCCTCGTCCATCTCAACAAGGGCGGCTTCGTGTTCGTGATGGACAAGGACGACGGGGCGCTGAAGAACGTGTGGCAGTTCGCGAAGCATGTGAACTGGGTCAAGGGCATCGACCCGAAGACCGGCCGGCTCATCGACCCGGTGTATCCGGAGGAGGGCAAGCGGGTGACCTTCTGCCCGAATCTCCTCGGCGCGCGCAGCTGGAACCACGGCGCCTACAACCCGGGCACCGGCCTGTGGTACTCCCACGCCATGGAGGTGTGCAACGAGGTGGTCTCGGGCAAGGACGATCCGGCCAACCTCAAGGCGATCTCGGCGCTCTCGCTGGGCATCGACGAGATCAAGCTGGTGCCGCCGCCCGAGGACAAGCCCCACGGCCGGCTCGACGCCCGCGACCCGCTCACCGGCAAGCTGAAGTGGAGCATCCGCTACGAGCTGCCGCCGCTCTCGAGCATCCTCACCACCGCCGGCGGGCTGGTATTCACCGGCGACATGGAAGGCCGCATCTACGCCTACGACGCCGACGACGGCAAGGAGCTGTGGCGCTTCAACGCGGGCTCCGGCCTGCGCGGCGGTCCGGTGAGCTACGCGGTGGACGGGCGCCAGTACATCGTCGTGCCGACCGGCCTGGGCTCCCACGCGCCGGGCTTCCTGGCGGGGGCCTATCCGCAGATCAAGGATCTGCCGGGCGGCGCGGCGCTGATCGCCTTCACCGTCGACTGAACCGACTTTTCCTCCTTGGGGCCGCAGTCGCCGATTTCGGCGCGGGGCGGTTCGCCGCCCCGGCCTCTCTTTTTCTCGGGATTGGAGCAGCACATGAACTTCTCGGACCTCGGTCGCCGCGGCATGCCGCTCGCGGCGGGCCTCTTCGCACTGGTCCTGGCCGGCAGCGCCTTCGGCGTGGGCCCGGCCGCCACCGCAGGGCAGGCCACGCCCGGCGCCCAGCCGCCCTTCGACCTCGCCGACCCCGCCCGCATCGAGACCGGGCGCAAGCGCTTCAACAAGACCTGCGCCGGCTACTGCCACGGCGCCGAGGGCGTCGGCGGGCGCGCGCCGGACTTCAAGGGGCGCACCGATCTCCCGCCCGAAATGGCTTTCGAGACGATCTCGAAGGGGCGCGTCGGCGCGGACGTGATGCCGCCGTGGGGGGAAGCCTTCAGCCCGGAGCAGATCTGGGAGCTGGTGGCCTACCTGCAGTACCTGGGGCGGCAGGGGGAGTAGTCGCCCCTCGTAGCCCGGATGGAGGCCGCAGGCCGGAATCCGGGGGCGGCGGTGTAACGATCGCGGCCGTCCCCGGATTCCGTTGCACTCCATCCGGGCTACATGACGGCGCGGACGCTCAGATTGCCCCGTCCCGCCGGTTCGGACACACGATCCCCAGCCGCGTCATCTTCCGGTAGAAGGTGGCGCGCGGGATGCCGAGCTCCCGCGCCGACAGGGTCACCTGCCACTGGTGGCGCCGCAGCACGGCCACCATGCGGGCGCGAAGCTGCGCTTCGGCGTCCGACAGGCTGCGCGGCGGCGGCTCGTCGCGGCGGGGGGCGGGCAGCGCGGCCGGCTCGCGGTGGCGCACGGGCGATTCGTCGGGCTCGCGCTGGAGGAAGAGGTCGGGCGGGAAATGCTCGATCTCCAGGACCTCGCCGTCGGCGATGGCGCAGGCGTAGCGCATGGCATGGCGCAGCTGGCGGATGTTGCCGGGCCAGGGCAGGCGCGCGAGGGCCTCGGCGGTGGCGGGGTCCAGGCGCAGGGCGCCGCGCTCCATCGCCGCCGCCTCTTCGCGCAGCACCTTGTCGATCACCCCGTGGATGTCGTCGCGCTCGCGCAGCGGCGGCAGCAGGAACACCGCGCCGTTCAGGCGGTAGTACAGGTCCTCGCGGAAGCGGCCCTGGCGCACCAGCTCCGGGAGGTCCTGGTGGGTGGCGCAGACGATGTGCAGGCGCACCGGAATCGGGCTCTCGGCGCCCAGGGGCAGCACCTCGCCCTCGGCCAGCACCCGCAGCAGCCGGCTCTGCAGCTGCAGCGGCATGTCGCCGATCTCGTCGAGGAAGAGGGTGCCGCCGTCCGACTGCAGGATCTTGCCCCGCACCCCCTTGGCGCGCGCGCCGGTGAAGGCACCGTCGCGATAGCCGAAGAGCTCGCTCTCGATGAGGGTCTCGGGGATGGCGGCGCAGTTCAGGGCGACGAAAGGTTTGTCGCGCCGCTCGCTGTAGTCGTGGATGGCGCGGGCGAAGGCCTCCTTGCCGGTACCGGTCTCGCCCAGCAGCATCACCGGGATGTCGCGGTTGGCGACCTTCAGGGCACGCTCCACGTTGCCCCGCAGGCGCGCATCGTCCAGCGCCAGGTGGCCGAAACCGGGAAGCGCGGACCTGTCCTCCTCGTCGCGGCGCGGCGGTGGCGCGGCCGCGGCGCTGGAGCGGGCGGCGGGGGCGCGCAGCAGCGCGAAGAGGCGCTCGCCGCCCCCCTGCAACCGAAGCGGGAACGGCTGGCCGGGCCGTCCATGGGCCGCGGTGAAGATCTCGTTGGCGGTGCATTCGAAGAGATCCTGCACGAACACCGGCGGGTTGCCGTCGCCGCAGAGGAGCTCCAGCTTGGCGCGCCGGTTGCCGCCCACCAGGCGGCCGCTGTCGTCGAAGGCCACCAGGTAGTCGGTCTGCACGCTGAGATACTCCGCGAGCCGGCCGAGCTGCAGCACCCAGTAGGGCCGCAGGGTGTACCAGGCGAAGGCGTTCTCGATCTGCTGGGCGCGCTCGACCACCATGCGGAACACCAGGAGCTGGCTCTGGCGCTCGGCCGGGGAGAACAGCGCGGAGGCGTCCAGTACCGCCACCGGCCGGTCGTCCGGACCGAAGATCGGGGCGGAGCTGCAGGTGAAGGCGATGTTGTGGGAGCGGAAGTGCTCGTCCCGGTGGACCAGCAGCGGCTGCCCGTCGATCAGGCTGGTGCCGACGCCGCAGGTGCCTTCCAGCGACTCCGACCAGCAGGTGCCGACGCGAAAGCCCTCGGCCTTGAACTCGCGGTCGAGCTCGGGGACGGTGCGGAAGTCTACGGTGACGCCGTCGCCGTCGGTGAGCAGCACGCAGTAGTTGGCCGGCCGCAGCTGGTCGTGGAGCCGATCCATGCCCTCTCGCGCGATGCGCATGAAGGCCTCGATCCGGTCGCGGTGTTCGCGCAGCTCGGGGCCGGTCAGCACCCGCGGCGTGGTGGCCTGGGCCGGATCGACCTGGTGGGTGGCGAGCGAGCGCTCCCAGGAACGCGCCAGGCGTTCGAAGTTGTAGTCGCGGCCGAGTCGCGCGCCGCGTTCGACCACGTCGATGACACGTCCGACGTGCTCGACGATCTCGTTGTGTCCCCTCATCGCCTTCCTCTCCGCTCCGGATGCGTTGTCCGGAGATGTTGGGCCGAAGCGCTTTTTTCCTTTGTCCCGAGCCTATGCCCGCGCGCCGGGGAAATCAACGCGGACATCTGTCTCACTCGATGAGACAGCTGTCGCGGTGAACGCTCCGCATCCGGTTCGTCCGTCTCGCCGGGTCGTGGCGCCGCCTCGTCCACGCGTTCGGCATCTCGGTGCGCATCCGGCCCGGATTCAATGGCTTGTCCTCTCATCCGGCATGCTGCGCCTTCGTCTGGCATGCCCCGTGCAGAAGCCTCGCCGGGTCGCCCCGGGATCCAGATCCCACCAACCAGACGTGAGGAGCAATGATGAGCGAGACACTGAACCGCGAGGGCCTGCTCAAGGCCTACCGGACCATGCGCACCATCCGCGAGTTCGAGGAGCGCGTGCATGCGGACTTTTCCACCGGCGAGATTCCCGGCTTCGTGCACCTCTACGCGGGGGAGGAGGCCTCCGCCACCGGGGTGTGCATGCATCTCGGCGGCGAGGACACCATCGCCAGCACCCACCGCGGCCACGGGCACTGCATCGCCAAGGGGGTGGATCCGGTCGGGATGATGGCCGAGATCTGGGGCAAGCGCACCGGCACCTGCAAGGGCAAGGGCGGCTCGATGCACATCGCCGACCTGGCGGTGGGGATGCTGGGCGCCAACGGCATCGTGGGCGGCGGCGGGCCGCTCATCTGCGGCACCGCGCTCGCCGCCAAGCTGAAGGGCACGAAGAACGTCGGGGTGTGCTTCTTCGGCGACGGCGCCTCCAACCAGGGCACCATCTTCGAGGCGATGAACCTCGCCGCGGTGTGGAAGCTGCCGGCGATCTTCGTGGCCGAGAACAACGGCTATGCCGAGGCCACCGCCTCGTCCTGGTCGGTCGCCTGCGGCGACATCGCCAACCGCGCCCCGGCCTTCGGCATGCCCGGGGTCATCGTCGACGGCTTCGACTTCTTCGCGGTGCATGAGGCTGCCGGCGAGGCCATCGCCCGCGCCCGCGAAGGCGGCGGCCCGACGCTCATCGAGGTCAAGCTCTCCCGCTACTACGGCCACTTCGAGGGCGACCAGCAGACCTATCGCGCGTCCGGCGAGGTCCAGGCGATTCGCGAATCCCGCGACTGCCTCGTCCAGTTCGCCGACCGGGTCACCGCCGACGGCGAGATCACCCGCGAGCAGCTCGCCGCCATCGACCGCGAGGTGAAGGCGCTGATCGACGACTCCGTCGTCAAGGCCAAGGCCGATCCCAAGCCCGATCCCCAGGACCTGCTCACCGACGTGTACGTCGCGTACTGAGCCGCCGCCCCCGAGAACAAGGAGACTGACATGGCGAGAAAGATCACCTACCAGCAGGCCATCAACGAAGCCCTGGACCAGGAGATGAGCCGCGATCCGCGCGTGATCGTGCTGGGCGAGGACAACGCGGGCGGCGCCGGTGCGCCGGGCGAGAGCGACGCCTGGGGTGGCGTGCTGGGCGTGACCAAGGGCCTCTACCACAAGCACCCCGGGCGGGTGCTCGACACCCCGATCTCGGAGTCCGGCTTCATCGGCGCCGCGGTGGGCGCCGCGTGCAACGGCCTGCGCCCGGTGGCGGAGCTGATGTTCGTGGACTTCATGGGCGTGTGCTTCGACCAGATCTTCAACCAGGCGGCCAAGTTCCGCTACATGTTCGGCGGCAAGGCCGAGACCCCGGTGGTGATCCGCACCATGTACGGCGCCGGTTTCCGCGCCGCCGCCCAGCACTCCCAGTGCCTCTACAACCTCTTTACCCACATCCCGGGGCTGAAGGTGGTGGTGCCTTCCAGCCCCTACGACGCCAAGGGGCTCCTCATCCAGTCCATCCGCGACAACGACCCGGTGATCTTCTTCGAGCACAAGGCGATGTACACCGTGGAGGGCGAGGTGCCGGAAGAGAGCTACACCGTGCCCTTCGGCGAAGCCAACGTGCTGCGCGAGGGCGACGACGTGACCATCGTGGCCTTCGGCCGCATGGTGCTGCAGGCCCAGCAGGCGGCGGCCGCCCTGCAGAAGAAGGGCATCCACTGCGAGCTCATCGACCCGCGCACCACCTCGCCCCTGGACGAGGACACCATCCTCGAGAGCGTGGAGAAGACCGGCCGCCTGGTGGTGGTCGACGAGGCCCACCCGCGCTGCGGCATGGCCGCCGACATCGCCGGCCTGGTGGCGCAGAAGGCCTTCGGCGCGCTCAAGGCGCCGATCGAGCAGGTCACCGCGCCCCACGTCCCCGTGCCTTTCAGCGACGCGCTGGAAGAGCTCTACATCCCCAGCCCGGCCGCCATCGAGGCCGCGGTCACCCGCGTGAAGGAGTATCGCTGATGTCGCAGATCCACAAGCTCACCATGCCCAAGTGGGGTCTTTCCATGCAGGAAGGCAAGGTGAACGGCTGGCTGAAGGAAGTCGGCGCCGCGGTCACGCCGGGCGAGGAGATCGTCGAGGTGGAAAGCGAGAAGATCGCCGGCGCGGTCGAGGCGAACGCGGCCGGCGTGCTGCGCCGGCAGGTCGCGGCCGAGGGCGACGTGCTGCCGGTGGGCGGGCTCTTGGGCATCGTGGCCGACGCCGAGGTGCCCGAGGCCGACATCGACGCGGCGGTGGCCGATTTCCTGGCGAGCTTCACCCCCGACACCGGCGAGGACGAGGAGACCGGCCTCCAGCCCGAGAAGATCGAGGTGGCGGGGCGCCGGCTGCGCTATCTGAAACGCGGGGAGGGCGGCGAGCCGCTGGTGCTCATCCACGGCTTCGGCGGCGACCTCGGCAACTGGCTCTTCAACCACGAGGCGCTCGCCGCCGACCGGGTGGTCTACGCGCTGGACCTGCCGGGCCACGGCGAGTCGGCCAAGGACGTGGGCGACGGCTCGCTGGAGACGCTGGCCGCGGCGGTCGTCGGCTTCATGGACGCGGTGGGCATCGCCGCGGCCCATCTCGCCGGCCACTCCATGGGCGGCGCGGTGTCGCTCGCCGTGGCGCAGGCGGCGCCGGAGCGGGTGCGCTCCCTCGTCCTGATCGCCAGCGCCGGCCTGGGCGAAGAGATCAACGGCGGCTACATCGACGGCTTCGTCGCCGCCGCCGACCGCCGCGCCCTGAAGCCGGTGCTCGCCGAACTCTTCGCCGACCCGGGGCTCGTCACCCGCCAGCTGGTGGACGACATGCTCAAGTACAAGCGGCTGGAGGGTGTGGATGGTGTGCTGCGCACCCTGGCCGGACGGCTCTTCGAGAACGGCCGGCAGGCGACCGTGCTGCGGCAGCTGCCGGCCAGGCTGGGCAAGCCGGTGCTGGTGATCTGGGGCGAGGAGGACCGGATCATCCCCGCGGCGCACGCGCGCGCGCTGGGCGGGCAGGCGCTCGTCGAGGTGCTCCCGGGGCAGGGGCACATGGTGCAGATGGAGGCGGCCGGCGAGGTGAATCGACTCATCGGGCGCTTCCTCGGCTGAGCGGCCTACCCGGATTCCGCTGCGCTCCATCCAGGCTACGAATCGCGGACGGCGGTTCCCGTAGCCCGGATGGAGCCTAGGCGGAATCCGGGACACACCGGCTGGCCACGTGCCGAATCGATTTGCTTAACGGAGTCCCCATGCACCCCACCCTCGAATCCCGCGGCGCCGCCAAGCTCGCCCGCATCCCCGTCAAGATCGACGCCGCCGTCGCCTCGCCCCCCAAGCCCGGCTGGCTGCGCGCCCGCGACCCCGGCACGGCCGAGGTCCTGCGCCTGCAGGGCATCCTGCGCGAGCACCGTCTCCACACGGTCTGCGAGGAGGCCGCCTGCCCCAACATCGGCGAGTGCTTCGGCAACGGCACCGCCACCTTCATGATCCTGGGCAGCGTCTGCACCCGGCGCTGTCCCTACTGCGACGTCGCCCACGGTCGTCCCGCGCCGCCCGACCCGGACGAGCCCCGGGCACTCGCCGAGGTGGTCGCCGCCATGGGCCTGCGCTACGTGGTGATCACCTCGGTGGACCGGGACGACCTGCGCGACGGCGGCGCGGGCCACTTCGCCGCCTGCATCGCCGCGGTCCGCGCGGCGGTCCCGGGCATCCGGGTGGAGGTCCTCACCCCGGACTTCCGGGGGCGGGAGGAGGTGGCGCTCGACATCCTCGCCGCCGCACCGCCCGACGTCTTCAACCACAACATCGAGACCGTGCCGCGGCTCTACCGGGCGGCGCGGCCCGGGGCCGACTACGCCGGCTCGCTCGCCCTCCTTCAAGCGGTGAAGCGGCGGCTGCCCGAGGTGCCGACCAAGTCCGGCCTGATGCTCGGGCTGGGCGAGGACGACGACGAGCTGCTCGCCACCCTGCGGGATCTGCGCCGGCACGGCTGCGACATCGTCACCCTGGGGCAGTACCTGCGGCCCTCGAGCGCCCACCTGCCGGTGGCGCGCTACGTCGCGCCGGGGGAGTTCGAGCGGCTGCGCGAGCAGGCCATGGCGATGGGCTTTTCCGAGGTGGCGGCCGGGCCGCTGGTGCGCTCGTCCTATCGGGCCGACGAGGTCGCGAAAGCGGCGAGGGGGGCGCCATGAGCGAGATCGTGGTGAACGGCAAGCCCCTCGCGCTGCCCTGCGCCTGGCGTCTGGCCGATCTCGTCGATGCCCTGGGCTACGCCGGCAAGCGGGTGGCGGTGGAGCTGAACGGCGAGATCGTGCCCCGCGCACGCCATCCGGAAGTGCTGCTTTCCGCCCGCGACCGGGTGGAGATCGTGGTCGCGGTGGGGGGAGGCTGAGCCATGCACGCCGACGCACGAAAGACACTGGAAGATCCCCTGGTGATCGGCGGGCAGGCCTTCGGCTCGCGGCTCCTGGTGGGCACCGGCAAGTACCGGGACTTCGCGCAGACCCGCGCGGCGATCGAGGCGAGCGGGGCGGAGATCGTAACCGTGGCGATCCGCCGCACCAACATCGGTCAGAACCCCGACGAGCCCAGCCTGCTCGACGTGCTGCCGCCCTCCCGCTACACCCTGCTGCCCAACACCGCCGGCTGCTACACGGCGGCCGAGGCGGTGCGCACGCTGCGCCTCGCGCGCGAGCTGCTCGACGGTCACGACCTGGTCAAGCTCGAGGTGCTGGGTGACCGCGAGACGCTCTATCCCGACATGCCGGAGACCCTGAAGGCCGCCGGGCAACTGGTGAAGGAGGGCTTCCGGGTGATGGTCTACTGCGCCGACGATCCCATCCAGGCACGCGTCCTGGAGGAGATCGGCTGCGTGGCGATCATGCCGCTGGCGAGCCTCATCGGCTCGGGCATGGGCATTCTCAACCCGTGGAACCTGGGCCTCATCGTCGAGCGGGCCACCGTGCCGGTGATCGTCGACGCGGGCGTGGGCACCGCGTCCGACGCGGCGATCGCCATGGAGCTTGGTTGCGACGGGGTGCTGATGAACACCGCCATCGCCGCCGCGGGGGATCCGCCGCGCATGGCAGACGCCATGGCCAAGGCGGTGGTCGCCGGGCGCGAGGCCTTCCTCGCCGGGCGCATGCCGCGCAAGTTCTACGCGGCGAGCCCGAGCTCGCCGACGACCGGCCTGATCGGCTGAGCAGCGCGCCTGGCCGGCGCCCGGGGGCCGAAGTCCGCCGCGCCGCTCAGTGCCGGAACCGCGACACCAGCGCTCCCAGTTCCTGGGCGACGCCCTCCAGCCGTCGCGCCGACTCGGCGGTGTGCCGGGTCGAGGCGCTGGTTTCCTCCACCATCTGGGCGATGCTCTCCACCTGCTGGGCAATGGCGTTGCTGGCGGTGCTCTGCTCCCGGGTGGCCAGGGCCACGTCCCGGATGCGGGCGAGGGTGGTGGTGGCGCCGTCCCGGATGTCGCGCAGCGAGCGGGCCGCATCCTCGGCCAGCTCCCCCCCCCGCCGCACCTGGGGGATGGCTTCGTCCATTGCGCCGACCGCGGCGGCCGTGTCGCTCTGGATGGCGGAGATCATCTGCTCGATCTGCACGGTGGCGGCGGAGGTCCGCTCGGCCAGGCCGCGGACCTCGTCGGCGACCACCGCGAAACCCCGTCCCTGCTCGCCGGCGCGGGCGGCCTCGATGGCCGCGTTCAGGGCGAGGAGGTTGGTCTGGGAGGCGATCTCCTTGATGACGCCGGCGATGGAGGAGATCTCCCGCGCCCGGTCCTCCAGCTTGCGGATCCGGTCCGCCGCACCGGAGACCGTCTCGGCGATGAGGTTCATCCCCTCCGTGGCGGAGGCCACCTTCTGCTCGCCGCTCTCGGCCAGCGCCGCGGCATTGGAGGAGCTGTCCTCCGTTTCCCGGGCGCTGTCGGCGATGTGGTTGATGGAGACCGTCATCTCCTCGATGGCCGTCGCCATGGACGAGGCGGAGTCGGCCTGGCGGTGGGAGGCGGCCGCCACCTCGTCGGAGGCATGCACGATGTCCTGGGCGGTGTCCTTCACGGTGTGGGCGCCCTGGGAGATCTGGGTCACCATCTCGCGGATGGAGCGGAGCATCCCCGCCAGGCCGGCCAGCATGCTGCCCGGCGCGGCGCTGCTCGCGTTCACCGTCAGATCGCCCGCCGCGGCCCGATCCATCAGGGCCAGGGCCTCGGCCGGCTCGCCGCCCACCTGGCGCAGCACCGACCGCGCGCCCAGCGCGCCCAGGCCGATGATGACGAGCATGATGGCCCCGTTGATCGCCAGGTCCACCCACAGCCGGCGGGTCAGCGCCTCGGCCACGTCATCCACGTACACGCCGGTGCCGATGACCCAGTCCCAGGGCTGGAAGTGGGCCACGTACTGGAGCTTGTCCACCGGCTTGCTGCCGCCCGGGCGCGGGAAGGAGGTATCCACGAAGGCGGCGCCCCCGCCGCGGACGGCGGCGGTGAGGTCCTTGATGGTGTATCGGCCCTGGCCGTCGCGCACCTCTTCGCTCATGTTGCGTCCCGCCCACTCCGGGCGGATAGGGTGCATCACCGAAACGCCGGTGGACGACCAGACGTAGAGGTACTCCGTCTTGCCGTCGGCGCCGCCGTAGCGCATGCCGTGGATGGCCTGCAGGGCCCGGGCCTTGGCCTCGTCCTGGGACAGCTCGCCCTTGGCCGCGCGGTCCTGGTAGGCGGCGGCGAGCTGGAAGGCGGACTCCACCAGGGAACGGATCTGCAACCTGCGCACCTCCATCAGGTCGGCCCTCACGGCGAATGCGTTGATGGCGGTCGTGGCGGCCAGCCCGATGAAGGCGGCGAGCACGAGGAGGACGATCTTGGTCTTGAGTCGGATGGAGTCGAGCATGATGGAAGGCCTCCGATGGAGATTCTCCGCACTGCGAGGAGGGGTATATCGGTATCGGCTGAAACAGGCGGACCTTTAGCGGAGACGGATGCGGAAACCGGATCCCGCGCCGGTTCTAGGCGGCGAGGCCGAGCTCGCCGACCGCGAACCTCATCGGCTGAACCGGCCGGCGGCCGTAGTGCGACTTCGATCCGCCCCGGCGCGGGCGGATGACGTGCCCAGCGGTCCCCTGTCCGGATTCCGCCGGGCTTCATCGAGGCTACGTGTCCATCACATCTTGCGATAGACCTCGGCACCGCTCTTCACGAACTCGACCGCCTTGGTCTCCATGCCCTTGGCGAGCGCCT
>DYFV01000088.1 GCA_020725025.1 Azoarcus sp.
GATCTTCCTGCGCGAGCTGATCTCCAACGCCTCCGATGCCTGCGACAAGCTGCGCTTCGAGGCGCTGGACAAGCCCGAGCTCTTCGAGGGCGAGGGCGATCTGGCGATCCGTGTCGCCTTCGACCAGGACGCGAAGACCGTCACCGTCTCGGACAACGGCATCGGCATGAGCCGCGACGAGGTCATCGCCAACCTCGGCACCATCGCCAAGTCGGGTACCCGCGAGTTCTTCGCCCAGCTCACCGGCGACCAGAAGAAGGATGCCCACCTCATCGGCCAGTTCGGCGTCGGCTTCTACTCGGCCTTCATCGTGGCGGACAAGGTGACCGTGGTGACCCGGCGCGCGGGCCTGCCGGCCGGCGAGGCGGTGAAGTGGGAATGCGCCATGACCGGCGACGCCGCCGGCGAGTACACCGTCGAAGCGGTCGAGAAGGCCGGCCGGGGCACCGAGATCACCCTGCACCTGCGCGAGGGCCAGGAGGACCTTCTGTCCGGCTGGAAGCTCCGCAGCCTCATCCGCAAGTACTCCGACCACATCGTCCAGCCCATCCTCATGAAGAAGGAGGAGTGGGACTCGGAGAAGAACGAGCAGGTCGTCAAGGACGAGGACGAGACGGTCAACCAGGCGAGCGCGCTGTGGGCGCGTTCCAAGAGCGAGGTCACCGACGACGAGTACAAGGCCTTCTACAAGCACGTCGGCCACGACTTCGACGAGCCGCTCGCCTGGGTCCATGCCCGCGTGGAAGGGCGCCACGAGTACACCCAGCTCCTCTACGTGCCGTCGCACGCGCCCTTCGACCTGTGGGACCGCAACGCCCGCCACGGCATCAAGCTCTACGTGCGCCGCGTCTTCATCATGGACGACGCCGAGAAGCTGATGCCCACCTACCTGCGCTTCGTGCGCGGGGTGGTGGACTCCAACGACCTGCCGCTCAACGTGTCGCGGGAGATCCTGCAGGAGAGCAAGGACATCGACACCATCCGCGCCGGCTGCACGAAGAAGGTGCTGGGGCTGCTGGAGGACATGGCGAACAGCGAGGACGAAGCCCAGCGCGAGAAGTACGCCACCTTCTGGAAGGAGTTCGGCCGGGTGCTGAAGGAGGGTGTGGGCGAGGACTTCGCCAACAAGGACAAGATCGCGGGGCTCCTGCGCTTCGCCTCGACCCACGCCGACACCGCCGACGAGACGGTCTCGCTCAAGGACTACATCGGCCGCATGAAGGAAGGCCAGGACAAGATCTACTACGTCACCGCCGAGTCCTTCAACGCGGCCAAGAACAGCCCGCACCTGGAGATCTTCCGCAAGAAGGGCATCGAGGTGCTGCTGCTCTCCGACCGGGTCGACGAGTGGGTGACGGGCAACCTCACCGAGTTCGAGGGCAAGCCCCTGGTCTCCGTCGCGAAGGGCGGCCTGGATCTGGGCAAGCTCGAGGACGAGGCGGAGAAGAAGGAAGCCGAGAAGGCCGCCGACGAGTACAAGGAACTGCTCGAGAAGATGAAGTCGAGCCTGGGCGAGCGCGTGAAGGACGTGCGCGTGACCCATCGCCTGACCGACTCGCCGGCCTGCCTGGTGGCCGACGAGCACGACATGGGGATGAACCTCGCGCGCATCCTCAAGTCGGCCGGCCAGAGCGCGCCCCCTTCCAAGCCCATCCTCGAGATCAACCCGCAGCACCCGGCGGTGATGCGGCTGAAGTACGAGGAGCGTCAGTTCGACGAGTGGGCCGCGGTGCTGTTCGACCAGGCCCTGCTCGCCGAAGGCGGCACGCTGGACGACCCGGCCACCTTCGTGAAGCGCATCAACCAGCTGATGCTGGCGATGAGCGGCGGGGCGTGATCGCTCGGGCGCGCGGTTTCCCGCGCGCCCGCTGAACGGACCGCCGGATGGCCATGCCGCCATCCGGCGGTTCTCTTATTTCGGCAGGCTCGCCTCGTCCGTGGCGGGCGCTGCCGATCCGCTCGGTGCGGCAGGGGCGCTCGGCTGCGGAGACGCGGCCTGCGCCTCGTTCTCGGGAGAGGCGCCCGGCAGACTCGGCCGGCGCGCTGTGGCCGCCTTGCGCGCCATGTCCTCGCGCACCTGCGCCTCGGCCCGGCGCAGGGTGGGAAACGCGATCGCGTGATAGATGGGTACCGGCGACACCGACTTCGAGAAGCCGTGGGCGATCACCGACGCGGCCATCAGCGGCAGCAGCATCTGGTGGTTGGCAGTCATCTCCATCACGATCACGAAGGAGGTGATCGGCGTCTGGGTCATGCCCGACAGGAAGGCCACCATGCCCAGCACCAGGATCGCGGCGCTCTGCTCTTCGGGCAGGAAGAGCGCCATGTTGGCGCCCATGCCGGCGCCCACCGCCAGCGCCGGGGCGAAGATGCCGCCCGGAATGCGCGACAGGAAGGCGAACCAGATCACCAGCATCTTGGCGATCACGAAATAGAACGGCAGCTGCGCAGTGCCTTCCAGCGCGGCCTTGGATTCCGCATAGCCGGTGCCGTAGGTCAGTCCGCCGGTGAGCAGGCCGACCACCGCGGTGGCGAGTCCGCATGCCGCCGCAAAGGCGATCGGACGGTTGGACGAGAGCTCGCCGATGCGTCCCGGCAGGCCACGGGAGGAGGCGATCAAGAGGCGGCTGAAGAGTCCGCCGAGCACTCCGCCTGCCGCGCCGCACATGATGACCGGCCAGATGCCGTCCGGCCAGAGAAGGGAGGAGGGCGTGCGTCCGAAATAGGTGTAGTTGCCCAGCAGGCCGAGGGACATGAGACCGGCGAAGATCACCGCGATGAGCGTGGTGCTGTTGGCGCGGAAGGCGCGATGGCGGCACATCTCCTCGATGGCGAACATGATCCCGCCCAGCGGCGTGTTGAACGCCGCCGCGATACCTGCGCCGCTGCCCGCCACGATGAGGTCCCGGCTCGAGGCGACCCGGCCGCGCTTGCGCGTGGCAAGGGTATGCATGACCGCGGCGCCGATCTGGACGGAGGGGCCCTCCCGGCCGATGGAGGCGCCGGACAACAGGCCGCCGAGGGTGAGGATGACCTTGGCGATCGCGATGCGGAAGGACAGCAGCTTGCGGCGCACCCGCTTGTCGTCGGTGAGGGAGGCAGCGATCGCCTGCGGGATGCCGCTGCCCTGGGTGGCGGGGAAGAAGCGCCGCGCCAGCCATGCCATGAGGGCGAACCCGGCCGGGGCGATCAGCAGCGACAGCCACGGCGAGGCGGTCATCAGGCGATGATGGGCGTCGATGGCGAGCTCGGCGCCGATGGCGAAGAGGATGGCGATGAGACCGGCGAGTAATGCCGCACCGACCAGGAAGATGCGCTTGCGCCAGCGACCGAGGGAGAGCCAGGGCAGGGCGTAGCGCCGGCTCTCGCGCGCGAGTTGACGGACGACGCGGCCGGTGGTCGTCCTTGCGGATGGGTTTGGATCGGATTGCACGATGGAAGGACGGGTTGCTGTCGTGTCAGGGTTCGATGCCGCGAGCCGAAGGGCGCCCCGCGATCACGAGCCGGTTGCGTCGCCATCTTGCCGCTCGAGGCGCCGCCCGGCTGCTCTTTTTTTGTTACTCAACTTTCCGGAGGCATGCGCGTTTACCGTATGGCGTCGGTCCGCAATGCTACCCGGTGTATCGGCGATACGATACGCGAGACTCGACCGTCTGTTAAATTTTTGACAATGATGTATCGAGCAAATATAGTCGGAGCCCTTCCACATGTCGCAGCAGCGAGCAGTCCCCTTGAACAAGCCGGCCGAAAGCAAACCCCAGGTCACCCCCCTTTCCGTACTGCAGCGCTTCCGAGTCCTCATCCGGACGGCACAGCGACACTCCCAGTGGATAGAACGTCAGAGCGGCGTGACCGGTGCGCAGTTGTGGGCGCTGCAGGAGCTGCTGGAAGTCCCGGGATTGCGGGTAGGCGAGCTCGCCACACGTATGGCGCTGCACCAGTCGACCGCCTCGAACATGGTGGACAAGCTCGAGTCCGGCGGGCTGATCCGCAAGGAGCGCACCAGCGCCGACCAGCGCGTGGTGCGCCTGTATCTCACCGACCGTGGGAAGGAGGTGCTGGCACGGGCACCGTCGCCGGCCCGCGGCGTGATCCCCGAGGCGCTGCGCCTGCTGGACGAGGAAGCGCTGCTGCGCCTGCAGCGCGACCTGGACGGCCTGCTGCTTCAGATCAAGGATATGGACGAAGGCTTCGGCATGCAGCCGCTGCCCTTCACCGAGTAGGGAAACCGCGCCGGCGGTTCATCCGGCGGACGATTCGCACTTGTGCGGACAGCAGTTTGAAAGCGGCCTGCGGGCCGCTTCTTTTTTGTCCGGCGCTCGGAATTTGATCTGGGTCAATAAATGCGCATGCTCCGAAATCGGGCGCGAGGCGATCCGTTACAGTACGTCACTTACGAGCCGCATGGCCGAGCGTCCGAGCGATACGACCCATGGCAGTCGAACTCTATAACGACGGCAATCACATCTGCCTCGCCTTCTACGACCTGGTCGACGAGCTTTCCGACCACGCAGTTCAGTCCAACCAGTTCCTGATCGTCGACGCCGGCCACGGCGCCCTCATCGATCCGGGCGGCAACATGACCCACAACGGCCTGCTGATGGGCATGCAGCGCTGGCTGAATTCCCGCAACCTGGACTACATCCTCGCCTCGCACGCCGATCCGGACATCATCGGATCGCTCAACAAGTGGATGGTGACGACCCATTGCCAGGTGCTGATCTCGCGGCTGTGGACGCGCTTCCTGCCGCACTTCACCTCCGGACGCGACTACTCCGAGCGCATCGTCGGCATTCCCGACCAGGGCATGCTGGTGCCGCTGGGCGAGTGCAAGATCAAGGCGGTGCCGGCGCATTTCATGCACTCCGAAGGCAACTTCCAGTTCTACGACCCGGTGTCGAAGATCCTGTTCTCCGGCGACATGGGCACCTCCCTCATCGACCATGCGCAGGCCGCGCAGCCGGTGACCGACTTCGACGCCCACGTGGATTTCATGGCGCCGTTCCACAAGCGCTACATGGTCGCCAACAAGATCTGCCGCTTCTGGGTGCGGATGGTCCGCGAGCTCGATGTGGAGATGATCGTGCCGCAGCACGGCGCGCGCTTCGAGGGCAAGGCGATGGTCAATCGCTTCCTCGACTGGATCGAGAACCTCCCGTGCGGGATCGATCTGATGGTGCAGGACAACTATCGAGCGCCCTAGTGCGGGCGGTCCGCAGGGCCGCCGACCCCTCCTCACCCTTCGAGGGGGAGGCCTTCCGATCGGCGCGCCGGTCGCGCAGCCCGGATGGAGCCCAAGCGGAATCCGGAATCGGCGGCAGACGCGCGCGACTACCTCAGCTGCGCTTCGACAGCTGCCTCACCGCCGCGTCGATGCCCGCCAGCGTCAGCGGGTACATCCTGTCGCCCATGATCTTGCGGACGATCCCGATCGAGCTCCGGTAGTCCCACGAGCGCTGCGGCTCCGGGTTGAGCCAGGCGGCGGCGGGCCAGGCGTCGAGGAGCCGCCGCAGCCAGGCGGCCCCGGGCTCGGCGTTCATGTGCTCGATCGAGCCGTGCTGGTGCAGGATCTCGTAGGGGCTCATGGTCGCGTCGCCCACCAGGATCAGCTTGTAGTCGGGCCCGTACTTGTGGATGAGGTCGGTTACCGCCACGTACTCGTTGTGCCGACGACGGCTGTCGCGCCAGACGCGCTCGTAGACGCAGTTGTGGAAGTAGAAGTGCTCCAGGTGCTTGAACTCGCTGCGGCAGGCCGAGAAGAGCTCCTCGCACACCTTGACGTGGTCGTCCATGGAGCCACCCACGTCGAGGAAGAGCAGTACCTTCACCGCGTTGTGGCGCTGTGGGCGCATCAGGAGGTCGAGCCAGCCGGCGTTGCGGGCGGTTGCGGCGATGGTGCCGTCCAGGTCCAGCTCGTCGGAGGCGCCCTCCCGGGCGAATCGGCGCAGCCGCCGCAGGGCCACCTTGAGGTTGCGGGTGCCCAGCTCCACCGTGTCGTCGAGGTTGCGGAACTCGCGTCGGTCCCACACCTTGACCGCGGTGCGGTTGCCCGCCGATTCGCCGCCCACGCGGATGCCTTCCGGGTGGTAGCCGCTGTTGCCGAAGGGCGAGGAGCCGCCGGTGCCGATCCACTTGGAGCCGCCCTGGTGGCGGCCCTCCTGTTCGGCCAGGCGCTTGCGGAACTCCGCCATGAGCTTGTCCCAGCCGAGCTTCTCGAGTTGGGCACGCTGCTCCGGCGTGAGGTGCCGGCGGGTGAGCGCCTGCAGCCAGTCCTCCGGGAGATCCACCTCCAGCCCGGGCACCGCCGTGACGCCGCGGAAGTAGGCGCCGAAGGCCTTGTCGTAGCGGTCGTAATGGGCCTCGTCCTTGATGAGGCAGGTGCGGGCGAGGAAGTAGAAGTCGTCGATGGAGTGGCCCGCAAGGCCGTCCTGCACGGCTTCGAGGAGAGTAAGGAACTCGCGCGTCGAGACGGGCAGCCGCTGTTCGCGCAGATGCAGGAAGAATCCGATCAGCATGGATGCGCTCCGCGCCGGGAAACGAGGTCAGGCATCGAGCTCGAGGGCCCAGGTGAAGGCGTCGAGGTGGCGGCGGTTGGCCTCCTCGGGCGAGATGCCGCAGCGCAGGGCGGCGGCTTCGAGGGCTTCGGGGTCGCTGCGTTCGCAGGCGACGGCCACCCGCAGCAGCTCGGCCATCTCGCCTTCGCCGCGCACCACCGCCGCCTCGATCTCGGGCGCCGGGGCGAGCGAAGCCATCGCTTCGTCCATCGGTACCTGCAGCACCACGTCGACCAGCGACAGCAGGCCCACCAGGAAGAGTGCGTCGCGTTCGGCGGCGCTGCGCTCCTCGCCCAGTAGCTCCATGAGCCGGGCGCGCACCAGCGCGTTCTCGAGCACCGCCGCCGTGCGCGCGGAGCCCTTGTCGGCGGCGTAGAGGAGCAGGGTCGCCCAGCGGTACAGGCGGTCGCGGCCGAGCTGGAGCACCGCCTGCTCGATCGACGATACGGGCGCGTGCAGACCGATCGCGGCGGAGTTGATGTAGCGGATGAGCCGCAGCGACAGCGCCGCGTCCTGCTTGAGGAGCGCCACCAGCTCGCGCGTGTCGGCGTCCCGGCGCAGGCGGGCGAGCAGGTCGGCCAGGCGCGCCGCATTGGGTCCCAGGCGGTTGCCGCGCCAGTCCTCGCGACGGGTGACGAAGGGGCCCTGGAAATGCGTCGCACCCAGGGCGTAGCAAAGCTGGAAATCTTCCTGGGCGGGCAGGTCGCGGGCGATCAAGGTGGGGCCGCCGGGGGTCGCGGCCAGCCGTTGCGCGAGCGACTTCAGCCAGGCCGGATCGGCGTTCCCTACGGACGCGACGACGAAATCGGCCGCACCGGCCCAGAGGGAGAGCTCCTCCGCACGCGCCGGAGCGGGCACCGCGATGCGGTAGCCCGCCTGGCGCAGCTCGCCCGCAGCCGAGAGCAGCGCCTCCGGCGCCGGCGCCGCCCCGTCGTCGATCGTGGCGACCTCCAGCACCGTGTTGGGCGCCGGCAGCTCCCGGATCGAGGCATGACCGAGGAAGGAGTCGGGGACCTCCACGAAGGCGCTGCGGTGGCCGAGCAGGCGCGCGACGTCGAGCTGCGCGATGTTGCGCACCAGCACCTCCCCATAGACGTGGTGGATGCGGCGGCTGCGGCTGCGGATGCGGTTGCGCGTACCCTCGTGGAGCAGGAACTGGTAGCCGGCGATGCGCTGGTCGCGGCCGAGCACCGTCTCGCGGCACAGGTAGGCGGGCGGGGCGTCGGCATCCGCGGCCTCCTGCCGAACCGCATCCGGACCGCCCGGGGTGCGCAGCGGGGCGTGCCGGTTCAGGGTCGCGACGGCCTGGGCGTCCTGCGCCGGGGCGGCGCGTCGCCCGAAGAGGTGGGCCAGCAGCTTTTCGAACATGATCTCGCGTCCGGTCCTCAGCGGTTGTGGCGGGCCATGTACACCAGCCGCTCGAACAGGTGCATGTCCTGCTCGTTCTTGAGAAGCGCGCCCGCGAGCGGCGGCATCGACACCTCCTGATCCTTGGTGCGCAGGGCAGAGGGCGGGATGTCCTCTGCGACCAGGAGCTTCAGCCAGTCGATGAGCTCCGAGGTGGAGGGCTTCTTCTTCAGGCCCGGCACGTCGCGCAGCCCGAAGAACACCTCCAGGGCTTCACGTAGCAGTTCCTTCTTGATGTCGGGGAAATGCACATCCACAATTTGTTGCATGGTGTCCCGATCCGGGAAGCGGATGTAGTGGAAGAAGCAGCGGCGCAGGAAGGCATCCGGCAGCTCCTTCTCGTTGTTCGAGGTGATGAACACGATCGGGCGGTGCCGGGCACGAATCGTGCGGCGGGTCTCGTAGACGTGGAACTCCATCCGGTCGAGCTCGCGCAGGAGGTCGTTGGGGAATTCGATGTCGGCCTTGTCGATCTCGTCGATGAGGACGACCGTCGGCGTGTCGGCCTCGAAAGCCTGCCACAGTACGCCGGGAACGATGTAGTTGGCGATGTCGCGCACGCGGTCGTCGCCGAGCTGGGAGTCGCGCAGGCGCGAGACGGCGTCGTACTCGTACAGGCCCTGCTGGGCCTTGGTGGTGGATTTGACGTGCCATTGCAGGAGCGGCAGTCCGAGCGCCGTGGCCACTTCCTCGGCGAGCATGGTCTTGCCGGTGCCGGGTTCGCCCTTCACGAGGAGCGGGCGCTGCAGGCGGATGGCGGCATTGACGGCGAGCATGAGATCGGGCGTGGCGACGTAGCCGCGCGAACCTTCGAATCGCATCGGGGATTCCTCTGATGAACCTGCCGCGATTATAGGACTAGGCTTCGTTCGGAACGTGCCGCGTGCGGCGCGGGTCCGGACATGTAGCGCGATTCACCATACCAACAGGGGAGACACCCATGCAGAGAAGACATTTGCTGCTGGCCGCCTGCGTGGCGGTGGCAGCAGGCAGTGCCGCGGCACAGGAAGGCGACCCGAAGGCAGCGACCGACAAAGTCTCGATGTGCATGGGCTGCCACGGCATTCCCGGCTACCGTACCACCTTTCCCGAGGTGTACCCGGTGCCCAAGCTCGGCGGCCAGTATCCGGAGTACATCGTGCAGGCGCTGCAGGCCTACAAGTCCGGCGAGCGGAACCACCCGACGATGCAGGCGATCGCGCAGAGCCTTTCCGAGCAGGACATGGCGGACCTCGCGGCCTATTACGGGATGCCGAAAGGGGAGGCGCAATGATCAGCCGGCCCCTTGGCGCAATGGCGGCGGCCCTCCTGTGGCTTGCCGCGACCCCGGTACTCGCGGGCGATCCCGCACGCGGGAAGGAGAAGGCGGCGGTGTGCTTCGCCTGCCACGGCGAGCAGGGCAAGAGCCCGTCGCCGGCGTTCCCGCACATCGGCGGCCAGCACGAGGAGTACCTGCTGAAGGCGCTCACCGACTACAAGGTGGGACGGCGCAAGAACCCGATCATGGCGGCCCAGGCCGCGAACCTCACCCCGTCCGACATGGCCGACCTCGCCGCCTATTTCGCGAGCCAGCCTGGAGTGCTCTACCTCAAGCGCTGATCAGTGCGCCGTCGCGCGGCGCATCACACAGGCCACGTACGCCGCCCCGTCGGGCGGCGTACCGTTGCGCTGCGCGGTGAACACCGTCTCGCCCAGGCATTCCAGCACGTCGTGCAGCGCATCGTGGCGGTCGCCGTGCCGGGCCTGGCTCGCCTCGAAGGCGGCGCGCAGGCCGGGCGGCTGGTCGATCGAGAGCTGCTCCTCGATGGCCAGATGCAGGGAGAGGTGGAGGAAGGGGTTCACCTGCCCGTCTTCCGGCGCGAATTCGCGCGTCACCGCTTCGGGATCCTCGAGCAGGGCGTGGTACTCGGGATGGAGGAGGATCAGGTCGGCGGCGATGCTCTCGAGGGGCGTCAGGACCTCCCGGGCGCGGTGCTTGCGCCATGCCTCGATGAAGAAGTTGCGGACCTGGTCGCGGGATGGATTGAACATGGCGGGGCTAGGCGGTCTTGTCGGGGAATTCGCAGAGGTCGCGTACGATGCACTCGGCGCAGCGGGGCTTGCGCGCGGTGCAGACGTAGCGGCCGTGAAGGATCAGCCAATGGTGGGCGTCCTTGAGATAGTCCTTTGGAACGCGGCGCAGCAGCGCCTGTTCCACCTCGTTCACGTTCTTGCCGGGCGCGAGCCCGGTGCGGTTGGCGAGGCGGAAGATGTGGGTGTCGACCGCCATCACCGGGTCGCCGAACACGGTGTTGAGCACCACGTTGGCGGTTTTGCGTCCGACACCGGGCAGCGCCTCCAGCGCTTCGCGGCTGTGCGGCACCTCGCCCCCGTGGCGTTCCAGGAGCTGGCGCGAGAGCGCCACCACGTTCTTCGCCTTGTTCCGATACAGGCCGATGGTGCGGATGTGGGCCGCCACGCCTTCCTCGCCAAGCGCGAGCATCGCCTCGGGGGTGGGTGCGTCGGAGAAGAGGCGGCGGGTGGCCAGATTGACGCCCTTGTCCGTCGCCTGGGCGGACAGGACCACCGCCACCAGGAGCTGGAAGGGCGTCCCGTACTCCAGTTCCGTGGTGGGGTTCGGGTTGGCTTCGGCGAGACGGCGGAAGAACTCGCGGATGGCCGGGCGCTTCATCCTCGCGCGGGCGTCACGGGGTGGTCGCGGCCGGCGCCTCGGCCGGCGGCGCAGCCGGACGGGCGCGGGCGCGGGCCGTGGCGCGGGCGTTGATCCAGTTGAACAGCGCGATCAGGCAGCCCAGGGCGAAGAAGGCACCCGGCGGCAGGATGGCGAGCAGGAAGCCGGGATAGTCGTCGCCGAAGACCTGCAGCGGCGAAAGGCCCGGCACCACCATCTCGATGCCCGAGAACAGGGTGCCGCTGCCCACCAATTCGCGCAGGCCGCCCAGCACCGCCAGCACCCACACCAGCCCCAGGCCCATCATGACGCCGTCGATGGTCGAGGAGACCGCGTCGTTCTTCGCCGCGTAGGCCTCCACGCGGGCGAGCACGATGCAGTTGGTGACGATGAGCGGGATGAAGATGCCGAGCACCAGGTAGAGTTCGTGCAGGTAGGCGTTGAAGGCGAGGTCCACCACCGTCACCAGCGCCGCGATGATCAGGATGAAGACCGGAATGCGGATCTCGTAGGGGATGAAGTTCCGCAGCGACGCGACCGCCAGGTTGGCCACCGCCATCACCAGGATGGTGGCCAGCCCGAGGCTCACCGCATTGACCATGCTCGTGCTGATGGCGAGGATGGGGCACAGGCCCAGGAGCTGTACGAGGCCCGGGTTCTGCTTCCACAGGCCGTTCCAGGCGTTCTCGCGAAAGGCTTGCAGGTTCATTGTCCGCTCTCCGGTTACAGGCGGCTGCCGGTCTGCGCCGCGAAGAGCGCATCGCGGTGGGCGTTGGCGTACTCGAGCGCGTGCTTCACGGCTTGCGTGACGGCGCGGGCGCTGATCGTGGCGCCGATGCGGTAGGCGAAGTGCCCGCCGTCGCGTTCGAGCTTCCATTGCCCGGGGGTGACGTCGGCGAAGGAGACCTCCGCGAACTGGCCGATCCACGGATGGGTCTTGTCGCGGTCCTTCTTGGGATCGATGTAGTCGCCCAGGCCCGGCGTTTCCTTGTGCCCGGTGACCCGCACGCCGGAGACGCGACCCTCCGCGCTCACCGCGACCACCAGCTGGATCCGGCCGGCGTAGCCGTCCGGGGCGACCGCCTCCAGCACCAGCGCCGCCGGGGCGTCGCCCTGGCGCGCGCGGTAGATGCGCCCGCCGCTGTCCAGTCCGAGCTGCGGGGTGGGGCCCAGCGTCACGTAGTCGTCGAGCAGCGCGTTGTCGTAGCGCTCGGGGGGCAGCACCTCGTTGATGAGGCGCATCTTCTCCTGCTGCTCGGACGCCTCGATCGAAGGCCGGGTGAATTTGTAGGTGCTCGACATGAGCGCGGTGAACGCGATCGTGAACAGCACCATGATGGCGGACGTGCGCAGCGAGGTGCGCATCGCGCTGTAGCGGGGAGCGGTCACGATGCCTTGCCTCCGCGGTGACCGAAGACCGAGGGCTGTGTCTTCATGTCGATGAGGGGGGCGCACAGGTTCATGAGCAGCACGGCGAAGGCGATCCCTTCCGGGAACGCGCCGAAGGCGCGGATGAGGTAGGCGACGAGCCCGATGCCCGCGGCGAAGATAAGCTTGCCCCGCGGCGTGGTGGCTCCGGAGACCGGGTCGGTCACGATGAAGAAGGCGGCGAGCATCGCGCCGCCGCTCGCCAGGTGGAAGGCGGGGGAGGCGAAGCGCGCCGCGTCGAAGAGCCAGAAAGCACCGGAGATGGCCGCCAGCGCCGCGAGGAAGGCGACCGGCATGTGCCAGGTGATGATCCCGCGCGCGAGGAGATAGAGCCCGCCGGCCAGGTAGCCGACCGCGAGCCATTCCCAGCCGCGTCCGCCGAGCAGGCCGAAGGCGTCGAGCTGCATGACCTCCGCGACGTTCGCGTCGCCGGCGCGCAGCCCGGTGCGCAGCGTGTCGAGGGCCGTGGCGCCGGTGATCGCATCGATCTGGCGCGCGCCGCCAAGCACCAGATCGAGCTGGCTGGCGAAGTCGAGCCCACCGGCCGGCGGCCACTGCGACATCAGCGACGGATAGGCGACGATCATGGCGCAGTAGGCGACCATGGCCGGGTTGAACGGGTTCTGGCCCAGGCCGCCGTAGAGATGCTTGACCGCGACGATGGCCACGAGCACCGCCAGGACGGTGAGCCACCACGGCACGATGGGCGGGAAGGCCAGCACCACCAGCCAGGCAGTGACGACGGCGGACAGGTCGGTTACCGCGGGCGCGACGGGGCGTCCGCGCATGCGCAGCACCAGCGCCTCGGCAGCCACGGCGGTGACGGTGGCGATGAGGAGATTCACCAGCACGACGGAGGCGATCTGCCACACGTAGACCGCGATGCCCGGTACGAGCGCGAGGAGTACGCCGAACATGACCGCCTGCACGCTGGCAGGCTTGCGGATGTAGGGGGAGTGGATCATGAACGATGCGGGGTGGGGGTCATGACGGGACGGGCGCGGCTCATTTGCCTTCCTCGCGCACGGGCGCATCGTCGGCCTCCGCGACCGGAGTCGAGGCGGATGCGGGCGCGCTCTTTTCGGCCTCGGCGAGCGCCTGCTGGCGACGCGCGTCGATGGCGGCGATCTCGGCCTGGGTCTGCGGGTCGAGGACCTCGACGTTCTTCGGCTTGACCGCGGCCTGCTGCTCCTTGGCGCGGGCGAGCGCGGCGGCGATGAGCGCCTTCTTGGCGTCGTCCGCGCCGCCTGCGGCCGGTGCGGCGGGCGCTGCCGGCGCGGCGGGCGCTGCCGGCGCGGCGCCGGTTTCGGCGACCTTGGCGCGGGTCTCCGCGGCCTTGGCGGCGAGCTTGGCCGCCTTCTCGGCCTTCTCCCGCTCCTGGCGGTAGTTGCGGAACTCGAAGCGGTCGCGCGCCTGGGCGGCGGCGGCCGTCTCGCGCTCGCGCGCCCAGATCTCGCTCTTGGCGAAGCGGTAGTAATCCACCAGCGGGATGTGCGACGGGCACACGAAGGCGCAGCAGCCGCACTCGATGCAGTCGAAGAGGTGGTATTCCTGCGCCTTGCCGAAGTTCTTGGCCCGCGAGAACCAGTACAGCTCGAAGGGCTGCAGATCGGCCGGGCAGGCGCGCGCGCAGGCGCCGCAGCGGATGCACGGCAGCTCCGGCGGAGGCGGCGGGAAGAGGGCGGGCGTGGCGGCGATCACGCAGTTGCCGCCCTTGGTGAGCGGCACCGAAAGGTCGGGCAGCGCGTAGCCCATCATCGGACCGCCGAGGAGGTAGCGGTCGGTGCCCGGCTGCGGGCCGGCGAGCGCGATGAGCTCCTCGATGGGGGTGCCGATCAGCGCCTCGTAGTTGCCGGGGCGCGCCATGTTGCCGGTGAGCGTGACCACGCGCGAGATGAGCGGCTCGCCGTGCTCGATGGCGCGATGCACCGCGTGGGCGGTACCCACGTTGAAGCACTGCACGCCGAACTCGGCGCCGAGCTTGCCGTAGGGGACTTCGATGCCGGTGAGCACGCGGATCAGCTGCTTCTCGCCGCCGGCCGGATAGAGCGTGGGCACCGGCACGATCTCGAGGGGCTCGTCGATCGCGGTGGCCGCTTCGCGCATCGCCGCGATCGCCTCCGGCTTGTTGTCCTCGATGCCCACCAGGGCGCGCTTGGCGCCCAGCAGCGCGCGCAGGATCGCTGCGCCCGACAGGATCGCCGCGGCGCGCTCGCGCATCAGCCGGTCGTCGCAGGTGATCCACGGCTCGCACTCGGCGCCGTTGATGACGAGCGTCTCGAAGCCGGTGCCCTTGCCGAGCTTGACGTGGCTCGGGAAGGCCGCGCCCCCCATGCCGACGAGGCCCTGATCGCGCAGGTAGTCCAGCACCGCCTGGCGCGGCACGGCGCGCCAGTCGAAGGGGCCGTGCTCGATCCAGCGCTCCTCGCCGTCGGGCTCGATCACCACGCAGTCGGTGGTGAGGCCCGAAGCGTGGGCCATCGGCCAGGAGGCGATGTCCACCACCGTGCCGGAGGTGGGCGCGTGCACCGCGGTGCCGAGGAAGCCCTCGGCTTCCCCGATGCGCTCGCCCTTGGCCACCCGCTGGCCGCGCTCGACGAGGCAGCGCGCCGAGGCGCGGGCGCTCTGGCGCAAGGGGATGACGAGCCGGGAGGGCAGGGGCGCCGGGGCGATGGGGCGCTCGGACGACTCGGTCTTGTGCGAGTCGGTCTTGATGCCGCCGTGGAAGTTGAACAGTCGGGCGATCATGCCGCGGGCCTCACTTCGATCACCGGGTACTTCCACTTCCAGGTCTCGACCGTCTCGCGCACCGGCACCATGGCGATGCAATCGACCGGGCAGGGGGCCACGCACAGCTCGCAGCCGGTGCACAGGGGCTCCACGACGGTGTGCATCTGCTTGGCCGCCCCGACGATGGCATCCACCGGGCAGGCCTGGATGCACAGGGTGCAGCCGATGCACACCTGCTCGTCGATGACCGCAACGGACTTCGGCTTCTCCTGGCCATGCTCCTCGGAGAGCGGCTTGACCTCGCGTCCGAGCAGGTCGGCGAGCTTGCGGATGCCTTCCTCGCCGCCCGGCGGGCACTGGTTGATGTCGGCCTCGCCCTTGGAGATCGCCTCGGCGTAGGGCTTGCAGCCCGGGTAGCCGCACTGGCCGCACTGGGTCTGGGGGAGGATGGCGTCGATCTTCTCGACCAGCGGGTCGCCCTCCACCTTGAAGCGGATCGAGGCGTAGCCGAGCACCGCCCCCAGCACGAGGGCGATCCCGGTCATGATGAGCAGCGCGGTCAGCATGGCGAGGTCGGAATGCGCAAGGCGCGGGAGCTTAACGCGTGGGATGGCTCGCGGTCTTGAGCCATATCGGCAAACGATGATTTGATCGGCACTATTGGAAGCGGTCGAGGCCGGCGAAGCCCATGAAGGCCAGACTCATGAATCCGGCGGTGATCATTGCGATGGCGGTGCCCTTGAACGGACCCGGTACGTCGGCGCCGTCGAGCCGCTCGCGGATCCCCGCGAACAGCACCAGCGCCAGGGTGAAGCCCACCGACGAGCCGAATCCGAACAGCAGGGATTCGAGCAGGTTGTGATTGAGGCCGACGTTGAGCAGTGGCACGCCCAGCACGGCACAGTTGGTGGTGATGAGCGGCAGGTAGATGCCCAGCACCCGGTGCAGCACCGGGCTCGTCTTCTCGATCACCAGCTCGGTGACCTGTACGATGGCCGCGATCACCACGATGAACGATAGCGTCCGCAGATACTCGAGATCGTTCGGCTGGAGCAGGTAGCGGTCGATGAGGTAGCTCGTGCCGGCCCCGAGGGTGAGCACGAAGGTCGTCGCCGCCCCCATGCCGACCGCGGTCTCGAGCTTCTTCGACACGCCCATGAACGGGCACAGCCCGAGCACGCGCACGAGCACCACGTTGTTGACGAGTACCGCAGCGATGACGAGGAAAATGTAGCTGCTCATGATCGAGGACCGGGGCGAATCGCGGGATTATCCCCCGGCTCCGGCGCGCGCTCAACCCTGACGGAGGCATAGGCATGCCGGCCGGTGCCGCGCGGATTCGTAGCCCAAATGGAGCCCAAGCGGAATCCGGGGCGGCGGTGCCGCGGCGGGTGCCGTTCCCGGATGCCGTTACACTCCTCCGGGGCTACGCGTCGGGCGAGGCGATTACACCGCCCGCGCCGCCTCCGGCCGGCTCGCGGTACGCGGCGAAATGAACTCCGCCGTCGCCCGCACGCATTCCCGCACCAGCCCGGGGCCGCGGTAGATCAGCCCGCTGTAGAGCTGCACCAGCGACGCGCCGGCCGCGAGCTTCGCCTGGGCACCGCGGCCATCCATCACGCCGCCGGCGGCGATGATGGGAAGCTCGCCGCCGAGCGCCTTGGCGAGCTGGGCCACGACGGCGGTGGACGCCTCGAACACCGGGGCGCCCGACAGGCCGCCCTGCTGCTCGGCATAGGGGATCCCCTGGACTTTGTCGCGGGACACCGTGGTGTTGGTGGCGATCACGCCGTCGATGCGATGGCGCCGCAGGGCGTCGGCGATGGCGCCGACCTGGGCCGCGTCGAGGTCGGGCGCGATCTTCAGGACCAGGGGCACGTAGCGGCCATGGGCGTCGGCGAGACGCTCCTGGCGCGCCTTGAGGGCGCCGAGCAGGGCGTCGAGCTCGGCATCGCCCTGCAGCTGGCGCAGGTTCTGGGTGTTCGGCGAGGAGATGTTCACCGTTACGTAGCTCGCCAGGGGATAGACCTTGTCCAGGCAGAGCAGGTAGTCGTCGGCGGCACGCTCGATCGGGGTGTCGAAGTTCTTCCCGATGTTGATGCCGAGGATGCCGCGGTACTTCATGGCCCGCACGTTGGCCGCCAGCGCGTCGACGCCGTGGTTGTTGAAGCCCATGCGGTTGATGATCCCTCGCACCTGGGGCAGGCGGAACATGCGCGGTCGGGGGTTGCCGGGCTGGGGGCGCGGCGTGATGGTGCCGATCTCGAGGAAGCCGAAGCCGAAGCGGGCCAGGCCGTCGATGGCCTCACCGTTCTTGTCGAGGCCGGCGGCGAGTCCGATCCGGTTCGGGAACTCGAGGCCCATGACCTCCACCGGCTCGGCCTCGGCGGGCTTGCCCCGCGGCAGCACGCGGCCGGTCAGGTTGAGGGCGGCGAGGGCCAGTTCGTGGGCCGTTTCCGGATCGAGCGAAAACAGCAGCGGGCGGGCGAGGTCGTAGAGCATGGCCGCGATTTTACCGGCGGCCGGCGCGAAAGGGGTTACGGTTTTTCGTCGAGGGTCGAGTCGTGATCCGGGTCGAGCTGACGCCACTCGCCGTGGACGCGCCCTTCGAGCGGCCGGTAGCGCATCTTGTAGGCCATCTTGCGGCTCTCCCGGATCCAGTAGCCGAGGTAGAGATAGGGCAGGTGGAGCCGCCGGCAGGCCTCGATCTGCCAGAGGATGCCGTAGGTGCCGTAGCTCGCGCGCGGGTCGTCCGGGTCGTAGAAGGTATAGACGCTGGACAGGCCGTCGGTGAGCCGGTCGATCACGCTCACCATGCGCAGGCTGCCGTTCGCCCGGAATTCGACGAGGCGGGTATCGACGTGGCTCTGCAGCAGGAAATGCGCGTACTGCTCGCGGTTGTCCTGGTCCATGCCGCCGCCGGCGTGGCGCGAAGCCTGGTAGCGTTGGTAGAGGGCGTAATGCTCCTCCGAGTAGATGAGCGGCTGCTCGCTCGCCCGCAGTCCGCGATGGGCGTTCATGGCGCGGCGCTGGCTGCGGTCGGGCTGGAAGCGGTTCACCGGGATGCGCACCGGCACGCAGGCGCGGCAGTTGTCGCAGTAGGGGCGGTAGGTGAACATGCCGCTGCGGCGGAAGCCGTTGCGGACCAGCTCGCTGTAGATGGGAGTGTCGATCAGATGGCCGGGCGTGGCCACCTGGGAGCGCGCCACCCGGTCGGGCAGATACGAGCACGCGTAAGGCGCGGTCGCGTAGAACTGGATCAGGGCGTAGGGGTAGTCCTTCTGCATGGCTTGCGCGGCACCCGGAATCAGAACAGCCCCGCGCCCGCGTCGGGTGCCCAGCGTCCGGGAGGCGGGCCTTCCCGGGTCCACTTCGCGAGGCCTGCGCAGAAAACGCGGCGCGGGATCTCGCGTGCACCGAGCGAGAGCAGGTGGGCAGTCGTCATCTGGCAATCTATCACGGCGAAATCCTGTCTCTCAAGGTAGGCGGCCAGATGCGCCAGCGCTACCTTCGACGCGTCGGTCGCCCGGGAGAACATCGACTCCCCGAAAAACACGCGACCGAGCGCGATGCCGTAGAGGCCGCCCATCAGGCGACCGTCGGCCCAGGATTCGACACTGTGGGCATAACCGAGTTCGTGCATGCGCAGATAGGCGGCCTGCATCTCGGAGGTGATCCAGGTGCCGCCGGAGGACTCGCGCGGAGCGGCGCAGCCGGCCACCACCCGGGCGAAGGCGGTGTCGAAGCGGACCTCGAAGACGTGCCGGCGCAGCGTCTTGCGCAGCGAGCGGCTGAGGTGGACCTCGCCCGGAAACAGCACCAGGCGCGGATCGGGACTCCACCACAGGATCGGTTCGCCCGGGTTGAACCAGGGGAAGATGCCGCGCTCGTAGGCTGCGAGCAGCCACGGCGGCGTGAGCTTGCCGCCGGCGGCGAGCAATCCGGACGGGTCGGCAAGCGCTCGCTCGACCGGCGGAAAATCGGGCTTTCCGCTGAGCCAGGGGATCATTGCGTAAGCTGTACCAGCCGGTCGGCGGGACGGGTATGCAGCGCCTCCTGGGAATCGTCGTGGAAGGTCACCACGTGGTCGACGTCCAGGCGAATGCCGATCTTCTCGCCGATGGCGTGGTTGTGGTGGCTGGGCACCAGCGAGAGCACCTTCGCGCCGCTGGAAAGGCGCAGCGTGTAGAGGATGTCGGCGCCGCGGAAGGCCTTGTGCACCACCTCGGCGCGCAGCGTGCTGGCGTCGTCGTGGACGATGTCGTCGGGGCGAAGCAGCACGTCCACATTGCACTCGCGCGTGCATTGCCCGCAGCCGAGGCCGCACTCGACGGGAACCGCGCTGTTGAGCACGCCCAGTTCCACCTGTACCTGGTGGTCGTTCATGACCCGCCCGGAGAGGAACACTCCCTGGCCGATGAAGTCGGCCACGAAGCGGTTGGCCGGGCGGTGGTAGAGGTTGTAGGGCGTGTCCCACTGCTGGATGCGGCCCTCGTGCATGATGCCGATCTCGTCGGCCACCGCGAACGCCTCGTGCTGATCGTGGGTGACGAGGATCGCGGTGATGCCCGTCGCCTTGATGATGTCGCGGACCTCGTGGGAGAGGCGCTCGCGCAGGTCCACGTCGAGGTTGGAGAAGGGTTCGTCCAGCAGCAGCAGGCTCGGCCGCGGGGCGAGCGCGCGCGCGAGCGCGACCCGTTGCTGCTGTCCCCCCGAGAGCTCGTGCGGGTAGCGGCTGCCCTGGTCCTCCAGGCCGATGATGCGCAAGAGCTCGGTCACCCGATCGCGGCGCACGGCCGCGTCCATGCGCCGCAGGCCGAAGGCGATGTTCTCGGCGACCGTGAGGTGCGGGAACAGGGCGTAGTCCTGGAACACCATCCCGATGCGGCGCCGCTCCGGCGGCACGTGCCGTCCGCTGCCACCGACGACCTCGCCGTCGAGGCGCACGAGCCCGCCCGCGACCGGCTCGAAACCCGCGATGCAGCGCAGCACGGTGGTCTTGCCGCAGCCGGAGGGACCCAGCAGGCAGCCGATACGGCCCTTCTCCAGGCGCAGCGACAACTGGCGCACCACGCGGTGGCTACCATAGGCGAGATCGACGTCGATGAGTTCCAGATGGGGCATGGCAAATACGCTGTACGGTGGAATCCGGATAATCCCCATTATTGCATCGGGGCAATCCAGATGCGACCGATTATAATTCCGGCCATCGGCGTGGGTTGAAGGAAGCGGCAGTGGCGGAACTGGCGAGCGTTTGGACGGGCAGGAGCATGGCGGGGACGCCGCGCATGCGGTGGTCGACGCTGACCATCCTGGCGGTTCTGATCGCCGTGCTGATCGCCATGCCGGTGATTTCCGTGTTCTCCAACGTGTTCGTGGGCGGCACCGCGGACACCTGGTCCCACCTGGCCGAGACGGTGCTGGGCGAGTTCCTGCACAACACCTTCGTCCTGTGCGTGGGCGTCGGGCTGGGGGTCGCCAGCATCGGCATCACCGCCGCCTGGCTCACCACCATGCTCGATTTTCCGGGTCGGCGGTTCTTCGAGTGGGCGCTGGTGCTGCCGCTCGCGGTGCCGGCCTACGTGATGGCCTACGTCTATACCGACTTCCTGCAGTTCGTCGGTCCGGTGCAGAGCTGGCTGCGCGACACCTTTGGATGGCGCGCGGGCGACTACTGGTTCCCCGACGTGCGTACCGTGGGCGGCGCGGCGGCCATGTTCATGTTCGTGCTCTACCCCTATGTGTACCTCCTCGCACGCACCGCGTTCCTCGAACGCGCGGGCGGGATGCTCGAGGCCGGACGTTCCCTCGGCCTCGGGCCGTGGGCCTGCTTCTTCCGCGTCTCGCTGCCGCTCGCGCGGCCTGCGGTGGTGGCAGGCACTGCGCTCGCCCTGATGGAGACCCTCGCCGACTTCGGAACGGTGGCCTATTTCGGCGTGCAAACCTTCACCACGGGCATCTACCGCGCCTGGTTCTCGCTCGGCGACCGCGTCGCCGCCGCCCAGCTTTCGGCGGCGCTGCTCGCCTTCGTGATCCTGGTGCTGCTGCTCGAGCACGCCAGCCGCGGGCGAGCGCGCTTCAACAACACCTCGCGCCAGCAGGCGGCACCGAACCGCATCCCGCTCTCGCCCGTGATGGGGCTCGTGGCGGCCTTCGCCTGCTTCATGCCGCTCCTTCTGGGCTTCCTGCTGCCGGCGGGGCTGCTGCTCGAGATGGCGATCGTCGAGGGCGATGCCCAGTTCGGCCAGCGCTTCATGCACCTGGCGCGCAACAGCTTCATCCTGGCCTCGGTGACGGCGGTGCTCGCGGTGATTCTGGCGCTGGTGCTCGCGTACGCGGCGCGGCTCGCGCGCTCCCGTCTGCCGCGGGCGCTGAACCGGGTCGTCGGGCTGGGCTATGCGGTACCGGGATCGGTGATCGCGGTAGGCGTGCTGATTCCGATCACGCGCCTGGACAACCATATTTCCGCCTGGTGGCAGGAGGCCTTCGGGGTCAATCCCGGGCTCATCCTCACAGGCGGCATCGCCGCGCTGGTCTACGCCTATCTCACCCGCTTCCTGGCAGTGGCGCTGCACTCGGTCGAGTCCAGCCTCGCCAAGATCACCCCCAGCATGGACGACGCCTCGCGCTGCCTGGGCTTCGGCCAGTGGGGCACGCTGCGGCGGGTGCACGTGCCCATCCTCAAGGGCAGCCTGCTCACCGCGGGCCTGCTGGTCTTCGTGGACGTCATGAAGGAGCTGCCGGCGACGCTGGTGATCCGCCCCTTCAATTTCGACACGCTCGCCACCCAGGCCTACACGCTGGCCTCGGACGAGCGCCTGACCGAGGCGTCCACCGCGGCACTCACCATCGTCGCTGTGGGGCTCCTGCCGATGTTCATCATCTCCCGCCAGATCGTGAAGGGCCGGCGGCGCACGGCGGAATAGGCGGAGGGTCCGAACGCTGTTCCCGGTTTCCGCTGGGGCTGCATCCGGGCTACGAAGACGCCGCGCGCGCATCCGCCCGTAGCCGGGACGGAGGAACGGAATCCGGGGAATCGTGCTCGACTTCCAACGAAAAAGCCGCCCGAAG
>DYFV01000089.1 GCA_020725025.1 Azoarcus sp.
ATCAAGCTCTTGCGCATCGCGAAGATGCGCGAGAGCGGCATCGAGCTGCGCGTGCACCCGACGCTGATCCCGGCCAAGCGGCTCATCGCCAACGTCGAGGGCGCGATGAACGCGGTGCTGGTGCAGGGCGACGCCGTGGGCGCGACCCTCTACTACGGCAAGGGCGCCGGGGCGGAGCCCACCGCCAGCGCGGTGATCGCCGACCTGGTCGACGTGACGCGGCTGCACACCGCCGATCCCGAGCACCGTGTGCCGCACCTGGCGTTCCAGCCGGACCAGGTGCGCGACCTCAAGGTGCTGCCGATCGAGGAGGTTGTCACCTCCTACTACCTGCGCATGCGCGTCGACGACAAGCCGGGCGTGCTCGCCGACATCACCCGCATCCTGGCCGACAGCGACATCTCGATCGACGCCATGATCCAGAAGGAGCCGGCCGAGGGCGAGTCGCAGACCGACATCATCATGCTCACCCACCAGACGGTGGAGAAGAACGCCAACGCCGCCATCGCCAAGATCGAGGCGCTGCCGGTCGTGCGCGGCAAGGTGACGCGGCTGCGGCTGGAGACGCTTTGAGCCGGCTCTCCTACGGAGCACCCGATGAAGAAGACGGCCGCGCGAGCGGCCGTTTTTCATGGCGATCGCCGATTACGCTCGCTTACGTTTCGGTCATCGCGGTGGCGCTACACTGCCCGCACCGGGCATATGGCCCCATACCGAACGGAGAATCCATCATGAGCCGGAGCGCATTCGAGACCCCGCGCCACGCGAGGGCGGCACGAGGTGCGCCACTGCTTGCCGCCCTCGCCGCCGCGCTGTGGATGCAGACGGCGGCGGCCGAGCCCGCGCCGTCCTCGGCCGAGCGGACCGGACACGCGGTCGGATCGACCCTGCACCAGGTCGGACAGGGCGCCTGGGAGGCCGGGCGCGAGATCGGCCATGGCGCCGCGGAGGTGGGCCGGGCCATCGGCCATGCGGCGAGAGACGCCGCCATCGCCATCGGCCACGCGGCGCGCGACGGCAGCAAGGCGCTGGCGCGCGGGCTGCGGGGGGAGTGAGCTTCGCTCGCAGCTCGTTGGAAGCCGCATCGCCACGACGACAGCCGTCCCCGGATTCCGTTTCACTCCATCCGGCCTACACGTACCGCGACTCGTAACCCCGATGTGACCCCGGCGGAATCCGGGAATCGCGGCGACGCGGCGAACGATCAGGACCGTTCGACGGGCGCGAGCGCGTGGTGCTGCCAGAAGCGGGTCCAGTAGCGCAGGGTCGCGATCCACGGTGACGCGGCCAGCGCCATCAGCTCGCCGTTCGAGACGTGGGTCGAGAAGGCGCGCGAGCCGGGCAGGGCGACCAGCCGCGCGGGCAGCTCCGCAGCGAAGCGCCGGGCGCCGACGATGAGAAGTGCGATGTCGGGCGATCGCTCGCCGGCCAGGTCGCGCACCACGCCCGCGAGCGACAGCCAGCTTTTGCGGAACAGCGCGAGCTCGCCGTGCAGACCGGCCGGGCCGCGCAGCGCCAGGCTGTCGAGCAGCGCCAGCAGCCATTCGAAGCCTGGAAGCTGCGGGTGCAGCACCAGGCGATCCAGGGCATCCTCGGCGACTTCGGCAAGCACCGGATCGTCCGGGCCCAGCGCGCTCAGTGCCGCCACGGCCTGCCGTAGGCGGCCGGCGTCCAGGGTGGCGCCGGCGAGCGCGATCCCGACCAGGATCTCGCGCTGCGCCTTGGCAAGGCGCGCGGTAAGGCTCCAGTCGAGCACCGCCACGCGGCCGTCGTCGGCCAGGAAAAGGTTGCCGGCGTGCAGGTCGGCGTGGAACACCGCGCGCGTGGAGTCGCTCCAGAAAGGGCGGGCCAGCAGGGCCGAGATCAGGGTGTGGGCGATGCGGCGGCGGCTGCCGCGGTCGGCACGCGCATCGGTGATCTTGACGCCGAAGATCCGTTCCATGGCGGTGAGGCGGGGCGTGCACCAGGGGAGCAGGGCGGGGATCCAGATCCGCCGGTTGCCGCCGTGGAAACCCGCTGCCGCACGCAGGTTGGCCTGTTCGCCGTCGAGCCGGACCTCGCGCGCGAGCAGCTCGTTCACGCTGTCCAGGAGCCCCCGGTAGTCCAGCGCCGGCAGGCCGAGCTCCAGGCTGCGGCGGTCCAGGAAATCCGCCAGCTCGCCCAGCGCGGCGAGCTCCTCGGCGAGCCGCGCCTCGATCCCGGGCTTCAGCACCTTGAACACGCCGTGCCGCACCTCGTCGCGGTCGATGTAGGTGAAGGGCACCACCACCGCGACGCTGCCTTCGGCCAGTGCCGCCTCGCCCAGCGTCACCGGTGGATCGCCGCCGAGCTCCGCACGGATGCATTCGGCCGCTTCGTCCATCGACAGGGACGGCGGCATCGATTCGAGCGCCTGCAGGCGTCGGCGCAGGCCCGGGTCCAGCAGATGATGGCGCGCCACCACCTGGCCGAGCTTGTGCAGGGTGGGGCATTGGGTGAACAGGGCGAACAGCCGCCGGTGGGGATCGGCGTCCGGACCGAGGGCCAGCTGCTCGGCGACGATCGCCTCCAGGCGCGGTTCGGGAAGGCGTTCCAGGAAGAACGCGAGGCCCTCGGCGAGCAGCGGCCGCCACGCGGCGAACGGTGCCGGCAGCAGCTCCTCCAGGCCCAGCGCGTCGAGGAAATCGTCGTCCGGCATGCGCAGCGATCGAAGCGTTCGGGGTGCGATGCCGGATGCGCGGCTCAAGCCGCTTCTTCGGTCGGGCTTTCCCAGTACTCGCGCGGCATGTCGCGGGCCAGCGCGAGGCAGCCGTCGGCGCCGGCGAAGAGCGGGTCCTCGACCGCCTTGACCTTGCTCGGGCCGTAGGCGGAGAGCTCGCGCTCGACGTAGCGCGCGAGTCCCCGGATCTGGCTGCCGCCGCCGGCCAGCACGATATTGCGGCGCAGGGTGTCCTGGTACTCGGGGTCGAAGCGGGCGATCATCTCGGCGGTGGTCTCCACGACCGCCGGCAGGATGCTCTCGCAGGCGCGGCGCATCTCGTCGGTGATGTCGTGCGGCACGCTCTTGCCGTTGACCGGGATCTCCACCATCACGCGCTCCTCGGGCTCGCCCACGAAGCTGTGCTGCTCCTTGAAGTGGCGCACCATGTTGAGGTTGAAGCTGGCGTTGGGATGGCGTTCCAGCAGGGCGTCGTACAGCACCCGGTCCAGGTGATCGCCGGCCGTGAGCAGCGTGCGCTGGTCCTCGTCGGTGGGCACCGTGCCGTGCATGATGCAGAAATCCACCGTGCCGGCGCCGATGTCGATCACCAGCGCGTTGTTGAGCAGGTTACGGCCGTAAGCGACCGAGAACGGCTCGGACACCACCATCATCGCGTCGGCGGCATTGCCCACGCAGCGCTTGATGGCGAGCTTGTTGGTCTTGAACGACTCGGCCGGCACGCCCACCACCGCGTAGACCTCCTGTCCGTCACCCGGCTCGACGAGCCCGATGAGATGACGCAGGAGTTCGCGGATCGCTTCCTGGTCCTTCGCCGTACCCTCCTTGATCACGCCGTGCTCGAGCGGGCGGTTCAGGTCGAGCAGGAGCCGGTTCTTCAGCGCTTCCTCTCCGAACAGGACCGGTGCCCCCAGCACCTTGCGGGCCACGAAGTCCTTGGGCCAGCCGACGTAGCTGTCGATCCACGCCCGCGTCCCGTTGCTCGCCGATATGGCGCTGCGGGAGGTGCCCAGATCGATGCCGATGAACAGCCGGTCACTGACGCTTTGCGACCCTGCCTTGGTCTTTGTCATGGATGCGCTCCTCTCGAGTGTGCTCGTTCAGATACTGGGTGATGCCGGCTGCCACGTAGGTGGCGATCTCATCCCGATAACGCTCCCGGCCCAGGTTCTTTTCCGCTTCCTTGCTGCTGAGACTTCCTATCTCCACCAGCACGCTGGGCGCCTTCACACCCAGCAGGACCACGAAAGGCGCCGTCCGTACCCCATGGTCGCGCACGCGCTCGCGCTTCTCGCGCATGTTCGCGAGCAGGCTGCCCTGGATGGAGTGGGCCAGGGTCTGCGACTCCTGGTGCTTGATGGTGTCCTGCACGTTGCGCAGCACCCCCTCGAACTCCGAAAGCGCATAGTCCGAGCCCTCGTTCTCCCGCTCGGCGAGCTTGCGTCCGCGCGCATCCTCGTGGCGGCCGAAGTAGTAGGTCTCCACGGCATTGACGGATGTGCTCGGAAGATAGTTCACGTGAATGGAAACGAACAGGTCCGTTTCGTGCGAGTTTGCGAAGTTCGCGCGCTCGCGCAGCGGCACGAAGTTGTCCTCGTCCCGGACCATCAGGATGCGGTATTCCTTGTTCTGCGCGAGCTTGTCCCTGAGGCGCTTCGCCACGTCCAGCGTGATGTCCTTCTCCTGGGCGCCCATCGTGCCCAGCGCCCCCGGGTCGTGGCCGCCGTGGCCGGCGTCGATGACGATGGTGCGCACCGACAGGCCGAAGAGGGACTTGAGGTTCTCCTTGCCCGAGACCGCCGGAGCGATGTCGGCGATCTCCACGGGCGCGAACGCGGCCGGCGGAAGCTCGGCCGGGGCGACGGGCGGGGCAGGCGGTACGGCCGCTCGAGGTGTCGCGACGGGCGGGGGAGGTTGTGCCGGTGTCGCCGCCGGTGTGGCGCCGCCCGTCGCCGGCGCGAGGAGCGCCAGAAGGGGTTGGGACGACGTCGGCCAGGCGTGCAGGACCTGCGCGCCGGTGAGCGTGACCAGCATGGCGAGCGGAACCGCGAGGCGCCAGCGCCGGGCACGCCGGGGGGCGCGCGCCGGCTGCGCGGGCCGCGGCGGCTCGTGCAGGCCCCGGTTCTGGGCGTAGATGCCGCGCAGGATCGCATCGCGCTGGTCGGCCGCATCCGCCGCGCCGGGCGCGTGAGTCGGATCGGGCGCCGCGTGCAGGCGCCACGGCAGGAGTCGGTGCAACTTCCCGAGCATGTCGTCGCCGCTGATCCGGCTCCTTCAGGCGGTTTGTCGGGGCGATGATGTTAGCCCAGACGCGGAGTGAGGTGGGGCGAGAGGAGGCGATCGTCCGACGGGCGGCGGGGCGGGGGTGACGAGGAGGGATATGCAGAGGGCATTGGTGCGGGGACTTCAGCCCAGAACCTGCCGAACAACCCCGAACGCCTTCCGATACCTCCGCACCAGCTCTGCGGCGATCCGCCGGTACTCGCCGGCCTCCACTCCCAGCGCCCGACTCACCCCTTCGGCCAGCCCGTCGCACGCCACCACCCCCGGCACGCCCGCCCCCTCCCAGGTCTCCGCATAGGCCGCCTGCTTCCCGCCCGCCCCTGCACGGACGAGGTTCACCCGCGGCAGCGCACAGGCCATCGCCACGATGCGTCCGTGCAGGCCGCTTCCCACGTAGGCGCGGCTCTCCGCGATCAGGGCGCAGATGTCCCACACGTCGAGCGAGGTGAAGACGCCCACCGGCGCGTCCGGGAGTCGGGCCGCAACCCGCCGGTAGACGTCCAGCTCGTCGTGCCAGGGCGCCGCGCCGGCGCGGAAGAAAATCGCTGCGAGCCCGGTTTCGGCAAGCACACGGCGCAGTTGCCCGGCGATCGCATCGAGCGTGGCGTCGTCCCCGAAGTCCGCGCTGAACTGCACCGCGAGCCAGCCCTGCGGGAACACCGTCCGAAGCGCCGCCACTTCGCCTTCCGCGGCATGCCGTGCGATGCGCTCGCCGAAGAGCTCGGCCACCATCACCACGGAATCGGGCGCGAGCCGGGCGGCGATGCCGGCGGCGCGAAGGTGGTCGAGGCTGCGGGTGTCGCGCACCGTCACGAGGTCGGCCTCGGCGAGCTTCGCCAGGACCTCGGCGCGCAAGACGGGCTCGCAGGCGTCGAGGGCGACGCCGCCCACGGCGTTGTAGACCACGCGGGTCGTCCCCGGAAACAGCCGGCGTGGCAGGCAGTACGGCGCGTGGGCGGCGAGGCCGAGGGATTGCCGGGCCCAGGCCCGACGTTCCGCCGGGCGGGCGTCGAGGCGTGCCACCACCTCGCGGGCCTCGTCGGGGCCGCACAGCATCACCGCCGCCTCCCACGCGTCGCAGCTGAGCAGTTCGCCGCCCACGTGGAGGATGCGCAGCGCGCCATCGCCCAGTTCCGCGGCGAGCCTGGCCACGCCTCGCACCGCGTGGCCGCCGTGGCCGCGCAGGTCCCGGTCGGCCAGTCCGGCCAGGATGGGCGCCTCGTCCTCGAGCAGCGCCGTCGCGACGTGGGGAAACAGCAGATCGCCGAAGTTGTGGCGATCGAAGGCGCCGAAGAGGAGCAGCGGGCCCGCGCTCACGTCACGGCTGTCGCCCGTGCCCCCTCCCGTTCGACGGCGGCGAGGATGTCCGTCGCGAGCCGCGCGATGCCCGCGGGCGAGAGGTCCCCGGTGGCGAACACGGGCGCGTCGCCGAACTGCACGAAGTTTCGGTTCTGCGAGCGGCGGTAGAGCGGGTCGTAGTGCTGGTCCATGAGCTCGCCGAAGAGGGTGGGCAGCTCGTGGCGACCGGCGAGCTCCTGCCAGCGGGCGAGAGTCTCGTTGCTCTGCAGGCCCTTCAGCAGACCGATCTTGGTCTGGAGGTCGGAGATGTCGTCGCCCAGGTAGGCGTAGTCGCGCACGAGGAACTCGAGGCGGGCGTCCCGCGTGGCCTCGATCGCGACGCAGGGGCTCGCGCGCATCCGCGATAGCAGCCCCTCCGGCAGGTGCAGCCGGCCGATCTTGCGGCTTTCGGCCTCGACGAACACCGGACGCTTAGGATCGAAGCCGCGGAGCGCGCTGAAGATCCCGGTCTCGAAGGCCTTCTGGGTCGGCTGCGGCCGCTCCGGCAGGGAGCCCAGCACCGAGCCCTTGTGGGCGGCGATGTCCTCCAGATCCAGCACCTGGGCGCCCAGCGCGCGCAGCGCTTCGAGGACGCGCGTCTTGCCGCTGCCGGTGGGGCCGCAGATCACCCGGTAGTCGAAGCGCGCCGGCAGCTTGGCGAGCTCGGCCACCACCATGCGGCGCCAGTTCTTGTAACCGCCCTCGAGCTGGCAGGCGTCCCAGCCGATGAGGCGCAGCCAGGTGACGAAGGAGCCGCTGCGCTGGCCGCCGCGCCAGCAGTACACCAGGGGGCGCCAGGACTTGGGCTTGTCCTGGAAGCGGGTGCGCAGGTGGTGGGCGATGTTCTCCGCCACCATGGCCGCTCCGATGCGCCGCGCCTCGAAGGAGGACTGCTGCACGTAGATGGTGCCGACCACCGCGCGCTGCTCGTTGTCGAGCACCGGGCAGTTGATGGCGCCGGGGATATGGTCCTCCTCGAACTCGGCGGGCGAGCGCGCGTCGATGATCTCGTCAAAGCCGGTGAGCTGTGCTACGGTCGCGAAGCCTTTTTTCATGCTGGTGTCCGGCCTTGCGGCCACGCACTCCTCTGGATTTTCATGGATCGGATCAAACTCACGCAATTTTCCCACGGCGGCGGATGCGGCTGCAAAATCGCGCCGGGCGTGCTCTCGGAACTGCTCGCCCAGACCGCGCCGGGCATCGTCCCGCCCGAGCTCCTGGTCGGCACCGAGACCGCCGACGACGCCGCGGTGTATCGGCTCAACGACCGCCAGGCGATCGTCGCCACCACCGACTTCTTCACCCCCATTGTCGACGACCCTTACGACTTCGGGCGCATCGCCGCAACCAACGCGCTCTCGGACGTCTACGCCATGGGCGGGCGGCCCATCATGGCGCTGGCGGTGGTCGGCATGCCGCTCGACAAGCTGCCGCGCGAGGTGATCGGCCGCATCCTGCAGGGCGGCGCCTCGGTGTGCCGCGATGCCGGCATCCCTGTCGCGGGCGGCCACTCGATCGACGTGCTCGAGCCCATCTACGGGCTGGTGGGCCTGGGCGTGGTCGATCCGGCACAGGTCAAGACCAACGCCGCCGCCCGGGCGGGTGACGTGCTCGTGCTCACCAAGCCGCTGGGTATCGGCATCCTCTCGGCCGGGCTCAAGAAGGACCTGCTCTCCGAGGCCGATTACGCCGAGATGGTGCGCTGGACCACCACGCTCAACCGCGCCGGGTTGCGGCTCGCCGCCATGGAGGGCGTGCATGCCGTGACGGACGTCACCGGCTTCGGGCTGGCCGGCCACCTCCTCGAGATCTGCCGCGGCTCGAAGCTCGCGGCGCGGATCGAGTTCGACGCGCTGCCGGTGATCGACAGGGCCGCCGCGCTGGTGCGCGAAGGCATCGCGACCGGCGCCTCGACCCGCAACCTGGCCAGCTACGGCGACGCCCTCGACATGCCGGGCGGCGCCGACTGGCAGCGCAAGCTCGTCACCGACCCTCAGACGAGCGGCGGGCTGCTGATCTCCTGCGCGCCCGAATGCGTGGACGAGGTGCTCGCGGCGGTACGCGCCGAGCAGGGCGAGGGCGCCCGCGTCATCGGGCGGATGGAGCCGGGCGAGCCGCGGCTGCGCGTGGCGTGAGCCCGTCGGCGGCGAGCATCGGCTTCAGTTTCTCCCACACGTTGTCGAGCATGATCCTCTGCGCCGCGGCCGTGGGGTGGATGCCGTCCGGCTGGAACATCTCGCGCTTCGCGGCGAAGCCGTCGAGGAGGAAGGGCACCAGGGGCACGCTCTGCTCGCGCGCCGCCTCCACGAAGGCGCCCTGGAAGCGCCGGTTGTAGGCTTCGCCGTAGTTGGGCGGCAGCATCATGCCGACGAGCAGCACGCGGGTGCCGGCCGCCTTCGCAGCCCTGATCATGGTGGTCAGGTTGTCCTTCAGGAGCTTGGGCTGAAGTCCGCGCAGGCCGTCGTTGGCGCCGAGCTCCAGGATCAGCAGGTCGGGTTTGTGGCGCTCGAGCACCGCGGGCAGCCGCGAGCGCCCGCCGGACGAGGTCTCGCCGCTGACGCTGGCATTGACGACGGTATGGCGGAACCCTTCGCGTGCGAGCCGCGTCTGCAACAGGGTGGGCCAGTCCTCGCTACTGCGCAGGCCGTAGCCGGCGGACAGGCTGTCGCCCAGGACCAGGATGGTCGTCGCCTGAGCGACGGCCGAGAACAACATCATCCAGAAGAAGAGCAGAATGGATCGCAGCGGCATCGATTTCTCCGTACCGGTCATGGAGGTCGTCGGCCTTTCGAAACGCGTGCCATTGGCCGACGGGCAGGGCACGCTGCAGATTCTTCAGGACGTCTCGTTTCGCGTGGGCTCGGGAGAGTCCGTCGCGATCGTGGGCGCCTCGGGATCCGGCAAATCCACGCTTCTGGGATTGCTTGCCGGCCTGGACGTTCCGAGCGCGGGCTCGGTTTCCATCCAGGGAATCGAGCTGTTCGGCCTGAGCGAAGACGCCCGCGCCGCCCTGCGCGGCGAGGCGGTGGGCTTCGTGTTCCAGTCCTTCCAGCTCCTTCCGGCGCTCACCGCGCTGGAGAACGTCATGCTGCCGCTGGAGCTCGCGGGCGTCGACGATGCCGCAGCGGTGGCGCGCCGCTGGCTGGATCGGGTGGGCCTTTCGGGCCGGCTCGGCCATTATCCCAAGCATCTTTCCGGCGGCGAGCAGCAGCGCGTCGCCCTGGCCCGCGCCTTCGCCCCCCAGCCGCGCCTGCTGCTGGCCGACGAGCCGACCGGCAACCTGGACGCCGCCACCGGCGAGGCCATCATCGAGCTCATATTCCAGCTCAACCGCGAATCGCACACCACCCTCATCCTCGTCACCCACGACCCGGCGCTGGCCGCCCGCTGCCAGCGGGTGCTGCACATGCAGGCGGGGAGATTGGCGGAGGAGGGGGTGGAAACGGCGTAGGCGCTGTCCACCCATCCCGACCCCGGCCCAGGAGCCGCCGCTTCGCTCCGTCGTTCGGCAGGCGGCGAGTGGTGCTCGCCGAATCCCCTGCCTCACCCCCTTGGAGGGGAGGGAGAGAACCCGCGGTTGGTCACGCGCATTCACTGATCAGAAGATCCCTTCCCCTTCAAGGGGAAGGACAGGATGGGGATGGGGGACAGCGCCGCTCCTACAACAAGCCGTCACGCCCCCCGCAGGATCGCCGCTGCGGCCGCCGTTCCCGAGCGCACGGCCGACTCGAGCGTGGCGGGATAGGGCGAATCCAGGTAGTCGCCGGCGAGCCACAGGCCGGGGATGGGGGTGCGCAGGCCCGGGCGTACGAGGCCAGGGCGGCAGGCGAAGGTGGCGCGTTTCTCGGTGATCGCCTGGGACCACTCGGGGGCTGGCAGGCGGCGGTCGAGCTCGCGTTCGAGCTGGGTGTGCGCCGCGAGCACGAGTTCGTCCCGCGAGAGCGACTCGTACGGGCCGTGGGCGCTGATGACGCAGGCGATCAGGCCTGCCTTGCCGCCGCACTGGCCGCGGTCGAACGCCCATTGGGCGGGGCCGTCGGCGAGCCCGATCATCGGGTGGGGCAGTCGCACCGTCTCGCCTAGCGCCAGGTAGATGGTCGTGATCGGCTCGGCCGGCAGGGCGTCGATCAGTGCCGCGAGCCGGTCGCAGCCGCCGGCCGAGGCGAGCAGCGCCCCGGCGTGATGGGGCGCTGTGGCGAGCACCACGTGGGCGTAGCGCTGGCGCGTGGTCGGGTCGCCTTCGAGACGGAAACCCTCGGGCGTGCGCTCGATGGCCTCGACCGCCGTGCCGGTGCGCAGCTTGCCGCGACGCACCGCGAGGAAGCGTGCGGCGGGCACCGGGAACAGCTCGGAGAGGTCGACCCGCGGGATCAGCAGCTCGCTAGAGGCGGCGTCGGCGGCCAGGCTGTCGCGCAGCACGTTGGCGAAAACCTGGGCGGAGGCCTCGGCAACCGGCGTGTTGAGCGCCGCCACGCACAGGGGCTCCCACACCTGCCGAACCAGGGTCGACGGCTGCTCCGCTTCGCGCATCAGCTCGGCCACCGTCCAGGCCGGATCGACGAGGAACCTGCACCGCTTAAGAAAGCGCATCATGCCGAGCATCGCCAGCCGGTCGCGCCAGGCGAGCCCGGAGGCGAAGAGTAGCCCCGCCGCGAGATGCAGCGGCGCCGGCAGGGCGGCCGCCTGCAGGTGCATGCGCCCGGGAATGTGCAGGGTGAGCGGGCGCCGCTCCAGCGCCTTCGGCGTGCCGCCGGTCAGGCGCAACAGGCGGGAGAGCTCGGTGTAGGCGCCCAGCAGGATGTGCTGGCCGTTGTCGATGCGGTGCCCGTCCTTGGCCACCACGCGGGCGCGTCCCCCCAGGGTGTGCGAGCGCTCGAACACGGTCACCTGCACGCCGCGCCGGGCGAGCTCGACCGCGCAGGCGAGGCCGGCGTAGCCGGCGCCGATGACGGCGACGGAGGCGGTCATCGGAGCACCTCGGGTGCCTGCCCCCGATTCCGCTTGGGCTCCATCCGGGCTACGAAAACCGCGGCGCCGGGTAGCCTGGATGGAGCCCCGGCGGAATCCGGGAACGCTGGTGGAACGGCCGCCCGGACCGTCACGCCCGCACCCAGGTCCGTCCGGCGATCCACAGCTTGCGCACCGGCGTGAGCGAGGTGCGCCGGTCGAGGACCAGGAAGCCGTCGCGCTCGATCTCGTCGAGCAGCGTGCGGTAGATGGCGGCCATCACCAGGCCGGCGCGCTGCGCCTTGCGGTCGACCGCGGGCAGCTCGGCGAGCGCCTGGTCGTAGAACTTCTTCGCGCGCTCGGCCTGGAAGGCCATCAGGGCGCGGAAGTTGTCGGAGTACTGGCGCTCCAGGATCTCGGACGCGCGCACGTTGAAGCGCTGCAGGTCCTCGATGGGGAGATAGACCCGTCCGCGCCGGGCGTCCTCGCCCACGTCGCGGATGATGTTGGTGAGCTGCAGCGCGATGCCCAGGTCGTGGGCGTACTTCAGGGTCTGCCGGTCCTTGTAGCCGAATATCTCGGCCGCGAGCAGGCCCACCACGCTCGCCACCCGGTAGCAGTAGAGCTGCAGCGCCTTGAAATCCAGATAGCGGGTCTGGGTGAGGTCCATCTCCATGCCGTCGATGATCTCGAGCAGCTGCTCGCGCGGCAGGTCGAAGCGCGTGAGGACGTCCTTCAGCGCAAGGCCCACCGGATGGGCCGGCTGCCCATCGTAGACGCGCGCCACCTCGCCGCGCCACCACTCGAGCTTGGTCTGGGCGAGCTGCAGGTCGTGGCACTCGTCGACCACATCGTCCACCTCCCGGCAGAAGGCGTACAGGGCGGTGATCGCCTCGCGCCGCTCCGGCGGGAGGAACAGGAAGCTGTAGTAGAAGCTCGAGCCGCTCTTGGCGGCCTTGTCCTGGCAGTAGTCGTGGGGATTCATGGAGCGGTTCGGTTCCAGTGCGGGCGGGGTGGGGCCGGGCGCCCGGCGTCGGGATTCAACGGAGTTCGTAGCGCATCGCGCGCCAGGCGAGCCTGGGCCAGTCCCCCTTGCCGAGCGTGGGGCGGTGACGGAAAACGTCGTAGCCCGCCGCCTCGATGCGCTCCAGTATACGCAAGCCGCCCAGCACCACGAGGCGAAGCTCCCAGCCGATGCGGCCGGGCAGGCGCCGCGCCAGCGGCGCGCCCTCGAGCATCATCGTGCGGGCGCGTTCGACCTCGAAGCGCATCAAGGCGCGGAAGGCGTCGTCGCAGCGCCCCTCGGCGATATGGTCCTCGCCCACGCCGAAGCGCGGCATGTCCTCGGCGGGAAGGTAGATGCGCGCCTTCGCCCAGTCGATCGCCACGTCCTGCCAGAAGTTGATGAGCTGCAGGCTCGTGCAGATGCGGTCCGACAGGCGCAGGTTGTCCGGGGTGGCGGCGTCGTAGAGGTGGAGCAGCAGGCGGCCCACCGGATCGGCGGAGCGCCGGCAGTAATCGGCGAGCTCGGCGAAGTCCACATATCGCGTCTTCCCCACGTCCTGGCTGAAAGCATCCAGCAGGTCGCGCAGCAGCTGCACCGGCAGGCGATGGGCACGCACCGCGCGCGCGAGACGGTCGAACATCGGCGCGAGCTGGGCGTCGCGCGGGGCGTCGCCGCGCGCCATCGCGTCGACCTCGCGGCGGTAGTCGTTCAGGCGCGCCAGCCGCATAACCGCCGGCGCATCGCCCTCGTCGGCCACATCGTCGGCGCTGCGGGCGAACGCATAGATCGCCTCCACCGGCTCGCGCAGGCGCGCCGGCAGCAGGACGGAAGCGACGGGGAAGTTCTCGTAGTGATCGACGGGCATGATGGGCGGGCCGAAGTATACGCGATCGGAATGACGCTCAGCCGCTTTGCGGCGCCGGTGGGGCCGCGAAGGAGGGCGCCCGCCCGCCGGCGTCGGGAGGGCTCAGCAGAGGGGCGGCGTGGCGGGCGACTGCTCCGGCGGATGCGGCGTCTCCCACCTTTCGATCGGCACCGGCGAGGACACCGAGTGTCCCTGCGCGTAGTCGAAGCCGTAGGCGGAAAGGGCCTCGAGCAGCACGGGATCCTCGACTTCGGTCGCGACCGTGTGGATACCGAGCGACGAGGCCATGCTGGCGAGCGCCTGGGCGAGGTTGCAGCCGGCCTCCATGCCGAAGGCGGCGATGAGGCGGTAAAGGCTGATCTTGACGTAGTCGGGTCGCAGCGCCGGGAGGTGGCGGAAACCGCTGCCGTCGAGTCCCTGGATGGCGAAGCAGAACCCCGCTCCCCGCGCCTTGTCGGCCAAGTGCCGGCTCTCGGCGGGCAACTGCTCGACCAGTTGCCCGGGGAGCTCGAGCACGATCCTGGCGGGTGCGATGCCGTGGAGCACGGCGAGCCGTGCGAGCTGCTCGACGAAGCGCGTGCCTTCCATGAGCGTGCGCCGGCTCACGTTGAGGCTCACCGAGAAGGTTGCCGCCCCGGAGCGGGATGCGGCGGCCGCGAAAGCGGACGCGGCCACCTCGAGATCGACGTCGAGAGCCCTGCCGCTGTCCTCGAGCCGGGAAAGATACGCCCCCGGTGCTTGCAGTTGCCCCTGTCCGTCGCGCACGCGCAGCAGCACCTCCAGCCACTGGCCCGAGGCATTGCGCGCGAGGGGCACGATCGCCTGTGCGTACAGCACGAAATCGGCATCCGGGTCGGTCGGCAGCCCCTTGCGCAGCGCGTCGTTGCCGTACTCCGTCGGCACGGGTTGGCCGGGCTCGTGCTCCACCACCTGGTTGCGGCCGTTCTTCTTGGCGGTGTAGCAGGCGAGGTCCGCGGCCATGAGGATCTCGGACGGCGTAGCCGCCTTTCCGTCGATGTGGATCAGCCCGATGCTCGCGCCGACGGAGAAGCGTCTGCCCTCGCATTCGAAGCGGAAGGCGGCCAGGCCCTCGCGCAGGTTCTCGGCGATGCGCAGCGCATCGGAACGGGTGCAGCCGCGCAGGATCACCGCGAACTCGTCGCCGCCCACGCGGCACACCACGTCCTCTTCACGCAGCCGCTGGCGCAGCAGTCGCGCGATGTGGCGGAGGAGCTCGTCGCCGGCCGCGTGGCCGCAGGTGTCGTTGACGAGCTTGAAGCGGTCCAGGTCGATGAAGCACAGCGCGCCATGATCGCCGGCACGGCGCGAGGCGGCCACGGACTCCTCCAGATGCTGCTCGAAGGCGCGCCGGTTGGGCAGGCCGGTGAGCGCGTCGTGGTGGGCGAGGTGCGCGAGCTTGGCGGTGGCCTCGTCGATGCGCGACTGCATGGTGCGGTGCATCTCCGAGATGGCGCGGGCCATGGCGTTGAAGCCGCGCTCCAGTGCGGCGAGCTCGGCGTTCGTCGCCCGCTCGGGCAACTGTACGTCGAGCGAGCCGTCGGCCATCTTCTCCACCCCGGCGACCAGACGGGACACCGGCTTCGACACGGAACGCGCCAGGCGGACCGACAGCAGCCCGGCGGTACCGAGGCCGATCGCCAGCAGCGCGAGCGTCACCGAGATGATGGAATTCTTCTGGCGGGTCGCCGGCAGGGCATCGAGCTCCACGTACACCCAGCCGGCCGGGCGGACCTTGCGCGCGTCGACCATGGGTTCGCCGGCGAGCAGGTCGTCGATCACCACTTCGCTGGGAAAGACCGGCGCAAGCACGGCGAGCACTTCCGGGTCCGCATCCACCAGGTGAACGCGATCGGTCTTGCGCAGCAAGGCGCTCGGAACCGCACGGAAGCGCCCGCGGCTCGCCAACAGCTCGCCGTCGCCACCGTAGATGGCCACGCCGCCGAGGTCGGGCTGAGCGGAGAGTCCCTGCAGCAGCGTTTCCAGGCTCGCGCGGTTGCCCGTAATCACGCCATACTCGGAGGCCGGTGCGAGAAAGCTGGCGATGGCGCGGCCGCGCGCGTCCAGCGCGTCGTCGAGCGCCCGCGTTCCACGGTGGACGACGAGGGACGTCACGAGCGAGGCGACGAGGGCGGCCGGCAGCAGCGCCACCAGCAGGAGGCGGTCGTGGAGGGACAGGCCCGCGAATCGCTTCATGGCCTTCCCCCCTCGAACGCGGCCGGCACCAACGCCTCCATGGGCGGGGGCGCGACTGCAACTGCCCGAGCGGTCAGGGTGGAACGCTGCATGCCGATTCGTGTTCTTGTTGGAGACTACCCGGCCGGCGAATCTGTTTATTGCCGCGAGCGGCGATGATGCCCGTCCGTTCGCGACCCTGGCGGGACATTGCGATGACGACCGTTATCTTATACGCGTTGGCGCGCACTACGTTCGTTCTTGTGTTGCAGTGCCCCAAATCGGGGACCGATTGCCACCCTCCGGGAGGTGTTTGCGCATGCTGGAGATCGATGGTCTGACGAAGCGCTTCGGCGCGGCCCGTCCGCTGTTCGCGGGCGTGTCGCTGCGCCTTGCACCGGGCGAATGCGTGGCGGTCATGGGAGAGTCGGGCGTCGGGAAGTCGACCCTTCTCAACTGTATCGCCGGGCTGGAGCGGGCGGACGACGGTCGGATCGAACTCGAGGGGGCCGTGCTGACGGAGCTCGACGAGGACGGCTTCGCGCGGCTGAGGCGCCGCCGCTACGGCTTCGTGTTCCAGGCCTTCCACGTGCTGCCGCATCTGACCGTGGCGCAGAACGTGGCGCTGCCGCTGTGGCTGCTCGACGTCGCGCCGGATGCGGCTGCGGACCGTGCCCGGGACATGCTGGAGCGCGTCGGGCTTGCCGAACGCGGCGACGATTGGCCCCGCCATCTCTCGGGGGGCGAGCTGCAGCGGGTGGCCATCGCCCGGGCGCTGGTGCACCGCCCGGCGCTGGTGCTCGCCGACGAGCCCACAGGAAACCTCGATCCGGAGCGCGCCGCCGGGGTGCTGGACCTGCTCCTGGAGTGCATCCGCACCGATGGGGCGGCGGGCATCCTCGTCACCCACTCGCGCGCCGCCGCGGCGCGCGCCGACCGGGTGCTGCGGCTCACGCAGCAGGGACTGGACGAGGAGTCCCCATGAGCCACCTTCGTAGCCCGGGTGGAGTGAAACGGAATCCGGGGGCGGCGGTGATCGGCGCTTCATCCGGGTTACGGGGCCGGGGGCGGGGGGAGGGCGTGTGAGCGGGGCGCTGCGGCACGTCTTCCTCGCGAGCCTCGCGCGGCGGCGGCTCGCCACCGCGCTGTCGCTGCTCGCGATCGCGCTGGGGGTGGCTCTGGGGCTGGCGGTGCATCTCATCCATGGCGCGGCGCTCGACGAGTTCGGCCGCGGCATGCGGTTTCTGGCCGGAGAGGCGGACCTGCAGGCGGTGGGCGGGCGCGAGGGCTTCGACGATGCGCTCTACGTCGCGCTTGCCCGGCGGCCCGAGGTCGCCGAGGCGAGCCCGGTGCTCGAGCTCGAGGCGCGGCTGCCCGGCCGCGACCAGTCGCTGCGAATCGTCGGCATCGACCTGTTCCGGGCCGCACACGTGCAGCCGGGGCTGCTGCCGGCCGTGGAGGAGGGGGCTGGGCCCGCTGCGGCGCTCGAGGCGGACGCGGTCTTCCTCGCGCCGGCGGCACGAGCCTCGCTCGGCCTCGCGCCGGGCGACCGCGTGACGGTGCAGGGCGGGCTGCGCGAGTACGTCCTGCGGGTGGCCGGCGGTGTGCCCGGCGCGGGCGCGGGACAGACCCTGGCGGTGATGGACATCGCCGCCGCGCAGCAGGTGTTCGGCCGCATCGGACGCATCAGCCGCGTCGACCTGCGGCTCGCGGCCGGCGTGGATCGCGAGGCGGCCCGTGAGCGGCTCGCCGCGTTGCTGCCGGCCGGCGTGTCCCTGCTCGCGCCCGAAGCAGCCCAGGCGCAGGTGGCCGGACTGTCGCGCGCCTACCGGGTGAACCTCACCATGCTCGCGGTCATCGCGCTCGTCACCGGCGGCTTCCTGGTGTTCTCCACGCAGCTCCTTGCGGTGGTGCGGCGGCGCCAGGAGCTCGCCTTCCTGCGTGCGCTCGGGGTCGACCGCCCGATGCTGCTGCGCGGCCTGCTCGCCGAGGCCGCGGCGGTCGGACTGGCCGGCGGAGCGCTCGGCGTCGCTCTCGGTTACGGCCTCACGGCGCTCGCCTTCCGGGTGGTGGGCGGCGACCTGGGGGCCGGCTACTTCGAGGGGGTGAGGCCGGAGCTCGCCTTCGATCCGCTGGCGAGTGCGGCCTATCTGCTGCTCGGCGGCGTGGCGGGGCTCGCAGGCGGCTATCTGCCTGCCCGCGAGGCGACCCGCATGCAGACCGCCCGGGCCCTGCGGGCGGGCGACGAGGCCGACCTGCTGCAGCCCCGCTCCCGCTGGGGGGCGGCGCTCACCTGCCTCGCGCTCGCGGCGCTCGCCTGCCTCGTGCCGCCGGTGGGCGGCGTGCCGGTCTTCGGCTACGTGGCGGTGGCGCTGGTGCTCGCCGGCTCGGTGCTGGCCTTGCCGGGCGTGGCCCGCATCGCGATGGGCAGCCTGCGCGGCGCCAGGGCGGCGCTGGTCCGGCTCGCACACGCGCGGCTCGCCGCGGCGCCCGGGCAGGCGGTCGTCGCCGGGGCGGGCGTCGTCGCGAGCGTCGCTCTGGCGGCGGCGATGGCCATCATGGTGAGCTCCTTCCGCGGCTCGGTGGACGACTGGCTCGCGCAGGTGCTCCCGGCCGACCTCTACGTGCGTGCCTCGTCCTCGGCGGCGAGCGGGTTCCTCGAGCCCGACGTGGTCGAACGCGTGGCGGCTCTGCCCGGGGTGGCCGAAGTCCGCCCGACCCGCTTCGACACCCTGCGCCTGGGCGACGAGCGCTTCCCGGTGACGCTCATCGCCCGCCCCGTGGACGGCGGCATGGCCCTGCCCCTGGTGGCGGGAGAGGGACCGGGCGGTGCGGCGGTCGAGGGGGCGCCGCCCCCGGTATGGATTTCCGAGGCGATGGTCGATCTCTTCGGCCTATCGGTCGGCGACACCATGGCGCTCCCGCTCGCCGGCAAGGCGTATCCCTTCCGCGTGGCGGGCGTCTGGCGCGACTACGCCCGCCAGCACGGCGCGCTGGTCATCGAGCTCGCGGACTACCGGGCGCGCAGCGGCGATCCGCTCAACAACGACCTCGCGGTCACGCTCGCCCCCGGGGCCACGGCGGAGGAGGTGAGCGAGCGCGTGCGCCGGGCGCTGGGGGAGCGCACGATCGAGATCGCCTTGCCCGGCGAGATCCGCGCCACCACGCTGGCCATCTTCGACCGCACCTTCCTCGTCACCTACGTCATGGAGGCGGTGGCCGTGCTGATCGGCCTCTTCGGCATCAGCACCAGCTTCGCCGCCCTCGCCACCGCCCGGCGCAAGGAGTTCGGCATGCTGCGCCACCTTGGGGTGACGCGGGGCGAGATCGGGCGCCTGCTGGCCCTGGAGGGGGCCCTCACGGCCGCGGTCGGCGTGGCGGTGGGCATGGCGGCGGGCGGCGCCATAGCGGTGATTCTGGTGGAGGTCGTCAACCGCCAGAGCTTCCACTGGAGCATGGACCTGGACCTGCCGGTGGCGGCGCTGGCCGCCTTCGCTACGGGGCTGGTGCTGCTGGCGGGCTTCGCGGCGCGGCTTTCGGGCTACCAGGCGATGCGGCAGGAGGCGGTGCTGGCGGTGAGGGAGGATTGGTGAGCGTGATCGCGACGATTTTCCCGGATTACGCTCAGGCTCCATCCGGGCTGCAAGCCCCCGCACCGTCTCCCATGCTACAAGGGCATATTCTCGTCGATACTGGCTGCGAGCGCTGCGAGCTTCCTGTCGGTCGTCATCAGCCTGCACCCGAAGCGGCGCGCGAGGATCACGTACAGAAGGTCGTAGACGGGGTGATTCATGCGTGCCGCGGTCGACAGGGCTTCCACGGCGAGCTGGTCGTCGGCTTCGAAAGCATCCACGAGCGCGATCGCTTCCTCATGGCGAGCAATGGCTCCGTCGACGTCCAGTTCCCCGGAGCCGACGTACTTCCACAGCGTGTTTGCCACTTCGCTATGGAACAGGCTGGGAGCGAGCACGAGATCGGCCGTCCGCAGCGTCTCGATCAGAGAGGGTGCGAGCTCGGTGCGCAGAACGATGTTCGCGGCCGCGGATGTGTCGAGAACGACTCGCATCGCTTACCGATCCCGGTCGTCGCGCAGCAGCGTTTCCGGCGCGGCACCCGGCGTTCGGGTGCCTTCGGCCTCGATGCTCGCGCGAATGCTGTCCAGGACCTGGGTGCGCCGGGCGGATCCGCAACGGCCGGCGACTTCTCGGAGGTCGGCGATCGTTTGCTGTGCCAGGCTGCGATGCGCCCGCTGTGCACGGAACACCAACGCCTGATAGAGATCTTCGGGGAGATTGCGGATTTGCAGCGTCGGCATTGCGGGTGCCTCCAAGCGGTACCATGCAGTGCATCATAATGCATGCATTTCGACGGCGCCAATGCCGGCCTTCGGCGTTCCGTTCCACGGGCTCCGGATGGAGATATTGATGATCGTTCGATGGCTGCTGGCCTTTCTTGTCGAGATCCAGTTCGCGACCGGTATCGCGCTCGCCGCCGACTACCCGCCGGTGGTCCCGGGCCACACCCTCGAGTTTCCCGCCGACACCGGCGCCCATCCCGACTACCGCACCGAATGGTGGTACGTCACCGGCTGGCTGACCGACGAGGCGGGCGTCGAGCGCGGCTTCCAGGTCACCTTCTTCCGCGTGCGCACGGGCATCGGCGAGGACAACCCGAGCCGGTTCGCGCCGCGGCAGCTCATCCTGGCCCATGCCGCGGTGGCCGATCCGGCGGTCGGGCGGCTCATCCACGCCGAGCGCGCCGAACGCGCCCTCGCGCCGCTCGCCGGCGCAAGCACCGGGCGCACCCATGCCTGGCTCGGCGACTGGTCGCTCGAGCTCGTGGACGGCCATTACCGCGCCCGCGTCGCCGACGAGCGCTTCGGCTTCGACCTGCGCTTCGATCCGCCCGGCCCGCCCATGCTCAACGGACGCGCCGGCTTCAGCCGGAAGGCGCCCGATCCCAAGCACGCCAGCTACTACTACAGCCGCCCGCAGCTCGCCGTGAGCGGCACCCTGCGCATCGACCGCACGACGCACCAGGTACGCGGCCATGCCTGGCTCGATCACGAGTGGTCGAGCGAGCTGCTGCCCGAGGGGGCGCAGGGATGGGACTGGATCGGCATCAACCTGCACGACGGCGGGGCCCTCATGGCTTTTCGCATGCGCGACGGGGAGGGCGACGCGATGTGGGCGGCCGGCACCCTGCGCGAGGGGCGCGGGGAGGCACGAACGCTTGCGCCCGACGAGGTGCGTTTCATCCCCGTCCGCCGATGGCGCTCGCCGCGCACCGGGGCCGAGTACCCGGTGGAGTGGGCGCTCGAGGTGGCCGGCCGCCGCATGCGCCTCGAGCCCCTCATGGACGACCAGGAGCTCGACAGCCGGGGCTCCACCGGCGCGGTTTACTGGGAAGGGGCGGTGCGGCTCCTCGAAGGCGACCGCGAGATCGGACGCGGCTACCTCGAGATGACCGGCTACACCGAGCGCCTGCGCCTGCCTTCCCCGTAGGTCCCCGCCACGCATTCCACCGCGCGCCCATGTAGCCGGAATGGAGCCCCGGCGGAATCCGGGGCGGCGGTGGGGCGATGCGCGGCGGCGAAAGGATCGGCGTCTGCCCCGGACTCCGTTGCACTCCATCCGGCCTATGAATCTTGGGCCCGGGTGTGACTTCCTGCATTGACAGGCGTAGACCGCGTTGGAGATACTCCAAATGCACTAATTGCCTTTCCTGATTCCGTAGCACAGCCGGGAAACGCGGTAGTGTTCTGAACAGTGTGCAAAAGCCCGGAGGGGCTTGCAGAGAGGGGT